>JBBRXN010000035.1:0-50624 GCA_038248385.1 Bacteroidales bacterium
AGAACACGGATGACACGGATTATGCGGATGGTCACGGATAAAATTTATCTGCATAAATCAGTAACAGCCACATCATTAACGTCACAAGAAATCAGCGTAAATCCGTTCTATCCGCGTCATCAGCGTTCTAAAAAACACAAAATGGATAACAAAATGAGAACACGGATGACACGGATTATGCGGATGGTCACGGATAAAATTTATCTGCATAAATCAGTAACAGCCGCATCATTAACGTCATAAGAAATCCGCGTAAATCCGTTCTATCCGCGTCATCCGCGTTCTAAGAAATCCGCAGCTATCGGGTCAGTATAGTTTAAATTTCACCGCAGAGCCGCAGAGCCCAGAATTCAGAAGGAAGATTTTCTCAAATGATAGAAAATTGAAGAACACGGATGACACGGATTATGCGGATTTTAGCGCCAAACATATTAAATCTGAGGTCTGTCGAATATTTCGTATTTTTGGTAAAAATATCGTCATGAGTGCCATTGTTATTAAAGCAGATAATCAAAATACAAAGATCCTCAAAGAGCTGGCGAAAAAGCTTGGAGCTGATGTTTTAAATATTAATGAAGAACAATATGAGGATCTTGCCCTGGGAATAATTATGGATAAAGTCAAGACTGGTGAAACCGTCAGTCGGGAATCCATTATGAAAAAATTGGACAAGAAATGATTGTTGAATTTGATAAGTCGTTCGAAAAATCCTTGAATAAGGTCCATGACCCGAATGTATTAAGGAGGATAAAGCGAGTTATTATTCAAATTGAAAATTCCCCTTCTTTATCCCCAATTACCAACGTATTAAAACTTACTGGTTATTCAACTTATTATCGAATCAGAATCGGGGATTATCGTATTGGTATTGAAATGATAAATAAAACCACGATACGATTTCTCCTTATTGCTCACCGAAAAGATATTTATAAAGTTTTTCCATAATATGTTCTGGTGCACACATTCCCGTCGGTCACCGATAAAAGTAATCTCGTAAATCAGTAACACCCTCGTCTATAGGGACACCGCAGAGCCGCAGAGCTCAGAATTCAGAAGTAAGATTTTCTCAAATGATAGAAAATTGAAGAACACGGATGACGCGGATTATGCGGATGGTCACGGATAAAATTTATCTGCATAAATCAGTAACAGCCGCGTCTATCGGGACACCGCAGAGTCGCAGGGGTTAAGCCAATTAAAAACCAAAGGTAAATCCGCCACTCAATGTATTGGTAATCCCATTGAAGAGTGCAGGCTGAAAAACAGGATTCCCCGTAATCTTAAACAGCCTCACCCCCTTCCCCCTCTCCTACATGAGAGGGGGTGAAGCGGTGGGTTAAGCCGATTAAAAACCAAAGGTAAATCCGCCGCTTAGGGTATTGGTAATCCCATTGAAGAGTGCTGGCTGGAAAACAGGATTCCCCGTAATCTTAAACAGCCTCACCCCCTTCCCCCTCTCCTACATGAGAGGGGGTGAAGCGGTGGGTTAAGCCGATTAAAAACCAAAGGTAAATCCGCCGCTCAATGTATTGGTAATCCCATTGAAGAGTGCAGGCTGAAAAACAGGATTCCCCGTAATCTCCCGGTGCGAAAGCGCTGCAAAGAGGTAGGCATTGTTCAGGAATTCATAATTCACAGAGAAGGAAATATTTTCACTTTTCCAGAAATCCGGTTGAAGTGCAGGGCTTTTCACAAAGGCATTTTCATAACTCAACTCTGCATGAAGGCCCCGGAAAAACTTATACCCGGCCGAGACAAATAACTCCCGGGAATCATTCCTCAGGTAATGCCCGAGACCATACCGGTTCGATTCAAATGTCAGCGTAGGTGTATTTTGCTGATACACTTCCATTCCGTTTTTGGTGTATTCTGCCGTCAGCACCAGGTTCCCCAGAACAAATCGTGCCCCTCCTTTCAAACTGGTTCCCGCGACAGTAAATTCATCCATGAACACGGATCCGTAGAGATGCAAATGCCTGATCTGCCGGGAACTGATATTGATAAACAAAGCAGGGTTCGTTCCGTAGTATTTATGCTCGAAATCATTGCCGCTGTACGAATAGTTCACATAGAAAAGCAACGGGCTAAGCAATGCAGGGTTGTAATTTTCTGAACAGGAGATAACGGAACTTCCCAGCGAGAGGTTTAACCCTTTCCAGGGGGTGAAAGTCATCATGGCGGCGGAGATGAACTTATTAAAATAAAACTGCCGGATCCCCTTTTTTATGACATATGACCGGCTGCTATCGACCGCTTCCGAGACCAGCCACCCGGTGAGAAAAGTGTAATCAAACCATTTGACCGGGCTGAGTTTCAATTGTAGCAAAGGAAAGGAAGGGGTCCGGCCGGAGAGGATATTTGTTCCATGATAGCCCTCCCCCCATTCGAAATGATCTTTGGCAAGCAGGATGGATCCCCATTTCCACGCATAAGTAATCCCGCCACGCATCTCACTGAAATCGCCTCCACCGGTATTATCCGGCTTCCAGACCGCGCCTTCCTCCCGGGTCAGATAGGTGGGTGAAACCAGGATCTTCTCTTCAAAATGATCCCTGAGATTGGTATAATAACCAAAATGTTTTCCAATATAGCCAAAGATTTCCGCCCCGCCCCAGCGGTGATAATCGGAACCGTTGCCATTACGAAAAGCCTCGATACCCCAAATCGGTTTAAAGACCAGGCTGAAAAGCGAATCTTTGTATATCAGCGCCAGCGGATTCAAAGGAATCCCCAGGTTTTTATTGTTTTTAAAAAGCCCTTTGTCTTTTTTGAAATAATCCAGGTTATCTTTCAGTTCCAGGTTGAATTCCTTCAGGTAAAAAGCCAACTCCTTTTTCTGCCGTTTATTCAGCTTTTCCGATTGAGCCGAAGCTTCCGACAACTTCGCGGCAATCAGTTCCCGTGAATACGGCTTGATGGAGGAGTTGATGGCAATGATCTTTAAAACGGCCAGCTCGTCAATAAATTCATAGATATTCCGGTTTGTCAGATCCTGGTAAACCACCTGGGACCAGGCAAGTGCAGAAGAAATGATCAGAAAAAAGGTTAAAACCGCCTTTTTCACTTTTTTTTTATAATTTTGATTGGCAGAGTGACAAAATTAAAGGATTTCTAAGCAAATTTGGAAAAAAAGTTTCATCAAAACTTGCTTTCAGCTTTTTTTTGAGTAATTTTGTTACTCAATATTTTCTGACAACCTGGGAATGGAGAAAATTTGCAATTGGTACGCTGTGTATACCAAACCCCGTAGCGAAAAGAAACTATCGACAAGGCTTCAGGAGAAAGGAATTGAAGCTTATCTCCCGTTACGCAAAACGCTCAGGCAATGGTCGGACCGTAAAAAGCTGGTGGAAGTACCCCTGATTACTTCGTATGTATTTGTCAATGTAGGCCAAAGCCATTATCATGAGGTTTTGAATACGGAAGGTGCGGTGAAATATATCTGGTTTTCAGGAAAACCCGCGGTAATCCCTGCTTCCCAAATTGATTTATTGAAAAAAATCACCGGTTCAGGCGTCGAAGTGGATTGTGTATCCGCAGACCTGGCCGTAGGAACCAGTGTAAAAGTCATTTCCGGCCCCCTCACAGGAATCACCGGAGAACTGACCGCCATTGCCGGAAAGCACAAGATGCTCGTCCGTATTGATCATTTGGATAAGGTTTTAATGGTAAGCATTTCGCCGGCGATGCTGGAAGTAGTGATGAAGTGAGGGAGTGACGAGGTGAGGAAGTGACCGGGTGAAAGGTAATAGGTGGGGAATTGATGACTAAGATTAAATCAAGCTAGGTTACCGATGTGACTGATGGGGCGAAGCTGTATGAAGTGACGAAGTGAGGGAGTGACAATACAATCAAAAAAATAGTTGAAACGCACAAAGATCTTGAGGTTTGGAAAGTTGCTGTTGACTTTGTCACAGAGCTATATCTACTCACAAATTCATTCCCAAAATCCGAGATTTTTGGTCTGACAGGGCAGCAATATCAATTCCATCCAATATAGCTGAAGGCGCTGCCCGCAAAAATTCCCGTGAGTTTATTCAGTTTTTATATTTTTCTCCAGGCTCCCTATCTGAAATCGAAACGCAATTAATTATCGCAAAAAACATTAATTATCTGAAAGATTCCGATCAAAAAAATCTAAAAAATCAAATATCTGCGCATTCTCCTGACTCGCTTGATTAAATCCCTTAACAACCGACTTAAAGAAGGTTAAATCACTCCCTCACTCCCTCACTTCATCACTCCCTCACTTCATCACTTTAAAACGTGCTCGACACTTTAATCACCAGCAAAACCCGAATCAAACTCCTTCTCCGGTTCTTTTTGAATAACCGGTCCTCCTCCTATTTGCGAAACCTGGAGACAGAGTTTGGTGAATCGACCAATTCGATCCGTTTGGAACTGAACCGCTTCGAAAAAGCCGGTCTTTTGGTATCGGGGAAAGAACAAAACCGTAAGGTTTATAAGGCCAATGATCAGCATCCGCTTTTCGCTGATATCCAGAATATGATTAAAAAATATGTCGGCTTCGACCAAATCATCCTCAGTGTGGTTGAAAAACTGGGATCCATTCAGAAAGCCTACATCGCCGGGGATCTCGCCCTGGGACTTGACACCAAAGACATCGATTTATTCCTGATCGGAGAAAACATCGACCTCGAATACCTGGACCTTCTTACTGCTAAAACAGAACTACTGATTCACAGGAAAATACATTATCAGCTCATTCCCAAAGAGGCGGAAGCAGCCTTTGTGAAAAGATATCCCGCAGCGTTTTTGATATGGGCAAGTACGAATAATTAGCCAACTGTCTTAGCGTGACGCGTAACTTGTCAACCAGCTCATCAACTCACCAGCTCATCAACTCATCAACTCATCAACTAAAAAACCATGTCTATCTTCGAACAACTTCTCTCCAAGCAATCCAAACTCTCGGTCATCGGGCTCGGATATGTCGGACTCCCCATCGCTCTTGAATTTGCAAAAAAGATCTCCGTGGTCGGATTTGATATCAAAGAAGACCGGGTGGAAATGATGCGCAACTCAGTGGATCCCAGCGAGGAACTGCCCGCTGAAGCCTTCGAAGGCTGCGACATCCTCTTCACTTCGAAAATTGACGATCTGAAAGATTGTACCTTTCATATCGTAGCCGTTCCGACACCTGTTACCAAGCACAACCTCCCCGATCTCTCCCCCTTGCTGGCCGCAACGCGCACCGTAGGGAAGATCCTGAAGAAAGGCGATTATGTGGTGTACGAATCCACTGTGTATCCCGGCGCTACCGAAGAAGATTGTGTCCCTATCCTGGAAGATCTTTCAGGATTGAAGTTTGTCACTGATTTTAAAGTCGGATTTTCCCCCGAACGCATCAATCCCGGCGACAAGGAACACATGCTGACCAATGTCATCAAGATCGTTTCCGGCTGTGATGAAGAATCTCTCGACGTGATTGCAAAAACCTATGAACTGGTCGTGAAGCCCGGTGTTCACCGTGCTCCTACCATCAAGGTGGCAGAAGCAGCCAAGATCATCGAGAATTCCCAGCGCGACATAAACATCGCCTTCATGAATGAGCTTTCCATCATCTTTAACCGGATGGGGATCAACATTTACGATGTCATCGAAGCCGCAGGAACAAAATGGAATTTCCTAAGGTTCTATCCCGGATTGGTTGGCGGGCATTGCATCGGCGTGGATCCGTATTATCTTACTTACAAGGCGGAAGAATATCGCTTTCATGCACGGGTGATCAATGCCGGCAGGTATGTCAACGATTCGATGGGTTTTTACGTGGCAAAACAAACCGTGAAAAAACTCATCAAAGCCGGGAAAAACATCATCCAGTCAAGGGTGCTGGTGATGGGTGCGACGTTCAAGGAAGATGTCAGTGACATCCGCAACTCGCGGGTTGCAGATCTGATCAACGAACTGAAATCCTACGACGTCGCAGTCGATATCACCGATCCACATGCCAATGCAGCGGAACTGAAACATGAATATGGTTTTGATCTGATCGACTTCCCGAAGCCGGCAAATCAATATGATGCCGTGATCGTAGCAGTAGCCCATAAACCTTACCATGACTTCGATGAGGAATATTTTACTTCCCTGATGAACGGCAACGGCCTGCTGGTGGATCTGAAAGGGATTTACCGAAAAAAAGTGAAGAACCTTATCTACTGGAGCCTTTAGGTAGCTGATGAGCTAATGAGTTGATGAGCTATCCTGTGAAATTCGGAAATGGTTACTTTATTCCACTTTTAATTTTATTTATTGTGATGGAAAATATTTTAAGAAATTCGATTGCTTCAGTAACAAAAAAATAAATTGTCAGCTCATCAGCTCATCAACTCGCAAACTAATTCCTTTTGTCTTTTTCCTTTTGTCTTTTATCTTATTCTAAATGATTGCAGTTATTTTAGCGGGCGGTAAAGGTACCAGGCTCAAACCCTACACAACCGTCCTTCCGAAGCCGCTTGTTCCAATCGGTGAAAAGGCAATACTAGAAATTTTGCTCTCCGGACTGAAGAAATCCGGCGTCACTACGGTGTACCTGTGCGTGAACCATTTCGCAGAGCTGATCATGGCCTTTCTCGGCGATGGCAGCAAACTCGGTCTCGAAATCAAGTATGTCCTCGAAGACAAACCCCTTGGAACCGTTGCTCCCATCAAGCTGATCAAAGACCTTCCCGACGACTTCCTGGTGATGAACGGCGACCTTCTCACCAACCTTGATTTCCGGGAACTCTACGATATGCATGTCAATGCCCGTTCCCTGCTGACCGTTTCAACCTATCAGCGTACCACGAAAATTGACTTCGGGGTCATCGATATGGATAAAGATAAAGATACCGTGATCGGGTTCCGGGAGAAACCGGTTTTTGATTTTGAAGTCAGCATGGGGGTTTATGCCATGAATCGCAAAGTACTTGACTTTGTTCCCTTTAATGAACCTTTTGGTTTTGATAACCTGATGCTGAAGATGCTGGAAATGAAACAACCCATCAGCGTCAATCGCTTCAAAGGTTATTGGCTCGATATCGGGCGTCCGGAAGATTATGAGAAGGCCTGCGAAGATTATGAACAGGTATTCAAGTCTGAAGAGTAAAAATATGATGATTAACATTTTATGAAGATTCTCGTCACCGGTTCAGAAGGATTTATCGGCAAAGCCCTGGTTTCCAAACTCATTCTCAGCGGCTATGAGCTAGTGGGGTTTGATTTCAAGGACGGTGACATTGCCCAAAAAGGCATTCTCGATCACCTGAAAAACGAAGGCATCGGCCACGTAATTCACCTGGCCGCCAAAACCTTTGTTCCCGAAAGCTGGAAAGAACCCTTCGACTTCTACCGGGTCAATCTGCTCGGCACTACGAATGTCCTTGACTTTTGCAGATCCAACGATGCAAGCCTTACTTATATCAGTTCATACCTTTATGGCGCTCCCGAATATCTCCCGGTTGACGAAAATCACCCGCTGAAGGCACACAACCCTTACAGTCACAGTAAAATCATTGCAGATGATACCTGCCGTTATTTTCGCGATCATTTCAATATCCCTGTAACGATCTTCCGGCCATTTAATGTTTACGGGCCAGGACAGGAGTTGAGATTCCTGATTCCAAAAATCATCAAGCAATTGCAGGATCCTTCAATTCCCGCTATCGAAGTCATGGATCTCAAGCCCAAAAGGGATTATCTGTTTATCGATGATATGGTTGATGCGCTGATCCTTTCCATTTCCGGCCCTAAGGATACGTATAACCTTGGTTCGGGCCAGTCGGAAAGTGTAAAAGAGATTATTGATATGCTCATTTCTTTGACGGGTATCCACAAGCCGATCAAATCTTCAGAACAAGAAAGGACCGATGAAATCAACGATCTGTATGCCGACATCACAAAAGTCCGGGCACAACTGGGGTGGGAACCGAAGGTCTCGCTGGAAGAAGGCCTCAGGCGCAGCCTTCGTTAATTCTGATGTATGAGGTCCATGCCCAAAACACAAAACAAATAACAATATGAGAACACGGATGACACGGATTATGCGGATGGTCACGGATAAAATTTATCTGCGTAAATCAGTAACACCTGCTTCATCATCGTTCTATATTATCCGCGTAAATCCGTAACATCCGCGTCATCCGCGTTCAAACTAATCCGCGAAAATCCGCGTTCAAACTAATCCGCGAAAATCCGTAACATCCGCGTCATCCGCGTTCTAAATTATCCGCGTAAATCCGTTCTATCCGCGTCATCCGCGTTCAAACTAATCCGCGTAAATCCGTAACATCCGCGTCATCCGCGTTCAAACTAATCCGCGAAAATCCGTAACATCCGCTTCATCAGCGTTCTAAATTATCCGCGTAAATCCGTTCTATCCGCTTCATCAGCGTTCTAAAAAACACAAAATGGATAACAAAATGAGAACACGGATGACGCGGATTATGCGGATGGTCACGGATAAAATTTATCTGCGTAAATCAGTAGCATCTGCACCATCAGCGTTCTAAATTATCCGCGTAAATCCGTTCTATCTGCTTCATCAGCGTTCTAACTAATCCGCGAAAATCCGTTCTATCCGCGTCATCCGCGTTCTAACTAATCCGCGAAAATCCGTAACATCCGCGTCATCCGCGTTCTAAATTATCCGCGTAAATCCGTGCTATCCGCGTCATCCGCGTTCAAACTAATCCGCGAAAATCCGTAACATCCGCGTCATCCGCGTTCTAACTAATCCGCGTAAATCCGTTCTATCCGCGTCATCCGCGTTCAAACTAATCCGTGTAAATCTGCACCATCCACGTTCTAAAAACACCTTCTAAAAAGTTCTTTTTCAGAAACAAATAAAATGCTCTATCAGGTTAAAACCGATAAAATTATTCAGGCGTTTTATAAAGTCTATAATCAATTAGGATATGGTTTTCTTGAAAAAGTTTACCACAATGCTTTTCTGATCGAACTGTCAAAACTGGGTTTCGATTTAAAAAGTCAATACCCGATAAAAGTATATTACGATGATCATCAGGTTGGCGATTATTATGCTGATATCATTGTTGACAACTCCATTGTGATAGAAAACAAAGCAATGGAAGCCCTTCGGGAAGAGCATGAATACCAACTAATCAATTACTTGAAAGCAACGGATATAGAAGTTGGATTGCTCTTTAACTTTGGAAAGAAGCCGGAATTCAGAAGGAAGATTTTCTCAAATGATAGAAAATTGAAGAACACGGAGAATACTGAGAACACGGATTATACAGATGCTCATGGGTAATAGAATAAGAACACGGATAAAATTTATCTGCGTAAATCAGTAACACCTGCTTCATCATCGTTCTAAAAAACACAAAATGGATAACAAAATGAGAACACGGATGACGCGGATTATGCGGATAGTCACGGATAAAATTTATCTGCGTAAATCAGTAACACCTGCTTCATCCGCGTTCTAAATTATCCGCGTAAATCCGTAACATCCGCGTCATCCGCGTTCAAACTAATCCGCGAAAATCAGTAACATCCGCGTCATCCGCGTTCAAACTAATCCGCGAAAATCCGTAACATCCGCGTCATCCGCGTTCAAACTAATCCGCGAAAATCCGTGCTATCCGCGTTCTAAATTATCCGCGTAAATCCGTGCTATCCGCGTCATCCGCGTTCTAAAAAATCCGCGAAAATCCGTTCTATCCGCGTCATCAGCGTTCTAAAAAATCCGCGTCATCCGCTTCAAACAAATCTTTACCATCAGCAAAATAATAACAAACATCCTCACACATGTTTTCAGATAACATACTACTCATCACCGGCGGTACCGGGTCTTTCGGCAATGCAGTCCTTAATCGCTTCTTAGATACCAACATTAAAGAAATCCGGATTTTCTCACGGGATGAGAAAAAGCAGGATGATATGCGCCAGCTTTACAGGAATGATAAAATCAAATATTACATCGGCGATACCCGCGACAAACGCAGCCTCGACATCGCCATGCGCGGAGTGGATTATGTGTTTCAGGCGGCTGCCCTCAAACAGGTCCCTTCGTGTGAATTCTTCCCGATGGAAGCCGTCCGGACCAATGTGCTGGGCTGTGAAAATGTGCTGGACAGTGCCCTCGAACATGGCATAAAGAAAGTAATCGTATTAAGCACCGATAAGGCCGTGTATCCCATCAATGCGATGGGAATGTCGAAAGCGCTGAGCGAAAAGGTTATGGTTGCCAAAAGCCGGTCACTCATTGGCAGCGGCACAACCTTTTGCGGAACACGCTACGGCAATGTCATGGCCTCCCGCGGCTCAGTAATCCCGCTGTTTATCGATCAGATCAAAAAAGGAGAACCCATCACCATTACCGATCCCAACATGACACGTTTCATGATGACCCTCGAAGATGCCGTCAACCTGGTGATCTATGCTTATGAACATTCGGCAAACGGAGATATTTTTGTGCAGAAATCACCGGCAGCTACCATCGAAGTGCTCACCAAAGCCCTGTGTGAATTGTATAATTCAAAGTCCGAAATCAAGGTGATTGGTACCCGGCATGGGGAAAAACTCTACGAAACCCTTGTCAACCGCGAAGAAATGGCAAAAGCCATGGATGTGGGCGGCTACTACCGGATCCCGGCAGATAACCGCGACCTTAACTACGGGAAATACTTCACAGAAGGCGAATCGAAAGTCTCCGAAATCGAAGATTACACCTCTCATAGCACCGAAAGACTCGATGTGGAGGGAATGAAAAAGCTCTTGCTGAAGCTCGATCTGGTACGCTTAGATTTAGGTTTGTAGAGCACGGATAACAGAAGGAGAACACGGATGACACGGATTATGCGGCTGGTCACGGATAAAATTTATCTGCTTAAATCAGTAGCATCTGCACCATCAACGTTCTAAATTATCCGCGAAAATCCGTTCTATCCACGTCATCCACGTTCCAAAAAAATCCGTGTTCAAAAAAATCCGCATTCTAAAAAATTTTTATGCTTAAAGTTGGAATAACAGGCCAATCAGGCTTTGTAGGTACGCATCTGTACAACACCCTGGGCCTGCATCCTGATAAATACCAACGCATCCCGTTCGAGGATGCCTTCTTTGGCGATCCCCCGAAGCTGGAAGCCTTTGTCAGCGCTTGCGATGTAATCGTTCACCTTGCCGCCCTGAACCGTCACAACGATCCGGAAGTAATCTATCAAACCAACCTCCAACTGGTGAGGCAATTGATCGAGGCGATGCAAAAAACCCACTCCACTCCTCACCTCCTCTTCTCTTCCTCCACCCAGGAAGAACGCGATAACGCATATGGCAATTCCAAACGGGAAGGACGCGAACTATTTACCCACTGGGCAAATAACCACAAGGCAAATTTCACCGGGCTCATCATTCCCAATGTCTTCGGCCCCTTCGGTAATCCTTATTACAACTCGGTGGTAGCCACATTCTGCCACCAGCTTACCCATCACGAAACACCTCACATTGACGTCGACGGGGACATGAAACTGATTTATGTCGGCGAACTCGTCCAGGTGATCCTTGATCAGATCGATCACCCTGCAGCAGGCACCATCGCCATTTCTGTTCCCCATACCGTCGAATGTAAGGTTTCCTTGCTGCTTGCCCATCTTCAGCGATTCATGGATATGTATTTCGATAAGGGAATTTTCCCGAAACTCAGCAATCGCTTTGAAGTAAATCTCTTCAATACCTTCCGCTGTTACATGGACATCGCTCATCACTATCCCGTGAACCTTATAAAGAACACCGATGCACGCGGAAGTTTCGTGGAAACAGTAAAGCTTGAAACAGGCGGTCAAATCTCCTTTTCTACCACCGTTCCCGGAATCACCCGCGGAAACCATTTCCATACCCGCAAGATCGAACGCTTTGCCGTGATCAAAGGAAAAGCCCTGATCCAGCTTCGGCGTATCGGAACCGCTACTGTTCTCAATTTCGAATTATCCGGCGATCAGCCCGCCTACGTCGATATGCCCGTCTGGTATACCCATAACATCACAAACACCGGCGACGATGAGCTTTATACCATCTTCTGGATCAATGAGTTATTTGATCCCGGGGATCCTGACACGTATTTTGAAAATGTGATTAGTGATTAGTAATTTGTGAATAGTAAATAGTAATTAGTAAAGACCAATCACCAGTCACCACTCAATTAAGCATTAACCATTAACAATTAATAATTAACCATTAACCCTTCCCGATTCAACAGAAACCGTCTCAAAATCTCTGTGTATCTCCGTGCCTTCTCTGTGGAACTCCGTGTAATGAAAAAAATATTTCACATAACCATGAAGTGGATGGATTGCAATACCATTTCCCCTGATTCTTGTTTGTTCATTTCTTTTGCGTGTCCAAAAGAAACGAACCAAAGAAAAAGACAGCCTGGGTTTTTCGATGACCCACATTCGGCTCGATTCCTAAGGCGAAAAGAGGTTTTTGATTGTTAAATGGTGGGAAGTAAAACTTAACGCGTAACACGTCAGGTTTTCTAGGTCCAAAATCATTAACCATTAACAACTTATCAACTCACCAAATGCCCAAACTCAAACTCATCACCATCCTCGGCACACGCCCCGAAATCATCCGGCTTTCGGCCGTGATAAAAGCCTGCGACCGCTATTTTGATCATGTACTGGTACATACCGGTCAAAACTGGGATTATAACCTTAATGAGATATTTTTTAAAGACCTCGGCCTCCGTGCCCCCGATCACTACCTCGAAAGCGTAGGCAGCACCCTCGGCGAAACCATGGGCAACATCATCGCGAAATCGTATGATGTGCTGCAAAAGGAAAAACCCGATGCCCTGCTCATCCTGGGCGACACCAACTCCGCCCTCTCCGCCATTTCGGCCAAACGCCTGAAGATCCCCATCTTCCACATGGAAGCCGGCAACCGTTGCTTCGACCAGAATGTGCCCGAAGAGATCAACCGCAAAATCGTCGACCACATCTCCGACATCAACCTCCCCTACACCGAACATTCGCGCCGCTACCTGCTCTCGGAAGGCTTTCGCAAAGAACATATTTTTGTTACCGGCTCACCCATGCAGGAAGTTTTGCTGCAGCACAAAGAGGCCATTGCGGCCTCCGATGTGATCAGCACACTCGGGCTGGAACCCAACAAGTACATCCTCGTTTCCGCCCACCGCGAAGAGAACATCGACATTGAGCAGAACTTCATGAGCCTGATGACCGCCATCAACACCATTGCCGAACGCTACAACCTGCCGGTCATCTACTCCACCCACCCTCGGAGCATGAAATTCATCGAACAGCGCAAGTTCACCTTTCACCCGCTGGTGCAAAACCTGAAACCTTTCGGCTTTCTCGACTACAACAAACTGCAAATGAATGCCTACTGCGTGCTTTCCGATAGCGGCACCCTCTCCGAAGAAAGCGCCATGCTTGGTTTTGCCGGTATCCTGCTGCGCACTTCCACCGAACGGCCGGAAGTCCTGGATAAAGGGACCATCGTCATCGGCGGCATCCAGGGCGACGACATCGAACAGGCCATTGAGCTGGCGGTTTCGATGAAAGAAAATCATGAACCCTTAGCCACGATTCCTGATTATACAGACACCAATGTTTCGGTTAAAGTTGTGAAGATCATACAGAGTTTTGCCAAGATTGTGGATAAGGTAGTGTGGGGAAAGTAGGAAAATTGTGACTAGTGACTAGTGATTGGTGACTAGTGAATAGTAACTGGTAACTAGTGTTTTGAAAAATTAACCAATTACCAATTACCAATCACCAATCACCAATCACCAATCACCAATCACCATTCACCATTCACCAATCACCAATCACTAATCACCAATCACCATTCACCAATCACCAATCACCAATCACCAATCACCAGTCACCAATCACCAATCACCAATCACCAGGATGAAAACGCATAAAGATTTGGATGTTTGGAAGAAAGCAATTGACCTTGTTGCAGTTATTTACGAATCAACAAGTGACTTTCCAAAGCATGAATTGTATGGGTTGACTTCACAGATCAGAAGATCTGCAGTATCAATTCCTTCAAATATTGCAGAAGGTGCCGCCAGGAATCACGAAAACGAATTCAGGCAATTTCTTTATATTTCCCTTGGTAGTGCAGCAGAACTCGATACTCAACTAATCATTTCAACCAAACTTGGCTTTATCACGCATGAACAATATCAAAACCTCACCAATGACCTCACAACCATCTCCAAAATGCTCCAGGGCCTCATCAAATCCCTGAAATCCAATCACTAATCACCACTCACTATTTACTATTCACCAATCACCAATCACCAGTCACCAATCACCAATCACCAATCACCAATCACTATTTACTATTCACTAATCACCAATCACTAATCACCAATCACCAATCACCATTCACCAATCACCAATCACCATTCACCATTCACCATTCACCAATCACCAATCACCAATCACCAATCCCTTTTGTCTTTTTCCTTTTATCTTTCATCTTCATAGTCATGATTAAAAACGCTAAAATCCTTGTCACCGGTGGAGCCGGGTTTATCGGTTCCAATCTGTGCGAAGCTTTGATCGAATCTGGAAACCTGGTAACTTGTCTCGATAATTTTTCGACAGGTAAGCGGGAGAACATCGAACACCTTTTATCAAATCCAAACTTTAAACTCATTACAGGTGATATCCGGGATTTAGACGTTTGCCGCACTGCTGTTGAAGGAGCGGATTTTGTTTTACATGAAGCCGCATTGGGTTCGGTACCCCGTTCCATTAATGACCCGATCTCCACCAACGCCGTAAATATCAGTGGATTTCTGAACATGCTGGTGGCATCCCGTGATGCTGGAATAAAAAGATTTGTTTTTGCAGCCAGTTCTTCAACATATGGTGATTCAGAAAGCCTTCCCAAAATCGAGGAAATCATCGGCCGTCCCCTTTCACCCTATGCAGTTACAAAGTATGTAAATGAATTATATGCAGACGTTTTTTCGAGAACTTACGGACTCGAATTTATCGGTTTAAGATATTTCAATGTATTTGGTCGCCGGCAGGATCCTGAGGGAGCATATGCAGCGGTAATCCCTCTTTTTGTAAAGTTGCTGATGCAGTATAAATCGCCCGTAATTAATGGTGATGGAGAATTTTCACGTGATTTTACTTATATCGACAATGTGGTTCATATGAATATGCTTGCATTAACAACAAAAAATCCAAAGGCATTGAATACCATATACAACACCGCATATGGCGACAGAACTACCTTAAACCAATTGACAACCTATCTTAAAGAATTGCTCTCGCGGTTTGATCCGGAAATTATAAAAGTAGAAGTGATACATGGACCTGCCCGGAATGGTGATATCCCTCATTCGCTGGCTTCCATCGAAAAAGCTAAAACACAGCTTGGATACAATCCCCAATTTGCTATGAAAGAAGGGTTAAAAGAAGCAGTAAAATGGTATTGGGACAATTTACAATAGTGCATAATTTTCAATTTAATAATTGTTCTTTCAGGATACTATTTATCCTTGATTCAACAGAATTTGCACATATATAATATTGATATAGAGCGAATTAAATTAAATCCATTACTAAGATCAAATTTATGTGCGGAATAAATGGTATTGCTTCCTTTAAACCAGTTCTGGATAAAGCCTTGCTATTATTACAACGTGACACTTTATGCCATAGGGGACCTGATGATTCAGGTGAATGGTGGTCATCCGATAGTCGTGTTGGTTTAGGTCATTGCCGTTTGGCTATAATCGATTTATCTCCGACTGGTCATCAACCGCTGGAAGATTTAAAAAAGGAGTTGGTAATCGTATTTAACGGAGAAATCTACAATTACAAAGAATTGAAAAATGTACTTCAGACGAAAGGTCATTTCTTTTATTCGTCGTCTGATACTGAAGTAATTCTTGAAGCTTATCGCGAATGGGGCAACGACTGTCTTGAACACTTCAACGGAACCTTTGCATTTGCATTATTTGATACACGAAACCAGCAATTATTTATGGCTCGGGACCGGGCCGGAGAGAAACCTCTGTTTTATAATTTCAGAGATGGCGTTCTCCGTTTTGCATCTGAGTTAAAAGCCTTAATGGCGGATAGGTCGTTGCCTAGGATTATTGATTATCCGGCAATGGATTGTTATCTGACACTTGGTTATGTACCTGGAGAACGTTGTATTTTAAAAGGATTCAACAAACTGCCTCCGGCCCATGCCTTGTGCTTTAATCTCAACACAAGAGAATTTAAAGTTTGGCAATATTGGCAGCTTTCTGATTTTGCTACAGAAAACACAGAGGAAAAATCTGATCCCGAATTATTGGATACCCTGGAGTCTCTTCTGGAAGATGCAGTCCGTCGCCAACTTGTCGCTGATGTTCCTGTAGGAATTTTGCTTAGCGGAGGCATTGATTCAAGCCTTGTTACAGCAATGGCAGCACGTGCACAAGGGAAAGTCCGAACATTCACTGTCCGTTTCCCAAACCATGACGTATATGATGAGACAGACCATGCTCGTTTAATAGCCAGACACTTTAATACAGATCACACAGAGTTAGACGCATCAGAAATAAATGTTAATCTTCTGCCAATATTGGCGCGTCAGTTCGATGAACCTATTGTTGATTCGTCAATGGTGCCGACATTTCTGTTAAGTCAACTGATTAAAAAACATTGTTGCGTTGCGTTGGGAGGTGATGGTGGGGATGAACTTTTTGGTGGATACAGTACATATAATAGAATTGAATTAATTCAGCAATGGCACGGGGTTATTCCGGCTTTCTTACGAAAATATATTCCTCATATTGCTGCGAAAATAATGCCCAGCGGTTATAGAGGCCGTGAATTTCTGCTAAGCTTAGATATTGATTTCAAACATGAGCTGCCCATGTTTGGTCCCCATTTTGATTCATGGTCGCGAAAAAAATTGATGAATAACAAACCAGACTGGACCTTCGAAGCAGAAAATATCAGAACATTAAGGATTAAAGAGCATGCTGATGTCTTGCAGAGAATCACCCGAATGGACTTTGAAAACTACCTGGCTGAAGATGTATTAGTAAAAGTGGATCGAGCAAGTATGCTTAATTCTTTGGAGGTCAGGGCTCCGTTTTTAGATCATCGGTTAATCGAATTTGCATTTGGAAAAGTACCCTCAAAATTAAAAGTTTCATCAATGGATCGCAAAATATTGCTAAGAAGGCTTTGCGACCGTGTGCTTCCAAAAGAATTCGATCAAAACCGCAAACAAGGCTTTAGTATTCCTTTGGGAAAATGGCTGCAAAATGGTCCCTGGCATGATTTTTTTCAAACAATATTATTCGATTCTGATCAAAAGTTATTCGATAAAAAGCACATAAGCAAAATGATCCGAAGACAAGAGGCTGGCCATTCAAACAGTGAAAGTTTGTTCGCATTGGTCTTATTTGAATTGTGGCGAAAAGAATATAACGTTCAATACTGATTCCTTAATAATCTGCTGTAAAGTCATCCTTTCCTTAATTAATTCATCTGTTATCAATAGGTAAGCGTTAAAATCTCGCTTTGATAATCATGAATTCATCTAACGTAATTTCAAAGATGGAAAACTGATATATCATTAAGATAATTCTTGATGCTGAAATTGCCGATATAAGATTTTTAAAAATTAACGACCAGATAAGAAAATATCAAGGATTGCTAAGGATGAGTAAGGTTACTCATAAGTCCTGTGAACATAACATAAAACGTATTTGTTAGTTGGAACTATGCTGTTTAATTCTTTTCATTTTATTTTCTTCTTTATAATAGTAACCACCTTATATTTTACTGTACCCCATAAGTTCAGATGGCTATTATTACTTTTATCTAGTTGTTACTTTTACATGGCATTCATCCCGGTGTATATTCTTATCCTGGGATTCACAATCGTAGTTGATTATTTCGCTGGTATCTTACTCGAGACAGCTCAAGGCAAGCAACGTAAATACTGGCTAATTTCAAGTCTGGTGGCCAATATTGGTGTATTGGCCATCTTTAAGTATTATAATTTCCTGAATGACAATCTTTCCGTATTATTAAACTCAGTTGGCTATCAGAACAATATACCCCAACTTGGCATTTTGTTACCCATTGGACTTTCGTTCCATACCTTTCAAGCAATGAGTTACACTATTGAAGTATATCGTGGAAATCAAAAGGCTGAACGAAACTTTGGGATATATGCCCTATATGTAATGTTTTATCCTCAATTAGTTGCGGGACCAATCGAACGACCGCAAAACCTGATCCATCAATTTTATGAAAAGCACTATTTCGAGTACGAACGTGTTGTGGAGGGTTTGAAATTGATGTTATGGGGGCTTTTCATGAAGATCGTGATCGCCGATCGATTGGCGATTTACGTAAATGCAGTATATAATAATCCGGATCAGCATAGTGGCAAAACACTTGCATTGGCAACAGTTTTTTTTGCTTTCCAGATTTATTGCGATTTTGCAGGATATTCCAATATTGCCATCGGGGCTGCCAAGGTAATGGGGTTTAAACTGATGACCAATTTTAATCATCCTTATTTCTCTCGTTCAATTTCCGAATTCTGGAAACGGTGGCACATTTCTCTCTCAACCTGGTTTAAAGATTATCTTTATATCTCCCTTGGCGGAAATAGGGTGAGCATTCCAAAGTGGTATCTCAATTTATTCATTGTTTTTTCTATCAGTGGGCTATGGCACGGAGCCAATTGGACTTTTATTATCTGGGGTGCTCTGAATGGTTTTTATTTGGTCTTTGCAATTGTAACTGAAAAATGGCGAAAAAATCTCGGAAAATTTCTTTATCTTGATCACTTGCCAAAATTAAATAACGTATTTCAAATAGCCATAACTTTCTTATTGACCTGTTTTGCATGGATTTTCTTCAGAGCAACGTCTTTTCATGATTCGCTTTATATTATCCAGAGTATCGCCAATTTTAATGGTCCGCTATTTCTTGACAAAACAATGTTGACCTATTGCTTTTCAGCCATTGCATTCCTTCTGGCTATCGAATTATCACAAGCGTCAAGGCATAAAAGTGCATTGCCTTTCAAAACAAAGTATTGGTTAAAGGAACATCTGGCCTATAGTATGCTTGTGATTATTATTCTTTTATTTGGAGTGTTTGATGGAGGTCAATTCATTTATTTCCAATTCTAGTCTCGTTTATGCTGGTATTGAAAAATAAATATTTTAGATTTTTAAGTAATGCGATAATTTTTCTATTTTTTGTTTTGATCCTTGATCAGCTGATCGGGGTCACACTCAGGAATTACTATTTTACTTCATCCTCAGGTGAAATGTATCAAACAACCTATGCTATGGATAGTATCAAAGCAGATGTTTTGATATTAGGATCCTCACGAGCAAACCATCATTATATTCCTAAAATGATAGAAGATCAACTCGGAATGAGTTGTTATAATGCCGGTAAAGACGGAAATTTCCTATTCTACAGTTATGCAGTTTTTAAAAGTGTACAAAAAAGGTACAGACCGAAAATAATTATTCTCGACATTAATCCATTAGAAATGCAGGGTTATCAGTATTATGACCGTCTTTCTACGCTTCAACCTTATTATAGCAATAAACCGGAATTACGTAAATTGATTGATCTAAAAAGTAGTTTTGAAAAGATAAAAATACTGTCATCCATTTATCCATTCAATTCAATGTTTATAAAATTAGTTCAAGGCAATCTGACTAGGAGTTTGAAATCAGAGGATACGTTAAAAGGTTACCAACCTTTATATGGTTCCAATATTAATGGGATAGAACCAGGAGAAAAACATAATGTTGAAAATACAGCCTTAGATTCAAATAAAATTAAAATACTAACTAAGATGGCTGTTGAATGTCATAAATTGGGTATTCAATTATTAATAGTAAAGTCACCTTTGTTCTCAAAACAAGACCAAAGTAAAGCTGACAGTATAATATATAATATAGCCGAATCAAATCAAACAGTATTTCTAAATTATGGGAATCTACCCATGTTTATGAAAGAACCTTCCTTCTTCAAAGACCGTGGTCATTTGAATAATACTGGCGCTAAGATTTTTACCAATCTTATTATTCACAAATTAACTCAAACTGAAAATTTTCAAAATCACCCCTATATCCAATACATAAAGAAATAAAAGAAATCCCATATCCATAGTGGGTTAATGATAAATGAGCAGTACTGTTATTACAAAGAAAAGAATTCTATTTGTACTACCCGGTTTTCACATTGGGGGAACAATCGTGTCATTATCCAATCTGCTTTCGTTAATTGACGTAATCCGATACGAAATAGACATATTTGCTTTAGATGCAAGCGGGCCATATAAAGAAAAGCTAACCAATTGTAAAATTCTTGATGACAATTTATTTTTCTCTTCCCGGTTATTAGGGAAAAATCTATTTAGATTAAGTGCATTTTATTTTCTCCGGGCACTAAGAATGGTAATGAAAAATGTAATAAACAATACAGACTCTTTTTACAAATTCGGGGCAAATAAATTTGCAAAAAACCATTATGATGTGGTAATCAGTTTTCAGGAAGGAGATCTTACTGAAATCGTATATCATATCCCCGCAAAAAAACATGTGGCCTGGGTCCTTAGCGATTATAAACGATACTTATCATTGTCAGGCAATCGAAATGAATTGCCCTTTTACAAAAGATACAATACGGTGGTTTGTGTTTCGGATTATTCAAAAAGAATAATGCAGGATATTTTACCGGAAATTAGAGACCGGGTCATTTCGATTCATAATATTATTGATTACACAAACATTAGAAAAGCAGCCAAAATCACCGAAAATATCGAACCGGGATTTGACACAAATATATTCACAATCATTTCTGTTGGCAGGATCGATCCCGTTAAACAGTTTGAAAAAATACCCGCCATTGCAGCTAAAATTAAAAAATGTGGTGTTCCTTTCAGATGGTATTTAATCGGCGAAAAGACCGACGAAACAATAAGACAAAAAATATTCGAAAACACCAAAAAGGAAAAGGTTGAAGCAGAATTTATTTGGCTGGAAAATATCATAAATGTATATCCCTACATAGCAAATGCTAATTTATTGGTGAACACATCCATGTCAGAGTCATTTCCTCTTGTCATAAATGAGGCAAAGGTATTGGGTATACCAGTGATTGCAAACAATTTTGATTCTGCTCATGAATCCGTCGAAGAGGGAAAATCCGGATTCGTTTTACCAATTGAAAACATGGCAGAAAAAATCATTGGATTAATAACAGATAATTCTTCTTATGCTACAATAAAAGATTATCTGAGCTCTTATAAGTATGACAATGAAACAATCTTACGGCAAATTTATATGCTGCTCGAATCCTGAATTTTTACGAAGAACATGATTGAAAAATGCAAATATTTTAACAACGCTCAAACGGCCTGTTCATTAATGATTGACGACCTTGTCCCCGCTGCCGTGAGTATAGACGGAGTCCCCAGAGCACACAATGATTGGGGGTACCTGATGGATGAAAAGAATTCGCTGTATAAATACTTCCAGAAAAACATATTAAACAAGTATCCGGAAATAAAGGGAACTGTCTTTTTGCCTCTGTCTTCACAGGATTATATTCAAACAGATAAAGGATATTCTGTTTTTACAAGAAAGGTTAATGACCCCAAGTTTTTATCATTTATAGAACAAATATCTGATTGTTTCGAAATGGCTTTTCATGGCATTAAACATGAATTTTATTCAGATAACGGACAACCCACTCATGAATGTGCGAATATTACCATGGAACAGGTTCCTGAAGTAGTATCGGCGGTAGATAACTTTTCCAGACAAACAAAAATTAGTTTTAACGGGGGAAAATTCCCGGGATACAAATACAACGAAACAGCAATTGAAATTATAAAAAAACTTCACGCAAAATGGTGGGCACTCCAGGTGAATATGATCAATAAAGCTCATCCGGACAACAATCTGTCTTTTAGCAAACAACTGAAAGTTATATTAATCCCTACGAATGTTTCCGGTGACATTTTTCAAAATCATTATTTTTCTTCACACAACAGGCTCAAAGGATTAGTGAAACAAATTATTGGCTATAAAAAATACGATGACCCTGTTGCATATTTGAATTATTTATATTCAAATCAATTCCCGATAACCATCCAGGAACATTTTCAAAACCAAAAAACAAACAGTAAACGTCAAACACCCAATGTTTATGATGACATTTTTTCGCTTGATCTGATATATGCTTTTTTGAAAGGGAAAGATGTGTGGTATGCAACATGTGGAGAAATAGCTCACCATTATGAAGTATACAACCATTCTGTGATAAAAAATATCGACAACGCAAATTTTTTGATAGAATACAATGGCATTTATAACGATCCTTTGCTTTCGCTCAAATTAAATGTGCCAAAAATCATTCATGCTAGGACGGGTACGGAGGTCTGCGGCATCAGTAAGAATGATTCCTGGATATTCAATAGTATCAAACCCTCCGGTTATCGAATCGCATAACAATGATTTATAAGATCATAGGAAACATTGAAGAGTTTGTATCTTTAAAAGAAGATTGGGAAAGAATAGAAAAACTTTCACCCGCGACGACTTATTTTTCCACTTTCCGTTACAACTATACCTGGATAAAGGTAAATCACGAACAACCCGGTCTCCGGCTTTTCTTAATTGCAATTTATATTAACAATAAGGTTGTCGGCATTGCGCCGTTAAGCATAAGGAATGAAAAAAGGCGCTTTTACACGTGCAATGTTTTGGAGTTTTTCGCTAATGGAGATTATGCCGACTTTCTGATTGATGTATCCGAAAATATTGATCCTAACAAAATCATTGGAGAGATATTTACCGCCATCATTAAAAGTAATAATCTGTGGGATGAAATAGGCTTAACTCATATCAGTCAGTATACATTACTCGCCCATTATCTGTTCACAAGCCGCTATAACGCGAACTTAAGGTATTTAATAGAAGTCCCTTTCATCAATTTTTCCAAATTTGATTGTTTTGAAGACTATATCAAAACCTTTTTGCCAAAAAAAATCAAACAATATATAAACCGGTTTCAGCGGGAAGTGGATTTTAAAATGATCGTTACCCATGAAAATGTTGTTGAACAAATTTCAAAAATTCATATAGCAGAAAAAGAATATTTACACTCCAGGGGGTTGATTCAACGACATTCCTTATTCGAGGATATCCATAGTAATGACTTCTTTAACTTATTGTATACAAACAATGACAACGTAATTACTTATCTGTTACTGGATGCCAAAAACAATAATGAGGTTATCTGTTATTACACTGGTTATGTCTACAATAACGTGTTTTATTCATATAATACAGCATACAATCCTGTATATCAGAAATTAGCTGTTGGAAAAATATTCAATTACCTGATCTTTGAAAATAACCAGAGAGAAAAACGTTGGGATGTCTTTGATATGGGTACGGGGCGGTATCCATGGAAATTTGAATGGACAGACACCTTTAATTTATTGTATCAATTGCAGCTTTCCAAACCCCTAACCAATAAAAAAATCCGATTTTTGTGCAAATGTGAGGAATTAATGTCAGCTGCTCTGAAAGTGATCAGGAAATAACAATAGATATATAATTAAAGTGTTTGAATTATTTTATCACAATACAGTAGGACTATTTTTTCAGGCAGCAAAACTTTATCGTATTGATCTGAACCACTTCGACAGTAAAGAAGAATTGGAACAGTTTAATAATTTTAAATTTTATATGCCGGTTGAAAAAGATCTGGAACTATTCGAAAAAATGAATGAACTGATTCCCGGTAAATTGGATATCATAAAAAAAAGATTTGAATCCGGTAATTATTATTGTTTTGCTTATCAGGACACTACCAACAATCGTTTGGCATATACCCGTTGGCTTTGCAAGAACACTTTCTACAGCGAAGCCCTACGCAGACAGCTTGATTTCAGATCTGATGAAGCGATCACACTGGATAGCTATACACATCCCGATTACCGGTATTCAGGTTTGCACAAAAATATCAATATAATAATGTTACAATGGTTAAAAGCAAACACTCCGATACGATACGTTAACATGGTTATTTTGATGTTTATACCCCATCTGACAAAAATCCCATTAGAATTGGGTTACAAATCGATCAGTCATACTTTTTATTATAAGAAGGGATCTGCCATTGCCTTTTTAAATCTACTAAAGAATAAAATCCGTGTTTAAATTATTAAAAAATATTTCGATTTATTCTTTAGGAAACATCATCAGTGCATGCGTTTCTTTCTTATTGCTTCCAATCTATACAAGACTGCTATCTCCGGGGGATTATGGGAAACTGGAATTATTGAACCTTCTTGCAGCTATTTTGGTAATATTATTTGGATTGATCGTTTCAAATGGTTACAGCAGGATTTATTTTGATAACAAAGATGTTGATTCCAGAAAAAAACTTTTTGCAACAGGCCAGGTATTTACTTTCGGTTGTGCAATCGTGTTTGCAAGTATAATTTTTACAAATACTGGTTGGTTCTCTGCCACAATTCTCAATGCCAATGTCGGACGACTGCCTATTCTTCTGGTTACAGGTTCCACCATTTTTGCTGTGATGATACAAATACCCATGGTAAACCTACAAATACGTCAGTTACCAAAACAGTACATCGGGGTAAGTTTAGTCAGCCTGCTCGTGACCGTAACGAGCACAATTATTTTTGTTGTTTTATATAGATTAGGGGTATTAGGAGTCCTGTACGGACAATTAACAGGATATATCTTTCAGTTTATTACTTTAAGCTTTTTATCCAGAAAGGAATATAAACTAGGCTTTTCCGGGGCACAATTGGGCCTCATGCTGAGTTTCTCCATATTCCTGATACCGGCAAATCTGTCTTCCCTTGTTTTGAATATGAGTAACCGTTGGTTTTTACAGGAGTATCAAACTATTGGCGATGTCGGATTATACTCCCTTGGTGCAAAATTCGCCTCAATCATTCCAATGCTCTTCACTGAACCCATAAAACAAGCTTTCAGCCCGTATTTATATGACCAAATAGATAATCCGAACAAGCTGAAAAAAAACCTGTCGGATTTTTCACGGTTATTTTTTATCGGGCTTTCCATTATCGTTCTAGCCATTTCACTATTTACTCGTGAAGCCATTATGATAATTGCTGATAAAAGTTTCTATGGAAGTCAAAATGTCACTTTTATTCTTTCAATTTCCTATTTGTTCCTGGGCCTGGCAGGAATAATCGTTTTAGGCATTCAGGTTGTAAGGAAGACATGGATCATAACGATAATTTGGGTATTTTCATCCATCATTAATGTTTTCCTGAATTTGTGGTTAGTTCCTTTGTATGGAAGAATGGGTGCGGCTGCAGCTACCATGATATCGGTAATCATTATTTGCTTAGGTTATTTTATTGCAGTATCAAAGGTCTATCCAGTAAAATTTAAATATTTCACATTTCTCCTTGTCCTGTTTTTAACGGTCGTTTTTAATTATATCGGTTACCTGATTGTTTTCGGGATCGTTGTCAGTGTTATATTTAAATTGATCTTATTAGGCGCGTATATTGGTTTGTTATTTCTATTCAAGATTATTAATAATGATGAAATTGCTTTTCTGAAACAATCAATAGTTCATCTGAGAAAAAATAAGGTTACGGTTTCAAAATAAATTCATTTCTGCATGCTTGTCTATTTCAGTATATTAGTCGTTATCCTTATCATTTGTGCTACGCCAGGCAACAGTGAAAGCAAGAATAATATAAAATTATTCTTTTGCATATTACCGATTTTTCTATTTATGGCCCTCAGGGTGGATTACGGCGGAGATTATGCGAACTATGAGGACTTTTATAATTACATCCATTCGGCAGGAAGTTTGAATTTTGATACTGGGGAAATAGCATTTATATGGCTTGCAAGCATAATGCCGACCTACAGAATGTTCCTGGTGGTTGTTTCCATTCTGTTTTGTAGTGCCTTGTTTTACATGTTTAAAAGATATATTCCAACAAAATTCTGGGCTGTAGCTTTTTTAGTAATATTTTTAAGTAAATCCATGCTTTTTGGAAATATGTCCGGAATGCGCAACAGTATAGCCGTATCCGCTTTTATTTTTGGCTTCTATTATTTAGAACAAGGGAGAAAACTATCTTATGTTATTCTCATGATTGGTGCTTCCTTTTTCCATTCCAGCGCTTTGTTTTTCCTACCGCTAATTTTTATTACCCCAAAGAAACCCTCAAAAATCGAAATTGTTATACTCGTTGTTATTTGTCTAGCATTTGCATTTCTTGCAGCCATATTGCCAGCAATATCCCCGAAAATAATGAAAACAATCGTGAATATCTCCTTCTTTTCAAGGTATGATCCCTATCTAGAAGTAAAATTGACTCCGGGGATCAGAGGGTTCTCCTACTTATTGATATTTTTTATGTTTTACCGGAATATAAAAATGCTGTCGCAATCTTCGGTAACAGAAAGAGAATCCTTGTTAATCAAATTATCACTTTTATATTTTATGCTGATGCTTGCGCCTTCCGTAGGCCTTATGTCCCGGTTATTTTTCTATCTGAGCTTCCCCTTCCTGGTTGGGGCAATTTATGTTATAAACCGGGAGCATAAACTAATGTTAAAATTAGCCTACCTGGGATGTATCTTGTTTTTCGCAGGAATAGAGTTTTATGTTTTCTCGCTTGAAGATCGGTTTTCAACATTATATTTAAACTACCATTCAATATTGACCTATTAAATATTTTCAGTTTTGGATACCTCACAAACAAGCCCCTTATACTTTGTGACAGATTGCTATGAACCAAATTCTGCTGCAATAAATCGATTTCTTGCCTTTACAAAAGCCTTTGAAGAGTCAGGAATCCATACGGTTATTGTTTTCATCAGGCCAAACCAAAATTATGACAAGGTTCACCTAAAATTTAAAAATGTTGTAATTCAATATTTATGGGAAAATAAAATATTAATAAAAGATAAATTAAGATATTTTCAACAAATATTTTGGATTATTTCCTTTTTACAAAGATTAAAGAAAGGAGATAATCTGATCCTGAATGGAACAACAGAATTTCTTTTTGTCTTTAGTTATTTTCATAATAAAATCAATTTATATCATGAAATAACAGAGCATCCTGATATTGGACGGAATACTAAATCGTTGACTTTACGTTTCTTTCATAATCTATATTTAAGAAGATGCAAATCACTAAAGGGACTCTTTGTAATCTCAACTGAATTAAAAAAGTATTTTCTGTGCATGGGCATACCAAATAATAAAATCCATATTGTTAACATGATTGGTGATTCCTCCAGGTTTGATGGACTGGAGAGAAATACAAATGTAGAAAAATACATTGCATATTGCGGAGCAATTGTGAATAGCAAAGATGGGGTAGATGTGTTGATTAAAGCATTTAAAATTGTTCAGGAAAAGATTTCTGACTTAAAACTACTGCTAATAGGCGGGTTTCCTGTAAGAGAAGATGAAATAATTAACAGGAATCTCGTAACAGAACTACATCTGCAGGAACAAGTTATTTTTACAGGAGAAATCTCATCAGATGAAATGCCTCAAGTTCTTAAAAATGCCCAGGCACTGGTTCTGGCCAGACCTGATAACTTGCAAGCTAAAAATGGGTTTCCAACGAAACTGGGGGAATATTTATTAACTTCAAATCCGGTGATCGTGACAAACGTTGGAGACATTGGTCTATTTCTAAAAAATTGTGAAAGTGCCTTAATAGCAACACCAGGGGATGAAAGAGACATTGCGGAAAAAATTTGTTTTGCTCTTCAGAACAAAGACGAAGCGCAAAAAATTGGTAAAAGAGGGAGTGAAGTAGCCATGCAACATTTCAACTACAAAACCGAAACAAAAAAGATCTCAAGGGTTATTTTTAATGACCCTTCTGAATAACCAAGTTTGTAATGCGTAACAATCGAAATTGATTTTACCGGACAATTACAGAATGAATCATCCAAAATTTGTATCAGTATTGATGAGTGTTTATGGGGAAGAGGAATCCTGGCTAAGGAAAGCCATAGAATCCATTCTTAAACAAATATATACAAATTTTGAATTCATTATTATTTTGGATAAACCGGAAAATGATTTGCTATGGGGTGTTTTAAAGGAATATGAACATTTGGATAACCGGGTAATACTCTTTAAAAACGAGAAGAACATGGGACTAGCCGCTACGCTTAATAAAGGGATTGGATTATCCAAAGGAGAATATATTGTGAGAATGGATGCCGACGATATCTCTGTACCCCAAAGAATAGAGCTTCTTGTAAGATTTATGGAAAGTCATCAGGAAATTGGAGTATGCAGTTCCTGGATGAAAGGTTTCGGTGGTTCATTCATGGAAAACCGTATTACAAAATACCCGACAAACCATGATGATCTTGAAATATCATCCTTATATGATACTCCGATTGCACACGGGCCTTGTATCATACGCAGAAATGTAATTGATAACTTTTCCCCGTTATACAATACAAAATGCTGTCGAACGCAAGATTATGAGTTATGGTCGCGATTGATGCACAACCAGGTGAAATTTGCTACCATTCCAAAACCATTATATCATGTCAGAGGCTCAAACGGGTTGGGGCCGGAGCCAATCCCATATCAGGTTATACACAACCAGGTTGCCCGTAATAACATCCAGCGAATTCTCATAAGTTATTCATTCCTCCTTCCGGAAACAATTACAAAACCCGATATTAAAAAGTTATCAGAAATCCTGAAAAATAATTCAGAAGAAATAAAACGAAAAAAACAAATAGCAATTATTTTGTTTTTGTTTTATCTATCACTTGATTTTACATCCACAAAGCGAATCAGTTTGTTTCTATTTTCCGGTGATTTCCTGAGATCAGTTTTCTATCTTCCTGCTAAATTAATCTGGAGAATTATCTTACAGAATAATCATGCGATTTCGGTTAATAATCAATGTACAGATTCATCAATGTCGGTTTTTTAACTGATCATTAATTATCTACAAATGAGTTCAGAAAAAATAATCACAGTAACATCGCCACTCCTTCCTGATTTGGAAGAATTTAACGAATATCTTAAAAAAATCTGGGATAGTAAATGGATAACAAATAATGGCCGCTTTCATCAACAATTGGAGCAGGCACTTTGCGAATATTTAAAAGTCCCTTATATCAGCCTATTTACGAATGGCACTTTGCCGTTAATAACTGCATTACAGGCATTGCGAATAACGGGAGAGGTTATCACTACTCCATACAGTTTTGTGGCATCGACACACGCCATTTGGTGGAATGGAATAAAACCTGTTTTTGTTGACATTGATCCGATTACCTGTAATATTGATCCTGAGAAAATAGAAGCGGCCATCACAACCAAAACTACGGCAATCTTGCCGGTACATGTCTATGGAAACCCCTGCAACACAGAAAAAATAGAGGCAATTGGTGATAAATATGGCTTGAAAATAATTTATGATGCTGCTCATGCCTTTGGGGTAAAAGTGAACGGAAAATCCATTCTGGAAAATGGTGATATGTCAACATTAAGCTTTCATGCTACAAAGGTTTACAATACGATCGAAGGAGGAGCATTGGTTGTTAAGGATGAACAAACCAAGAAGCGAATAGACTATTTAAAAAATTTCGGTTTTGCCAGCGAAACAGAAGTAGTTGCACCCGGAATTAATGGCAAAATGGATGAAATGCGATCTGCTTATGGGTTATTGAATTTAAAACAAATTGATAAAGCCATAGATGCGCGGCATGAGGTTGCGAATCAATATCGGGAATTCCTTAAAAATGTAGAAGGAATTTCATTTCTTGATGACCAGGCAGGCGTAAATCACAATTATTCATATTTTCCGATTTTTGTTGATGAACGAAAGTACGGAATGACGCGTGATGAATTATATTTCAAACTAAAAGAGAACAATTTATTTGGCCGTAGATATTTTTATCCTTTAATCAGTACATTTCCTACCTATCGGGGATTGGATTCAGCCAACCCGGGAAACTTACCGGTTGCAACAAGAGTGGCAAACCAAGTTATATGCCTTCCGATGCACCATGAATTAAGCACCTTTGACGTTGTAAATGTGACTGCAATAATCCAAAATCGATGAATTCTTTTTATACCGCGGAAGAAATTGTCCGGCTTGGTTTTAAATCTGTCGGAGAAAAAGTGTTAATAAGCAAAAAGGCATCGATTTATGGTGCTTCCAACATTTCGATTGGAAACAATGTTCGCATAGATGATTTCTGCATTTTATCCGGGAAAATTTCCCTGGGATCTCACATTCACATTTCAGCATATTGTGCATTATACGGGGCAAAAGGAATAATCTTAAAGGACTATACAGGGCTTTCACCCAGAACGACAATTTTTAGCGCAATGGATGATTTTAGCGGAAATTATCTGATTGGCCCCCTTCATCCAAATGAATGTACAAAGGTTACAGGAGGGGTAGTTAAAATTGAGCAGTTCGTTCAGGTCGGATGTGGATGTGTGATTTTCCCCAATTTAACAATTTCAGAAGGGAGTGTAGTTGGAACAATGTCATTAGTGAATAAGTCATTGGATTCCTGGGGAATTTATGTTGGAGTGCCTGCAAAAAAGGTGAAGGATAGAGATAAAGGGTTATTGCAATTTATCAATGAATAAAACCTAGAATAATGAAAGAATTAATTAAACTTTTAAGAGACATCACTAACCATCCCTTAAATAAAAACAATAAAATACAGGCTGTTTTACGTTTTATAAAATGGCAGATAAGCACAAGGTTAATTTCTTATCCAATAATTTATCCATTCACAGAAAATGCCAAATTGATTATTCAAAAAAGCATGTGTGGAGCAACAGGAAATCTATACTGTGGTATTGAAGATTATGAGGATATGGCATTTCTTCTTCACTTGTTAAGAAAAGATGACCTCTTTATTGATGTTGGGGCTAATATTGGCAGCTATACGGTTTTAGCAAGTGCCCATGTTGGAGCAAAAACGATTTCGATTGAACCTGTACCTTCGACTTTCGAAAATTTAGTTAGAAATATTTCGATTAATCAAATTCACGAAAAGGTAACAGCATATCGTATTGCTTTAGGGTCAATGAAAGGGACAATTGATTTTACAAGCTCGCTGGATACATGGAATTGTGTAGCATCAAAGGAGGAACCAGGGACAATTAAAGTTCCTGTAGATACATTGGATGGTATTTTACAAAATATAGAAACACCTCTCCTAATAAAAATGGACGTTGAAGGATTTGAAACGGAAGTCCTTCAAGGTGCTTCAATGACTTTACAACAAAGTGGCTTAAAAGCAATTATCCTTGAACTTGTTGGCGCAGGAGTTAATTATGGCTATGACGAAAATAAAATACATGACTTATTGACTGGCTTAAATTTTGAGCGAGTACAGTATGATCCTATAGAAAGAACATTAAAGCCTCTAGATACCTTTGGTATTTATAATACCATTTACATTCGAAATAAAGATTTTGTTCAACAAAGAGTTAAATCCGCTCCAAAAGTAAAAATACTAAATCATGAAATTTAAAAGGTTGTACCTGAAAACAGTAGAATTCCTATTCCGCAACTTTCTACATACTTTTATCCCTTTCTAGCCACGATAGACTTTGATGCTCTATTCATTTTTTCCCTCCAACTGACTACTTTTTATTTTTTTTAGGTGACTAAAAATTTAATTTGGTGGAAATAATCACATTTGCCCCGGTTTGCATACCTACATTATGCAGGTATGATCACTTTAAAAGATGTGTGGAATCGCTCTCGCGATGTACTCATGCGGATAAGACTGATTTAATTATTGCCCTCGATTTTCCTTTAAAAGATTCTCATAAAGCCGGATATGAGAAAATAAGTGAATATATATCTTCTATAACCGGGTTTAAGAATGTTATTACTATCAGGAGGGAGAAAAATTATGGTGCAGTAAAAAACTCATACGATATCATTTTAACCGTTTTCGAAAAATATGAAAGGTTAATCTTTACTGAAGACGATGATGAATTCTCTCCGAATTTTCTCGACTTTATCAATAAAGGATTGGAAAAATTTGAGAATGATGAAGAAGTTTATGCAATATGCGGATACCATTTTCCTTATTCACTAAAAAACTATGCAAATAATGTGTATTCATCACACGCAATCTCAGCATGGGGAATTGGATACTGGCGGCACAAATACATGCCAGTAACGGTGGTTGTTTACAACTTCACATTTATTAAAACCATATTATCCTCCTGGAACAAGTCTTTTAAGCTATATTCCAGAAACTTTTCCATAATTAATGATTTGATTTCGCAGCAAACAAAAAACATGCTATGCGAAGACTGTTTAATTACCGCTTACCTGTTAAATACAAATAAATATTGCATCTTCCCTACCGTAAGCAAAGTCAGGAATTGGGGACAGGATGGCTCAGGAGAACATTCAGGTGATATGGGAGAAAAGGAATTTATATACACTCACCAAAAGATAGATCAAGAGAATACCTTCCATTATGACGATATTCTCATTGAAGAAAAACCCGAAGTTCGTAAAATGATAAAAAGAACACATTATAGGTCGATAATCATAAGATTTGTTATTTTCACCAGGTTCAGTTTATATATGCTATTTAAAAGGGATATTTTGAAGTTTTACTTAAAAACAATATAAGAGATAAGCAACATTAGTAGATCAAATTATCAGATTTGAAGGTAAGTATCTGAGGGCAACCCTTCATTGATAAGAAAACGCACAAAATTTCTTCATACTGCCTCACCCAATAAATTTAAGTTATGCAGAACAAATCGTTCGATTTTTTAGTAATTGACTTAAATGCTTCCATTTTAGAAGCACTCAAGAAAATGGATGAGATACAAAAAAAGTTGCTTGTAGTTATAAAAGACAACTCCTTCCATAGTGTATTAAGCATCGGTGATTTGCAAAGGGCCATTATCAATAAGTTTTCATTGGATGAACCCATTAAAAATATTTTAAGGACTGAAATTGTTGTAGGCAACAATGAAGAAAGTATTGATGAAATAAAGGCCAAAATGCTTTCTACTAGAATAGAATTCATGCCTATCATTGATAAAGATAAAAACATCATCAATATTCTTTTCTGGGAGGATGTTTTCGGATCAACTTTACAAAGAAAGAAAGTAAATTTAAACCTTCCTGTGGTGATTATGGCCGGTGGAATAGGAAACCGATTAAAACCGTTAACCAATGTTCTTCCAAAACCATTAATTCCGATAGGAGAGCAAACCATTATTGAAAAAATCATGAATAATTTTTCAGAGATTGGATGTAATGATTTCTTTATCTCAGTTAATTATAAAGCCGATTTAATAAAATATTACCTTCAGAACTTAAAAAATAATGTACACAATATTTCATATATTCAGGAGAATAGCCCACTGGGAACTGCCGGGTCTTTGTATCTGATCAAAAATAAAATTCATAAAACATTTTTCGTTTCGAATTGCGATATCCTGATTGATCAGGATCTGAATGATGTTTATCAATATCATAAAAAATATGACAATGATATAACAATCGTTTCAGCGCTGAAGCACTATAATATTCCTTATGGAACAATAAACACCATAGAGGATGGTGCGTTAAGCACCTTAAATGAAAAGCCGGAACTGGTGTTTCAAATTAATACCGGTGTTTACATTCTTGAACCAAATGTTTTGAGCTTGATTCCGGAAAACACCTTTTTTCATATAACAGAATTAATTCAGGCGGTAAAAAAACAAGGAGGTAAGGTCGGAGTTTTTCCAATTGGAGAAAAAAGCTGGACAGATATCGGTAGTTGGGATGAATATCTGAAACTAATCCATAAGGAAAATTCACAAATTATTTAACCAAATGAAAATTCTTTTCATCGGACCAATACCTCCACCAGTCACAGGACATTCTCTTGTTGATAAAATTCTATTGGACGAATTAAACAAACATCATGAGGTTGAAGTGGTTAACCTTAGTAAAAGCAGTTTCAGATCGGGTGTTACGAGTTTTCAGCGAATACTTGAAATTATCGCGATCCTTTTAAAAGTATTGATAAAGAGAAAGGCAGATGTAATATATTTCACAATATCAGAAGGAATTGCTGGAAATATCAAGGATATTCTCATTTATCTGATTTGTTTAAAAAATATTTCAAAGATGATAATTCACCTTCATGGTGGAAGTTTGAAAGAAAATATATTTACAAAAAACAAATTACTATTTAAGATTAATCGTTTTTTTATCAGTCGCTTAGGGCATGTATTAATATCAGGTTCTTCGCACAGAGAGATTTTTAGTGGGATTATTGATGATAAAAAAGTAATCGTTATTCCTAATTTTGCAGAAGATTATTTGTTTCTTGATGAATCGGAAATTACCAGAAAATTTCAGGACCTTCAACCATTAAAAATTTTATTCTTAAGCAATTTAATAGAAGGTAAAGGTTATAATTATCTGGTTGACGCATATTTAGGTCTTAAATCTGAACTCAAAAATAAATTGAGAATTGATTTTGCCGGAGGTGCAGATCCTGTTGATTTAAAAAAAACGAAGTTTTTTGAAAAAATCAATTCGGCTAAAGAAATACAGTATCACGGTTTTATTAATATTGAAAAGAAAAAGGAGCTATTAACACAAGCCCACATATTATGTTTCCCATCGTATCTGTTGGAAGGGCAGGGATTAGTGATTCTGGAGGCTTATGCGTCAGGTTGTGTAGTAATAACAACTGGTCAGGGAGGCATTAAAGATGTGTTCTCTGATGGAATAAATGGATACCAGATTGCAATAAAATCGGCAGATTCAATCAAGCAGATAGTTGAAACTGTGTTAAAGAATCCCAATGATCTACTCCCACTTGCAATTTCAAACCGTAGGATCGCTTTTGAAAAATACAGATCATCAATTTTTACAGGGTCGATATTAAAAATTATTGATAAAACTTATCATTCATAAAGCTTATAATTAATGAACCAAAATGTAAATTACCAGATGTGCACTAATTGTGTCATGGATACTTCTGATACTAATATTACGTTCGACGAAAATGGTATATGTGATCACTGTCACGATTTCGAAACCCACATTAAACCCATTTGGCATACCGATGAGCTTGGCAAAAAAACATTGAGCAAGATAATGAATAAAATAAAGGCCTCTGGGAAAGGGAAAGATTTTGATTGTATCCTTGGGCTGAGTGGCGGAGTTGATAGTTCTTACATGCTCCACCTTGCTGTTAAAGAATTTGGTTTGCGCCCGCTGGTTTTTCATGTTGATGGTGGGTGGAATTCCGAGCTGGCTGTTCATAATATCAATGTAATGATTGATAAGTTGGGCCTTGATCTTTATACCGAAGTGATCAACTGGGAGGAAATGAAAGATTTCCAGTTAGCATTTTTCAAATCCGGGGTACCTCATTTAGATATTCCACAGGACCATGCGTTCATCGCGACCATGTATCTCTTCGCCAACAAATACAAAATAAAGTATATCCTGAATGGAGGAAACTTTTCAACAGAATGTGTGCAATATCCCATGCAATGGTTCTATTACGGAACGGATATGGTACAAATCAACGATATCCGAAAACATTTTGGCACAAATAAAATGGAAACCTATCCGTTTAGTTCGATATTCTATCACAAAATCTATCTTAAATATTTCAAAGGGGTAAAACGAATAACTCCTCTTAACTACATGCCATATATTAAGAAGGATGCATTATCGTTTTTAGAAAAAGAGTATGGTTGGAAACCCTACCCTCAAAAGCATTTTGAATCGCGTTTCACGAAATTTTATGAAGGGTATTGGCTGCCGGAAAGATTTGGATATGACACACGTAGGGTACAATACTCAAGTTTGATATTGACGGGTCAAATGACCCGCACTGAGGCCATAGGGAAATTAAACAATTTGGCCTACGACCCCGAAACTATTATCGATGAATTTAATTATGTTGCAACAAAACTTGGTATCGCTCCGGAAGAACTTCGTCACTACTTTACAATGCCAAAAAAATATTATTGGGATTATAAAAATCAACAGAATGTTTTCAGAATAGGCGCGAGGGTTTTGCACCTGATGGGAGTTGAAAAAGTAAAGAAGCGGAAAAAATGATAACAATCATTGATTACGGTTTAGGTAATATTCGGGCATTTGTTAATGTTTACGAACGATTAAACATTCAAACAAAAGTTGCTCATGTTGCAGATGACCTAAAATCGGCGACAAAAATAATTTTGCCTGGCGTAGGGGCTTTCGATTATGCAATGTCGCAACTGAACGCTTCTGGAATGCGCAATGAGCTTGAGAAACAAGTCCTGGATAACAAACTCCCTGTCGTCGGAATTTGTGTTGGGATGCAGATGCTTGCAAAATCCAGTGACGAAGGGAAATTACCAGGCTTAGGTTGGATTGATGGCACGGTTAAGCTTTTTGATACATCTGCAATTCCTTACAGAACCCGTTTGCCACATATGGGATGGAATAGCATACAACCGGTTAAAAAGAACGGGCTACTGAATGGTATCAATGGGGATGACCGCTTTTATTTTCTGCATTCATATTACTTCGTATGCAAAAGAGAAGAAGATGTCATTTCCACCACAGAATATGGTATTCGCTACGCCAGTGCTGTTAATTGCAACAATATTTATGGGATTCAATTTCATCCGGAGAAGAGCCATTCAAACGGGATCAGGGTATTAAACAATTTTGCCTCGCTTTAACTATGCTTTATCCACGAATTATACCCTGCCTGCTGGTTCACAATAAAGGACTGGTAAAAACAACAAAGTTCAAAGACCCAAAATATGTTGGTGATCCGATAAATGCAGTTAAAATTTTCAATGAAAAAGAAGTAGATGAATTGATGGTTGTTGATATTGATGCTACTTCAAATAACGGAGAACCAGATTATAAAATGATTGAGAATCTTGCCACTGAGTGCAGGATGCCTTTGTGTTATGGTGGGGGAATAAAAACGCTTGTACAGGCTCAGAGAATTTTTAGCCTTGGTGTAGAAAAAATTTCAGTTAGTTCCGCTGCAATCGAAAATCCTTTCATTATATCTGCAATGGCTGAACGGGTAGGAAATCAAAGTGTTGTGGTTGTTTTGGATGTTAAAAAGAAAGCGCTAAGTAACAAATACGAAGTATTTACCAATAACGGTACAAAATCCACAGGTATTGACCCGATTCCCTTTGCGCTCAAAATGCAATCGTTGGGGGCAGGCGAAATTGTGGTTAATTCAATCGATCAGGACGGAGTGATGAAAGGGTATGATCTGAATTTAATAAACAAAATCAGGGAGGTAATCAATATTCCACTTACAGTTATGGGTGGGGCTGGTTCTCTCAAGGACATTGGTGAAATCATTCAGCAACATGGCATAATAGGAGTTGCCGCAGGTAGTCTGTTCGTATTTAAAGGAAAATACCGGGCTGTTTTAATTAATTACCCGACAGCAACCGAGAAAGGTGACTTATTAAAACAATATTTTCTGAATAAATGGGCTTAAAATAAATGGTGAATTTTACATATCATGTTCAGTTAGATCAATCAATACCCTAAGTTGGCTAAAATAGTGACTTTTATTTGCCATATATGTTTGATAAAATGATCTGGCCTGAAATAGGAAAGCAATGAGAATCCTGGTAGTAACGCAATATTTTTATCCCGAGAATTTCAAAAGCAATGATATTGCTTTTGAACTTGTTAAAAGAGGATACCGCGTGGACGTACTCTCCGGAATACCAAACTATCCGGATGGCAGATATTTTAAGGGTTATGGAGTTTTCAACAAAAGAAGAGAAATAATAAATGGTGTAAGAGTTTTCCGTGCTTTTCAAATTGCAAGAGGAGTGAATCATAAATGGCGATTAGCGCTGAATTATTTGTCGTATGCTTTTTTCTCCTCCATATGGGCTTTATTTTTGTCGGTATTTAATAAGTACGATTGCATAATAGTTCATGCCCCCTCTCCTATTACACAAGGATTTGCTGCTGTTTTGGTAAAGAAAATCCAACGAATTCCGTTATATTTGTGGATATTGGATCTTTGGCCTGAAGCAATTGTTTCCGGAGGAGGAATAAAAAATAAATACATACTTGGAATTGTTGATACCATTGTGAAATTTATGTATAACAATTCTGACAAAATTCTTATTAGTTCTGAAGAATTTGAACCCTATATATCTGCTAAAGGCAATTACAAAGAGAAAATAGAGTATTTTCCAAATTGGAGCCAAGATTTATTAAATATTCCCGATGAATATCCGATTCCAGCACTACCAGATGGATTCATTGTAATGATTGCGGGCAATCTTGGGGTTTCCCAAAATTTAGAAGCCTTAATAGGGGTCGCGAAGGAAATGGCTGAAGAAAAAAATATAAAGTGGGTATTAGTCGGGGATGGAAGCAAGAAAAAATGGTTAGATGATTCCATCATCGAAAATAATCTTCAAGGTAATGTATTCACGTTAGGTCGTTTTTCCTCAGATGCGATGCCCTCATTTTTCAAGGTTGCAAATGCAATGCTGCTTACCTTAAGTGGAGAATTCCCGGATTTAAAATTGGTTGTTCCTGCCCGTTTGCAATCATATATGGCTGCAGGTCGCCCTGTATTGGCTATGATTGATGGAGCCGGATCAGAGCTGATTCGAAAAGCAAATTGTGGCTATTCGGTAAATAGCGGAGATTATGTTTCATTAGCTCGGGTTATCAGGGAAAAGGTGTTTCCTGATTTGGAATCATTTGAAAATCTGGGTACAAACGGTAGAAAATATTTTGAGAAATACTTCCATAAAGACATTTGCATAGATCACCTGTGTGAGATTATCAAAAAAAACTAAACTTTTGATAATTGGATATTTGAGAATTGAAAACAAATGAACAAACGATAGCATGAAGCAATTAGTCAGGAATGTCAAAATAATTGGAACAGGATCTTATACACCGGATACAGTATTTACGAATCAGTACCTGGCAGGCATTGTTGAAACTACGGATGAATGGATTCAGCAGAACCTTGGCATAAAAGAACGGCGGATTGCTTTGCCCAATCAGTGTACAAGCGACCTTGCTTCGCAGGCAGCTTTAAACGCTATTGAGAATGCCGGTTTGACGAAAGAGGATATTGACCTTATTATTGTGGCAACTGCAACTCCTGACCGGCTTGCACCATCAACTGCAGCAATTGTCCAGGACAAGCTGCGGGCTTATAACGCCGTGGCATTTGACATTTCAGCCGTTTGCAGTGGTTTTCTTTTTGGCATGTCAGTGGCATCACAATACATTGCCAGTGGAGTTTATGACAATGTCCTGGTAATTGGAGCGGACACCTTCTCACGGATTACTGACTGGACAAAGCGTGAATCCGTTTTCTTCGGTGATGGAGCCGGTGCCGTAGTCATGTCGCATGGTAATGTAAACGAAGGCTTCCTTGCATACAGGCTTTACACTGACGGAAGGGGCAAGTTTCACTTCACTGTACCTGCAGGAGGTTCGGAAAATCCGGCAACAGCAGAGACGGTAAAAAACGGGATGCACTTTTTCCAGATGAATGGTAAGGCAGTGTATGAAACCGGCACGACGGTGCTTCCGATGGCCATCAACCAGGTGCTTGCCGATACTGGCTTGACAATAGATGACATTGACTATATGATTCCTCATCAGCCAAGTATCCGCATCCTTCAAAAGACGGCGGAAATAATTGGGTTGCCTTGGGAAAAAGTGATGACAAATATGGATAAATATGCCAATACCAGCGGTGGAACCATTCCCATCCTTCTCGATGAAGTCAATAAAGCAGGAAAATTGAAGAAAGGAAATATCATTCTGTTCGCCGCAGTGGGAAGCGGCTGGACATACGGAGCATCCATCATCAAATGGTCATAAACAATTAAAATCTTAGTCTATGGTAATTATCACGGGCGCATCAAGAGGCATCGGAAAGTACCTGCTTGATCATTTCACCAAACAAGGTGAGAAAGTTATTGGAACCTATAACTTAACTTCACCTGACAACATTGACCAAGGGAAATTTTTCAAGGTCGATATTACCGACAATGAGCAGGTTCAGTCCTGGTTTCAGAAAATAAAACCAGATCTGGATCACATCATATTGATCAATGCAGCAGGATCAAACTATACGGCATTTGCACATAAAGCGGATGTTCATCTCTGGAAAAAAACGATTGACACTAACCTTGTAGGAACTTTTAATGTCATTCAGCAATTTCTTCCGGTAATGCGTGAACAAAATTACGGACGCATCATCAACCTCGCCTCCATCGTTGCCCAAATGGGTATTCCGGGCACTTCAGCCTATGCTGCTTCAAAAGCCGGATTGTGGGGTATGACCAGAGCAGTGGCTGTAGAAAATGCTTCGAAAGGGATTACCATAAATAACCTGAATCTCGGTTATTTCAACATCGGGATGATCAATGAAGTCAAACCTGAATTCCAGGAAATCATCAAGGCAAAAATCCCCTCAGGCCAGTTCGGTGATCCGGGAAATATTCTTAATGCAGTGAAGTTCCTGATTGATTCACCCTACCACACCGGAACATCAATCGACATCAACGGGGGATTATTCTAACCAATATTCTTGACTATGGAATTGCTATTTGAGCATTTTAAATTCCCCCATGAACTCAACGAGCGCCGTTCACTTTTTAGCGAATGTTTCCCGGAGACGAAAGGGACCTCCATTGAATCATTAAATCATTATTCATGGAAATTTCATTCAGGTCCGTTTAACCCGGAATCCTACGAATATGTTTCTAAAAACGATGACGGTGATATGATTGGGTATTATGCGGCAATTCCTTATCCCTACAACATTCAAGGTAACGAAACGCCCGTCGCTATGGTTTGTGATGTAATGACCGGCATTAAAGCCCGTGGGAAAGGGGTATTCACACAACTCGGGAATTACGCAACGGGCGAATTGGGTAAAGCCGGGGTGCCATTTACCATGGGCTACCCGATCAGGAAAGAAGTAATCCCCGGTCATCTTAAAGCCGGCTGGAAAATTGCTTTTGAATTACCTCTCTACATTAAATTCCTGAAGGTAAATAATCTTTCATTCTTAAAAAAAATTCCTGTATTACCGCATATTATTAATGCGGCGCTTTCTGTCATATCACTTCCCGGTAAGATTACCAAAATCAGTTACCAGTGTAAAGTCTATGATCAAACCCAACTGGATAAGATAAATGGCGCTGAATTGTTTATTGAAAAATGCCAGCGTGAATTTCCCAACCATCTTGTCAAATCAAATGTTTTTCTCACCTGGAGGCTGGGTGCTCCGGAAAAACAGTACAGGATTATTTCGATTGAAAATGAAGGGATGATAAGGGCCATGGCCATAACAACTTATACTGTTAAAGAAGGAGTGCCGTCGCTGGCCATCCTGGACATTATGATTCCGGCCGATTCCTCGAAATACAGGAAGGCTTTGCATATTGAGCTCGTCAGGCTTGCAAATCAAATGAAAGCCGAAACAATTCTTGTTATGATCAGTAGCACCGGGGCAGCCAGGTTAAACTTCCTTCAGCATGGTTTTTTCAAATCGCCATTTACCTTTAGTTTGATCATCAAAAATCTTACCCAACAATTCTCTGATGAAATTCTATATGATCCAAAAAATTGGAATCTGATGTGGATTGACTCCGATGACTTGTAACCACTCACAAATATTGATTAACTAAAAGGAAACTAACGAAATTGAACTTACTCACCTTTGATATTGAGGACTGGTACAATTGTGATTTTATAACGCCTGATCTGAATTGGGACAAATATGAGGTTCGGATTTATGAAGGAGTGGATCGCATTCTTCAGGAACTTGAGAACAGAAATTTAAAAGCTACCTTTTTTTGCCTTGGGTGGGTCGCAGAGAAACATCCTGATGTGATCCGCCGGATTCATGCTCAGGGTCATCATATCGGCTGTCATTCCTACCAACATGAGTTGACTTACCAACTCGATCGGGCCAGTTTCAAACAGATTACAGAAAAGTCAAAAAAACTCATTGAAGATTTAATTGGCGTTTCGATCAATGTCTATCGTGCACCCGGGTTTTCCATCACCAAACGGAATGTATGGGCATTGGAAGTATTGACAGAGTTGGGCTTTGAATATGATTGTTCCATCCTGCCCGCCTCACATGATTATGGCGGGTTTCCTGGTTTCGGAAAGGCTGAACCGGGCAGGCTTTTGTTGCCAAATGGCGCTTATTTGAAGGAGTTCCCCATGAACATCCAGCGCGTTTTAGGTAAAAATATCGTTTTCTCAGGAGGCGGATTTTTTCGTTTTTTCCCTTATTGGTTAATCAAATATTGGGCACAGCGATCTCCTTACCTGATGACCTATTTCCACACACGTGATTTTGATCCGGGCCAGCCAATGATAGCATCTCTCCCTATGATGCGAAAATTTAAATCTTATGTGGGGTTGCATGGCTCTTTTACAAAATTTCAGAACTTGTTGAATGATTTTGAATTTGTCAATGTTGAAGATGCAAACAAGCTGATTGATTGGAATGCAGCCCGGATTATCAAACTATGAGTTATACAAAATCGGAATGAATATCCTGATCACAGGCGTACATGGTTTTGTAGGGAGTAACCTGGTGGCTTCACTCAAACAAGCTTCCACTATTTTCGGGTTGGATATTGTGTCACCGGAAAAGGAAGGAGTAGCTGGTACCTTTGGCTGGAATGAACTGGATCTTATTCCACCGGTGGATGTGATCATTCATCTTGCAGGAAAAGCGCATGATACACAAAACAATGCCGAAGAGCAAGATTATTTTAATATCAACGTGGGATTGACCCGGGAAATTTTCAACTATTTTTTACAGTCAACTGCCACCCGGTTTATCTTTTTCAGTTCGGTAAAAGCCATTGCCGACACGGTTAATGGAGAATATCTAACAGAAGAAACAGAGCCCCGGCCGCTGACTGCCTATGGTAAATCGAAACTGGAAGCTGAAAATTACATAAGAAAACAATCAGCGGAATTTGCAGGAGAACCGACAAAAGATCGGGTCGTCAGTGATGTTATCAAGCGAATTGCCGAGAAGAAAGTCTACCTATTGAGGCCATGCATGATTCATGGGCCTGGGAATAAAGGAAACCTGAACTTGCTGTATAAACTGGTGTCGAAAGGAATTCCATGGCCGTTGGGTGCTTTTGATAACAGGCGTTCTTTTACTTCAATGGGGAATCTTCAATTTATCATCCAACAATTGATTGAAAAAGAGGTAGCGCCGGGCATATACCAGGTAGCCGATGATGAGCCGCTTTCAACTAACAAGATTATCAGTCTGATTGCGTCCTCACAAGGGAAGAAGGCAAGAATCTGGAAAATCAATGCCAGATTGATCAATATTGCAGCCAGCGCCGGTGATACATTTCACCTGCCCCTAAACAGCGAACGGCTTAAAAAACTCACTGAATCCTATGTCGTTTCAAACGGCAAATTGAAAAAAGCATTGGGAATTGTAAAACTCCCTGTCAGCGCTGAAGAAGGCATGAAAAAGACGTTGAATTCATTTGTCAACGTTTAATCATCGTGTTCTGAATTAAACTATTTATCAAATTAGTTCTGATTATTTAAGAACTTTTACTTACCTTTGTACTGCAAACATGAGGTTAATTGGCAGACAAAAAATGAAACGGTTCCTTAAAGAGCAGAGCGAGATATCTGAGTTTTTTGATATGGACAAAGTCCTTGAACAGGGCAACATTCAAAATGAATTGGATTTTGAAAGAGCTTTGATCGCGGAAAGAAAGCTAAAGTTGCTCTCAAAAGAGGATCCCGGCTTTAAACTGGCCAGAAAAAAACTTCGCAGCCTGATTGAAGTTTATGAAAACAAGCACTGGTCTACCGATTCGGTAATACCAGCGAAAAAGATTCAGGAAAGTGACCTTGCCACAATCATCGCTGAGAAGGAAAGGATGTTCATTGAAAGAAGAAAAACACTGATAAAGGCTAAATTGAAGAGATTGAACCTTTCGCAACAGGATTTGGGAACAATACTGGGGCACAACAATAAATCCTATATGTCGGAATTAATGAATGGAATAAATCCATTATCATTAAAAGATTTAATCGTGATCAACCGTTTGCTGAAAATTGACTTGGCTCTTCTGGTTCCAAACGTTCTATCGCAAGCCGACCGTGTAAAGATCCAAGCCTCGATTGAGAAACTACAAAATCCTAAATTGAAGTTAACCAAAGACGACTTTGCAATAGCCTGATTTTGGTTACGAGAAGCCAGAAATGACAAGAAGGTTCAAATAGAAACATCTTATAATATCATACAGAAAATGCAGACAAAATTTGATCTCGATAATTTTATCAATACATACGTAACAAAGAGGAAGGAAAGTCTGCTTAAAAGTGATTTTGAAAAATACGCCTCAGACATGCAAAAGCGCATCAATGGCCGATCAGTCATGGTCATTGGTGGCGCCGGAACAATTGGATCCTCTTATATCAAAGCCATATTAAAATTTAACATTGGCAAGCTGGTCGTAGTTGATATCAATGAGAACGGTCTTACCGAATTGGTACGCGATATACGTAGTTCGGCAGGATACAACATTCCGGCAGAGTTTATCACTTACCCGGTTAATTTTGGCGACAAAGTATTTGAGAAAATTTTCCACCATCATGGCCCCTTTGAGATTGTTGCCAACTTCGCAGCGCACAAGCATGTACGAAGCGAAAAGGACATTTACTCAATCGAAGCTATGATCGAAAACAATGTGCTTCGTGCCCGTAAACTGTTGGATTTACTCTTACAGTCACCTCCCGAACATTTTTTCTGTGTTTCAACCGACAAGGCGGCTAACCCTGTCAATATTATGGGTGCCAGCAAGAAACTAATGGAAGAGGTTATCATGGCCTATTCTGACAAGCTCCCCATCAAAACGGCCCGTTTCGCTAACGTGGCTTTCTCCAATGGAAGTCTTCCGCTCGGATTTCTCGAACGTATGCAAAAAAAACAGCCCTGGTCCTGCCCGCTCGGAATCCGTCGTTTCTTTGTTTCCCCGCAGGAATCAGGGGAACTCTGTCTTATGGCATCCATCATGGGCCAATCAGGCGACATCTTTTTCCCGAAACTGGATGAAGAAAAAGATATGATTCCTTTTGATAAAATAGCCATTGACCTTTTACACACATTGAATCTTCAACCGGATATCTGTCCAACCGAGGAAGAAGCCAGGCTAAAGGCCCGGTTACTTGATGAGTCCTCTGTCACCTGGCCCGTTTATTTCTTCGACTCCGATACCTCCGGCGAAAAAGCCTTTGAAGAGTTTTATACTGAAAATGAGATCCTTGACATGGATTCATTTAATAACCTGGGTGTGGTCCGGAATTCGAAAAAGCGGAATATCTCAGAAATTGACAATATTTTTACACAAATTCAATCCTTATTTGAATCAGAACAAGTCACCAAGTCCGCGATTGTAAAAATCCTGAATCAGTTCCTTCCAAATTTTGCCCATCTTGAAACCGGAAAGAGCTTAGATAAAAAAATGTAAATGATGAAGAGACTATTTGATGTTGTTTTGAGTTTGATTGCCCTGATTATTTTGTCGCCCTTGCTGATTCCGCTGTCAATCCTTCTTTTACTCACCGGTGAGCATTATATCTTTTATACCCATAAGCGCGTTGGCAAAGATGGAAAGGAATTCGACCTGATCAAATTTTCCACCATGCTAAGAAACAGCCCCAATATAGGATCCGGTGATGTGACGATTCACCGTGACCCGCGCGTGCTTCCGGTCGGTCACTTTTTACGTTCAACAAAGATCAATGAATTGCCTCAGCTTATCAATATCCTGCGAGGAGATATGTCATTTGTAGGACCACGCCCGTTAACACCCAGGGTTTTCAACTATTATTCAGACGAGGCGAAAAGTTTCATCGTCAAAATGAAACCTGGTTTAACCGGTATAGGATCAATCATTTTCAGAGACGAGGAAGCAATCATAGGCAAGAGCAAATTACCCTGGGAAGAATGTATTAAAACGGAAGTCATGCCTTATAAAGCAAGATTGGAAAAATGGTACTTTGAGAACCGTTCCTTTTTTGTTGATTTGGCTTTGATTTTTATAACAGCATGGGTCGTCATTTTTCCGGAAAGCAGGTTACCCTATAAACGCTTCATTGATTTACCGGAAAAGCCGGGTCATATGTAAAATAAGCAGTTAGGTATTTGAGTGGAATACATCTTTTACCTTAGCATCCAGCCGCCGGGAAAATAACTCAAAGACGTTTCTCCACCCCCTCTCCAAAAGGAGAGGGGGCAGGGGGTGAAGCTGTAAGAAGCCGGGGGGTGAGGCTTACTGAAGAAGCGGCGGACGCGGGGTGAGGCTGTCAGAAGCCAGGCGTGATGAGTTGGAAATGAAATGCCACGCATCCAGCCGCCGGGAAAATAACTCAAAGACGTTTCTCCACCTCCTCTCCAAAAGGAGAGGGGGCAGGGGGTGAGGCTGTCAGAAGCCAGGCGTGATGAGTTGGAAATGAAATGCCACGCATCCAGCCGCCGGGAAAATAACTCAAAGACGTTTCTCCACCCCCTCTCCAAAAGGAGAGGGGGCAGGGGGTGAGGCTGTGAGAGGGGGCAGGGGGTGAGGCTGTGAGAGGGGGCAGGGGGTGAGGCTGTGAGAGTGGGCAGGGGGTGAGGCTGTAAGAGGCCGGGGGGTGAGGCTAATTAAATTAATAACTCAATCGGTAATATGTTCAATATGTTGTTTTCAAAAGAAAACGGAAGATACAGGGAACTGGGATTATTTGTTCTGAAAGTTATCGTGCTTATAATCCCCCTGGTAATCCTTTTTTCCATTCTCCGGAGCATTCCAGATGTCCAGGCAACCATTAGCGAATCATTTCCGGTTTATCATTTGGGAAAGCTGATCATGGTATCCGCACATCAACTCCTTTCAATGTTCGGATATACTTCTACCTTGTTATTTGACAGAACCATTTATCATTATGGGGTTTTTTCGCTTCAGATTCCCGGAGGTGTTCAAACGTTTATTGGTTTTTCCTGCCTGGGGTTAGGAATCATGTGGGTTTATACTGTGCTGATCATTTCCTGGCCCGGGAAAATAATACCTAAAACCATTTATATACTGATAGGGCTTATCATGATATTCAGCTTGAACGTTTGCAGGATGAGCTATCTTACCTGGTATGGCCGGAACGGCCTTATCTTTACAGAAAGGCCAATCTCCATTCTCGGAATGAAATTAGACCATCATCAACTTTTTAATTTTTTTATCTATATTGTTATCCTGGCTCTTTTCATCTTATGGATTGAGCTGTTTTCCAAAAAATATTCAAACAAAAACTAAACGGGAATAATCCCCTATTATCCACTGATCATATCTGCTAAAAATAAAATTCCAAACTGAAGAGACAACCAAATCTCCTAACTTTGGTCTATATTTTTACAATCGCTAAAAAACCTTTCATGCCGAGTCTTTCCGTTATCGATCTCAAGATCATTCTTTGTTTTTTGTTTTCCCTTGGGATTACCTTTTTTATGATTCCATCGATTGTGGAAATGTCTAATCTCAAATCACTGACTGCCCTCCCCAATAAGCGAACATCACACAATTCAGCGATACCGAACCTTGGCGGTATTGGAATCTTTATAGGGCTCATCATATCCTATCTGTTATTTCTCCGGATCGAATCCTTTCCAAGGTTTCAATACCTGATTGCCGCCTCCATGATTATCTTCTTTGTCGGCTTTAAAGATGATATTGTCGGGTTAAATCCCTATAAAAAGTTTTTTGGACAGATCGTCGCCGCATGGATCATCGTTTCCTTTGGGGGATTGCGTCTTACCAGCTTGCATGGTTTCTTTGGTATCCAGGAAATGGATTATTCGCTGAGTTACCTCATCACCATGGTTGCAATTATTGGTATAACAAACTGTTTCAATCTCATGGATGGTATCGACGGGCTCTCTGCCGGTTTGGGGATCATTTCCTGTCTCTTCTTTGGCGTCTGGTTTTATCTGGTTGAAGATTATGACTGGACTAAACTCGCATTTGCCTTGGCCGGATCGCTGATTGCTTTTGGGTTCTTCAATGTTTTCGGTCATAAAAACAAAATCTTCATGGGTGATACCGGCTCATTGACTCTGGGTTTTATGATGGCTGTTATCGCGATCCATTTCAATGAAAAAAACCTGGAGCCCCTGAGCCTGTATCATGTCAATGCAGCGCCAGCCGTTTCGATTGGTCTCATGATCGTGCCATTATTTGACACACTGCGGGTGCTTTTTACCCGGCTGATTCATCGAACATCCCCCTTCATGCCCGACCGCACGCATATCCACCATTACCTGCTTGACATGGGTTTTACTCATATTCAGTCAACCCTGATCCTACTGGGTACCAGTATTGCCTTCGGGATAATTTCCTTCCTTTTAAGCGACATGGGGGTTGTACGTCTTCTGCTGGTCCTCTTTCTTCTGGCAGGATCCTCTACTTTCTTTGTGATCTCCAGGGTTTTGAAAAAAAGACCGGTAAATTAATTTTCTAAAATATCCCGAATTACCGGCGTCAATCCTATGCGAATTCCCTCACTTCTTCTTTTTCTCCTGCTCACTTTTTCAGCCAGGACGCAGGAACTCTTCCTGGCGCCTGTCAATCCGCATGTCGAAGCGCTCCTCGACCAGCTTTCAACGGATCACAAGATTGAGCTGAACACGGTGGTTAAACCTTTTTCAAGGAGTTTTGTCGCCGAAAAACTCACAGAAGCCGCTAAAAATGATCAGTTAACCCTAAGGGAAAAGAGGAAAATCCATTTTTATTCAACAAACTATCAATTGGAAAACAAGCAGGATTCTGTTCCCCTTCCGTTGTTTTCTTCCCATCCGGTTTCTGCCCGATACAGGCTAACGAATAAGACCAGCCGTCAGCCATGGCTGAGAATCGGGGTTGTACCGGTATTGGATCTGCAGTACAGTTCAAACCAGGTATTTAAAACAGAATTTGGTGCAGCCGTATATGGTTATCAGGGCAGGCACCTGGGATTTTCCTTCCAGATCCTGAAAGGTTTTCAGTCGGAAGCATTAGCCGGATATTCCATGTTCACACAGGAAAAGGGCCAGAAATATTATGCCTACTCAACCGGCGGTGCTGAGTATTATGAATGGACGGGCCAATTAATGGTAAGCTGGAAATGGGGATCCTTTGGCGTCGTCAAGGATCGGTTGGAGTGGGGAAACAATTACCACGGGTCCAGTATTTTTTCAAACAAACCGCCTTCGTTCCCGTTTCTGCAGTTAAGGGTTAAGCCGGCAAAATGGATCGAATTCCGCTATATCCATGGGATGATGCGATCCAATGTGATGGATAGCAGCCGTTCGTTTCAAAATGGTGGTAATGAGATCATTTACCACCCAAAATATATCGTAGCCAATTTGCTTACCCTTACACCCTGGAAAAATTTGAATATAAGCTTTGGCAGTTCCTCCATCTATGCCGATAAGATCCAGTCGGTGTATTTTATCCCTTTGTTGTTTTACAAATCCGTAGATGAAACGCTTTATCAGGATTATAATGGTACCAGTGGTGCAAATTCTCAGATGTTTTTAGACCTTAGCTCCAGGCAAATCAAGCATCTTCATCTTTACCTGACTTTATTTATTGATGAGTTTAAGATGTCAAGGATCCGGGATCCAAAGGAAAACAACTTCCTGGGCTGGAAAGGCGGGTTTAAGTTGTGGGACCTGCCCATTGCTGATCTTTCCATAACCGTAGAAGGGACCCGCACCCTGCCGCTGGTTTATCAGCACAATGTGCCCGTTACCACCTTCGAATCGGATGGATATAACCTCGGAAACTATCTCAGGGACAATTCGCAGGAAATTTATTGTGCCCTCTCCTATTCGCCCTCCGTTTACTTCTCGGCAACGCTCTCCTTTCTGTATGCCGAGCATGGCGATAATTTCAGGTATGAAGATGTTGCAAATCCCACCATATTGCCGGTTCTGAAGAATTTAACCTGGATAAAACAGGCCATAGGTGCAAAGATCGAGTCCGCAATCTCTTCAAATATCCTCCTTTTTCTGGCCGGAGAATACAGTAACACAACAGGGTTGCCCTGGTTCACCCCACCCTCCTATCGTGGCAAAACCACCACCCTGTCCGCCGGCCTGCTGATCGGGCTGTAGATCGTGACGCGTGATGCGTAACACGTGACGCGTGACACGTAACACAACACCATTAACAATTAATCATTAACCATTCACCAATCACCAATCACCACTCACCACTCACCAATCACTAATCACTAATCACCAATCACCAATCACTAATCACCAATCACAAATCACCAATCACAAATCACCAATCACCAATCACCAATCACCAATCACAAATCTCCAATCAAAGATGCTCTTTTTAGGCCGTAGGGTTTTTCGGTGGGGCACCCACACGGCGAAGATTCCGTTAAAAGCCAGGCAGAGAAGTGAGTTCCGGTTCGGAGAAGAAAGATGAGCATTATACCGGGGAATCCCG
>JBBRXN010000036.1:0-50430 GCA_038248385.1 Bacteroidales bacterium
CAGTTTTAACAAGTTTATTTTTCATATTTCTGTTTATTTTTCAATTCATTTTATTTACAAATAAGTGCCGATTTTTATAATGAGCCATAACGGTTGAATTTACGCCTATTAAGGTTATTCCCGCTATATCCGAAAGTATTATTAGTTTGAAATAAGGGATTAATTATTTGTTGTTTATTCGCTGGATGGAATGTGCAGCTTTTCTCTCTCAGTAGTTTTTTATTTCTTTCAAAGGTAAGCTATTAAACGAGCTTCCAATTTATTTTACAAAATAATTGGAACGATAGGGATAGTTAAGTTTCCAATTTACTCCACGGATGGCGGTTTGTTTATAGTATAATAAGATCGGGTACAGTTATATCAGTATTTCTATCCCAATATTTTAGTAGTAACCGACCAAAAAACCTGCATGCTTTTGAAAGTTGGCCTAATGTTTCTGAGAGATTGAGTAAACCTAACCTGTTTTTTTATTAATATTACGACTGTAGTCCTGTCTGAAAGGTTTTTAGGTGTTAGACTTCTTTGATATTTGTATTTCAAGTTTAGTTTAATCCCTGACTGTCAGGTTAATTCATAGCTAATTCAAATAGTATTATGAGAAAATTAATTCAACCTGAAAAATTTATTTGTCACTTAAGGTCTCTGATATTATCTTTCGTATCTTTTATTTCGTTGTCAATACAAGGGCAGGAATTGTTACCCGTCCAAAACTTTGCTCCTGATGTTTATCAGGGAGAAACCCAGAATTGGGACATAAGCCAATCAGCAGAAAAAAATATTTACATAGCTAATAACAAAGGACTTCTGGAATATAATGGAGCCGGTTGGAAGCTATATCCATCACCCAATCAGACTATTGTGCGCTCTGTAAATGTGCAGGGAACCAAGATTTATACAGGGTGTTATAGTGAGTTTGGCTACTGGGAGAAAGATGAGTTCTTTAATCTGAGATACACCTCATTAAGTGAAAAAATTAAAGATAAATTATTGGAAGATGAGCATTTTTGGAAAATTATATGCTATCATCAATGGATACTTTTTCAGTCGCTGCATCGCATATATATTTATGACAGCCAGCATGATACGTTTGAATTTATTACTTCAAAAACAGATTTACCTAAAGTCTTTGAGGTCGGAAATCAGGTTTATTTTCAGAAGATGGATGAAGGTCTCTTTCAACTTGAAAATGGCAAATCCTCATTAGTTTCAGACTTTCCTGTTTTTAAGAAAAATATTATCATCAATATTTTCTTATCAAATAACAAGTTGCTAATACAAACACAGGAGAAAGGATTTTTTATTCTTGAACGTGGCACTGTCTCAAAATGGCAAACGGAAGATTCTTCAAAAATTAATACGTTAAGTGTTTACAGCAGTTTACAATTGCGGGATGGCAGTTTTGTTTTGGGTACCATTGGCGAAGGACTTTATATTTTGTCTCCGGATGGGAAAATAACAATGCACATTGACATGAAAAACGGATTGCAAAACAATACAATCCTATCCATGTTTGAGGATATTGACAGCAATATATGGCTTGGCCTTGATAATGGCATCAGTTTACTTAATTACACCTCACCATTTCGGGTATATACTGACACAAAAGGTGATTTTGGGACCGTTTATGCAACTGCAATTTATCAGGGCTTTTTGTATCTGGGAACAAATCAGGGCCTCTTTTACCGGCCATTAAAATCTGAAGTTGATTTTAAAATCGTAGATGGAACAAAAGGACAGGTCTGGGCATTGAAAACAATTGACGGAAGCTTATTTTGCGGGCATAATTCAGGTACATTTATTATTAATGACAACAAAGCAATTTTGATTTCTGATATTTTGGGTACATGGGATATTAAACCCTTGTTAAATAATGAAAATCTGCTCATACAGGGAAATTATGAAGGATTACATATTTTAGAAAAAAAGGATGGGAAATGGCAATACCGGAATAAATTGGAAGGATTTGATACTTCATGCAGATATTTTGAAATAATGCCTGATAACCGCATTTTTGTGAACCATGAATACAGGGGCGTTTTTAGATTAGATGTAACAGCTGATTTTAAGAAAGTTATAAAATATGAAAGAGAACAGAGTGCGCCTCTGAGTATTAATTCAGGCATGGCAAATTATGGCGGGAAACTATTGTACTTTGGTGATTCCGGTTTGTATGAATTTAATCGGCAAGCGAAACAGTTTCAAAAAGAACCCCTGTTGAATAAGCTTGTTTTGGGTGAAGACTCTTATTTGTCAGGAAAGTTAATAGAAGATGAGAACCAGATGCTTTGGGCTTTTACTGAAGAGAACATGATGGTATTGTCGCCGGGCAGAATAGATAAGGAACCGCAAATTACCCGGGTCGCCTTGCCTTTATCGCTCAGGGAAAATGCGGTAGGATATGAGAACCTGTTGTATCTGGGGAATAAAAATTATCTGCTTGGAACTACTAATGGCTATATCCTGTTTGATTTGGATAAGATAAATGATGAAGAATTCTTTATACAAATCAATTCTATTGATAAAAATAAATTGAATGGAAACAATGTTTATATTCCTGTACATGCAAAAGATTATACGCTGAATGCCAAAGAAAACAATCTTTATTTTAGCTACAATGTTCCGGTATATGACAGATTTACAGAGTCGAAATACCAGTATAAATTGGAGGGGATTTATGATAATTGGAGTGAGTGGACCAAAGAATCAAAAGTGTTTTTTAAAAACCTTCCTTCAGGAGAATATACCTTTAAAGTGCGGGCAAGAATTGGGAATAAACAAACCTCGAATATAGCATCATTTAGTTTTTCTATCGACAAACCATGGTATCAATCTGGTTGGATGAAATTGGTATATGTAATACTGTTTTTATTGGTATTACTATTAATTAATCGATTATATAGGATGCGCTATGTTAGGCAGAAAGAAAAAAATGATCAGGAAGCACAGAAAGAACTTGCTTTAATGCAATCAGAAAACGAAAGAGAGATAATCATTCTGAAAAACGAAAAGTTAAACATCGAAGTGGAGGCCATAAACAGAGAGTTAGCCTCTACAAATATGGCGATTATGAAGAAAAACGAATTGCTAAAGACGATAAAGTTTAAGTTGCAGCAAGAAAAAGATAATCAGTATGTGAAATCAGCGCTGAAGATCATAGATGAAAATCTGGATAACAATACCGACTGGAAGTTTTTCCAGGAAGCGTTTAATAATACAGACAGAGATTTTCTGAAAAAACTAAAAGAGTTACATCCTTTACTAACCCCAAATGATTTAAAACTTTGCGTGTATTTACGGTTGAATTTATCTTCAAAGGAAATTGCTCCAATGCTGAATATTTCAGCTCAAAGTGTCGAAATAAAACGATTCCGCTTACGCAAAAAACTGGATTTGGGACATGAGCAGAACCTTACAGAGTATATTTTAAAAATATAGGCAGCAATAAAGCAACCAAATCCTTTACAGTACCTTAATATTACCTTAACATTACCTGTCAATACAAAAATTCTGAGAGAAATTTTATCCTCAACCACCTAATTGTGTTGATTCGCATCATCCCGTTTATATTCCTGTAACCCTTTTGTTTATTATACATTTAGCGTTTTTTACTGATAGAAAACTATACGAAATAGTATTTTTTTGAGATTGTATATTTTTTGTATAGGTGCTTTTTTTGTGAACATGTACTTTAGGGTATAAATTTATCAAACAGATAAATTCAATTACCATGAGTAATCATCAACATGTGTTTATTGGAAATACTATTAAAGCAACATTCGAAAAGAATGAGGTTAAAGGGGAATTGATAACCATTGATAACGAAAGTTACTACATGATTTCCAATGCAGATGAAATGCGACCCTTTTTTATGAGTATTGTTAGTGATTCCAATCACTGGATGTTTATTTCCAGCAACGGAGGACTCACTGCCGGCAGAAAAAATTCCGATTATGCATTGTTTCCTTATTATACTGATGATAAAATTACCGAATCAGCTGAAAATACCGGCAGTAAATCTATATTACTGATTCACAAGGATGATATATCGTATCTGTGGGAACCCTTTTCCGAAAAATGTGAGGGTGTTTATAAAATACGCCGGAACATCTACAAGAATATTTATGGGAATAAAATAATTTTTGAAGAGATAAACAATGATCTGGAAGTAAGCTTCAGGTACCAGTGGAGTTCAAGCAATCTGTATGGTTTTGTAAAAAAATCAACATTCAGCAATTTTTCAAATAGTGAAGTCAGAATCTCTGTATTGGATGGTCTCCAAAATATTATGCCGTATGGAGTGGGAAGTGATTTGCAGAATGGTACAAGTAACCTGGTTGATGCCTATAAAAGAAGTGAGCTTGTAAAAGAAAGCAGCGTGGGAATATTTGCCCTGAGCGCCATTATTGTAGATAAGGCTGAACCCAGTGAAGCATTAAAGGCCAATATTGTATGGTCGCTTGGTCTGGATAATCCTAACTATTTATTATGCACCCGCCAGGTGGAAAATTTCAGAAACGGACTTTCGGTTGATACTGAGGTTGATGTGAAAGCCGAAAAAGGATCTTATTTCATCAATTCCGAGGTAATCATGTCGGCGAAGACCGAAAAAGAATGGATGTTTATTGCCAATGTCAACCAAAGCCAATCGGCAATCGTCGAAATTTCGGAATTGATAAAGACTGACAAAAACCTTATTCAGTCAATTTACAACGATATAGAAACAGGCACAAGGAATCTTATTCAACTCATTGCATCTTCCGATGGGTTGCAACTTACAGCCGATAATTTAAGGAATGTAAGGCATTATTCCAATACCTTGTTTAATATCATGCGTGGTGGAATTTTTGACAACAATTACCAGATAGAAAAATGGGACTTTAGTAACTATCTGGCCAAAGCCAATAATATAGTTTTCAAATCGAGTGAACATATCCTACAGGCTCTGCCTGCCGTATTTAATCTGCAGAAAATAAAGGAAATCGCTGACCAGAGCGATAGTCAGGATTTCCAGCGCTTATGCATGGAATACATGCCTTTAAAATTCAGTCGCAGACATGGCGATCCGAGCCGGCCATGGAATAGATTTTCGATCAATACACGCAGTGAAACTGATGGCTCGAAAATACTTGATTATGAAGGAAACTGGCGGGATATATTTCAAAATTGGGAAGCATTGGCACATTCCTTTCCTGAGTTTGCCGAAAGTATGATCCACAAATTTTTGAACGCTACAACTTTCGACGGGTACAATCCTTACCGGATAACAAAAGACGGATTTGACTGGGAAGCGATTGAGCCGGATAATCCATGGTCGTACATCGGTTACTGGGGCGATCATCAAATCATTTACTTACTGAAACTTTTAGAGTTATTGGAAAACCACTATCCGGAGAAACTGGAAAGTTTATTCAATAAAGAAATATTTGTGTACGCCAATGTACCCTATAAAATCAAAAGCTACGATGATATTCTTGTAAATCCCAAGGATACTATTGTCTTTGACAGCGATTTAGATCATAAAGTTAACAAACTGAAAACTGACTTAGGTGCAGATGGCACTTTGCTTTGTGTTAGAAAGGGGGATATCCATCATGTTAATTTCATCGAAAAAATATTGGCAACCGTTTTGGCTAAACTGTCCAATTTTATTCCTGAAGGCGGCATCTGGATGAATACACAACGACCCGAATGGAATGACGCCAATAACGCGTTAGTCGGAAACGGAGTTTCTATGGTAACATTGTGTTACCTGAGACGTTTTCTCCATTTCTTCAAAGAAGTATTTGCCGGTTCCCAAACAACGGAAGTTGAAGTTTCATCTGAATTGGCGGGATTTTTTAACCGTATTATTGATTCTTTTGACAAATACGGGTATCTGCTGAACGGCAAAATCACCGATAAGGATCGCAAGCTGGTTTTAGATGAGTTGGGTAAGGCTGGAAGCGATTACAGATCAATTATTTACGCCAATGACTTCTCGGGCAGAAAAGAAACAATCAGCCTAAAAAAGCTGAAACATTTTGCAGGCATTAGCTTGGATTACCTGAATCATTCGATCAGGGCCAATAAAAGAAGTGATGATATGTATCATGCCTACAATTTAATGACTGTTACGAATGAGAATGAAATTTCTATTTCGTATTTGAGCGAAATGCTCGAAGGTCAGGTGGCGGTTTTGAGTTCAGGGTATTTATCCTCCGGCGAAGTACTGAATTTATTGGGTAGCTTGAAAAAGAGCAAACTTTACAGAGAAGATCAAAACAGTTATATACTTTATCCGAACAAAGAATTACCGCGTTTCTTAGAAAAAAACAACATCCCCGATGCATCTGTATCCAAATCCGAATTGCTGAAACAACTTGTAAATAATGGCAATACTCAGATAATTGAAAAGGACATTAAGGGACATCATCACTTTAATGGCAACATCCGGAATGCAAGTGATCTTAAAACCGCCTTGGAGGAAATTTCTCAAACTGACTACGCACCATTAATTGAAAAAGACAGGGAATTAGTCATTCAGATCTTCGAAGAGGTGTTCAATCATAAAGCATTTACCGGAAGATCCGGAACATTCTTCGGTTATGAAGGATTAGGCTCTATATACTGGCACATGGTTTCTAAATTGCAGTTAGCAGTTCAGGAATGTTGCCTGAGCGCCATCGCAAACAAAGAGAGCGATGAGGTTATCAGCAGCTTAATTAATCACTATTACGAAATCAACGAGGGTATTGGTGTACATAAACAGCCTTCGGTTTATGGTGCTTTCTCAACCGATCCTTATTCACATACGCCTGCGGGAAAGGGCACCAAACAACCCGGAATGACAGGACAGGTGAAAGAAGATATATTGTGCCGGTTCGGAGAACTGGGGGTTCAGGTAAAAGACGGCAGGTTTTATTTCAACCCACGGCTAATTAAAAAAAGCGAATTCCTTACAGAAGCTAAAATATTTGATTATCTGGATGTTAATTCACAGCCAAAACGAATTGACCTGGACGAAAGATCGCTGTGTTTTACTTACTGCCAGGTACCCGTTGTTTATAAACTATCGGAAACGGAAAGTATAGAGGTATTTCTGAATAACAATACTGTTACAAAATTCAATTCGCTGAGCCTTGACAGTATAACGAGCAGAAGCATTTTTGAAAGAACGGGTGAAGTCATCAGGATTATTGTTGGAATCAAAGAGTCAGTGTTGAAATAAATCAGGTTTGAAAAATTCATTGTATTAAATTAAAAATTGAGTTGTGTCTTTTTTAAAGAAACAAGGAAATGAAAAAAAACAGGTATCAACTTTATACATTTTTACTGATAATTATGCCGGTATTTAGTATTGCGCAGAAAGAATTGTCTGTTAAGGTTTATGAAACTTCGGCAAGTGGTAATAAGCTTAGCCTGATGACAGAGTTTTCTGCCAAAAGTAAAGCTTCTGTTATTAAAGTTTTTCCTGATCAGACATTCCAGACCATACTCGGTTTTGGAGGATCGTTTACCGAATCTTCCGCTTATTTATTAAATAAACTGAGCAAAGCAAACCGTGATAAGATTGTTGAAGCTTATTTCGGAGAGAACGGTGCAAAGTATTCGTTGACTCGCACACACATGAATTCGTGTGATTTTTCATTAAGCAATTATTCTTACGCGCCTGATGAAGGTGACAAAGAATTAAACAATTTCTCAATAGATGAAGACAGGGCAGATCTGATTCCAATGATTAAGGATGCAATGGCTGCATCGAAAGAAGGTTTTAAAATCATTTCTTCTCCCTGGACTGCGCCACCCTGGATGAAAGATAATAAAGACTGGCGTGGAGGTAAATTATTGCCTGAATATTATGACACATGGGCATTGTTCTTTTCAAAATATATAGAGGCGTATAAAGCCGAAGGAATTGACATCTGGGGTTTCACAGCAGAAAATGAGCCGCTGGGCAATAACAACAATTGGGAAAGTATGAATTTTTCCCCGGAGGAAATGAACAATTTTGTAAATAATCACCTTGGCCCAAAATTGAAAGCTGACGGGTATAATGTGAAAATCCTCGGTTATGACCAAAACCGGGGGGATGAATTAAAAAAATGGGCTGATGTGATGTATCGTGATGAAGCTTCATCAAAATATTACGATGGAATTGCTGTGCACTGGTATGTAAGTACATACGATTGGTTTCCGGAATCGCTTCAGTATGCCCACAAAGCAGCTCCGTCAAAATACCTGATTCAAACCGAAGCTTGCATCGATGGCATAGTGCCAAAATGGAATGACGATCAGTGGTATTGGTCGAAGGAAGCCAAGGATTGGGGTTGGGATTGGGCTCCTGAAAAGGATAAATATTTACATCCGAAATATGTTCCCGTTTACCGATATGCGCGTGATATTATCGGATGCCTGAATAATTGGGTAGATGGCTGGGTGGATTGGAATATGGTATTGGATAAGCAAGGTGGTCCGAATTGGTTCAAAAACTGGTGTGGAGCGCCCATCCTGGTTGATCCGGACAAAGACGAAGTGTACATTACGCCCATCTATTATGTAATGGCTCATTTCAGTAAATATATAAGGCCTGAAGCTAAAAGGATAGGGTTTGAAAATTCGGATAAAGATCTAATGGTCACTGCGGCTCAAAATCCTGATGGGTCAATAATTGTGATTGTTTTAAATCAAGGTTCAGAGACAAAAAGTTTTAATCTTTTTCTTGGTTCAAAATCTACTGCAATTTCAATCACTGCAAATGCATTACAAACAATTGTTATTCCTGCTAAATAATCATCATACTAACAAGTACAACTAATAAAAAGTCTTAACTATGGAAAAACAAAGAACACTTCCCGCAGATATAGTGCCTGTCGGACAGAAAATCGCTTTTGGTGCCGGTAATTTAACTAACCAGCTGTTGCCTGCTGCACTCGGCATATTTATGTTTTTTTTAGTTGTATCATTTAAAATGAGTCCCTATAAGGCGGGTATCCTTGCAGCAATTCCGCGGTTCCTGGATGCCATACTCGACCCGATTATGGGTTATATTTCCGACAATACCAGGTCGAGATGGGGGCGCAGAAAACCCTACATCTTTGCCGGGGCAATAATGGTAGGTATAACCTTTATGGCCATGTGGCAGATACGCCCTGAAAACGGAGAAACATTTAATTTCATTTACTTTTTATTTATGTCACTCCTTTTTTATGTGGGTTATACCATTTTTGCAGCGCCGCTCATAGGATTAGGATATGAAATGACGCCCGATTACAATGAAAGGACACGCTTAATGGCTATTTCACAGGTTATGGGGCAGATAGCATGGATGATTGCTCCCTGGTTCTGGTTTATTATTTCACGCCCGGAGATTTATTCATCCCCCGATGTTGGGGTCCGGAATCTGGCTATCTGGGTAGGAGCTCTATGTTTGATTTTAGGAATCATGCCAGCATTGTTCTGTAAAGAAATTGACCAGGCTCATTTAACAGGACAGTCAAAGTTATCCTTTAAAGAACTTTCAGCCAATACTAAACATTTTTTTAAAGGAATTAAACAAACGATTTACAATAAACCATTCTTACGTCTTTGCGGAGCTACTTTTTTAGTATTTAATGGTTTTCAAACTGTAGCTCAGTTCTCTTTCTTTATCATTATTTATTACTTATTCCAGGGCAACAATGCGGCTGCCGGTCAATTTCCTGCATGGTTTGGTACTGTAAGTGCACTTGCAACTGCATTTTTGGTGATTCCGGTCATTACCTGGATGTCCACCAAAATCGGAAAGAAAAATGCTTTTGTAATCTCCTCTTTGTTATCCATCATTGGTTACGGCCTGAAATGGTATGGCTTTCATCCCGGAATTCCCTGGCTGATTTTTATGCCAATACCGCTCATGTCATTCGGAATCGGTGGATTGTTTACCTTGATGATGTCGATGACAGCCGATGTGTGCGACTACGATGAACTTAAAAACGGAATGCCTCGTAAAGAAGCCTTGTTCGGAGCCGTTTACTGGTGGATGGTAAAACTTGGAACATCCCTGGCTTTATTGACAAGCGGAATTGTTTTAAGCGCCGTAGGATTTGATCAGAACGTTGAAGTTCAAACAATGGAAACCATCACCCGGCTACGTATAGCCGATATAACAATACCTTCGGTTGCAGCTCTGTTAGCAGTTATGGTAATGTGGAAATATGATATTACTGAAAAAAGAGCACGCGAAATCAGGGATGAATTAGTCAGTCGCAGGGGTAAACTCTAAATTATAAACCAATAATTTTAAATAAAAGGCTATGTCATTTAGAACAGGAAAAACAATGTCATTGGCAGGAATCGCAGGAGCGGATTTTGCCAATTTAACCGAATCGGAATTAAAAAGTTTTTTCGAAACGGTTTTGAATGATGGTACGCACGGTCTCTGTTTTAGCCTTTATGAAGAAGGCCAGAAACCAGGCGATTTCATTACCGAAGAACAAGTGAGAAGAAGAATGGAAATCATTAAACCCTATACAAAATGGGTTCGTTCTTTTTCATGTACCGACGGTAATGAGCTTATCCCTATGGTTGCCAAAGAATATGGTTTAAAAACACTGGTTGGAGCATGGCTCGGTAAGGATCCTGAAATCAATGAACGGGAAATAGCTGGTCTAATTCAATTGGCAAATGAAGGATATGTAGATATTGCCGCGGTGGGTAACGAGGTGATGTACCGGGAAGACTTGACTGAAGATGAGCTGATCGATTTTATAACTCTTGTAAAAAAAGCACTTCCTGAAATTACTGTCGGCTATGTGGACGCTTATTACGAATTTTCAAGCCGCCCCCGAATCACTGAACTCTGTGATGTTATTTTGGCTAACTGTTACCCGTTCTGGGAAGGATGTAGTTTTGAGTATTCTTTGCCATATATGAAGAGTATGTACTATCAGGCCACAAATGCAGCGAAAGGGAAAAAGGTGATAATAACCGAAACAGGGTGGCCAAGCCAGGGGAAAAGTCTGCAGGCTGCACATTCATCGCCGGAAAATGCCAGAAATTATTTTATCAATACCCAACTCTGGTCCAAAGCCGATGATATTGAGATTTTCTACTTTTCATCTTTTGATGAATCGTGGAAAGTTGGAGCAGAAGGCGATGTAGGTGCATACTGGGGAATATGGGATAAGGATGAAAAACTTAAATTTTTGGTTTGATGAAAGATAAGCGCAAAATAGATTTTCAATTCGCGAAAGCCATTTGTTATTCGGGCTTTAGAGAAGGTCAGGAGCCAGGCGGCGTTACACCAAGTTACGAAGAGGTCCGGGAAGATTTATTGATACTTCAAAAACAATGGAAATATTTACGTTTATACGATTGTGATAAACACGCGGAAACGGTATTAAAAGTCATTCAGAAAGAAGGGCTTGACTTCAGGGTAATGCTTGGCGCCTATATCGTAGCAGAAATGAATAATTTCGGATGTCCCTGGGGTGGTGTTTATTCTGAAGAAGTATTGACAGCCAATAAAAAAAAGAACATCAAACGGATTAAAAAACTGATCGACTTTGCCAATAAATATCCGGAAATAATTTTCGCACTCTCGGCAGGTAATGAAGCCTGTGTGGACTGGACAGATCATTATGTACCCGTTTCAAGTGTAATCAAATACGTCAGAATGATAAAAGAAGGAGCTAAACAACCGGTAACATTCTGCGAAAACTATGTGCCCTGGATTACTAAACTTAAGGATTTAGCTGCCGAAGTAGATTTTATTTCCATTCATACTTACCCTGTATGGGAATATAAAAACATTCATGAATCTTTAGGATACACTAAGCAAAACTATGATGATGTAGCAGATGCATATTCCGACAAATTGGTAATCATTACCGAAGCGGGATGGTCAACCAGTTTCAGTGAAACAGGCATTTGTCCTGGTGGCGTAAGCGAAGAATGCCAGGAGATTTATTATAACGATTTGATGAGCTGGAGTGAAAAGGAATGCATTTTAACATTTGTGTTTGAGGCTTTTGATGAACCATGGAAAGGATCACCCGAACCTTCGGAACCGGAAAAACACTGGGGATTATTTAAAGTTGACAGGACACCCAAATTGGTGATGAAAAAACTCAAAGTTTAAAGATGACTTTTTATTTGAATCAAACTGTTGAGTTGCTTACGTATAAACATCTGTATAGATGCTTTGTTTAATCTCTAATAGTAAAGATCAAAACGACAACAAACTTTAAAAAATAGTTCTATGAAAAAAAATCTTCTGGCATTTGTTTTTTTCTTGTTTGCAACAATGGTATTTGCTCAGGTCGATAAAATATCAGTTGTAAAAAATGATAAAGGAGCAAAATTAGTAGTCAATGGAAGTGACTTTATGATTAATGGCATGAACTGGGATTATTTCCCGATTGGCACCAATATGTTTTACAGTTTGTGGCAACAACCCGACGATGTGATTAAAGCAGCGTTGGACAATGAAATGTCGCTATTGAAAAACATGGGAGTAAATGCAATCAGGCAATATATTGGGGTCCAACCCAAATGGATTCAATATATTTATGAAAAATACGGCATTTACACTATTCTTAATCACTCATTCGGGCGTTATGGTCTGACGGTTGACGGAGTCTGGAAAGTGAATACTGAATATTCCGATCCCGGTACACAAAAATTACTTCTTAAAGAAGTAACTGACATGGTTGGGAAATACAAAAATACTCCGGGTTTGTTAATGTATCTTCTGGGAAATGAAAACAACTATGGTCTTTTCTGGGATGGAGCAGAAACCGAAAATATTCCTCTTGAAGATAGAAAATCAACGGTGCGTGCCGTTCACATGTATAAGTTATTTAATGATGCATTTGTTGAAATGAAAAAAATAGATTCATCAGTTCCAATGGCGATGTGTAATGGTGATGTGCTTTTTTTAGACCTTATTGTGAATGAATGTAAAGACGTGGATGTTCTGGGTATAAATTGCTACCGTGGCAAGTCTTTTGGTGATTTATTCGAAAAAGTCAAAGCAGTATCTGACAAACCTATCATGTTTACAGAGTTCGGTGCCGATGCTTATAATGAAGTTAACCAGGCAGAAGACCAAAAATCGCAGGCCGAATATGATGTCTGGAGTTGGAAGGAAATCTATGAAAATGCAGCAGGATTGGGTAAGGCAGGCAATTCCATTGGCGGGTTTACTTTCCAGTTCAGCGATGGATGGTGGAAATATAAACAAACCAGTAATCTGGATATACATGACAATAATGCTTCATGGAATAATGGCGGGTATCTGTTCGACTATGTGCCGGATGAAAACAACATGAACGAAGAATGGTTTGGTATTTGCGCCAAAGGTGAGACCAATGTAAGAGGGCTTTACGAACTTCATCCCCGTGCGGCGTATTATGCGTTGAAAGAAGCTTACAAAATTAATCCTTACGCAGAGGGAACAACACTTACATCAGTGGATAATCATTTTTCAAATATTCAGATAATTGATGCTGTGCTGCAGGCAAAAGGAAATAAGGCCGACTTGAATACTGAGCAATCGAAAAAAATTCAGGTAGGTCTGAGGGGTGAAATAACTTCATTTTATACCGGTGGTTATCTGACTTCAACCCCAAAAGAAAAGACTTCCGGGAATACCACTTATCCGAACAGTCAGGGTTTTGATCAGATGCAATCTTTCTATTTAAATGTCGATGCTAAACCAACCGATAATTTTCATGCAAACGTATCGTTTAATATCCTTGGCAATGTGGCTGATAAACCCATTGATGAAATATTTTACGAAAACCGGGGGCGTACAAATTCCATTACAACCGACCAGGGCACTACTGTAGATCTTGCTGCTGCAGAACGTGTGAAGTTATACAGAGCAGAATTCGATTGGAATGGCAAAATGTTTAATCTTAAAGGATTTTATCGTACCGGTCATTATCATTGGGGCTACGAAGGTGACTTTTTCGGTTTGTATGCTGAAACTAATTATGGACCGAACCTGGATATATACAATGGCAATGCTCCCAATGGTTTTGAAATTGAAGCCAAGAAATCGCTGAAGGGTTTAAAATTTGCTTTTGGACCTGAGCTATGGTGGGGGGCGAATCCGGCCATACTGGTAAAATACAGCCGGACTGTCAGGAATTTTGACATTACCGGGATTTATCACGAAGACCTCGAACAACGTAAATCTGCCGAAAGTTCTTTCGCTATCCCGCTTCCGAAAAATCGCAGGGCTACCATAGACATCAAAAGAAAATTCGGACCTCTCGGAATCGAACTTGGTGGTATTTGGTCGGGACAGACCCAAAATGGTCAGACCTTTCAGATTGTAACCGGTGAAACAGGAAATTATACAGTATATCAGGATAAAATCTCAGGTGAAGACAATTGGGGTGGAAAAGCAAAAGTATCGCTTACTGCCGGTCCTTTCAACTGGTATGCCCAGGGGGCGGCTATGGGAATAGTTGCCGATGGAGGTGCAGATTATACAAAAATATATACCGGCTGGACACTTAAAGATTGTGGCCGCGGCAATCAATATAACTTCCTGTCAGGTTTTACCTATGGTTTAGGTGATTTTCAGATAGCGCCGAATTTCTTATGGCAGAAACCCATTGTTGGGCCGATACCTGCGGATGTACAAGCTCCCGGCAGACCAAGAAATATTCTCGAAGATCCCTTTGCAGTAAGACAAAATAGGGAAACTGTAGCAGCTGAACTTTTATTAACTTATGATCCAACTCCGGGTACCTGGATGTACGATTGGGATAACGATCAGCAAGAAGACTCACCATTTGCTATGAACTTAGATATCGTTTATCGTCATCTTCCAACAACACAAGATGCAGCCATTGGTGTAATGTCGAACCGTACAATTTTTGCATTCCCTGGTGCGCCTAAAGCACATGATTTGTGGGAAGTGAATACACGTATAGTTTCAAAATTAACCACGGATTTTGGATTTATAGCCAAATTTTTAGCAGGCACTGCACAATCAAATGGAAGTAATGAAAGGTTGATACAGCGTTATGGTGGTGATCTGAATTTGATTTATAAAAAAGTAAAATTATTGTCTTCGGTTAAGGTAAATGACTGGGGAACTTATGACTATTACCGTGATTTTAACTTAACATTTCCGCTCCAGTTAATGGCTGATTTATCAACTACTGCCGGCAAACCAAATTGGTTCAATTTACCTGATACCCGCTTTGGGATTCGCGGTACCTGGCGTTCTATGGACCAATATTCTCCGCGTTACGCTCCCGCATATATAATTGATCCTACTGGCGAAATGAAACCAGATCCAACTGTATTGGGATTTGGAAATGGTAATGAATGGGAAATCAGAGTCTATTTGAATTTTAGTATAGGCAAGTAAACAAACAAAAAAATGATACCTATGAAAAAGATTAAATCAAATTATATTATAAGCTTTCTGCTGACAGTATTCATTCTGATGGCAGCCGTCAGTTGCACGAAAGATACAGCCAATTTGGAGCTGGCTACAAATTATCCGACAACTCCGGAAGTTTTTATTGATGCATTCAGCAGAGACCTTAAATTTGATGCATGGGGTAAAGTAACGGCTTTCTCCATAGATTATACTCAAAAGTATAAGGGAACTGCATCAATGAAATTTGATATACCCGATGCCAGTGATCCTGCCGGGAATTTTGCAGGTGGTGTTTTTTATACTTCCATGGCACGCGACCTGTCCGGGAATGATGCACTCACATTTTGGGCCAGAGCATCTCAGCCTGCAACCATGAATGCCAGTTTTGGTGGCTATCCCGATAGCCCAAGCACGTTTTCGGATAAGTATAAGGTAGCTTTAGATGTAAAACTAAACTCCAACTGGCAAAAATTTATTATTCCAATACCCGATCCATCCTTGCTTACTAATGAAAAGGGAATGTTTTCTTATGCTGCAGGAGCGTTGGTTGACGGTTCGGGATATACCATCTGGATTGATGAAGTAAAATTCGAGAAATTAGGAACACTTGCACATCAGCAACTTTCTATTTCAAATGTTGCCAGCTGGCCTTCTTCTGCAGGTTTCGTTGGTCAGACCTATACGAGCAATGTAGTTGAAACAGTGAGCCTGCCTAACGGCGTTAGTGTACAAATAGCAGTGCCTTCTTCATATTTAACATTTACATCTTCTGATAACAATGTGGCAACGGTAAGTGAATCGGGTGTAGTAACACTAAAAGGTACAGGCTCTGCTACTATTAGCGCAAAATTAGGAGATTTGACAACTTCCGGCACCATAAAATTGACTAACACTGTACCTATGGCTCCTACACCCAACGTAGCTGTAGCAAATGTAATTTCAGTGTTTAGTGATGCTTATCCTAATATTAGCATCGATACTCCAAAATGGGACTACGTTACTAATGTTTTGAATATGCTTTCTATTAATGGAAATCATATCATGAGTTTTAGCACTTTCAGCTATTTGCCAATAACGTTCAATAGCATTAATGCTTCTTCAATGACTCATTTGCACATGGATATTTATGTGGTTGCTCCGACTTTAACCAATCAACCTGTAAAACTTATAATAAAGGATAATGTGGCAGGTGAAAAACCATTAAATTACATTGCTGGTTTGTCCACAGGTAGCTGGAAAAGTCTGGATATTCCGTTATCAAGCTTTGGATTGGCATCAAAATCAGATTTAGTATTTTTGATTATTGCTGCAGACCCTCAAAATCCCAAGATGACCGATTTATATTTAGATAATGTGTATTTTTATCGTAACTAGTTGTGGATTAATAAACTTTGCACAACATACAAAGACACTAACAAAAGAAAATACCATGAGAAACAATAAATTATTTTCAACAAAATGTGCGCTCTTTTTGATTTTAACGTTTACATTCTGGAGTTGTGAAGATACTTCAGAAATCAAAAAGCACAACTGGGAATTAACCTGGCAGGATGAATTTAATAATATCCCGGCAGATAAATTACCAGATGCAACGAAATGGTCTTACGATTTAGGAGCAGGAGGCTGGGGAAACGCAGAGTGGCAAACCTATACGAATAATATCCAAAATGTTGCCCTTGATTTAGTCGATGGAGTAGGATGTCTTAAAATTACGGCCAGGTATGATGGGTCAACATACACTTCGGCACGAATCAAGACTCAAGGGCTTTTTGATCAGGGCTATGGCCGTTTTGAAGCCCGTATCAAAATGCCTTATGGGCCAGGTATGTGGCCTGCTTTCTGGCTATTAGGTAATAATAAAACAACAGTTGATTGGCCTCAATGCGGTGAAATTGACATTATGGAATATAAAGGGCAACAACCCAATATTGTTCATGGAACAATACACGGGCCGGTCTTATACAGTGGTAATGCCATTACTCAGACTTATGGATTTGAAAATGCCAGATTTGATACTGATTATCATGTTTTTGCTGTAGAATGGACAGAGGAAAATATTGACTTTTATGTGGACGAAACCCTCTACAAAAGGATTACCAGAACAGAAGTAGAAAGCAAAAAGGGCGAATGGGTTTACGATCATCCCTTTTTTATCATTCTTAACCTGGCTGTTTGTGGCAATTTTGTTGGTAATTCTGTTGTTGGAACTGTTTTCCCGCAAACAATGTACGTGGATTACGTAAGAGTGTATAAAGAAGCAAATTTTTAAAAAACAATAAAAAAAGTTATATTTCAGTCAATCATTTTTATAAACAATTAAAAAACAAATGTTATGAAACAATTTTTACGTTTTGGATTACTAATAGCCTTTTTGGTTATAAGTGTATTGGGCTTTACCCAATCAAAAATTGACTTTGAAACAGTCGGTCAAAACTGGACATGGGGGGCATTTGCCAATGGTGCCGGAGGTGTTGATAATCAGGCTGGATTAACCTGTCCGATTGCAAATCCTGCCACAACCGGAATTAACACTTCAGCAAACTGTTTGAAATTTGTTGAAGCGCCTACCGCTGCAGAATGGGGCGGTTTATTCACTTCAAATGTTGGTACTGTAACTATTACTGAAGCTACTAAAATAGTTAAGGTAATGGTGTATAAAAGCAGAATTAGTTCTTTTAAATTAAAGCTTGAGGGTCTGGATTTTGGCGGTGGAACAGAATTTCCAGGTGCAAACACCGTAATCAATCAGTGGGAAGAATTATCTTTTGACTTAACGGCTCAAGTAGGAAAAAAATTCAACAAATTAGTTTTTCTCCCTGATTTTACCCCAAGAACATCCGAAGTTACCGTTTATATTGATAATGTTGTAATGCCTACTGTCACTCCACCTGTTGTTGCTACAGCACCAACCACTCTTCCTGCAGCACCTGCACCTCCGGTTGCGAATGTTATTTCTATTTATGGGACTAATAACTATACACCCATAGCAGGTGTTGATGTTTTTCCTGACTGGGGACAAACTGCTAATGGATCTACAATGACGTCATACACTATTGCCGGAACAACCCATAATGTGTTGAAGTACGGAAAATTGTCTTTTCAGGGAATTGATTTTACGGGTAATGTACAAAATGTATCATCCATGAAGTATTTACATCTGGATGTCTGGTCAGGTGATGCAGCTGCAACTCCGTTGTGGGTAGCTACGATTAATGTAAATACAAATATTGCATTATCAAAGACAATTACTACTGCTGGTAGTTGGTACAGTCTTGATATTCCGCTTACTGAATTTGTTACCGGAGGTCAGAACCTTACTGCTATTAATCAGTTAATGTTTACATCTGATGAATGGCGTATAAATGCAAAAAATCTTTTGGCAAAAGATATTTATTTAGACAATATTTATTTTTGGACCGATGTAAATGTTACAGTTGCTGTTTCAACCCATGCATTAACCATTGCATCACCAGCCGGCAGTACAGGGACATTTAATATTACTTCCGCAATCGGCTGGACTGTTGCCAGCAATCAGACCTGGCTTACACCAAGCATTGCAAGCGGCACCGGCAATGCAATTATTAACTTGTCAGCAACTGTTAACACGGCTTTAGCAACCAGAACTGCAAATGTAATAGTTACGGGAAACGATGCAACAACCCAAACTATTGTAGTAACTCAGAACGGAGCATCCGTGCCGAATGCACCAACTCCAACTGTAGCCGCTGCAAAAGTTACTGCGATATTTAGTGATGCCTACACTCCTGTAGCATCAGAGTATCAAAATTGGTCCGCAACATCAATGACAGAAGAATCCAGTGTTACTCCTGCCAATAAAGTAAAGAATGTATCCTCTACTTGTTGTTTCGGATATGGTTTAACATCTAACGATATAAGTTCGATGACTAGATTGCACGTAGATATTTATCCTACTACTTTAGCTTCAATGACCATAGGTATTGTTTCAAATGGAGACAAAAAAGTAACAAAAACTTTAACACCTAATACATGGAACTCGATAGATATTGCTTTGGCTGATTTCATAGGAGCTAATTTATCCAATGTTACACAAATTGGTTTTTGGGATCTTAATGGTGCATTTTATATGGATAATTTATATTTCTATAATGGAAGCCCTACGGCTGTTAGTAAGCTTGATAAATCTGACATTACTGTTTATCCGAACCCTGTAAAGTCAAGTTTATTTGTTAATGGATTGCCACAAAATGCAACCGTTAAAATATTTGACATGAGAGGGGCATTATTAATCAGTAAGCTGAATGTCAATGAGAAAATTGATGTGAATAATCTGGCAAAAGGAGTCTATATCATTCAGATTTCCGGCAAGAACTCAGTTACAACGAATAAATTTATAAAAGAATAAGGTTGAAAATGGATTGATTTGAGAGGGTTGTACAGGCACAAACTGAGTTATATTCAGGGGGCTGTACAACCCTCTTTTCCCAGATTTCAATGGCTCTGAATTGGGTGTTAAAGTGGCAGGATAATTTTGAAAGCGAAACGCTTGACAAAAGCAATACATAGAACATAGAAAAGGACAGTAAAGGAAGGGTCATCAGTGAGTTACAGTGTTATATTCCTGCCAATGTAACGATTGAACTATAACTTGGACTAAAATGTCTGGTGTTGAGTGCAAAAAAAGAAACATACTTATGGCAAAAAAAGAACAAGACTTGTAAAATGCCACTTCCGGGCGGATGAATTCACCGATGACCAATATGAGCATCAAGAAATTCACAATAACCTTTTACCGGAGTACCCGAATCTCCGGAGTTTTTCAAATCTGTTGGCAGCTTATTAAAAATTTAATGGTCTGATTTTTGTGTTTCATTAAAAATTGAAAGCTAATTTATATTGCTCATGAACTGTGTTCATATTCAATTTTTAAAAAATCACAATTTCGAATAAGACGGTTATTGCATTTGAAGATTATTTTTTATCTTTAGCCCCGCAATACTAAATGTACTTTCGTTAAAGAAATAAACTAATATCACTTAATTATGGAACTCAAGAAATCACCTAAAGCGGATCTGGAGAACAAAAGGAATATTTTTGTTCAGATAGGGTTGGTGGTATCTCTTGCGATTGCTTTGTACGGATTTGAAGCGACTAATAAGGTTGCCCAGGTTGATTCTCTGGGTTCAATGTCCGGTCAAACAGTTGAAGAAGAGATTATTCCAATAACCCGACAAGATCAAGTCCCACCACCACCACCACCACCACCACCCAAAGTTGTTGATATGTTGGTGATCGTTGACGACAACACTGAGATTAAAGACGAACTTCAAATTGAAGATACTGAGGCTGATGCTAAAACTGCCATTACAGCAGTCATGCAGGTTTCCACTGTAAAGGAAGAAGAGGAAGATGCCCCTGTATTCTTTATTGTAGAAGAAATGCCTGAATTCCCGGGAGGTGCTTTGGCTTTGCGTAACTTCATTGCCCAGTCTGTCAAATATCCTGTAATTGCTCAGGAAAACGGTATTCAGGGTAAGGTTTTTGTTAACTTTGTAGTTGCAAAAGACGGAACAATCACCAATGCTAAAATTTTCCGTGGAGTTGACCCTTCATTGGATAAAGAAGCGTTACGTGTAGTAAACAGTCTTCCAAAATGGAAACCCGGCAAACAGGGAGGAAAACCGGTTAGGGTTTCTTATACTGTGCCAATCAACTTTGTACTTCAGTAAAAACGAATTAAATATTTATAAGATTTCCTGGTTCTGTTTCTACGGAACCAGGATTTTTTATTGGTAACGATTGAAAATATGATTGAAAATACACCTATAACCGAGACAGCAGTTCTTGTTGGTCTGATTACAAGGGATCAGGATGAAGCCCAGGCAAGAGAATATTTGGACGAATTGGCATTTTTAGCCGACACTGCCGGGGCCGAGGTGAAAAAACATTTTCTGCAGCGTTTGGATATCCCTAATCATGCCACTTTTGTTGGAACAGGTAAACTCGATGAAATCGGAGCGTATATCAAATCGCATGAGGTCGGTACCGTAATTTTTGATGATGACCTTAGTCCGACACAACTCCGAAACATTGAAAAAGTATTGGAATGTAAGGTTCTTGACCGGACTTTCCTGATCCTGGATATTTTCGCCAAACGGGCACAAACTGCTCATGCAAAAACACAGGTCGAACTGGCCCAATATCAATATATGCTGCCACGACTGACCAGAATGTGGACCCATCTTGAACGTCAGCGCGGGGGGATCGGATTTCGCGGACCCGGCGAATCACAAATCGAAACCGACCGACGAATTATTCTGGATAAAATTGCCTTGCTTAAAGAGCAATTAATAAAGATTGACAAGCAAATGAATACCCAGCGTAAAAACCGTGGCCGATTGATACGCGTGGCACTGGTCGGTTATACCAACGTGGGCAAATCAACCATGATGAACCTGCTCAGTAAATCAGATGTTTTTGCTGAAAACAAACTATTTGCGACGCTTGATACCACTGTGCGTAAAATGGTTGTTGGGAACCTGCCTTTCTTGATTGCCGACACAGTGGGATTTATCCGAAAATTACCGCACAGCCTGGTTGAATCATTCAAATCGACATTGGATGAAGTGCGCGAATCAGATATTCTGATACATATTGTAGATATTTCACATCCGGGATTTGAAGAACAAATTGAAGTAGTGAACCGGACCCTGAATGAGATCAAGGCAGGAGAGAAACCAATGATTTATGTATTCAATAAAATTGATGCTTTCACATTTGTTGAGAAGCATCAGGATGATTTAAGTCCGCGCACAAAAAGTAATATTTCGCTGGAAGAGTGGGAAAGAAGCTGGATGGCAAAATGCAACACGCCATCATTGTTTGTTTCAGCGCGAACTAAAGAAAATATCGAGAACCTCAAGAATACATTGTATGAGGAAGTCAAAAAAATTCATGTTACCCGTTTTCCCTATAATGATTTCCTATACGATGAGAATTGGACTGGGGATGAAGAACAGTAAAGAATCGACAGCTTGCTGAATTTACGAACCAATTTGGTGTCTTATTCTTCTTATTTTATCCATAATGCCGGATCACTGAAATCCGGAAAATATTCAATCAGGCCCGGAATTTTCTGGCCTGATTTTTGTTTTTATTGTAAAGTAAACTATCGCAATCTCATGAACTGTGTTCATAATCAATCGGCCACTGATTGTGATCAACAAGCACCTTCTATTCGATTCTGCAAAATGTGGAATACTGCAATGAAAACAAAAAATGAATCAGAAAACTAAACAACTTTTATTATGGAAACGAAAAAATCACTTCGGGCAGATCTCGAAAACAAAAGGAAAATCTTTATTGAATTAGGGTTAATTTTAGCAATTGCAACTTGTTTGTACGGCTTTGAATCAACTACTAAAGAGAATCAGCTAATTTCTTTAGGAATCCTCGACAAAAATATGGCTGTTGAAGAGCTGGCTCCATTGGTCCGCTTTGAAGAAGTTAAACCAATCATTCCACCGCCGCCGAAAGTTGCTGACCTAATTCGAATTGTTGAGAATGATACAGAGCTTGACGAAGAATTGTACATTAAAGATTCAGGAGCTGATAAAAACACTGCAATTTATGTTGAACCACAATTGTCGGCCCCCAAAGAAATTGAGAAAGATGAAGCAACAATTTTCTATGCTGCGGAAGAAATGCCGGAATTTCCGGGAGGGAATAGTGCATTGTTGCATTTTCTAAGTCAAAATATCAAATATCCGGCTATTGCTGCCGAGAGTTTTATTACAGGAAAAGTTACCGTTAATTTCGTTGTAAATAAAGACGGTTCAATTTCAGATGCCAAAATACTTCGTGGAGCTGACCCTGCTCTTGACATGGAAGCATTGAGGGTTATTTACAGTTTGCCAAAATGGAAACCAGGTAAACAGGGCGGGAAACCTGTAAGAGTTTCATTTACTGTTCCTATCAACTTTGTACTTCGATACTAATACAGTTGGAGTAATCTTGCTGAGATAGAAACATAGAAAAAAGACCTGTAATAAAACAGGTCTTTTTTCTATATGGTCAGAATAAATACTATTTTATTTCTCCATTCCGGATCAGCCACTCGGCAATCTGAACGGCATTCAACGCAGCACCTTTTTTTATCTGGTCGCCAACACACCAGAATGTCAGGCTCTTCGGATTGGTTACATCTTTGCGGATACGACCTACATACACATCGTCCATGCCTGAAACAAACAATGGCATCGGGTACTTTTTCTCGGCCGGATTATCCAGAACAGTTAATCCTTCCAGTTTTTCCATTTCAGCTTTTACTTCCTGAATATCCAAGGCCTCTTCAGTTTCTACCCAAACAGCTTCGGAATGTGCGCGTGCTACCGGAATACGGATACAGGTGGCGCTCACTTCAGCGGTGGTGTGCATGATCTTTTTGGTTTCCCAGTTCATTTTCATTTCCTCTTTGGTATAGTCGTTTTCGAGAAAAACGTCAATCTGAGGAATGATATTCATGGCCAACTGGTATGGAAACTTTTGAATTGTCGGTTCTTCACCATTGGCAACTTGTTTAATCTGAGTTTCCAACTCGGCAATACCTTGTGCTCCGGCTCCGCTCGCTGCCTGATAAGTTGCTACATGCACCCGGACAATCTTCGACAGATCATTAATCGGTTTCAATGCTACAACCATCTGTATCGTTGAGCAGTTTGGATTGGCAATAATATTGCGTGGACGAATTCTGGCATCTTCAGGATTGACTTCAGGAACCACTAAAGGAACATCGTCGTCATAGCGAAACGCGCTTGAATTATCAATCATGATTGCGCCATACTTTGTAATAGTATCTGCATATTCTTTGGAAATGGAAGCGCCGGCCGAAGTCAGGGCAATATCAATATCTTTAAAATCATCGTTGTGCTTCAATTCTCTGACTACAAGTTTTTTTCCCTTAAATTCATACTCATTACCGGCCGAACGACCTGAACCAAACAAAACCAATTCATTGAGCGGAAAATTTCTTTCATCCAAAACTTTCAGAAATTCCTGGCCTACGGCACCACTGGCACCTACTATTGCAACTTTCATTTTTACTATTATTTATTGAGTTACTAACTTTTACCTGATATATGAAATCGGTTTTGGTTATTTGATCAAATCTTGTTAACTTAATTCAGATTTTCAAAACCGTGATATTAAATGAAGGATCAAAAATAACTGTTTACTTTTAAATTTTCCAAAAATGGCCAGAAAAATATTTATATTTCTAATTTTAGTTGTCTATTTATTAACAATCGTAAGTGAAACTGCATTTTGCCATCATCCTGACCAACTTTGCATTTCTCAAATAACAGCAGCTTTTGTGATTAAGGATACACTCAATTCCATTTTTCAGGATGATTTTGAAGATGGCAATCATTCCGGCTGGAAGCAAACGGACGATTGGGAAGTTTCGTCCTTTGGAAAAATTTCGGGTGAATTTTCACTTAAGCATTCTGCAAAAGCCAGCAGCGGCTACGGAGCGATATTTCATTCGGTCGGAGCTGACTGGAACAGTTACGATATTGAATGGTCGTTCAAACTTAAAAACGGGAATTGGGATCCTTCTTCTTCCAATCGGTTCTGGTTTTACCTGAGTGCCGACACGATATTAACTGACCTGATCAATGGATGGGCAGTAGGTGTGAATATCTCCGGTAGCACTGATTTGCTCCAACTCTGGCGGATCAAAAATGGCAAACCCGACAGCCTGATCGTTCAGTCTGATTTAGACTGGAATGCTTCAACTCAGGCCACTATCGGAGTTCGGAGAACAGCACCGGGAATCTGGACATTGATTTATCAAAATGCCGGAGAAACAGATCAGAAATCATTCTCAGGAAGGGATTCCGGTATTGGTGCATTCAAAAATATTGGTCTTTGCTTTTATTACACCACAACACGAGCCGGTCAATTGTGGATTGATGACATTTCAGTAAAAAGTGCTCCGGCAGAGCTTTTTATCCGGGGATTAACTTTAATCAATTCTCATTCTTTATCTGTTACTTTTAACAAACCCTTCAACCCGACTTCCATACATATCAATAATTTCAGGCTGACTGATGAAAACAATTTAAATATTCCAATTTTACAGACAACACCTACGAAAGGTTCAATCCAATCCATTGATATACAATTTGGTAAAGTGCAGGGAGTTCTGTTGAGTTTAAGTATTTCAGGAATAAGTGATCAGGAGGGGAAAACCATGATTGCTGAGTCCCGGTTGTTTCCTTTCACTTTTTCTCCTGAAGTCGGATCTGTCCTGATCAACGAAATTCTGTTTAACCCGCTTTCAGGAGGAGTTGATTTCGTTGAGCTGGTAAACGTTTCGGAAGTTCCGGTTCCCATTCACCGCCTGAAACTTGCAGGCAGAAACGACACACTGGCCCTGAAGCAGATTTATGATGTCAGTTCAGTAATCAGATATTTAAAACCCGGACAATATCTGACCTGTACCAAAGATCCGAAAATAATTGAGGCACAATATTTTTCGAATAATCCGGAAAGTTTTTGTCAGATGAAATCTGTTCCCAGCTTTCCTGATGATGCAGGAACCGTAGTTCTTTTAAACGATTCGCTTGTGGTGATTGATGAATTCAGTTACTCCGCTAAAATGCACTCCCCATTTCTGGCTGATGACAACGGCGTTTCACTCGAACGGATTTCATTTGAAAAACCAACTGCCGAACGCAGCAATTGGGCTTCGGCGGCAGCTTATGCGGGTTTTGCGACTCCCGGATTGCCCAATTCACAAACCGAAAGTGAAACCGAAATTCAGGATGAAATTATTCCTGAACCTCAAGTATTTTCGCCCAATGGTGATGGGTATAACGACCAACTTTCCATACACTTCAAGTTGAGTAAACCCGGATACATTGCCAATGTCAGGATTTTTGATGTGGTTGGCCGACAAGTGAAATTTCTGGTTAAAAACCAGTCGCTAGGGCAGGAAGGGAGTTGGCTTTGGGATGGAGACAGTGATTCCGGTCAACGGTTAAACCTTGGAGTTTACATTGTTCTGGTTGAATTGTTCGATCGTGACGGGCAGACCAAAACATTTAAGAAAACCTGCACCCTGACTGACCGGCTGAATTGATGATTGTTGATGGAATCCTCTTCCGTCTCTTTTACAAAAACTTTTCCCTGTTCTGTAAGTTAAACAATCCGTAAAGAACAAACAACAGTGAGCCAACAGCCTGAAAAATACGATTTTTCAAAGCGATTTCCTGCCAAACCATTTCGTTGAGGCGATTCGGAACTTCAAACGGATTCAGGAAAATATTCCACATAGTGCGCTGAAATATTCCGGACAAAATCAGCAACACAACGCCAATGATTACCATTACCACTGCGGTTCCATTTCCGTTTTTAATGATGGTTGAAAACAGGAAAGCCATCGAACCAAGAAAATAAATGGGGAACATCACTTGTGTACTCACTTCAAGAATGTTGACCGGTGCGAGCAGGTAATAGCTCATCACGGTGATCCCGATCATCATCATATAAACCAATATAAAAACCAACATCAGCCTCACCAGCCATACTTTATAACGGTAATCCGGTATTCCGAAAAGTATTTCAAGAATTCCTGCATCCAGATCGTTTTGAATACCAAAGGTCATTGGATAAAAAATAAGTAACAGTCCTGGCATTATCTGCAAACCGTAAATGAAACTTTCGTCCATTTGGTCGCCTTCAAAAATTCTGGTGACGGCAATAAAAAAGTAAAACGCGATTGCTGCCAGTACAAACCAGATAAACCGGTTTCCAAAAATGACCTTCATATTGTATTTCACCATTTTCAGGAACAAGGTCCAAAGATTGGCGACTGAGATTGTTGATTCCATTGCTATATTATTTTATATTGATTTTAGATTAACGATCAACGATTATAGATTAACGAAGTAGCTCTGCACTTTCAATCGTTAATCGTTAATCCTCAATTGTTAATCGTTAATATTCAATCGTTAATCATTTTAAGTCCTTAATCAAACATAAATAAGCATCTTCGAGCACCGGATTGGCAAGTATCGCATCCTCAGATGGCTTTTTCTTAGAAAGAAAACGCACCCTGATCTGATCGCCCTGACGCATGTGGTGGGTAACCAGCTGTTTGTTTTCCATCAGGTCGAATTCGGCAACAGGCATATCGAATTGCCAAACCATGTCTTTGGCCAGATGCACCATGTCAGATGGCGTTCCGTTGTATTTTACCTGTCCGCGGTTGATCACTGCCACCTGGTTGCACGAGCTCGAAATATCTTCGATGATGTGTGTCGAGAATATCACGATCCGATCGCGGCTCAATTCAACCAGCAGGTTGCGGAAACGGATGCGTTCGCGCGGATCAAGTCCGGCAGTTGGTTCGTCAACCACAAGTATTTTAGGCAGGTGCAGCAATATTTGGGCAATACCGATCCGCTGTTTCATCCCTCCTGAGAATGAACCGATTTTGTCGCCTTGTTTTTCCCACATGTGAACAGCCTTCAATACATATTCGATACGTTCTTCACGTTCTTTTTTATCGGTCAGCCCTTTCAGAATGGCCTGGTAATCGAGAAAGTCAGAAGCAGGCATATTTTCATAAGTTCCAAATTCCTGAGGCAGATAACCGATCAATCCTTGCAACTCTTCACGTTTTTCCTGGGTGTCGATACCGTTGATCCAGATTTTCCCGTAGCTCTGTTCGTAAATTCCGCAGATGATGCGCATCATGGTAGATTTACCGGCTCCGTTGGGACCCAGCAAGCCAAACATTCCGGTACCTATATTGAGCGAAACACCGTTTAATGCCTTGAATGGCTGGTGCTGTTTGCCAAGTACCGGTATTTGTTTCACTAATCGCAAAACCCCGCGGCGCAAGGTTCCGAAGCGGCCGGTTATCCGGTCAACATTTATTTTTTCCTGATATAATTTTTTCGCTGTTACCGAAATAGTCAGGGCCAGGTACCACAACACACCAAAAGTGACAACCAATCCGATGGTTTTGGTTATTTTCCAAACCAGGAGTAATTCTACAGCAGGCAAAATCCAAAGCAGGAAGGTTTGTACCCACCTGAAGATTTTTAGTGGAAGCTTTTTACCTGATTTTTCGGCCATGAAATTAAGGAAAAAGCCAAAAGGTTTCCACATACTCAGGGCAAGGTTGGCAATTGCGACAGAAAGCAGAAGCGACCAGAAGGCGGCATCAAGATAAATGAAACTGAAATATACAAGGAATCCAAGCACCGGCAGCTGCCATATCAGGTAATCGAATTCGCTCAATGTATGGAACTGTTTTTCGAGACCTGCCCTGCGGCGTATTTTTTTGCCTGCTTCCCATTCTCGTGAGAACCGACTTTCGCGGTCATAAATTTTAACCAGGTTTTGGATCCTGATCGTTAGTGCATCATCTTCGCCTATTAACCTGTTGCGGGCTTTACGCAGGCTGTTGAGCACAAACCAGGTTGATCCGGGAACCAGAATGATCACCAGTAAAAAATCGATCATTTTCCACAATCCTGAATCAACATTCAGGTAAATAAGTACTAACAAACCTGCCATTAAAACAAATTGGATGATTTTGGTGCGAAGTGTTTGTTCCTCATACCATTCGATGGCATTTTCGAGTCCGGAATAGAAAGTCGGGATAAATACCAGTGTGAGGATGGTGCTCAGTGTCAATCCTCCAATTACCACTATAGCGAAAGGAGCACCGATAGCACTCACGTATTCGGCATTGCCCATAGCCAGCGGTAACATGCCTACAATGGTGGTAATGGCGGTAATCAGGATCGGGCGAACACGCGAAAGACCTGCTGTCATCAGAGCCCGGTTACGACGGAAACCGCGCTTTCGCAGGATATTGGTATAGTCGATCAGGATAATCCCGTTGTTGACCACCACCCCTAACAAAATGAGGAATCCGGTAAGTGTGTTGGCATTTAGCAGACTGTTGTTGGTCACAATTAATGCGATTAACGAACCGATGGCTGCCAGCGGAATGGAGAAGAGCAGGACAAAAGGTGTTACCACTGATTCGAATACGGATGCCATAATCATATATATCAGGAGGATGGCAGCGCCAATCAGAAAATAAAACTCCGAATAATCAGTTTCTTCGTGTACCACTTCCACCGCAACGCCCGAAGGCAGGTTGTAATTGGCCACCAGTTCATCAATTTCGTAACGGTAGGCTGCCAAAAGGTCATTCGAACTGCTTGCTTCGCTTATAAACCGGTAGTTGACTTCAATTTGTTTTTCCTGATTTACCCGGTTGATTCCCGAAAGTCCGTTGGCGTAAACAATGTTGGTAAAATCCTGAAGGTCGTGGATCCCGCCATTCGCATCATTTACCTGCAACATTCTCAGTTCTTCCATGTTGCGGTCCGTTTTCTGTTTTTCGCCTTCGATTGGTTCTTTTTGCGAAATAATGATTTCATATTCGTCAACTCCCTGCTTGTACTGAATATTGGTCGCTATTTCTTTCGAGAAGGAATTAATTTCAGACAACACATTATTCAGCGTAATATTATATTCGGTCATCAACAGAGGATTGAAATACAGGTGTACCTCGGGTCGGTTGTCCGAAATATTAAGGTTCACTGTATTAACTGATTCAAGCTGGTCGATAAAGTATTTCAGGTCTTCGCCCACGGCCTGTAATTTTTTAAAATCCTGACCTTTAAGTACAATTTTTTCTTCGTCGGTGCCAATGCCCATCATTTTCTGGAAACTTCCCATCATATTTCGACTGCCGCCCTGGAAACTGCGGGTGCTTTGTGTTTGTGTGAACGAAATTGATGAGGCTTTGATTCCTTTGGTGCGTTCGTTGATATCGCTTTTGATCTGAGCAAAAGTACGGTCGGCAATTTCTTCGTATTTATCTTTCAGTTTGATGGTTACGATGGCTTGTTCTTCCTCGATTTTGCTGACAACATCTTCTTTTTCGGCGATATCTTCCAGTTTCTTCTCCACTTCCTGAACAGTCTTGTCGGTGGTTTCGAGCGAAGAGCCCGAAGGCATGGTCACATACAAACGAATTTCCTTGTTCTCCACTTCCTGAAGTGAGCTTACGCTGACAGCCAGACTGATAAAAACAACAAGGAAGAACAGAACGATCCCACCAATAATGGTGGCAGCCGGATTACGCATACACGATTTCAGGAGAACAAGATAAATCTGAACCATCCGCGAATTGGTGGTCACTTTTTCGTAGAAGATATTTTTGGCAACCTGTCGCCTCAACAACGCATAAGAGGCCATTGGAACCAGCAATATGGCCACTGCCAGCGAAACAAGGAGAGTCGATATAATCGAAATACCTATGTTGTAACCCAGCATTACTACCATGAAATTCTTCGAAAAAAGGAAGGGCAAAAATACTACGATTGTGGTAAGAGTTGCTGCTACGATGGAACGCCAAACTTCGGTGGTTCCCTGTACAACCGCCTGCATGGGTGAAACTCCTAAGCCTGCAAGCCGGTAAATATTCTCGAGTACCACCACACTGTTGTCGAGCAGCATCCCAATGGCAAGTGCCATTCCAACCAGTGTCAGACTGTTGATAGTGATACCAAAAGCATAAAACAGGTTGAACGAAGTAAAAATGGAAATCGGGATGGCCAAGGCTATAAAAGAAACGATTCGGAAATTTTTAAGGAATATCCAAAGTACAAATATGGCCATAATTCCCCCGACCAATGCAAGGTTCATGATCTGATCGATGTTTGTTTCCATCTGATCGGCAGAATTGCTTATTTCAGCAATTTCAATTTCTTTGGTGGCCATTTTCTCATTCAGGGAAGCAACAATTTTACGGGTGGCTTTCGAGAGTTCAATCAGGTTGGCCTGTGAATCATTCACAAGCAATATCGTTACCGCATCCTTCCCGTTTACACGGCTGAATGAAGTTTCTTCCTTCACTCCAAAGCGGACTTCAGCCAAGTCTTTCAGCAAAATGGGTCCAGGGGCAACCACCAGGTTTTCCAAATCTTCCACCTTAGTGTATTCGGCTGTAACATGTACAAAATACTGAACGGTTTTTTCCTTTAAATTTCCTACATAAGTGCGCGAACCGGTATTTTGCGCAAGCAGCGATCGTATTCTGCCGGCCGTGATGTGATAAGCTTCACAAGCTTTGGTATCGAGAATAATTTCTATCGACTTTTGTTTTCCACCATACACGTTTACTGCTGCAATTCCGTCGATATTTTCCAAATCGGGTTGAATGTACTGATCGACAATGGTTCTTACACGGTCAATTCCGCCCTCGCCTCGTGCCTGCAACTCCATAAACTGGCTGTTCATCTGTTTCAGGTCAACTTTGGCCACATTCACCCGAACGCCGGTTGGCATGGTCGATTGCATTTCATTGATTTTTTCCTGAAGTTTCAGGTAGGCGTATTTAAAGTTGACATTTTTGGTATAATATACTACGATGGAGCTTTGCCGTGAATTGACGAATGACTCAATGGATTCAATACCTTCGAGTGTGCCGATAGCTCCTTCCAATGGAATCACCACATGGTTTTCCATGTATTCGGGAGCCAGTTCGGTGGTTGAATTGGCTTGAACATATAGAAAGGGCAGTTCGGCATTGGGCAACAATTCAACAGGCAATTGTTTATAGGAAACGTAACCCAAAACGGATAGCCCCAGAAACAACATGCTGATCAGTACTTTTCGATGTATGATGAATTTCATGAGAATGAGTTAAAAGCCCCCTTCCTGTTCCCCCGCAGGGGGAAAGCCCGGACGCTGTTTTTTTATGAAAACTTGTTCTGTTAATATCAGCTTATTTCTGTTCCATCACAATTAAATAGATGTTTTACAGCCAAAAAAGACACGTAATTGCATGCAGCTTTTTTTTAAAGTCCCCTCTTCGGAAGGGATTTAGGGGAGGCTTTGACCCTATCTTTCATTCCGTCGAAAACATCGAATACGCAAGGGATTACGATTAACGACATGATGGTTGAGGTTATTAATCCGCCAATTACTGCCAATGCCATTGGGGCTCGCAGCGAAACGCTTTCGCCGAATCCGATGGTGAGCGGCATCAATGCCAGAATGGTGGTTGCAGTGGTCATCAAAATAGGACGGATTCGTTGCTGTCCGGCCTGCTGAATGGCTTCGATACGCGGAACGTCGTCTTTCTGAAGTTGCAGGATACGGTCAACCAGCAATATCGAGTTATTGACCGCGATTCCCACCAGCATTATAATCCCGATAATCGCCATGATGTTGAGGGTCTGTCCGAGGATGAAAAAGATCAGAATAGAGCCAACTACCGCTACCGGTATGGTGAGCAGGATGGTAAACGGGTGCAACAGCGACTCAAACTGGGATGCCAATACCATGAAAACCAGAACAATTGATAAAATCATAGCAAAACTAAGTGCATCCATCGATTCTTTCCTTTTCTCCTCTTCACCCGTGATTTTGATTTTATAATCGGTTGGAAGCGGGATGCCGGCAATGGCAAGATTTACTTTGGCAACCATCTTATCGAGGGCAATATCTTTGTCCATGTAGCCGGTAATTTTGCCAATACGTGTTTGGTTCCTGCGGAAAATTTCTTTGGGCGAAGTACCTTCGCGGATTTCTGCAATTTCGTTGATACGGATCACTTGTGTTCCGTTTTTAACAACCATATCCGACAAATCGGCCAGTCCTTTATCTGGCAAGCGAAGTGTGATGTCCTGCATCTCACCGCCTTTTTCCATCGTCCCTGCAACTTTCCCTGCCAGCTGGTTCTGAATCTGGGTAACTACATTGGTCACACTTAAATTGAAAATCCCGGCACGCAACCGGTCAACCATGATTTCAACTTCAGGCGAACCACCTTCCATAGAGGCTTCGAGATTGTATAATTCAGGAATTGTCTGTACAGCTGTTTTTACCTGATTCGAAAGACCTTGAATAACATCCAGGTCTTCACCCTGAATTTCGATCACAAGCGGAGCTTCATCTGTTCCCAGCAAGCCACCCAAAGCGGTTTGATCCTGAACAAATTTTATTTCAATGTCAGGCATTTCTCCTAATGCCTGTGAAATAGCCTGAATCGCTGAGGTAGAACCATATTCACCTTCAGGTTTTAGAATTATTTTTATGTTGGCTGTATTTTCTCCCTGGAAAAGCGCATCCTGGCTATCGAGCATTCCGGTTGAAGGCCCGATTTGGCAGTAAACAGTTTCGAGATGATCGCCCAACACTTCGCGCACAATAGCTTCCAGGTTATCAACAGCAGCCGAAGTCCTTTCGAGCCGGGTTCCTTCCTGCATTTTTAAATCAAGACTAAATTGGCGTGTTTCTGTTTTAGGCATAAACTCGGTTCCGATAAAAGGGAAAATAAACACGGAAAGCCCAAGTAGTACAATGGTTGCAATGATAACGGCCCATTTGTACTGAAGTACATTTCCAAGGAATTTTCCGTATCCTTTGATTTTAAGTGACTTTTGGACTGCCGGTTTCGGACTGTTCTTATAAAAATAATTGAACATCATCGGAATCAGCAGGGTAGCAACTACCAACGATGAGAGCAACGAAAAGGTAATGGTCCAGGCTTGGTCGCGGAATAGTTCGCCCGATGCGCCGTGCAGGTAAACAATGGGCAGAAAAACGACAATTGTGGTAAGTGTTGATGAAGTGATTGCACCACTTACCTGCGAAGTTCCCTGAATAGCCGCTTCTTTTACCGATAAACCGGATTCGCGCAGCCGGAAAATATTTTCCATAACCACGATGGCATTGTCAACTAACATTCCGGCCCCCAATGCCAAACCGCCCAAGGTCATGATATTCAAGGTGAGCCCGTTGAAATACATCAGGTTGAAGGTAGCAATAATCGAAACCGGCATGGCTATACTCACAATCAGGGTAGTTCCGATACGTCGGAGGAAAACAAACAGCACCAGCACAGCCAGAAAAATACCCATCAAGGCAGTGTTTTCAACTTCTTTGATGGCATTATCTATAAAAATTCCCTGGTTGGTAATTATTTTGAATTGATAACCCGGCAACGCCTTCCCCATATCACTGAGCGTTTTCGAAATATCTTTGACTGCTTTGACTGTGTTCGACCGCGTTTCCTTGAAAATAGACAGACCCAGACAGCGTTGTCCATTCAAACGGACAATGTTTTTGGGCTCCTTGTTGGTGAAACTGATTTTTGCCACTTCGCGCAGGTAGATTGGAGCTTTTACAGCCAGCAGATCGCCTGAGATAACTGATTTGTATCCAACAATGGTATTTTCAAAGTCGCTCAGGTCGGTCAGTAAACTGACTCCTTTCACCACATATTTCAAGCCCATTTCGGTAATCGATCCGCCCGAAATGCTTTGGTTGAAACTTTGTATGCGGGTGCTCAGTTCGTCGAGGGTGAGCCCGAACGCATCCAGCATGTATTCATCGGTTTCAATCAATACTTGATTTTCTTCCGAGCCCGACACTTCCACATCAGCCACCCCTTCGAGCCTTACCAGCTCGTTTCGGATATAGTTTTCGGCCACCTTCCGGAGTTCGTTCATGTCGGTAATACTTTCGTGCGAAAGGCCGACAACCATTACCGGGGCGGTATTCGGATCGTGTTGGGTGATGTTGATCTCGTCGATGACCTGGTTTTGTGCAAATGAACTGGCGGCTTTCTGAAGATCGAGGAAAGCTTCATCCATATCTTTGGTCCATGCATATTCAACAGTGATTTGGGCGGTTCCCACTTTCGAAATAGAAGAAACCTGCACTACGTCCGACTGGCGGATGGCGAGTGCTTCGAGGTTTTTGACAAATTGTTTTTCCATCTCTTCGGGAGGACGTTCTCCTGATTTGATCTCGATAAACAAACGTGGGTTGTTTATCTCCGGAAACAGGTCGATACCCAGCTTGTCAAAGGAAATGTATCCCAGCAGGACAACGGCAAGTACCATCATCAGAATGGTAACCGGATAGTTGACAGCAAATTGTGTTAACTTCTTCATTCGTTCAGTTTATTTCACGATTTTTACCTTTGACCGGTTTTTCAATGTTTCGAAACCTTTAATTACCAGGCGGTCGTTTCTTTTTAATCCTGAAGTGATCTCAGCTTCATTCTGATTTTCGTAGCCAAGTGTGATTCGCTTTTCAACAGCAGTTCCATTATCCACTATGAAAACCGATTTCCCGCGCTGGCTGGATATGATGATGTCTTTTGGGATAACGACCACGCTGTCTTTTCTTGCCAGTACGATGTCGGCCTTGGCAAACATTCCGGGGCGAAGTTTCAGTTCAGGATTGGCGATCTGGATAACCCCTTTGAAAGTGCGGGTTTCAGTACTAATGGCCGGAGACAGTTCTTTGACACTTCCGGGCAAAGTATCGTTGGGCAAAGTATAATTCATGATGCGGACCAGCTGATCAATCTTAACATCTCCAATGTATTTCTCCGGAAGGTTCACTTCAACAGTCATGATGCTGTAATCCATCAGGCTTACAACAGTGGTTCCCGTATTCACCTGAGTGCCGTTGGTGATAGCGGGCAAATCGGTAATTACCCCTTTAAAAGGAGCGTGAACTCTCATCTTTGCCAGTTGAAGATTGGCACGTTCAAAAGCATCCTTGGCATTGGTATAGTTTACTTCCGAATTTCGGTAATCGAGTTGAGTAACACCTCCCTTTTCGTAAAGCGACTCTTGCTTCTTCATGTTCTGCCCGGTAATATCGAGGTTTAATTTTTTTGCTTCCAGCCCGATACCGTTTACATATTCAGCATCTTCAATCTGAACGATCACCTGTCTGTTTTCGACCACATCGCCCAACGCAAATGGCCGGCGGGTGCGCGGATTAATCAGTAGCCTGTATTGACCGGTCATTTCGGTATTGACAACCGCTTTTTTTGTGGCATTCAGTGTACCGGTGGTATTGATCACTTTTTCGATCGACTTGGGTTTGATGTCGGTAACCGAAACAGGAACAGCCAGTTCGGTAGCAGTATTTGTTGGTTGTGTATTACAAGCTGTGAAAGTGCCGAACAGGGCAATCAAAGCGATAAACTGGTGAAATGATTTCATATTCTGTGGTGTTTTATTGTTTCTTTTGAATAAGGTTTTCAGGAACAATTGCTTCTTTTTTCTCGAAATCGTATAACGATTGAATTTTGAGGTTCAGCAATTCAATTTTGTAATCGATCAATGCCTGCGCATAAGACATTTTCTTCTGCGAAAGCTGGTTCTGGAAAAGGTTCAGATCCATGCTGGTCAGGTCGCCGTTTGCATACCGTTCGAGGTTGATCTCGTAGGTCAGTTGTGCATTTTTTTCATTCTGTTTGGAAATTTCAATTTGATTGACAAGATTTTGCAAACTCCGGTAAACCCTGCGGATATCGAGCATAATTTGTTTCTTTTCTTCAGTCTGGTTCAGCTCCTGAGTTTGAATTACTGCTTCCTGAGCTTTGATGCGTGCTTTCTTTTCGCCCCAGTCATAGAGCGGGAGATTGAAAGCGACCGACACTCTCGGATTGTTGGTTGGATTATCATAGATATTCAGCAGTTTTTCATTGTCACCGCTAATGCCCAACGACAAATTTACATCGCCCCTGAATTCGTTAAGCGATTTGGTACGGATCAATGCAAACTGGGAGGTTTCTATGTCGATTTCACGCTGACGGAGTTCCATTCTGGAATTAAGACCAAATTCAATCGCTTTTTTCACATCTACCTCTACCGGGGTCATAATCACATCGGTCATTACAGTTATTTCGTCTGTGATGTCTAATCCGATGTATTGTTTAAACTGGTCTTTGTAGTTATCGAGGTTTACCTGAGCGTTCTGAACGGCTGATTTTGAAGTGGCAAAGTTCAGCTCGGCCTGGTAGAGTTCTTCTTTGGCCGAAATTCCTGCAGTTACCTTGTTTTGGGTGATCTCATAGCTTTTTTGTGTATTGGTAAATTCATCCTGCGAAATAGTCAGGCTCATTTGTGCCAGATAAACGTTATAAAAGAATTGGGTGACCTGTTTTTCGCTGTTCAGTTTTTGCATGGCGTAATTCAACTGGGCATTTTCAAGGTCCAGCTCGAGTTCTTTCAACTCGAGTTTGGTTCGGTTGTAGGTGAATAAAGGCTGTGCGATGCTCAGTGAAAGATAGTTGGTAAATACTTTGTTCTGATCGGTTCCATTGAGTTTTTCGACATAATTGTTCTGCCAGCCAAAGCGGTTGACTAAGCTAATGGTTCCATCAGTTGGTAAAAATGGTTGTGAAACCGTCAGTGTTCCAAACGACTGGGTCGATTTACTGGTGTACCACCTCGAATTATATATATCAAACCTTCGTTGCTGATCATAGCTTAAAGGAGTCAGGCTTAACGAAAAATTCGACTTGAGTGCGGCATTCTGTGCTTTCAGCGTTTGTTCGGAGCGTTCCAGGTTTAACAACGAGCGGCGAATGTCGGGACTGTTGGAGCGTGCAATGTCCATCGCGCTTTCGAGTGTCAGTATTTGTTGTGCATTTGCCGGTAGCAAAAGCTGACAAAAAATGAACAGCGCGAGTCCCCTTTGGATTAGTTTTTTTAGAAGCATAATTGGTATCATCTGAAGTTTATATTTTTAGTTCCAAGTTCCAAGTTCCAAGTTTCAAGTTCCAAGTTCCAAGTTTCAAGTTTCAAGTTTCAAGTTTCAAGTTTCAAGTTTCAAGCCGCTTGCTGCCAGCTTCTTATACTGTGACTGATGACTGCGACTAAACACTTTCGTTTCTCCTCTATTGTTTTACGAACTTAATTGCATCGGCAACCACCACTTGTGCCGCTGTTTTATTTCCCAATTCAACTTTAACGGTATCGCCCGAAAAATAGAATGTTCCAAGACTGTTCCATCCGTTTTCTGCTGTATTCAAATCAATCACTACTTCTTCTTTTTCTGTATTGTGGCGTATGGTATAGGTGTATTCGCCGTCTGCCTGACTATCGCGTCCACGTCGTCGCATCTTTGTATAGTAGCTGAATACTTCGTAGGTACCAGCTCCTTTGATCGGAACACTCCAAACAGCTTTTTTACTTCCGTCACCCGCCTTCACATAATGAGCCGACCGGATAAACTTTCCGAAGAAACCGCTATTAGTAGTTGCCCGCCAGGTTCTCGGTGCGTGCCATGTGTTGAATCCAATAAACCGTTCTTTGGTCTGTTCTTCTTTCAGAAGTAATTTTTGCAGAAGACTTTCATCGTCCGAAACAGTACAACGGAATGTTGAATCTTCATCGTCGCTGATAAACTCGCCCGGTTCGGCCAGACTTACAGGGTTATCGGTTATTTTTTCGCCTTCGAAAGGAGTGGCTTTCGTATCCTGTTCAATATTATCGAGCGGAAGCATCAGTTCAGCCGGAATATTTCTGGAAGTTAGTGTGTTGATGGTGATATTGCGGGGCGTACCGTCGAGCAGATAACTCACTTCTTTGGTTTGTGTGCCTTCGAGGTATAACAGCTTGTCTATTGTTTCCATGTTTGCACCCCCGCCGCCAAATCGTCCGCGCCCCGGACCTCCCCCTTCGCCAATCCGGAATTGCACCAAAACAATTCCTTCAGTTTGTTCGGTATTGGTGATCTTGAATTTGACCATTGTTTTCAGGCGGTCGCCATCGAGCACATTTACTGCTTTTACGCTGCCAATCAAATAGCCTGGCAATTCTTTGCTGTTGAACCATTTATCCATATATGGCAACAAATCAGTATCGAACTGCTGCTGAATCCTTGTGTTAAAATCTTCGATAGTAGTTGAATTGAACCTGATGCTCTTCAGAAAGTTAAACATGAAATCATCGAATGCTTCGTCACCGGCTTTGCGCTTGATGATGGAAAAAAGTGCTGATCCTTTCAACTGGATCACATTGTCGATGATTTTTATTCTTTCCGGATCGTTTAACAATTCGGCAAACGAATAATCGAGCAATGCCAGATTTGCCTGTTCGTTTTCGGTCATTCCCTGCATGTTGCGCATCCACCCCATCGCCCCCGATTCGGAAGACTTTTTCAGATACGATTCAAAAATGCGGTCGGTAATGGGCCATTTATCAGATTGTACAAAGTAGGCATGATTATAAAACAAGGGGAAAAAGTACAAAGGATTGGCCTTTTCTTCTACCTGAACTTCTCCCTGGCTTCTGCTTACATCCGGCCGTGCTGCGGTTTGTGTAAAGAGTGACAGAAAGTTATTGAAGGCCATAATTTTTTTCTCTTCAGGAGTCGTACTGGCCTGGTCGCCGCGACCGCCCCCCCAGTGTTCCATTCTTTTAATACTTCCAGCAAAGTCAGCCTCGCCAACCAGCAGCCCTTTTTCAGGGAAAAGGATGGTTTCCGGCTGTATCTGCTCCCTTTCAGCAATTAGAGTGCGCGGATAAGAATAAAACTGTGCCGGAACTTCAACTATTGTAAAACGTTCAAACGGATAGTACATATCAATCTTTCGCTCATAATCCTTTAAAGCAGTGCCAATCAGTGTTGGAATGGTATCCTTGACAGGTTCGAAAAATTTGGTGAAATAATCGTGTTCTTTGTGAAAGTATAAATCGAATACAAGTCCGTCAATGGTATCGGTTTTCTGCGCATAATTACCAATCACCAGCGATATCTGTGGAAGATTGTGCTTGTTGGTAAAATGGAAAGATCCGTCTTTCTGCTCTGACTTTCCTTGCGAAATAGCTGTCAGTCCGGGTTTTGTATTTACGCTGATTTCAAATTTGCTGAATTGTTTTTGCATCCATTGTTTGCTTTGCTTTCCGAAGCCAGTTCCCGCAATCGGGTACCAGTTGCTTTCGCGAGTTAGTAAAACAAAATCAGGAGTAACAATGGCCGAACGTTTATCAATCTGAAACATATTTGCCCTAAAAGGTTCCTGAAGTGTTTTATCGTCAATATCGAGGTAGCTCGCAGCTTCGTTCATACTTCCGCTATAGGTGAATTCAATTTCTGCGGATTCGCCGGGCTCCAGTTTTGATCCGGATATTTCAATTAATTGAAGTTCGCGTTCATGGGCAATTTCCTGACCGTTGAAACTGATTTTGCTTATTTTCAATCCCGGGTTCAGGCTGAAAACGAAGAGACTGATTGACTTATCATGCGGATTGCTTACTTTCAGCTTTGCTGTTACTTCCAGGTAGTTGCCTTTGTGACTGAGTTCAATGTGGTAGTTTTCAACTTTTAAACGCGGGACTGTTTGATTGGCATCGTTCAGTGAACGCATGTTTTCCCTCATTTCCTGATTTTTTACGAAAGTCGAAATATGCATATTGCCAAGCCAGATGCCGGCTGCGAAAAATATCAATGCCGGGAACAGTGTTACTTTGTTGCTAAACGGGCTTTGCGGCAGGCGTTTGAGCAAGGTTATCGTGAGGAAAATAAAAGCAATGCCAAAACAGGTGTACATTCCGCGGTGAATAATTATAGCCTGAAGGTTCCCAAATCCTATGAAATCAGAATTCAGCAACGGCATACTGTAAGCCATGTAATCGAACAGGTAATAATATTTGGTGTTAAGATAGAAAATGGTAACCGCTACATAACCAAGCAGAAGAATAAATGTGATGGCTTGATTTTTCAGAATACTCATCACAAAAAACGAAAGGCCGAGAATGAAGATCAGGGTAGGAAGGCTGATGATCAGAAAGTACTCCAGATAGGCTAACCAGTTAACGGTTACATTTTCGGCTATCAGGTTAAAAATAAGCGCTTCGGAAAGAATAATCAGATTCAGGATAATGAAAACAACCAGGTTTCCGATGGTTTTTCCGGCCACATATTCGCCGTTCGACATCGAACGAATGTATATAACATCGGTTGTATCCAGTTTTTTATCGCGTTTCAGAAAGTCGGAAGCCAAAAAGATGGCAATAATTGCCTGAACTGTATTTAGCATTAAAAGATTGATGTATGGAATGGCCGACGAAATAGCTTTCATATCCCAATTTCCGCCATTGTCCATGACCAAAATGGCCATGTTGAAAAAGAACAAAATAACCATGGCCAGCAGGGCGAATATCCGAAAAAACCAGCTGCGTAAAAGTGTGGTTATTTCGTATTTGGCAATTGAATTGATGTTATGAACGGATATCATAGCTAATCAGTTTTAAATAGCGGTCCATTGATTTAAGTTATTTTCCATAAAATACACATAAGCATGTTCCAGGTTGGGAGCGATGTTGTGCCCGCTGTAACCGTTGATAGCGTCGGCTACCACCTGTATTTCCCAACCTTCGCTGGTTGGTACATTCGAGATAACCGGATATTTTTCGTTGATTTCAAGGTATTCTGCCTCAGTAGCCTGAATGAGCCATACTTTTCCTTCGGCGCGCTCAACCAATTTGTCGGGCGAGCCGTTAAATGCCAAACCGCCCTGATTTAGTAATGCCATGTTGGTACACGAACTCGAAATATCACCAACAATGTGGGTCGAAAGAATAATGATCACATCCTGCGTTGAAATCGTGGAAAGCAAATTACGGAATCGGATGCGTTCTTCCGGATCAAGTCCGGTAGTTGGTTCGTCAACAATTATGATTTTTGGGTTGTTGATCAGCGCCTGTGCAATGCCGAGCCGGCGTTTCATCCCTCCTGAAAGTTTATTGGCCTGACGGTCGCGTGCTTCAAACAAACCCACTTCTTCCAGCATTTTATCAACAGCCACTTTGCGTTCTTTGCTGATTTTCATTCCTGCCAGGCGTGCTGCGTAATCCAGAAATTCGTAGGTTTTAAGGTGCGAGAAAAAGCGGAAATCCTGTGGAAGATACCCCAGCATGGAGCGAATCTCTTCACGGTCTTTTGTCAAATCGTAACCATTCATAATTACTTTTCCTGATGAAGGTTGCATCAAGGTTACCAATATGCGCATCAGGCTCGATTTGCCTGCACCATTGGGACCCAGTAATCCGAACATGCCGTTATTGATTTCCAGGTTCACATCCTTTAATGCATGGTTGCCGTTGGGATAGACTTTGTTGAGGTTTTCAATGGTTATCTTCACTTGCTAATCGTTAGTTCACGGTTTCATTGACTCGATTTCTACAAATAGGTTTAATCAATCTTATTACAAAACTATTAATTTGCAATTGCGATTCAAATAAGCTGCTAAATTTGCAGGCAAATTATTTGAATGAAACGGATACTGAAACGACGGTTTAATAAGAAGAAACGCGAAACCAACGAATATCTGGTTTTGATTTACCGGTTTGCGATCCTGATGGGTTTCTATTCTATCTGTCGCATTTTGTTTTACCTTTTCAATAGCGCTTTATTTTCCAAAGTCACATTTTTATCATTTCTAACCATCATGAAAGGTGGTTTGATGTTCGATATCAGCGCGCTGCTATATTTGAATGCGGTTTACATGTTGTTGTTTCTTTTGCCCTTTCAATTTAAGTTTAGCGGCTGGTACCAACATGGATTAAAATGGCTTTTTATGATTGTCAATGGTGTCGGAATCGCATTCAACCTGATCGACATTGTTTATTACCGGTATATCCTGAAACGCACCACTGCCAGCATGTTCGATGTCGCGGCTTATGATGCCGGAAACACCAACCTGATTATGCGGTTCTTTTACGACTTCTGGTATATACCACTGATGTTGATCGTTTTACTTGTTTCTCTTTCAATTTTGTATTCGCAGTTAAAGCCGAAACCTTTCAGATTCGGGCATCCGTTTATTTATTTCCTTTCGGGCATTCCGGTAATTCTGCTTGTGCTTGGACTTTCAATTATGGGGATGCGTGGTGGTTGGCGGCACAGTACACGCCCAATCAACATGAACAATGCCGGGGCTTTTGTCAATTCGCCCGAAGAAATGGCTTTGGTACAGAACACTCCGTTTTGTATTTTCCGAACATGGGGAAAGAAGGCTTTCGAACACAAAACCTATTTTGCTTCAGAAGAAGAATTGGACCGCATTTATTCGCCTGTTCATATACCAGATAGTGTTGGACCTGCCCTTAAAGACAATGTGGTGATCATTATTTTGGAGAGTTTCAGCCGTGCATTTGTCGGGGCACTCAATCCGCAATTTGAAGATCCGCGCGATAGAAGTTACACTCCTTTTCTGGATTCGTTGATTCACGAAAGTCTTGTTTTCCCCAATGCTTTTGCGAACGGGCGAAAATCAATTGACGCCATTCCTTCGGTAACGGCAAGTATTCCGGCATTGGTACTGCCTTACGTGATTTCCGAACGTTCAGGAAACACCATCAACAGCATTGCCAGTTTGTTATCTATTAAGGGATATCAGACTGCCTTTTTTCATGGAGCGCCCAATGGTTCGATGGGTTTTGATGCCTTCACCAAAATTGCCGGTTACCAGAAATATATCGGGCGAAACGAATATGGCAATGATGCTGATTTTGATGGCATTTGGGGTATTTGGGATGAACCTTTTATGCAGTTTTTTGCCCGTGAGATGAATAAAATGCAAGAACCGTTTGCAACCACTCTTTTCTCGGTTTCATCGCATCATCCGTACGAACTTCCGGAAAAATACAAGGGTAAATTTCCTGAAGGGAGAATTCCGATCAACAAATGTATCCGTTACTCTGATCATTCACTTCAGAAGTTTTTTGATTCAGCCCGAAAAATGCCTTGGTTTAAAAATACTTTGTTCGTGATTACTGCCGACCATGCGGTACCTTCAGACATAAAGGAATATTACACAATGGTGAATGACTTTGCCGTTCCTCTCCTTTTTTATAAGCCGGATGGAAGTTTGAAAGGAGTCGATAATGGCCTGGCTGAGCAGATTGACATCATGCCTACGATACTCAGTTACCTGAATTATCCCTATCCATACATCGCATTTGGGCATAACCTGCGCGATACAAAGAGTCCCCGTTACGTGATCAATTACGTTCAGGATTCTTACCAGTTTTTAAGCGGAGATTATGCTTTTTACCTGACCGACGATAAACTCACCGCCATTTATAACCGGAAGGAAGATCCGGAATTAACGAAGAACCTGCTTGGAACAGTTGATTTTCCGGAGGAACTACAATTGATGAAAGCCATTGTGCAGCAATTCAACAACCGAATGGCTGATAACCGCATGGTGGTTGTAAAGTAATATTTTATTGTCTCCGATCAAAAAGCTGTTCTTTGCTAATGTGGTTGTGCTATTTGATGATTTTCAGTAAGATACCGAATAATCTCATCCGGTTCGTTGATGAAAGTTCCATCGCCGAGGACCAATACCGGGCAACTTTGATTGGCCTCACCGATTAAATCAACAATTGCCGGGCGGGGCCGCTCAAAATCTACATAGTGAACTTCAAGTTCGTTTCGAAGTCGCGGATAGAAAGATAAAAGTCCTTCGATTAGCGTGCATGGAGGACAAAAGTATTTGTTTTCTGCACTACGGTTAATGTCCTTAAAATCGGGTTTTAACAAGAATAGTTTTTCCATTTCGTCTAAATTATTTGTTTTCAGTTTTTACAACTTCTTTTAAAATGGCATCAGCAGCCACAGCCGGATTGTTGTTATAATGGTGGTTTCCGGGAACGGTAATGATTTTCGCACCGGCTTCTTTGAAACGGGTGCGCAATGTTTCTTCTTCATCTTCACCAAAAATACAAACAGTACCGAACTGTTTTAGTTTTCGTATTTCATCAGGAACATTGTAATTTTCACTTTTTCCGCCGATTCCCAGCATATCGGTTAGATGAATTTCGAAATCAGCTTTTTCGGAAGGTGATAAACTGTAAATTCCAATCAGTAAGTCTTTTAAATCCGGAGGCAGTTTGTCGGCAATAAATGGGACAACGTTTGCTCCAAAAGAATAGCCAACCAAAATGAATTTTTTTCTGTTCCATTGCAGCATGTAATGCTGAACTGCTTTTGCAACATCTGTTGCCGATTCATCAGGTGTTCTGGCATTCCAGAAGTACTTTTGAGCGTCCAGCCCAACTACCGGCATTCCTTTTACAGCAAGTGATTCTCCAATGGAATGATCAAAACTGGTCCAGCCACCATCGCCTGAAATCAGAAAAACCATTGGATGAGAATCGTCTTTCAATGCTGTGGGTATCAATACAACCGGAAGATCTCCGGGCAGAGGCATCAGGTTTTGAGATTGCAGGAGAGAATTCTGAGTTGTTTTTTGTTCAGCAAATGAAGGAGCCGTCAACACATTTTTATAGGCTTCTTTATATTGAGGAATCCAGTTGGAAAAAACAGCGAATCCATGACCAACCTTCGGCAGTGCAACCAATTGGCCGGTATTTACCTCTTTCATAAATTGTTGCGTTGATGCAAAATCACATATCTGATCCTGCATTCCATTAAGGGCAATAAATGGGGCTGTCAAATTATCCGATGCTTCGAGGTAAAATGACTTACCTTCTTTTAACACATGCTGTTTCAAACCAGACCCGGTACAAAGCGGACGGTTTATCTCGATATCAGGACAAAATCCAAGCGAAATAGCTCCTTTGAAAGTATTGGCAGGAGCCTGTACAAGCATACCGTAAACCAAAGTCGCTCCTGATGAATATCCAACAAGAATGGGTTTATTGTACTTGGTTAGCTTGTACTTTTTCTGAAGCATCAGGCTAAGATTCTCAAAATCGGCAGCTGGAAAGTAGCATTTTGAAGAAAGAGAATTAAGCTGTTTTAAATAATACTTGATATTTATACCAGCAACAAGAGCACCTTGCCTAACTAAATTTAGTGCCATTTCAACTACGCCCATATTCCAACCTCCATCACCCGACACAAAAAGAACTACTGCATTTGGATCGGAATCTGGCAGGTAAATGGGCATCTTCCCAAAACTCCCATATTTCAAAGTATCGACGGATGAGGCGCCGGCTGAATAATTAAAAACTGGCAAAAGAATTATCAGAAAAAGGATGGCTTTTTTTTGAGAAATTTTATTCATATTTCAGAAATGTTTGGTTTTAACCTGTTGATCTTTAATCATCATTACAGCGATTATCATCAGATACAGATAATAATCGAGTACGAACAAACGCTGCCAAAGTCCTTTGTAGAGCGTCAAATCGTTATTTCCCTGATGAAAAAGGCGGAACGAAAACAATAATAAAAAAACGATCCCTGCAAAAAATACAATCATCGAAAGCGTGTGAAACCCTGGATTGGATGCGCGTGGAATAACTTTTTGCATAATCAGTGGCAAAATCAGAATAGCAATAACGCCTATTCCGCCCAAAATTTCGTGAATAATGGCCGATGTGGTCATGGAATTATTTACATGGTCGGCTTTAAATATTCCTGAACCAAGACCTTCACCCAATCCGTAAAGAATCAACAACCAGGTTGCGATTTTTACATACTTATTTTCAGAATCAAATGCTTTATTAAAACCCAAGGCAAACAGAATAATCAGAAATCCCAGTATGATCCACCATATTGAAATGATACCGGAAACCGGACTCTCCGTCACGCCAAGTAAACTCATCGTGTTGGTCAATTGGCTGTAACCCGGATAATAGTCACCTAAAACATAAGTGGCCAGAAAATCGCCAATACATGCGGTGAAGCACGAAATGTAGGCAATAATGATGAGTGTTTTTTTATTAATCATTGTCGGGTTTGATCACTTTTGTTAATACTGCCGGCACTTGCAATAAGTCGTAATCATTGGTATAGATCAGGTATTTGTTGCACCATACCGGAAAATATTTCTCCTTGAAATTTCGTAATCCTTTGTAATGCGAAAACGACCTGATTTTTTCGTACGCAAATTTCATTGATTTTTCGGAAAAGGTATGGGGATCGTCCAATCCACTCATCGGTGCAAATCCCAAATTAACGCTTGAGTAGTTTTGCGATTTCAGATATTTGAACAATTCGACAAGAATGTAATCCATCACGCCATTGGAAGCATCATTTGTTTTGCGAATCAGGTCGTAGGTGCCTTCACCAGGCGCAAAATCAGGAATAATGTTTAGAAATGCGATCACTTTTTCCTCGGTATTTTCAAGTGCGATCACTGTTTGTTGTTTCAATTCTTCCCAAACAAACATTCCCTGTGAAAAGACAATCTCGCTCCGGTCAGTAGATTCAAGCCATTCATCAGAAACCGCTTTTAACTTTTGCAGCAATCCATCTTTTAAAGGAGGAGTGTGGATGGTGCATTTGTATCCACGTTCGCCCACTTTGTTTAAGCCATTGCGCAATGCCTTGTTTTTACCACCTTCCAGAGTAAAAGTCTGCAGGTCAACAACACCTTCCTGGCCAATAAACATACTTTTTTTTGCAAGCGATTTGTAAAGTGGAAGGCTTTCTTCCGGCACACGGTAATAAATGCTTTTTAAACTGTTGTCGTAACAATACCCGTCGAAAAGAACGATGCATTGCTTCATTTTTTCAGGGGTTTCGGCAACAGGGTTTTCGAGAACTACCGCGTAGTTTCCTGCTATCCGGTAAGCAATAAAAGCCTCCAGACCTTCCGGCTCAAAAATCATTTTATCGCTGTATGTTTTAAAATAATCCAATCCTGAACGTCCAAATTTGTCTAATAACTTTTTGGCTCCCAGCAGATCTTCAGGAGCAGCAGACCCTTTCATAATATAGGGCCGAATAACTGTATAGAACAGAAATGACATGGATATCAGCCCATAGATATTTATCGAAATCAGGAAATTTTTGGCGAACCGGCTGGCAGGTATCAAATCATCGCTTCCCACCAAAAAGTAATTCTGAATGGTATATCTGATGCTCTGCCCGATATCAAAATCTATTTCAAAATGACTTTTATCCAGAAAGTAGAACCCGATGGTGCCATAAACCAACACTGCAACAATACTAAGTAAAGCGGTCTTTATGCCAATGGCATGCATCCGTGGATTTCCCTTTATATGGTAGTCTTTTCTCGAAAACAAAAGCATGAGCACTATTAGTAAAGCAACTGTTGCTTCTTCATAATCAATGGCTTTCGTTAAATGTCCGATACACGAAAGAATGCTCAGGAAAAGGGCAATCCACCAGGCATTGCGTAATCCTTTCAGCATAAATACCGCAGTTAAGAGCAAGAAAGCACCGGCCAGCAAAACAAAATAATTGGAAGCTGTAATTGCACCGACGGGAATAAAATCTTCGAGTCGCTGAACCCTTTCGTGTATCGCGGGTGTAATTACTGAGATAATATTGATGATTCCTAAAATGAATATCAAAAAGGCAGGAATAACCCGCATCAAAAGCTTGTTGATTTTTAACAGAAAACTAATCGCTCCTGAAAACAAAGGCAGCCAAAACTCGAAAAAGCGGTATAGAAAAGTGATTGCAATGGCTTCAACACCCGAATAACCAAAACGGGTCAGAATATAGGTCAATGAAACTTCTACGGCGCCCAAGCCGCGCATAAATGGAGAGACAAACAGTGAGATAACGGCTGTCAGGTATCCCATCATGGCATAAAAAAGAGAAGGGTGAAAATTCAATGCCAGCATGGCAATGTACAATTGTACAATGCCAATAAGGTCAATAATAATTGAGATCAGAACAGTGAATACAAGGCTTTTGGTGTCGATGGTATGGGTAATCAAATCGTCAAGCAAAACCACGATGGATGGGAAAAACCTGATCAGGATGCGGTACAAATATCCTTTTTTCACTATCGAACGGTAGGAAAGGAGAAGTCCCGAAACAACCAGTATCATGGCCAACAAACCAAAAATCTCGCCTGCGCCGGTAATGCCATCTATCAGTGCATAAATGAATATTGGAATAGCGACTGAGACCACTGACAGAATACCAACAAATGCATAAATTGAAGAGGCAAAATGGATTTTTGTTTTCGATATCCCTCTCTTTTCGATGTCTCCCGTAAAAAAAGCAAGCGATGTAACTCCGCCGGCAGGAATAAAAATGCTGATAAAATTGCGTTTCAGGAAAAGCAGGATGGTGGTAGCCAAGGGTATTTTTTTCCTGACTGATGAAAAGGCCATTTTATACATCAAACCCTGAAGCACAATATAGATTATTGTAATCAGGATACCCAGTACAATGTATTGCCATTGCGATGCCAGAAGCGCCTCTTTTACCTGGCCAAACTCCGATTTTTCGTGTTTGACAAACCATGCGGCAAGCACGATAAAGAGAACAGTAAGTATGAATTGGGTAATTAATTTTCGGTTTTCGCGGATCAGCGTAAATTTACCTGCCAGCGAAAACCTTAAATGTAACCGGTGAAGTAGGTTTGTTTCCATAGGTACAAGGTTATATCAAATTTATGGATACTTTCTACAAACGCAAAACTGTTAATGATTTTTTACGGAATGTTTCAAAGATTTAAATTTATATAAATAAAAGGTAACCCTCCAAAATCAACTATTTTTTATGTTTCAAAACATTTTGCTTTTATTCTATTGAAAATTAATAGTTTATGATTAAATGGGGGGGGGTAATTGCACAATAGGCATTTGTCGATTTGATTTATTCGCCTTATATTTATTTATTATAAAAAAACAACCCGACAGTTGCCGGGTTGCCCAAAAAAATGATTGTTTAACCGGGCAAGGAAGTTACCGCTTACCTGCCCACAACCTTTGTAAAAGTATGAAAAAAATTAGAAATTTGGTTTTATTCTTATTGCTCCTGTTGAGTTTTTACAGATGTGAGGAGAATCTAAAAAATGATGAGCCAGTACAAAACATTTCACAGTTTACAGTTGAGCAGGCACAAGCCTGGTTTGGTAGCGAATGGAAGGGAGAAATAAATTTAAAATCAGGAAGTATTGATAAAGTGAAAATTGGTATTAAGCCTGATTGGTGCGATGGGTTTTCTTCTCAAAACAATGAAGTTGAAGTGGTTGAAGTTGGATTACTTGTTCAAGGTTATTTTGGTTTTGCCACCGAAGCTTCATACAACGATTGGAAAATAACAAAAAATCAGAAAATGATTAGATCATTAACCCGAATGGTTTTTGTGAAGTATAAAGCGGAAGCACGAATTGATCAGTTTCTTATGACTATTGTTGGCGATAAGGAATACCACGACAATAAGGAAGGAAGTCTATCTGATATTTCGTATCTATCAAGGGAAAAGCATTTTTCGGGATATATCTATTATCATGATATTACAGGAAACTTTGTAAATGGCTGGAAATA
>JBBRXN010000037.1:0-49898 GCA_038248385.1 Bacteroidales bacterium
AGCTTCGGTTTCAACTTTCACCAGAAAGCCGTCTTCGACAGACTGCTTGGTTGAATACGTGTGAATAACTTCCCATCCGTTTGAATCTTTCATTTTGTTTTGCTGTTGCCTTACAGACTTATTTTGGCATCTGGCTCGCCGATTAATTTTAAGCCAGTACCATTGAGCAGCACGGATTCTTGTCAAGGGCGAATGTCCGGTTTTGCCTTCGACAAGCTCAGGCACCGAAGCTACCGCGGGCAAAAAGCTGACCGAGCGCGAAGCGTTGTTTCTGGAAAGTAGGTCAGGAAAACCCAAACCCTTGACTTTTCCGGGATGCGTAAATATCTTTGCGCCGAAATTGAGTGAGAGTACACCCACTACGACAGAATGATTGAATACCAGCAATGCACTTTATCAAAGCGTTTTTAAGTCCCCTCTTTCGGAGGGGATTTAGGGGAGGCTATTATTCGACCTTAAACCCTTTTATTTCCGTTTCCCCGATCCGGTCCGTAAACAACTCACAACTCATTTCCTCAATCAGAAATTCACCTTCACGAGTGCGGTATTTAGAGCAAATGTTATAAATCACATGGCGCAAAACATTCACCGGTAAATCAAAACTTCCTGAAACGGCCAAACGATTCGCCCAAAATGGGTTCCAGTTCTTCCACAATTTAGGCAGTATCCCGGTACTTTATTTTTCATATTCAAATGAAAAGTTGTCATTCAGAATTCCGCCTTTATTATTTGGTTCACTGATCATCATGCGCGGTGAAAAAGACTGTTGCCTGGACTTCCATGTAACTATGTTTCCCTGCTGGTTCACCAAAGTTAGCTGCTGGTTTCCGTTACACGACGACCAGGGATGTTTTTATTTCTTCAACTTCCTTTCGTCCAAATCCATACCAGCCGTTCTGAAGTCCGATACTGATTTCTTCCCATCCCAGCACATCGGTGGTATCGGATGCCATGGTCGTGTTATCCAACTTTGCTTGTGTGATCCAGCGGTATTCAAAAAAAGTACTTGTTCGACCTCATGTGCCTTATTTCACCTTCCACCGGGTTTGCAATTGCCAGCAAGGCGGTCCAGTTAGTAACCGACTGCCTGATGTCGATCCTGCGATCGCTTAAGTCATTAAAGCGTTCACTAAAAACCAAATCGTTGGAATCATGTTCCCTGGTAAATTTCAAGGCCACATTTTTCTGCTCCCCGATTTCCCATACCCTAAAAAATACGTATCCAAATCAATCGCCGGATCGCTTAGAATGATTTCTCTGGAAAGAATATTAACCGTACTGTCGGGCAAAAAGTGGAAACACACATTGGCAAGGTTCTGGGTCGATCGTCCTAATTAAAATACAAGTTATGCCGATTGGAGAAGTGTAATAGTCCAATCTTCGCATACTCGATTGGCCTAACACTTCTATCCATCGGCATTCTACCAGTAATAACTTTGGATTAATTAATAATTCACATTGGTATTAAATTATTCCTGCATTTCATCCTTGACCTCAACCAAAATTTGGTGGCATTAGTTGAGCGGTAATAAAAAAAAGACCGTCTCAATTTTGTTTTGAGACGGAGTCTTTTTATCGCAATTTAAAATTTTAATTTAAAAGCAAATTGCTTGGATTTAGATTCTTAATTTATTGGATTCTATTTCTTTTCAAATTTTTGCTGAAGCATTTTGATAAAGTATCCACCCACTACCGAACGGGCCTGAAATCCGACCTGTTTGGCATCTTGAGTCTCGTACCAGTCGGTCATAGGAACCCGATTGGGTGTATCGTTATATGCCTTGTGCAGCGGATCGATGAATTTCTGAAAAGTTTCCTTTTCATTAGCCAAAGTAGCTGTCCAGATAATCCAATCCGATTTGGTGTAAGTACGACGGTTATCCAAAGGCAGACCGTAGGTATTTTGTTTGGTCAGGTAAAACGCGATTTCCTTTTTGGCTACTTCGGGATCAAAAATATTCAATCCCAGTAATTTATCCCAAACCAGGTTGTATTTCTGGCTCCAGGTTCCGGGTTGGTCAAAAGTCAATCGGAAATGATCGCCGTCGTTGGCCATTTCAACCCATTTGGAAGCCATTTCTTTGGCTTTGGAGGTATATTTTTCAGCGATATCGGTTTTGCCCAACATCCCGGCCATTTTTCCGTAACCGGCAATTCCCATGATTGCTTTGATTGAAAGATTGGTGTTGTGGGCAAAATGTCCGGCAAAATCGTCGGTACACAGCTGATTGTCAGGATTCAATCCATTTAATAGCAGATAGTCGGCCCAGATGGTTAATACCTCCCAGTGTTTCTCGGCAAAAGCAGCATTTCCTTCGGCCTGCGCAATGGCTGTTGTTAGAATCAACATGTTACCGCTTTCTTCAACTGGCATATCGCCACCATAAGTCTGGCCGTTGGCCAATGGGTAAGTTCCCACATCGTGAGCTGCAAAAGGTTTGTTCCATTTGCCGATTTCAGAGAAATGTAAAATCGGAGTCAGCATTCCTTTCAATAAATCAGGATTATAAATCAGGAAGAGTGGGGCAGAAGGGTAAGTGATATCGACTGTGCCGATAGAGCCATTGCTGAAGTTTTCTTTTGAAAGGAAAATAGTATTTCCCTCATTGTCTTTAATTAATTTGTGGGCTGCGATAGCCTGTCGGAATGCCAGCACACAAAGTTCTGCATAGTTCTCGCCGCCGGCTTTAACAGCATCGTCCCAAAGTTGATTGTCAAATTTGGCACAAGTTTCGAGCAATACATTAAATTCGGTATTTGCCGCTTTCAGAGCATCGTCCATGGTAACCAGACCATCTTTTTTCCACCAGGCCATTCGGTTTTCACCAAAGTACTGAATGGCATACAAATCGTCGTACCCAATCATTATTTTCCCGGCTGAACTATCTGATGAAACTTGGCCTAATTGCTGGCTGCAGGCCATCACAGGCATTCCATCTGTCATTTTGGAAATTAATTTCTGTTCTTCTGTCGATGCCAGAATACCAGTTGCAGCAAACCCCTGCTTGGTGGTCTGATAACTTCCCGTTGCATAACTCATTTCAGGAGTGTTTTCGCCACAGAGATAAAAATATCCCCAGTCGATACGTCGGTCATCTCCCTTTTTCTCTAACACTGGTTGTTCGGTAGTTCCGGTTTTGAAATAGGTAAGGCCATCTGTTTGTCCTTTTTCAATCGAAACTTCCTGTGAAATATGATCGACTGCCCATTCAGGAGTAGCTTCAAAATAAATCTGCACATCGTGATTTTGTTTGTCAGTCGATTTAACTTCGTAACTGACATAGTTTACCGGGCGTGAAAGTACATCCGGATTTTCGGGTAGCAGCGGTGAAATGAATGTCAGGTTTAGGTCAACAGGCCCACAGGTAAATACATAGTGTGTTTGTGTTGCTGATAGTGCAACTGATTTTTGAATTGCAGACTGAGCAAATACTTCAGATTGTTCACTATCTTGAAAAATACCAAAATCGACTAATCCGCCACCAGTTTTGTTGTGACAATGAGCAGCAATCACATTCTTTCCGCCTTTAACAAGTAGAGCGCGCAAATCGCCGTCCAAAGGAAGGATTACATTGTTTTTCCAGGCATAACCGGTGTCAACCAGTTTCTGTCCATTCAAGTAAAGTTCAAAATTATCATCATGCGAATAAATCAGGTAAACGGGCGCATCCATAAGTGTTTGTTCAATATTGAATTCGCGGCGGACCCAGATATCCTTGGTTTCCCAGAGAGTGACCAAATCAGGCATTCCGGATGTACCGAAAGCGCCTTTCCCGGCTGTCCATTTCAATGCGTTAAAGTCAGGTTTTTCCCAGCCATTTGCCGGTTTTGTTAGCTGATAACTGCAATCCCATGCACCTTCATTAGCCATTGGAAGAACAGTTTTTCTTGGAATTTCTTCTTTACCCATAAAACGGTACACTTGTCCGTCAACGCGCAATGCACCAATCAATCCCTGACGTTTTCCCGTCCAATGGCGAACGGCATCGTCGTATAAATGATCAGCTTCCGACCATGCACAAAAGTAAGGATCAACAGTGATCAGCGGATAAGCTGGTGCGCGTAGGTTTTTTGTCATGGTAACCGGAGTTGTTTTTTTTGTTTCGGTACACGAAACCATCAGAAACAAACTCAAAAAAGTGACATAAAAAAGGTTTTTCGTATTGAAATTTACCTTAAAAGAGTTTTTATTCATGGTTAAAATTATTGGTTTTTAGTTGATAATGTATTTATTCAACAACAGGGAATGCAGAAATCCTCAATCGTGCTGCTCCCATCGGAATTAGCGTGATATTTTCAATTGGCTTGTTTGTTTTTACCGGATACAAAGGCTGAACGTCAACAAGTCCGAATTTATCGATGCCCCATGAAGGAATTTGTCGTCCTTTTGCATGAATCTCGATCGGAGTGTGATCCAAAGAAAACGGATAATTATCTGCAGGCCAATCTTTGCGAACTACTCTGAAAGATTTTGATAGATCCGTTTTATTTATGATCAAGCCATAATTCCATGAACTAATTGGATTGATAGTGTAAGCAGGCCATTTTTCCTGATCAACATTTTCCTGCCATTTTGAATCGCCAATGGCCGATTCGATGCTGCTTATTTTTTTGTACGATTCCTCGATTTTCAGGGAAAAAGTCAGAGGTCCATAATTAAGCGAAACACTGTTTTGATTAACTTGCCAGGTGCGTGATGCCAATTCCATTGGCAAGTTTAAGGAGACCTGATCTCCGTTTGACCATTCGCGCTCAAGACGGAAGTAGGAATCGGGAGTTGAGGTTAATTTCACGATTGCGCCATTCACCTTAACCGATGCGTCTTTACACCATCCCGGAACGCGCAAGTAGAGTGGAAATGTTACTTTCTGATCCATATTCAGTGTAAAGCGAATATCTTCTTCAAATGGATATTTGGTGTCTTCAACCAGTGTTACCTTGGTTCCATTGCCCACTTTGGCAATTGTTGTGCAAGCGTTGTACATGATGGCTGCAAGTCCGTTATCATTACTGGCCATCACCAGGTTCTGCAAATAGTAAGGAAGCGCATGGCCGTGATTGTGCTGGCAACAGCGGCTGCTGAAAGGATTCATGGTCAGAAATGGGCCTTTATTATCAATTCCGGGCGAATGATTTTTATCATCAGCCGTCACTCCGTTGGGGCAAGTGATGTACCTCAATGATTTCATATCAGAAGTAAATGCTGCGGTGAAACTGTTAAAAAGTACATCTTCGCAGTTATCTGCCCACATCGGATCACCGGTAATTCGGGTCATGATCCCATCGGAGGTCATTTGTTCGGCAAAACCACAGGTTTCAGTTCCCTGACGAGGATCAATGTATCCCATCCGGGAATTTTCGTCGGAACCAAACATCCCTCCGGGAACCTGACCAAAAGTCCGCCGTATTAAATAAAAGTCGTTGTAGCTTGCTGCTAAATGTGCCGAATCGGCCGATTGCATAAACCAGGTTGCAGGCTCGCGAAAGCATTGTGCCACATTCACATTGTGCCAGTTCGGCAATGTCGATTTTTGAGTCCAGTCGGCTGTGCGACGATGTATTTTTTCTGCCAATTGCAACAGCCATTTTTCTCCTGAAATATTATACAACCAATACACACTGTATAAGTTGTCACCTCCGCGGCTGTTTTCCCAATAGCTTGAAAGGAATTTTTCATCGGGAACATTCAGCTCAAATTGGAAATATTTCTTCATAAAACCAATGACCCGTTGATCATTGCTATATTCGTAATAATTCTGCATAGTAAAAAGCACAATCATATTCGACCAGAAATCAATATTTCCGGTATTCCCCGTCTTCACCTCAGGACCAAACCAACCGTCATCTTTTTGACTTTTCAAAATGGCTTCAATCCAAACCATGGCTTCTTTTTTCATTGCCGGATCGTCTAAAATAAATGCCATATCGGAATATCCTCTAAGCCAGTATGGAACCTCTTCCCATCCATGATCGCCACCTTCGGACAGCCATGCGTTTTTGTCTTTCTTCAGCCAGGCACTAATTTCACCAAGGTGACCGCACAATCCGTCTTTCTGCAATTGTAGCAATTTTAATATCCAGCCTTGAGGTTGAATACTTCCCAGTGGAAGTTTGATAAAATTTGAAGGCTGAAGTGGTTGCCTGTTTCCGGGATACCAATTGTTTTGTGCCGTTAATGGCGGACGCAAAATAGTGCTTGCACCTGCGACTTTTGGGTTAATGCCGAAACCTGAAAGATTACACAGAATAAACAGTGAAATACCTAAGGATAAGTTTATTAGCTTCATGATAATCAAATTTTAGAGGTGAAAAAAAACCATCCTGACATTCGAAAACATCAGGATGGCTGAAGGTTTGTTGGTAATATCGAATTGTTACAGATTGATTTTAACTACTGGTGAAAAAATCATGTCTTCAACACCTGATATCTTTAAACCAATACGTGCAAAAACATAGTTTTGAGTAGGAATGATTGCTGGCACAGTTGCTTTCAGAGTGATTAAGTTAGGATCAGTAATTGACCCTCCAACCAAAACAGCAGATGCCACGTTTGCGCGAAAATCAACGAATTGTGTCTTATTCACATAAAGATTTACACGTTCGATGTTCTTGGCATTGGCATTCGTAATGATCTTTTCGACCTTAAAAGTACCGGTAACTTCGCGGCCAGCCACTGTAAATTGTGGAGTGCGAATCATGTAATATGGTTCAACCTCAATGTCCAACATTTTGCTTCCGGCTAATTTAACCAGAATGGTATCCGATGCGCTTTCTGCATTGGTCATGCTTCTGAATGGTCCCTGATTAGATGGGATAATCAGTTTATAAGTAGCATCAAAAAGCATAGCAGAATAAGTACCATCCTGATCAACGGTAACGTTGATTGCACCTTTTTTAAGTTGCCATCCGGGTTCCCACAACTGGAAAGTAACATCGTTGTAGCTTACATTAATTGCTTCGCCTTTGTAAACCAGCTTGCCTTGTAATATTGAACCAGGTTCAGGGTAATTATCGTATCCGCAAGATGCCAGAATGGTACTTACGATGCCTAGTATTAATAATAATCGTATTTTCATATCTATTGAAATTTTATTGAATTTGAAAATCTGTTTGCTAATCGGTTATTCCTGATTTGGATTTTTGACAATTAAGGGATTATTGCTCAAAATCGTGCTGTTGATGTTCGAGTAATAGTTTCCTAAACGGAACCGGTGTGCATTGGTAACCTGGCCTGGTATGATTTTTTTAAACACGTATTTACCATCGTTTGCACCTCCCGGATTATAGTATTTGTAAGGCCACATTCCGAAAACGCGCGTGCTTACTTCATCAGCTTTACCAGGGTTGGTAGTTAAATCAGTTGATGCACCGTTCCATACGATGTGAGCCAAACGCCAGCGTTTCATGTCCCAAAGTTCATGTCCTTCAAATGCCAGTTCAACTTTACGTTCGTGTACCACGCGGTCGAAAGTAATGTCAGCTTCAATAAGTGGAACAACCAGCCCGGCACGTTCACGAATTTTGTTCATGTAAGTAGCGGCTTTGGTTTTGTTGCCCAATTCGAAAGCAGCTTCAGCAGCATTCAGGTAAACTTCGCCCAAACGGTATCGGATAAACCAAACTTCGCTCATAACGCCACGCTGACCTGAGCCAACAGCAAGATCCATGTATTTGCGAACATAGAAACCTGATTGGGCGCTGAATTCAAGGTTGTCGATCGGACCATCCCAACCAACGACATATTCAGGTGCAGTTTTACCGGGAAGCGTTTTGCGGGCGCCAAAGTTATCGCCTTTGATCACTGTTCCGTCAGCCAATAAAAATCCAGCCCAAATATCCAGTTGTTTTCCTTTGTAGATCGATCCTGGAACCATCACAGTACCTTCCAGACGGGCATCGCGATTGGCAAACATATCTTTCGGGCTATTGAAATAAATAGAGCTGCCATCAGAATTACTGGTCTTGTATGTTTCATAAGTATTATCCAGTTTCTCGAACGACTGAACCAGATTCAATGAAGGATTTAATCTTCCACCTTCCAAGTCTTCAGCCTGCGACCAGGGTTGGTTAACCAATGTCCAGTTTTCAGTCTTACCACTTTTCAGTTTGAAATCTTTTACTAAAATAGCTTCAGAGTTATTCGACTTGTCAATAAAAAGATTGGCAAAATTTTCCGAAAGATTTTCTTTTTTCTTGTACAGGGAATAGTCGCCACTATTAATTAAATCTTCGGCTGCGGTAAGTGCCTTTTGGTAATAGCCGCTTGCCAGGGAAGCAGCGATTCCCACTTCGGCTCCGGGTAAAGTTACAGTAGGAGTTGTTGCGCCATATTTTGCAATAGAAGCTGCATACAGGCAAACCCGCGATTTCATTGCCAAAACTGCACCTTGGGTAGCACGTGATTTGGTGCCTGAACCTTTGGGTAAGTTAGCTTTAATTTCATCCAGTTCCTTGATGATAAAATCATATACTTCAGCTTCTTTGGAACGTGGTTTACGCAGGTAAGAAGGGTCGCCACTGAAATCGTATAACATTGGTTCGGTGATAATCGGAACTCCACCTACGCGTTTCACCAATTCAAAATAAATATTGGCACGGATAAAACGACCTTCAGCCAGGAAACGTGCTTTATCAGCAGGATCGAGCTTATCAGCAGTTCCACATTTCTGAATAAACAGGTTGACTTCGCGGATTAGGCCATAATCCCAGTTACCCCAATCGCCGTAACTGTAATCCTGATTTTTATGCTTGCCATAATCGCCGGCGGCTGAGGCAAAACCTTCATCAAAGATTGCAAATTCAGACCAGTTCTGAATGGTTTGGAATTGTGGGATACGGTCATATAAATCAGCAACAACTGAGAGTACCAGACTTTTATCGCCCCAAATCTGATTGTCAAGAAGAATATTGGTAGGGGCTTTGTCCAAAAATGCCTCATCTTTACAGCCCCAGTTAAGGGAAACGAGCATGATTAACAGAATAATATATTTTTTCATCGTATAAAAGTTTTTCGGTTAGAAACTAAGGTTAACACCAAGATTTACCAATCTGTTCTGCGGATATTGCAGACCATTTTCGTCCATAATCTCAGGTTCAACACCGAGTTTTTTCAGCTTATCAATTGAGAACAAGTTATATGTATTAACATAAAAACGACACTTTTGGATACTTACTTTTTGAGTCAGTGTTTTAGGCAATGTATAACCCACTTCCATCGTTCTTAAGCGCAGGTATGACATATTGGTCAGCCAGAATGTTGAGTTCTTGTTGTAGTTTGAGTGACCTCCATCATTAAACCTGAGTGCAGGGAATTTACCTGCTACCCATGCGCTGTTTAAATCGAGCGGATCTGTCCGGTGCCATTTGTCATCATAAAATACCTTTAGCAAATTACCAGTATTTTGGTAAGGATTTCTCATTTCCCATGCCTGATTGTATGAATACATTGAACCTCCGGAGAAGTCGGCTTTGAAATCAAATCCTTTGTAAGCCATACTCAGGTTGATGCCAAAGTTAACAGTAGGGTTACGATCCCTTGGAAATCCGATCGGCCGTTGGTCGTATTCGTTTATTACGCCGTCACCGTTCACATCTTTGTACATCAGGTCGCCGGGCAACATGGTTTTATTTCCCTGTCCATCGTTGTTAATGGTGTAGCTATTGATTTCTTCGATAGACTTGAACTGACCAACTGCCTCATATCCCCAGTATATTCCGGTCCAACGGTTTTCGCCCGAATTGCGGTAATTGTCCCACGAGTTGTTGAACCTTGGTTTATATGAATCCAGTAATCTATTACGTGCATACGAAATGTTTCCTCCGACAGAAAAAGTCATTTCTCCTATTTTGCCATCGTAATTAATATTGGTTTCTGCACCCATCACAGCATCACTGTTAAGGTTTTCGCGTGGCAGTGAATAGCCGATTTCACTTGGAACCAATACATCGTATTTATTTGCAGGTAAACCGGTACGTTTGCGGTAGAAATAATCAACACTACCGGTCAGTTTTCCATTCTTCAGTGAATAATCAGCACCAAGATCGGTAATTGTGCTAACGAACCATGAAATTGTAGTTAGAGGGACTCCGCGGTCTCTTGACCCTTTTACAACGGTTCCGTCTATCACCTGTGTCGATGCTCCGTAATTGTAACCTGAAATATAGTCGAATGAACCAATACCTACATTATCATCACCCAATTGTCCATACGAACCGCGAAGTTTTACGTCGAGGGAACTACTGCCCAGTAAAGCTTTTGCAAATTTCTCTTCGGTGATTCTCCAGCCTGCTGACATAGATGGGAAAAATCCCCAACGCTTGTTTGATACAAATTTCCATGCACCATCCTCACGACCGGATACTTCAAGATAATATTTATTACTGTAACTGTAGTTGAACCTGCCAATATAGCCAATACGGGCTTCTTCGAAATCCTCATCGTTATAAGTATCCATATCGGCAAACTGAAGAATTGGAAGTGCATTTGTTTTTGGCACTGCATGTACCCAAACATTAAGTTGGCGCCTGTCAATCCGTTCGTTTACGAAAGTCGCCTGAATATGGTGTTTGCCAATGTCTTTCTTGTAGTTCAACTGACCTTGCAAAACTGTTTCAAAAATTTTAGTAGTACCACGTTCTCTCCATGGATTGAGATTGGCAAAAGTCACTCTGTATTCATCTGTTTCAGGAAAATAACTGTATGCGTCGTAGGTATATTCGTGCCCGTTCATCAATTTGTCGGCGAGGTAATACGAATAAGTTCCTTTGGCAGTTAATCCTTTGATCGGTGTATCATATTCGGCAGTGAAGTTGGTTTGCAATACTCTCCAGTCTTCTGTCCAGTAACCTGATTTTGCTTTGGTCAGTAATCCCCAGTTTTCGGCCATGTGACCAATATTGTTGATATAATCAGGATTGTCGTTGGCATAAGGTCGCTCTGTTGGACGGTTGCGGAACAAGGCAAAACGGGGAGCCCAATAGTCATCACCACCGGGAACACCAGGATTATCGCGGGTTTCAACACGTCCATTAATCTGAACACCGACTTTAAATCGGTCAGTAATTTTGGCATCGATATTCGATTGAATATTGGTACGTCCAAAAGTGAATTCACGACCTAACATCGAGTTTTGATCCAGTCGTGTTACCGAAAGATAATAATTGATTTTGTCAGAACCTCCGGAAGTATTCACGTTGATAGAAGTTTGAGGAGAATTTGGTTGGATGATGAAATCATACCAGTTAAAACTGCGATAAGCCGGATCGGTACCTGCTTTCCATTTTTCAAGTTCGGCAGCGGTAATATCGGTTTTCCCAAACTGGTTCATTTCTGCATCAGCTTTTCCGCTCATCCATTCAAAAGCGCCCACTGTTTTCGGAAAACGCGACCAGTTTTGCCATCCTGTGTATGCGTCAACATTAATTGTATTTTTTGATCCCAGTTTACCACGTTTGGTCGTTACCACCACAACGCCATTGGCTGCGCGAACACCATAAATAGCTGCCGAAGCATCTTTCAGAATAGTAAGGCTTTCAATATCGTTGGGCGAGATGTTGTTGAATTGTCCGGCATCTTTCTGAATACCATCAATTACATACAGCGGATTACCCATGTTACGAATCTGGATATTTGCCGAAGAACCCGGACGGCCGTCAGCCTGACGGAAAGACACCCCAGATAATTTGCCGGCGAGTGCCGCACTTACTGTAACTGAATGTACACGATCCAAATCTTCTGAAGTTACTCCTGAAATTGCACCGGTCAACGATTCCTTTTTCTGAACTCCGTAACCGATAGCAACAACTTCATCAATCCGGATGGAGCTTTCTTCCATTGTAACATTAATGACTGATTGATCACTAAAGGCAATTTCTTTTGTCTCCATTCCGATAAACGAAAAAATCAGGATTTTTGATTTTTCGTTAACAGGCAAGGAAAAAGTACCATCGGAGTTTGATATTGTTCCGCCAGTAGTGCCTTTGAAATAAACAGTTACCCCAGGTAGCGGAGCGCCGCTACTATCGATCACTTTTCCTTTGATTAATTTGTCTTGTCCGGATAAAATCGGATTTTGATTCTGACCAACAGTCAGCACAATTAAATCATTTGTCAATACCTTGTAACTGATCGAAGAATTCACAAACATTTGGTCCAGAATTGCTTCCACACTTACATCTGTAACAGTCAAGTCAACTTTTTCGTCGATAAGCTTAAAATCTTCGTTAAAGAAAAACCTGAACCTGCTTTGTTCTTCTATAAGGTTCATCACTTCGCGTACCGTTTTTCCCTTGAAATCCATACTGAATTTGGTACTCTGCGAATAAACAGTGGCACTGAGCTGCATTGTAAATGCGAAAATCAGAAAAGTTGTAAGCTTCATAATTAGAAACAGTTTTTTCAGTTTTCCCCTTCCAGGGAAAATCAATCCAATTAGATTTTTTTTCATACATTTGAAATGTTAGATGTTTGACTTCCAATGCCAGTGGTTCTTTCACAAAAACTGACATTGATTAATGTTTAACTCTATTAACTTGCAGGGGATAGGTTCGGCAAAAACCTACTCCCTGTTTTTTTATCTACTATTGTTGCTTTAATAGTTTTTCAAATTCAGGTGTACGTTTGTCGTTACGCTCAATAAACACAGTTTTACCTACAATGTTATAATCTATTGGTGAAGAGATCCTTATTACATCCATGACTTGCTGAAGGGTCTCGTCTTCAAGAATACCAGAAAACCGGAACTTCTTGATATCGTTTGATTTAAACTCGAAATTGAAGTTGTATTTCCGGCTTAATAACTCTACCAGATCGTCCAAACGTTCCCCTTCAATAATCAGACGGTCTTCCTTCCATGAGATGATCGATCTTGGATCGATGCGCGGAGTTATAACCAGACGGCTCTCGGGGATATAATTTAATTCTTCTTCCTTTTCTTCTATTTTTTTGATGACTTCAATTGTCAGCGATTCCCTTTTTTTATAGAAAGTAGCCTTTTGGTTGGGTGTCAGATATACACCAGCCATTATATTTTCAGTTGCATGCTGCAAAGTCACTTTGCCTTCAACCATTGTTGTTTCAATGGTGGCATCATCTTTATAAGCTTTCACATTGAATTCGGTACCAAGTGCTTTCACCTCAAATCCGAAAGCATCCACTATAAATGGCAGTTCCTTGTTTTTGGCAACTTTGAAATATCCTTCACCTTCCAGAAAGATCAGGCGGTCACCTTGATTAAATGAGGTGGAATATTTGATTTTACTTCCGGCATTTAACCAAACACGCGAATTATCGGGCAAAACGATTTCGGAGGTTGAACCCATTGGTGCTGTAACTTCGCAAAACGATACGGCTGTTTTCGATTCGTTCCTGAGAAGAAAATAAGACATTGTTCCGCCCAATATAAAGGCAACAACCACAATAGCAGCAATCCGCATCAAATTAAATTTTAGGTTGACAATTCTGCTATTTTTCTTGTGTTCTACAATAATCTTCTGAATGGATTTATACAAGCGATTGTAATCGGTGTCCACGCCTGAGCCTTTTGCTTCGAAGTCTTTGATTTCATTAAGCATGGCATTTTTTATATTTTCAGAAATCTTAGCATCTAAAAACATTTCTTCCAACCGGTGAAGTTCTTCCGCACTACAATTGCCAGCCTGAAATTTGTCCAGCAGGCTCTTAAATTCACTATTTAAAAATTCGGTATTTTTCATTTCAAGAGTAATACAAGTTGGGATAATAGAATACTCACACGTTTATTGATTTATTTTTGATCAATATTATTAGTCGTTAATTTTTTTTTCTGCTAGTTCGGAAAATCCTGCAATTAGCTGGTATTAAAACCATTGTTTTCCAATAACAATCAGCAGGATGAACAGGGGATATTCATCGTTCAGGTGCAGTTTGACAAATTTTGTTGCGCGGTATATCTGATTTTCAACAGTTCTGATCGAGATATTCAGATTCTCTGCAATTTCAATATTCGATAAACCTTTCCATCTGCTCATGATAAATATATTGCGCTGTTGTTCTGGAAGTTTTGATAACAAATGCTCCAGTTTTTTATTTAATTCCTGAAATTCGATGAACGATTCAGGTGTTTCTATGGTTACCTTTTCGAACTTCAAAGCATGTTGCTCGTATTTTTGTTTCACAATCCGGTGTTTTAATTCGTTGAAGATTTTATTTACCGTAATCCGGTACAAATAACTCTTAAAAGATTTTTGAACATCAACTTCCTCTCTCTTTTCCCAAACCTTGAGAAAAACGTCCTGAACGATTTCTTCTGCTTCGAAAGAATCTTTCATGTAAGAATATGCAAAACGGTACAAGGGTTCACTAAAGGAGTTATAAATCTTTTGAAAAGCATTCATATCTCCATCTCTAAACTTTGCGATTAGCTTTTCATCGATATGTTCATCAATTCTTGTCAATTGGATTTGCTTAATCACTACTAACCAAAACTATAAAAATTTTAAGTGCCTGATAATCTACTGTTTTTGTATGCAAAACAAAAACTAACATCAATCATGAAGTTACAAAGGCGAAGCAAAAATAACAAAAAAACGATACTCCATCAATTAGCCTTCCAGTACCTTCCCGACACCTATTTGACCAGTTATTGTTTTTTTTAGACCAGATTTTTTTAGATTCTTTGATTTACTATTCTTAATTTTACACAGAAATTAATTATAGTCATATTCTATAGTGCTCAATTGGCACGTCCGCGATACAAGCGCCAAACATCAGCTGCGCTGAGCTTTAATATGGTGACATAACAAGTGTAACGATAGCCGTTCAGCTCCATATCCTGATTGAGCATCGCCCGAACGTAGCCAAAAGGTGGCAACCATTTCTATTTCTGAAACAAAAGCCATTAACGGGTGCTGTGATTTGCGTCCCGGCTTATGTTTGTTGTACCCTTTTGCCGAACCTTGTTGATCTCCATAGCGTGTAAGGACCGATGAATCAATATCCAAGGTGAAATTATCGAATTTCAGGTTAGAGAAAAACCATCGGTACAATCCGCCAAAAACAGCATTGGTGACAGGTAGATCAAATTTGTTGAAATACCGCTGGAAGGCCTTGTGTTCCGGCATTTTGTCCCATCCAAATAATCTTTGGATGCTTGGATCAAAGCGTGCTACATCCAAATGAGCATAACGATTGGCACCGCACCAAACGGAAGCCATAAACTGTATCAATAATTGCACCGGGGGATAACCTCTGTTAGATCCTTGTATAGGAAGTGGCAAATCTTCCAACACCTGCTTTACACGCCAATATCTCTAATGGTGTCCATTAGAGATATGGCCTATAATGGAGTTTACTTCTTAATTCTACAATATGCCGCTAATGGACAATTTGGGTTTATTTGTTTTCAAAATTGAGTTCGGAGAAAGTCTTAAATTTTCCGATTGGTAAGTTCCTGTCTTTTTTACTTCAATAGATGTTGGTTGAATCATAAGTTCGTTTGGTTCAATGTCGGATTTAATTTATAAAATAAGTGTGCTGAATTGATTCAATCTTATCGTCTCACTTATGTAATACAACTTAATATTCTTAATTACTCAAAGCAGTTTAATTAATCCCCGAAAAAAATAGATATAGAAAACAGATGGAATTCAGATATCTCATTCCTGTTTCAATTGAAAGATTATCCGATGAAATCCTGTGTTGAAATTTACTTGGGGTGTTCATATCATATTGGAAAGTCAATGAGTGCATTTCATGTTGAAGTTGTAAATATTACGAAACTAAATTACACACACACTTTTCCCTTTTCCATGAAAAGGGTAAACTATTAAATCTGATCGAATTGAAAAACACATTGAAAGTTCTCTTGAAAGTATTGGTGATCTTTTTACCAATCCTGTCATTTGCCCAGTCATGGCAAATGAAACAGGCCCCATTAATGACTTCTTTTTCAAAAGATGTTAATCTTGAAAATGTTTTGCCCGAATACCCCCGGCCACAGATGGTTCGAAATGAATGGATGAACCTGAACGGAGTATGGCAGTTTCAACCTTCAGCAGGGCCAACAGATCCGCTTCCTCAGGGAAAATTGTCACGGGTTATTTTGGTGCCTTTTGCCGTTGAATCAGCAATTTCAGGAGTGATGGAGCACCATTCGAGACTTTGGTATCGTCGCATGTTTACTGTTCCTGAAATCTGGAACTCGAAACACGTTCTCCTGCATTTTGGTGCGGTTGATTATGAATCTGAAATTTATGTCAACGGAACAAGTCTTGGAATCCACAAGGGAGGATATGATCCGTTCAGTTATGATATTACAAGTGCATTAAAAGCTACCGGAGAGCAGGAATTAACTGTTCGCGTTTACGATCCTACTGACGCTGGCGGTTATCCAAGAGGTAAACAAACACTGTATCCGGGCGGAATCATGTACACTTCGGTTACCGGAATTTGGCAATCAGTTTGGATGGAACCTGTTGAAGAAACACACATTAAAAATATTAAACTGGTTCCTGATATTGATCAGTCGGTTTTGAAACTGACGGTAAATACAGATGGAAATGCCAGCGGAATTTCATTTAAGGCGATAGTGAAATCCGGAACTGAAATTATTCAAACTACTACCGGAAACATTGCTCAGGCGTTAAGTATCCCGATTCCGAATCCAAAATTATGGTCTCCCGATGAGCCTTCTTTATACGATCTGGAAGTAAGATTGGAAAAAAACGGAGTGCTGATCGATTCAGTGGGGAGCTACTTCGGAATGCGTAAGGTTTCGATGGAAGAAGAAAATGGCATCCAGAAACTTTACCTGAATAACAAGTTTTTGTTCCAGATGGGGCCGCTCGATCAGGGATTTTGGCCCGATGGAATTTACACTGCACCAACGGATGAGGCGCTACGTTTCGATATTGAAAAAATGAAGGAATTCGGATACAATATGGTTCGTAAACACATCAAGGTTGAATCACAACGCTGGTATTACTGGGCCGATAAATTAGGATTGATGGTATGGCAGGATATGCCATCAGTGAATTCATACACTTCGAATCCGAAACCGATTAACGAACCGGCATACGAAAATGAACTTACCCGTTTAGTAGAAGAACATTGGAATAGTCCGTGTATTGTGACCTGGGTCGTATTTAATGAAGGGCAGGGTCAGCATCGTACTCCTGAATTAGTAGATATAGTTACGAAACTAGATCCGACCCGTATGGTGAATCAGGCCAGTGGCGGTGGTTTTCACGATGTGGGTAATATTATAGACTGGCATAGTTATCCTCCTCCGTCATGTCCGCGTAGTACAACTCAGGCGCTGGCTTGTGGCGAATATGGAGGTATCGGATATAAGATTAAAGGGCATTTGTGGAATGAAGGTTTTGGCTACATCATGGCCGATAATGAAGAAGATTACCTGGAACTATACGAACAATATGCCGATGAACTGACGATTTTTAAAACCAATCTGGGATTGAGTGCTGCTGTTTATACAGAGATTACCGATGTTGAAGTAGAAATTAACGGATTGATGACCTATGATCGTTTGGATAAAGCTGATGCAGCACGTCTCTTTAAAGCCAATCAGAAAGTCATAAAACATGATATTTACTTAACTGAAGTAGTTCCTACATCTCAAAAAACGGGTCTAACCTGGAAATATACTACCAATACACCGCCTGCAAACTGGAGCCAAAATATTTATACCGATTCAAACTGGAATTCAGGAATTGGTGGATTTGGTACTGATGGTACTCCCGGAGCAGTGGTCAGAACAATCTGGAACACTTCTGATATCTGGATTCGCCGGAATGTCGGAATTGGTGATTTGTCAGGAGTAAACCTGGATAATTTAATGTTCAACCTTCATCATGATGAAGACGTTGAAATTTATATTAATGGCGTATTGGCGGCAACAGAAACCGGATGGTCAACAAGTTATGTATTGAAACCGATGAACGATGCCGGTAAACAGGCTCTGAAATCTAACGGGATGAATCTGATTGCTATTCATTGTCATCAAACCGGAGGTGGCCAATACATCGATGCCGGAATTTCGCTATACAGTTATGATCAGGCGGCTCCGAAAATTCCAAAATACACCTCCGCGGGTTCTCAGTTAAATAACGATAGTAATTCTCTGTATCCAAGTCTTGCCGACGATTTTGTGCAATTTTCAAAACCTTACACAAAACCTGTCTCCGGAAGTATTTTCAATACGGAAGGTGTTGAATTGAAAAAGCTATCAGGTACGTTCAGACAGATAGATGTTTCGCAATTGCCGGCCGGTTTTTATTTGTTGAAAATAACCGATGGATCAGAAGTTAAGAATTTCAGGTTTATCAAGAAATAGGAAAATATCGGAATATCAATTTTTAAAACAAGATATCCTTTGCCGTCTGCTTTAACTGAAGGTAGATTAACAAGTAAATTATAATTCAATGAAACAATTAATTAAATTATTCTTCATCCTCTTGCCACTTTTTTCTGTGTCTCAAAACTGGGAGATGAAACAAGCTTCCCTGATGACCAGATTCGCAAAGGATGTCAAACCTGAAAATGTGTTGCCTGAATATCCAAGGCCACAACTTGTTCGTGAACAATGGCTAAACCTAAATGGTATCTGGCAGTTTCAGGCCGGAACTTCTGCTGAAGAACTTGTACCAACCGGGATTTTGTCTGGAAAGATTCTGGTTCCCTATCCTGTCGAATCGGCACTTTCAGGCGTGATGGAACACCATGATAGGCTTTGGTACCGTAGAACTTTCACTGTTCCTGAAAAATGGAAAGGCAAACGAATTATCATGCACTTTGGTGCGATCGACTGGGAATCGGAAGTCTATATCAACGGAAAAAGTCTGGGAATTCATAAGGGAGGATACAATGAAATAAGTTATAATATAACTCCTTTTCTTGGAAAAGGGAAGGATCAGGAACTTACTGTACGCGTTTACGATCCAACAGAATCTTACGGTCAGCCACGCGGGAAACAGGAAAATCCACCTCACGGAATTCTGATCATGTACACGCCTGTTACCGGAATCTGGCAAACGGTATGGATGGAACCGGTCAATCAAACCAGTATTAAAGCAATAAAACTAGTTCCTGATGTTGATGTAAAACGATTAAAACTGACTGTAGAAACTGATGGATTGGATAAGAATATTTCCATCATTGCTACCGCAAAAGATGGTAGAACAATTGTTGGTTCAGTTTCTGGAAATTCAGGAACAGAACTTTGCATCCCAATCGAAAACGCTAAATTGTGGTCACCTGAATCCCCTTTCCTTTACGACTTGAGCATTGAATTAAAAAGTGGAAACACTGTTCTCGATCAGGTTGAAAGCTATTTTGGAATGCGTAAAATAAGCGTTGAACAAGTTGGCGATCACACCAAAATCTTCTTGAATAATAAAGAAGTTTACAGCCTTGGATTTTTGGATCAGGGATTTTGGCCTGATGGAATTTATACCGCTCCAACCGATGAGGCACTTCGATATGATGTACAAATTCAGAAGGATTTTGGCTATAATATGGTTCGCAAACACATCAAGGTTGAACCGCAGCGCTGGTACTACTGGGCCGATAAACTGGGAATCATGGTTTGGCAGGATATGCCTTCCGCAAATTCATACCGCAATAATCCGCCGCCGGTTGATACTCTTCAGTACCGAAAAGAATTGGAGCGCATGGTTGACGGCCGGTTCAATAGTCCATCCATTGTTACCTGGATTTTGTACAATGAAACTCAGGGACAAAAAGCGGATGGTTTTAATCTAACGCAACGTATGTTTGATGTGGTTCGTTCCAAAGATCCGACCCGACTGATCAATGTGGCCAGCGATAATATTTTCAAAGATTACATTGGTGATATTCTGGATTATCATTCATACCCTGGTCCCAAAGCAATTGAAAGCAAAACCATGGCCACAGCTTGTGGCGAATTTGGAAGTATCGGTGTGGCAATTCAGTATCATGAATGGATGGCCGGAAAAGGTGTGAGCGGACTCATGAAAGACACACCGAAAGAGCTGGAAAATACCTACGAGAGCTACATCAAAATGTTGTTGGAATACAAATTTACGCATGGAATGAGTGGTGCGGTATTTACACAATTGACCGATGTGGAGCAGGAAATTAATGGATTTATGACTTACGATCGAATTTCGAAAGTCGATATCTCAAAAATAAAAGTAATGAATAAAAAGTTGATTTATCAAACTACAAAACCCTGACGGGAGAATTTTAAAACCAATAACCTGAATTAACAACTTAATAAATCAAAACATGAAAACTGTAACTAAATTATTCTTCATCCTTTTGCCACTTTTTTCGATGGCACAAAAATGGGAGATGAAAAAAGCTCCATTAATGACTTCTTTTTCAAAAGATGTTAATCCCGACAAAGTATTACCCGAATATCCGCGTCCACAATTGGTTCGCGAGCAATGGATGAACCTGAATGGATTGTGGCAGTTTCAACCCGGGATTACGGCTGACGATGCCCTGCCAACCGGGAAATTATCACGTTCAATATTGGTTCCTTTTCCGGTCGAATCTGCACTTTCCGGAGTAATGGAACACCATGAACGTTTGTGGTACCGCAGAACTTTTGTCGTTCCGAATGACTGGCAGGGGAAGAAAATACTGCTTCATTTCGGGGCTGTTGATTATGAATCTGAAGTGTTTGTAAACGGCAAAAGCCTCGGAATTCACGAAGGTGGCTACGATCCTTTTTCGCTGGATATTACTCCGTTCCTGAAAAAAGGAGAACAGGAACTGACTGTCCGGGTTTTTGATATGACAGACAATGGTGGCTATCCACGCGGAAAACAAACTCTGAATCCTCAGGGAATCATGTACACTTCAGTTACCGGGATCTGGCAGACTGTCTGGCTCGAACCGGTGGATGAAACACATATCAGTACTATAAAAATGGTTCCTGACATTGATAAATCGGTTCTGAATCTGACCGTAAACACCGATGGAATTAATAACGGTACAAAGGTTAAGATAACTGTAAAAGAAGGTGAAAAAACTATTCAGACTTTTACCGGATCGAGTAATATTGAATTGTCAATTCCTGTTCCGAATGCGAAATTATGGTCTCCGGACAGCCCGTTTTTATATCAGATGGATATTAAACTGGAGAATAATAGCAAACAGATTGATCAGGTTGGAAGCTATTTCGGAATGCGTAAAATCTCTGTTGAGGATGAAAAAGGAATTAAAAAATTATACCTGAACAATAAGTTTTTATTCCAGATTGGGCCACTCGACCAAGGTTTTTGGCCTGATGGAGGTTACACCCCTCCAACCGATGAAGCGCTTCGTTACGATCTGAAAATGATGAAAGAATTTGGGTTCAACATGGTTCGCAAGCACATTAAAGTTGAACCTTATCGCTGGTATTACTGGGCTGATAAACTTGGTTTATTGGTTTGGCAAGATATGCCTTCTGAAAATTCATATACCGAAAAAGTTCCACCGATCGAAAAAGCGGCTTATAAACATCAGTTGCAGCGTCTGGTTGAAACTCATCTGAACAGTCCATCGATTATTATGTGGGTGGTTTTCAACGAAGGTCAGGGACAGCACGATACCAAAGAATTGTGTGATATGGTAAAGAAACTTGATCCATCTCGTTTGGTAAATCAGGCCAGCGGTGGCGGTCATTTTGGTGCCGGCGATATTATGGACATTCACAGTTATCCTGCTCCTGCTTGTCCTGAAAGTAAAACTCAGGCTTTGGCTTGCGGCGAATATGGCGGAATTGGTTACATTATCGACGGCCATATCTGGAAGTCGGGACCAACTTACATCATGAAAAATAGTGCAAAGGAAGTACTCGATCTGTACTGCGAATTCACCGATCAGTTGGCCATGATGAAAACAAATTCAGGATTAAGCGCCGCCGTTTATACCGAAATTACCGATGTGGAAGTTGAGCTGAATGGTTTGATGACTTACGACCGGGCGGTGATAAAAGTTGATCCTGCGAAAATCAGGAAATGCAATGAAACAGCCATTTCCGGAGAAATATTCATCAATGAAGTTTTGCCGACTTCGAAAGATAAAAAACGCAACTGGCAATATACTTTTGATACGCCTTCTGAAAAATGGTTCGCAACAGATTTTGATGCCTCGGTATGGAAAACCGGGAAAGCTGGTTTCGGAACTAAAGAAACTCCCGGTGCGGTTGTCGGCACCAACTGGAACACGCACAATATTTGGCTGCGTCAGGAATTCGAATTGGGTAATCTGACTCCGAAAGATATTCAGGAACTGGTTTTGTATCTTCATCACGATGACAATTGCACGGTTTATATCAATGGTGTTTTGGCTGCTGAGGTTGGAAATTATACTTCCGGATATTCGGTTCAGAAAATATCCGACGAAGCAAAAAAAGCGATCAAGCCGGATGCGAAAAATATCCTCGCGATACATTGCGTGCAAAAAACCGGTGGCCAGTTTATCGACGCAGGATTATCAACTGCTAATAGAAAATAACCAAATTTAAAATATTTAACCCAATGAACTTAAAAATATATAGCCTGACGCTGATTCTACTTTCAGGAATAACCGTCTTTGCACAAAAGAAAGCTGAACCAAAATTTGCTGGTAATCCGGTATTTCCGGGTTGGTATGCCGATCCTGAAGGTATCATTTTTGGTGATACTTATTGGATTTATCCGACTCTTTCCGATGAATCAGGAGAAAAAGAGAATGCTCCGGAATTTACTGAAATCCAACTGGAAGCCCGTAAAAATACGATCAATCCGCAATACCTGAAGCAAACATTTCTCGATGCTTTTTCGTCGAAAGACCTGATTACTTGGGAAAAGCATTCTCATGTTCTGGATATCAAGGATGTAAAATGGGCTGCTTATGCTATCTGGGCACCGTCAATCATTAAAAAGGGCAACCAGTATTTTCTATTCTTTGGTGCCAACGATATTCAGAATAATAATCAGCCCGGAGGAATTGGGGTAGCTGTTTCTGATAAGCCTGAAGGACCGTTTATTGATCATTTGGGAAAACCCTTGATCAGCCAGATTTACAACAAAGCACAACCGATTGATCAGTTTGCTTTTCGTGATACGGATGGCCAATATTATCTCATTTATGGTGGCTGGGGCCATTGCAACATTGGTAAACTGAATGCCGATTTTACCGGATTTATTCCCGATGAAGATGGTTCTTTATTCAAATCGATCACTCCTGAAAATTATGTGGAAGGCCCTTTTATGATTGTCAGGAAAGGGAAATATTACCTGATGTGGTCTGAAGGTGGCTGGACAGGTCCGGATTACAGTGTGGCTTATGCGATTTCAGATTCGCCGGTTGGCCCATTTAAACGCATCGGGAAAATCCTTCAGCAAGATCCGAAAGTTGCCACCGGAGCCGGTCATCATTCGGTGATCAATATTCCCGGAACTGACGATTGGTATATCGTGTATCACCGTCGCCCGTTAACAACTCAAAATGGTCACCATCGCGAAACCTGCATCGATCGTATGTATTTTGATCAGGATGGTTTGATTCAACCGGTGAAAATTACCGAAAAAGGTGTAGAACAAAGGAAACTGAGGAATTAAAACAAGATTTAAAAACTAAACTATGGCAATGTCCCGAAGGTTTAAGTTTGCAAGAATACATGCTCTTATTCTGATGCTCGCACTTCCATTTTTGAGTGAAGCCCAGAATCAGAATTACATCAATAACAAAGCACCTTTGCAGGAAATTTCGTTTATCGCACTTCCAATTACTTCGGTTAAGGCCGACGGTTGGTTGCTGACTCAATAGCAGCTTCAGAAAACCGGCTTGACCGGAAATGCTTTATATGGAAGATAATAACCTAGGGCTGGTTGCGACTGGCTTGGAGGAACAGGTGACAGCTGGAAACGGGCTCCGTATTACACCAAAGGATTGGTTGCTTTGGCTTATGTTATAGAAGATGCGGAACTCATCGCAAAAGCAAAAAAATGGATAGATTGGTCGTTGGATCATCAGCGAGCTGATGGTTATTTCGGACCTACAAATAATACGGATTGGTGGTGTCGTATGCCGATGTTGTATGCGATTAAGGACTTTTACGATGCAACCAATGATAATTGTGTCATTCCTTTTCTTACCAAATATTTTCAATACGAACTGAATAATCTGGATGCAAAACCTTTAACCAGTTGGGGTCAATCGAGAGCCGGTGATAATATTGATGTTGTTTTCTGGCTGTTCAAACGGCCACTGTGTTTGCTAATTTTACACTGGAATCAAAAATGCAGGTTGGTCCAAATGGCAATGCCGGTTTGATTTTCCGGGTAAATAGTCCTTCGCCGGGTACAGATGATTACCAGGGTTATTATGCCGGAATCAGTGCCGATGGAAATCTGGTTCTGGGTGAAGCAAATGGCAACTGGACAGAACTAAAATCAGTCAAATCTTCCATTCAGGCAAATACCTGGTATTCGGTTAAAATTGAAGCACAGGGAAGCAACATTAAGGTTTATATAGACGACATGCAAGTGCCGAAAATTACTGTGAACGATGCTACTTTTGCCCGCGGATCGATTGGTGTGCGTACTTACGGTGCATTGGCCAGATACGATGATATTTCGGTCAAAGACCTGCAAACAGGCTTGGTTCCTCAAAAGAGTAATACTATCTCCAACGAAAATATTGATGTATTTCCCAATCCAACCAGTGGAAATTTCGAGATTTCTATGCGGAAACCATTCGACAACGATTACACCATCAACGTTTTTAATGAATTCGGAAGTTTAATCCTGTCGGATCAACGGAAAAAAGATGAAACTGTTGCTTTGTTGGACATTAGTCAAAATGTCAACGGAATATACCTGGTAAAACTTAATTCAGGTCGTCTGGCCTATTCTCTTATTCCTGTTTCTTTTTCTGACGTCTTTTCCTGGCATTACTTCCGAAAATCAAAAGAATAAAGTTCCAGATATAATCATTTCAAAGGCAAAACCGTTCTTTTTGGGTGATGTGCGTTTACTCGAAAGTCCATTTAAACATGCAATGGATATGGAAGGTAAATATTTGTTGAGCCTTGAACCAAACCGATTGCTGCACAATTTTTATCTCAACGCTGGACTACCTGTAAAAGGTGAGATTTATGGTGGCTGGGAAAGTAGGGGAGTAGCCGGTCATTCGCTGGGTCATTATCTTTCGGCTTGTTCAATGATGTATATATCTTCCGGAGATAATCGTTTTTTGCAGCGAGTTGAATACATCGTTCATGAATTGAAAATTTGTCAGGATGCCCGAGGAACAGGATATGTTGGTGGAATTCCGGATGAAGATAAAATATTTGATGAAGTCAGTCTGGGTAATATCCGTTCGCAGGGATTTGACTTGAATGGCGGTTGGGTTCCATGGTACACTGTGCACAAAATCATGGCAGGATTGATTGATGCCTACGAACTTTGTGATAATGAAAAAGCGAAGGATGTACTATTGAAAATGTCTGACTGGGCTTATCAACAGTTTTTCCACCTGACCGATGAGCAATTTCAGAAAATGCTGGCCTGTGAGCATGGTGGAATGAATGAATCACTGGCTGAAGTATATGCAATTACAGGTGATCGGCGGTTTCTGGAATTATCGAAAAGATTTCACCATCATGCGATATTGGATCCTTTGGCTGCTAAGCGTGATGAACTTTCGGGTAAACATGCAAATACCCAAATTCCTAAAATTATCGGTTGTTCGCGCCGGTACAAATTAACCGGAGATCAACAGGACAGCACCATTGCTTCATTTTTCTGGGAAACGATCGTAAATCACCATTCGTATGTGACCGGCGGAAACAGTGAACGCGAGCATCTGGGTGCTCCCGATCATTTGGCAAAACGGCTGAGCGACCAAACCACTGAAACCTGTAATACTTATAACATGCTGAAGTTAACCAAACATTTGTTTGCTCAGAATCTGCTGGTAAAATATGCCGATTATTACGAACGGGCTTTGTACAATCACATCCTTTCATCTCAAAATCCCAACGATGGAATGGTTTGTTATATGGTTCCACTTGTTTCCGGTTCAACCAAAACATATGGTACTCCATTCGAATCATTTTGGTGTTGCACTGGAACTGGAATGGAGAATCATGTCAAATATGGTGAAGCCATTTATTTTAAGGAAAACGATGAAAATCTATTGGTCAACTTATATATTCCTTCACGATTGACCTGGAAAGAAAAAGGATTAACTATTCGGCAGGAAGGTAGATATCCGGAAGAAAGTATCATTGATTTTACGATTGATGAAGCCAGTGGTGATGAATTATATCTGAAATTCAGACTTCCATGGTGGGCAAATAAAGGAATGAAAATCCAGGTAAATGGTAAAAATATGAACGCTGAAGCAGATGAAAACCGCTATGTTTCTATCTCCGGAAAGTGGATAAAAGGTGATCAGATCAAGGTGGAAATTCCGATGCATTTGTATCTTGAAACCATGCCTGATGATCTGAATAATACCGCGATTCTTTATGGTCCAATGGTTTTGGCTGCTGAACTTGGAACGAAAAATCTGGATCCGGGTTATGATATTCCGGTTTTAATTACCAATAATCGACCGGTTGATGAATGGCTCAAACGCTCTGATAAAAATCAGGTTTCGTTTGTCACCAAAGGAGTTGGTCAACCTCACGATCTGAGTCTGATTCCGTTCTACCGAATGCACCATCAGAAACACATGGTTTATTTCGATTTATTCAGCCAATCGAAATGGGCCGAAAAGAAAGCAGAATATCAGGCTGAAATTTTACGGCAACAGCAGATTGAAAAGCGTACGGTGGATAAAATGGCGATTGGTGAAATGCAAGCTGAACGGGATCATAATTTATTGGGTAAAAACACCACAACCGGAGATGCATTTGGTCGGAAATGGCGCGATGCAAGCAATGGAGGCTGGTTCTCTTTTGAAATGGAAGTGAATGAAAACGCAGCGATGGATATGATTTGTACCTATTGGGGCAGTGATGGAGGCAATCGGGAATTCGATATTCTGATTGACGGTGTGAAACTGGCATGGCAAAAACTCGAACGAAATGTTCCGGATCAGTTTTTTGATGTTTCGTATCCAATTCCAGAAGAATTGGTGAAAGGAAAATCAAAAGTTACTGTTATGTTTCGGGCTCTTGCGGGAGAAACTGCCGGCGGTTTATTTGGATGCCAGATTTTGATTAAAGAATAGTTTTAGGATCTTCGTTCATACGGACTGAAAGTCTTAAAGATTTCAGCCCTGTACTTCGATGACAGCTCAGTCTATACAACTAATAATAAAAATTTACTCAAGGAGACAGATATTTTATTTTAGAACAACATTCATTTTAATTTGAATCTATATAAAAATAGTTCGTAACCGAGTGAGCATTTTGCCCTGTTTAGGTGTAATATGAGGTAATAGATAAATTTAATATCATTCCTAAATCAAATTTTACCACATTAAAACAACTTCAAAAAAATGAAAAAATCAGTATTCTTAATCTTATTGAGTATTTGCATTTTGCAAACTTTTGCACAATGGAAACCTGCCGGCGATAAAATTAAAACCGCATGGGCCGAAAAAATTGACGTCAACAATGTATTGCCCGAATATCCGAGGCCCATCATGGAACGTACCGAATGGATGAACCTGAATGGCTTGTGGGATTATTCTATCCTGAAAGCCGGATTAGCCGAACCTGTTAAGTTTGATGGTCAGATTTTGGTGCCTTTTGCTGTCGAATCAAGTCTTTCAGGAGTTCAAAAATCAGTTGGCGAGGAGAACGAAGTTTGGTACAAACGAAACTTTACAATGCCAACCAAATGGAAAGGCAAAAACGTATTACTTCATTTCGGAGCAGTTGACTGGAAAACCGAAGTTTGGATGAACGACATAAAAATTGGCTCACATACCGGAGGATACACTCCTTTTACTTTCAATGTTACTCCCTTCCTGAACAAATCCGGTGATCAGAAACTTGTGCTAAAAGTTTGGGATGGTACTGACAAAGGCTTTCAGCCTCGAGGAAAACAAACCAGCGAACCACGCGGAATCTGGTACACTGCAGTGACAGGAATCTGGCAAACTGTATGGATGGAACCTGTTGCAGCCAAATACATTGAAAACATCAGGACAACTCCTGACATTGATAAAAACCAGGTTTCAGTTAAGGTTGAATTTTCTGCCGCAACTTTTGCAGACGTGGTTGAAGTGAAAGTTTTTGACGGGACAAATGAAATCGCTTCAGCAAAAGCCTCATCGGCTGAAAAGCTGGAAATAGCATTGCCAAATGCCAAACTATGGAGTCCTGAAACACCTTTTCTCTATACAATGAAAGTTAAACTGATCAGCAATGGCGCAGTCGTTGACCAGGTGAACAGCTATTTTGCCATGCGCAAAATTTCGACCAAACGCGATATAAATGGAATCGTTCGTTTGGAACTGAACAACAAACCGTACTTCCAGTTTGGTCCGCTTGATCAGGGTTGGTGGCCCGATGGTTTATATACCGCTCCGACCGATGAAGCTTTGAAATACGACATTCAGAAAACCAAAGATTTTGGGTTTAACATGATTCGCAAACACGTTAAAGTAGAGTCTGCAAGATGGTATATGCATTGTGATCAACTCGGAATTCTGGTTTGGCAGGATATGCCAAGTGGCGATCGTTCACCGCAATGGCAGAGTCATAACTATTTTAATGGCAACGAAATGAAACGAAGTCCTGAATCAGAATCCAATTACCGCAAGGAATGGAAAGAAATCATGGATTACCTGTATTCAAATCCTTGTATCGTTACCTGGGTTCCGTTTAACGAAGCTTGGGGACAATTCAAAACTCCTGAAATAGTGGAGTGGACCAAAACTTACGATCCAAGCCGGTTAGTGAATCCAGCCAGTGGCGGAAATCATTACACGGTTGGTGACATGCTCGATTTACACAATTATCCGGGACCGAACATGTACCTTTATGATGGTCAGCGGCCAACAGTTTTGGGCGAATTTGGCGGTATCGGAATGCCTGTTGAAGGTCACCTTTGGGCATCCGAAAAAAACTGGGGCTATGTTCAGTTCAAAAATTCAAAAGACGTAACCGACCAATATGTGAAATATGCGGAACAACTTCTGACGTTGATCAAAGCAGGTTTTTCCGCTGGAGTTTATACTCAAACCACTGATGTGGAGAATGAAGTAAACGGTTTTATGACCTACGACCGGAAATTGATTAAAATGGACGAACAACGCATCAGGGAAATCAATCAGAGGATTTGTAAATCGCTGGATGAATAATTGAATTTGACAAAGTAGTTACAGGAAATGTTCAGAACCTACTCTGCACAATAAACATACAAAAAAAGGCCATCCCGCGATTGAAGCAGGATGGCCTTTTCAATAAATATGATGATGGTAAATATATCAGATGTTTGGTTTATTTTTCGATACCAAACCTATAAATGCTCTTTGTTTGGTAAACTTCACCGGGCTTCAATATAATTGAAGGGAAGTTGATATTGTTTGGAGAATCAGGAAAATGCTGGGTTTCCAAAGCAATTGATTCACGATATTTATAAGCCAATCCGCTTTTACCCTTGTCAGTTCCATCCATAAAGTTGCCTCCGTAGAATTGTACTGCAGGTTCTTGGGTAAATATTTCCATTTTACGTCCGCTAACCGGCTCAACAACTGTTGCAGCCCAAGTCATTTCGCCCGAAGTAGTTTTCTTTAAGGCAAAGTTGTGGTCATATCCCGGTCCGTATTTTAATTGAACATTATTGGCTATTTGAGGCAGATCTGTTCCAATGGCTTTTCCAGCTCTGAAGTCGAATGGAGTACCATCAACAGGTGCATTTCCGGCAAGTGGAATCAAGGTTGAATCAACAGGTGTATATTCGTCAGCATTGATGGTTAGAATATGATCGTTGATGGTTCCGTTTCCTTCTCCAGCCAAATTCCAGAAAGCATGATTGGTGAGGTTAACCGGGGTGCTTTTGTCGGTAGTGGCTTTGTAGCTGATTGAAAATTCATTTTTCGAATTCAGAAGATACTGAACATCAACATCCAGATTACCGGGATAACCCATTTCACCTTCCTTCGAAAGATGATTCAGAACAATAGACGAATCGTTTACACTTTTTACTTCCCAAATTACAGAATGAAACCCACCGGGACCACCGTGCAAATGATTGATTCCATTGTTCAGCGGAAGTGTATATTCCTGTCCATCGAGTGTGAATTTACCTTTGGCAATGCGGTTTCCAACACGACCGATTAAAGCGCCATGAAAAACTTCCTTGGCATTCAGGTAGCCAACAAGACTGCTGAATCCGAGTACGATATCGCCCATCTTACCGGTTTTGTCAGGAGTGCAAAGTCCGACAATACGACCACCATAATTGGTAATTGCCGCTTCAATATTTCCGTTTTTCAGGAAATAGAGGTTGGTTTGCTTACCGTTGATTGTTTTCTGAAAGTCTTCTGCTTTCAGGGTAAAGCATGATTTCGTTTCAACTTTTTTTGGACTGCAGCTTAATTGAACCAAGCCAGCAATAGTCAGTATAAATAATAGTTTTGTAAGTTTCATTTTTGATTATTCAGTATTTATTTTAAAATAGTCATTCCAAAGCCAGGTGCAGAAGAAGGGATCAGCTTCCCATTTTCCAACCGATAGTTTCCAAAATTAATGTCATCCGAAATACATGTGACACCTTCAATCGTAACTGTATTTCCGTAGGAGGCTGCCAAATGGGCAACAGCATTGGTTTTTAACTGCGATCCCCAGGCATGTGGAGAGGCAAAAACATTCAGCTTTATTAATTCAGGCATCAGTTTTCGCCAGCCGGTATAACCAATATCCTGAATGTCGCTCAAATGAACATCAATCAGTTTCATTTCTTCGAGTTTGCGCATATAGGCCTGATCCGGTGAAGCTTCACCATCTGCCAGAAGTGTATTCCGACCCGAATCTTTTAGAATTGATTTCAGTTTGGTATAATCTTCAACCGTTTCACGAAAGGGTTCTTCGATCCAGAATAATTTGATTCCTTCAATTCCCTTCAGGTAAATTGCAAAATCATCGATGGTATATCCATCGTTGCCATCCACCAGAATATCACAATCAGGAAAGGCTTTTGCCACGAGTTTGGTAACTTCAATGTCGCGCTGAATTCCAGCCGATTTTGGCATCCACTTATTTCCACGTCCGATTTTTAATTTAAACTGACGATAACCTAAATCATAATCAAACTGACATTCTTTTAGAATGATGTCAACACCGGCAGCTTTGTTGTAGAAAGTCGTCAGATCATCAAAATAGATCATACCGCTGTAACAAAGTGTGGTTTGGGGTTGACTGGCTCCCATCAATTCATAAACCGGTTTATTCAAAATCTTTCCGGCTAAATCGTGTAGTGCAATATCACAATAGGCAGCTGCATGATCAATGAGGCCTTCTCCGGGTGAAAACAAGGCTGACACTTTTTTGCCGATCAGGTAATCGGAAACTTCCTGTTCGGAGTGTTTCCATAAAACAACGCCCCAACCCGTTGCCCCTTTATTGGTGACCAACTCACAAACGGTTTCGTCATAACCCCGGCCATGGTTGCCTCTAATGGCATTTTTACTGACAAAGCGAGGGTAGTTTATGCGAAGCTTTTTAGTCGAAACTTTTTCGATGGTGTGATATTCCAATTCGCTGTTATTTGAAATAACACCGGCTGAATAGCTCAAAATTGGACTTGAGGCCAAGTATGCTGCTGCCGCTCCGCCTGAAATTGTTTGAATGAAGTTACGTCTTTCCATAATTATCATAGATTAGACTTATTTTTTCCCTGTTAAACTTTTAATCATATCAACTTCCTCCTGTTTGTATGGAGTTCCGTCGGGTCGGAAAATTTCGTGGAACCAAAGTGTAGGTTCTGATCCATCAGCGATCGGTTCATCCCAGGCATATTTGGTATTCGATTTTCCGGCTACCAAACCCCAATTGATGGCGCCAATATTCTGATCTTTCAGCATAGGCATAATATTGGTAAACAAACTATTGTTGCGGCGAGCCATATATTCGGAACAAACGAGCGGACGATTATATTTTTTCAGGGTATCGATGGCTGCCTGGTGTTTTGCCGGATTGTCGTAATTGTGATAGGTGATGATATCCGAATTTTCTACCTGAAATTTGTTCAGATCTTTCAAACTTAAATTCCATACTGCAGAAGATAAAGGTTGTGAAGGATTTACTTCACGGCCCCATTCGAAAACTTTTTTTAGCAGTGGTAATGATCGGTTTCCAGGTTCATTGTATAAATCCCAGATTGCAATACGTTTATCGTCTTTAAAAGTGGTCAATACATCTTTCACATAGCTTTCCAGCGTTTTGATGAGCGTTGTGTCGGTGTATAGCAATTCGCCCGGATCGCGCACCCAGCCTGAATTGTGAACTCCCGGTTTAGGATCGGGTTGCTTACCTGCTGTATAGGTTGGATTCCAGCAGTCGTCAAAAATACAAAAGACCGTTTTGATGCCGTGCTTGCTGGCAATGGTCAGGTAGGTATTCATCCGGCCTTTAAAACCTTCCGGATCAACCTGCCATGCCAGATGGTGCAGATAAACACGCATTACATTCATACCAATGCCTTCGGCCCAACCCAGTTCGCGGTTGATGGTTGTTGTGTCGAACGATTCGGCTTGCCAGGTTTCCAACTGGTTGATCGCTGTACTAGGATTAAAATTACTGCCGCGTAGCCAGCCGTTTTCGGTACTCCATTGTTGCGCCTGTTCGTTGTTCCATCGCGTTGAAATAGTTTCTGCATTTTCGGTTTTTTTTGTTGCACTTTGACAAGCAGCAAAAAGCATTGAACTTGCCATCAAGAATAAATAAAATTGATTTTTCATTTGATTCATTTGATTGATTTTATTGGTTTTAATTTTAAAATTGTATGAGTTGGTATTGTGAGATCGGCAAACTAGTATTGTTCAGCTTCTCCTGAAGGCAAATTTAACTTTTGACCTGCAGGAATTGCCGATCCAAAATTGGGTGTTCCATCAGCATTCCATTGAAACGGTTGCATCCGAACATTGCGTTCCCAGCCGGGAGAAGTACTTTTTTTGGAGTGGTAAATGATCCAGTCTTCAGTATTGTCAGGCGATTTTACAAACGAGCAATGTCCGACTCCATAAACCTTATCGTTTTCCTGAAATACCGGACCTGTCTTTTTCCAGTTCGAAGGATTTAAAAGATCACCATCCGGATTGATCAGTTGCAGCATTCCCAGGCGGTAATCCACCAGCCAAGATTCGCGGCACGAATAAATAACGAATACTTTTTCACCGTTGATTAGAATTTCAGGACCTTCATTCAGGTTGAGAGGTCCGCCGGTTTCCCAACTTTCAACAGGTGACGAAAATTTTACCCGTTTGCCCTTCATGGTGTATGGATTTTCCATTTCCGAAATGTACAAATGCTGCGGTGTGGCATCTGTAGTTTCCTGTTTGAGCCAGCCCGACCAGATGGCGTAAAGTTTCCCTTTGTGCTCGAGGATTGTCATATCGATAGCCCATACATTTGTGGAAGGATCGGCAGGATTGTCGCCGGTATATAAAACTCCCATGTCTTCGTAATCGCTGAAAACATCGTCAGTTTTCGATCTCAGAACTCCGGTTCGCTGGTAAATAAACGGTGGACCAGATTCACCAGCCGCAAAATAAACATACCAACGTCCCTGAATAAAATGAATTTCAGGAGCCCAAATACAAGATCTGTTCCAACCCGTTGTCGGAGCCTGCCAGATGTTTTTTATCACGCCCTTTTTTGTCGTTTTTGCTGATTTCGAAACCACAATCGAATTGTTAAACGAAAAACAGTAAATATAGTCGTTTCCGTTTTTGGTCATCCAGGGATCGGCTCCATTCCAAACCGGATTGGTGAACGTTTTGTTAACTACATTTTTCGGAGTGGTATCTTTTTCGCTGCACCTTCCAAATGATATTAAGATAAACATGGCGAAAACCAGAATTTTCAATTTTGTCATCATATTATTTTTTCAGAATTGGGGTAATGTAGTTTTTATCAATCACCATAACATCTCTCCCTTCTTTGTTTTCAAAACGAACAGTGCCGATGTACATGTTTCGGGGATGTATTTGGGTTGTGCTGTTATGGGCATGAAATACAATACGCAACTTTCCATCTTTGTCGGTAAATAGTGCGCTGTGTCCGATTCCAACCAATTCTCCGGGTTTTTGAAGTACCGGATTGTTTTCGTATTTAGTCCATGGTCCGTTTATGTCAGATGCAGTGGCAACGCCAACTCCGTAGGAAGGACTTTCGTAACTGTTTGCCGAATAGGTCATGTAATACAACCCTTTATGCTTCATGACAAAAGAACCTTCGTTTACCCTTGGCCAGACTTCCTCCCAGGGTTGCGAAACATAAATGCATTTGTGCATCGTTTCCGGTTTAATATTGATTAAATCTTCTTCCAGTTCAGCTACCCAGATATTCAATCCGTCGTTAAATCGGTCGAAAAGCAGATGGGGTTTTCCATTATCATCAATAAACAAGGAATTGTCGATACATTTTTCACCTTCGATCATGGGTTTCTGAATCGCTTGTTTGAAAGGTCCAGTAGGTGAATCGCTTGTGGCTACACAGATATGCTCGTTGGCTGAATAATACATGTAAAACTTACCGTTGACAGCATATACTTCTGGAGCCCAGAACCAGCGGTCGGCCCAAACGTCTGCTTTGTTCAAAGCCAAACCATTTGGAACGCCTTCAGGTGAACTCCAGGTAAGCAAATCGTCGGAAGCAAATACTTCGATTCCATCTGCTGCATGAGTTCCGTAAGCGTAATATTTTCCCTGCCAAAGCATGATGAAAGGATCACCAAACGGTACTTTTGATACTACAGATTTTGGATCTGGTTTATTTTCATCCTTGGAACAGGAATAAACTCCGCCTGAAAAAAGCATGTATAAGAATATGAGCAGGTATTTCATGGTCGAATGATAGTTTGTTTGTTTGTTTGTTTTATTAATTATTACACGCAACCACCCCGAAATACTCATTACCGTTTGTCTTTTTGAAGTTGAATCAATATAGTCCATTAGAATACTTTAAACTTTAATCCTGAGAACATCAGAATACAGAAAATACAAACAAGAACTTTCTTTAAATATCCAAGCGGCAGAAAAAAGGTAGTCAACGATAGTCCTGGTTTACTATAATCGATTACTTAACCTTTCACTTCCAAACTTTTAACAATTGCATATTTTGCAACGTTAGTCGTGACCATTATCTGTTGTCAAGTCATACCAAATACCGCTATAGAGTAGTCCAAAGTGATATTCTGCAGCGTTGTAGATCAATCCTGATTCAAATCGTTGAAACATAAGCTGTTGTCTTCTTACAGAAGTGGTATCTGAAAATCATTTACACCAGCATACCAGCTATCGTCTATCTCAATTACTAAGTGATCTAACCGAGAAGATGAAGGTCGGAGTTCACGAAAGTTGCAACAAGAATTTCCAAAACTGTGAAAGAAATACCGGGGGCAACATTCTTTGGCAATTGGATTTGGATGTTGGAGTACTTTTCATACCAAATTGGTTTATTTTCATTACTTAGAAAAGATTGCACTTGAAATATACCGATAGAATATTTTGCGCTTAATATCTATAGTTTACCTGAATTTACCAGTTTCATGATCAGCTCACCAAATAAGGTATTGGCCCAGGCAAACCAGCTACGGGTGAAATTCGTTGGGTCGTCTTTGTGGAAAGTTTCATGGATAAAGCCAGTATCGGCATCGGTATCACGAATTGTTTTTACGCACCATGCGATTTCTTTATCATCAGAGCTTGTCAGCGCCCGCATAATGATGCTCATTGGCCAGACCATGTCGTAACCCACATGAGGACCGCCAATTCCTTCGGCTATTTTGCCTTTAAAGAAATATGGATTGTCTTCGCTCCAAATCAGTTTTCGGGTATTTTGGTAGATCGGATCATTCAGTTCAACACAACCCAAATAAGGGAGTGCGAGCAAGCTAGGCACATTGGCGTCGTCCATAAATGTGGCATTGCCAAATCCATCTACTTCAAAAGCAAAAACTTTTCCATATTTTATATGCTCAATCACAGCATATTTCTGGATGGCGTCACTCACTTCGTTAGCCAGCGCCTGACATTTTTTGGCGAACGACTTGTCGCCTGTTACTTCCAGACTTATTTCAGCCAGTTGTTTCAGTGACTCTACTGCAAATAAATTGGAAGGAATGAGGAATCCGTATGTGGCACAATCGTCGGAGGGACGGAATGATGAATTAATCAGTCCGACAGGTTTTAGTGGACGACCATATCCATGGTTCGAAACGGTATCCAACTGGCTGGTTGTTTTTCTTTGAAATTTATAAGGTCCGAGGCCATCTTTTCGTTGTTGAACAGTAAATGTCTGAACGATTGATACCGCAGCCTTTTGCCAGTCGGCATCAAAAACAGTTGTATCACCGGTAGTTTTCCAATAATGATAAGCCAAACGTACCGTATAACAAAGTGAGTCGATCTCCCATTTACGTTCGTGTAATTCCGGTTTCATCTCAGTCTCATCGGTCATCCATTCAGAACCGGTTGGTCCTTCGTTAAAAGAGTTGGCATAGGGATCGATAATCACACACTGCGTTTGGCGATTAATTACACCTGCAAGCAACGACTTTAATTTTTCGTCCTCATTGGCAAGTGGCAAATAAGGCCAAACCTGCGCCGACGAATCGCGCAGCCACATAGCATCAATATCTCCGGTAATTACAAAAGTATCAGGTTTTCCGTTTTTTAATTGAAAATTTACCGTTGTATCCAGCGTATTCGGGTAACAGTTTTCGAACATCCAGACCAGTTTCGGATCTTTCAATTTCGATTTTGTTGCGGTAATTGCGTTTTCAACTGCAACTGAAGTAAAGTTCCTTTTATCAGGAGACGGACGTTTGCTTACATAGCTCAATTCGGCTAGTGACGAAGCCAGTAGCCTGCCAGTTCCGGTCACTGCCAGTGCGGCGGCTGTTAATCCACTGGTGCGTATAAAATTTCTTCTTGTTGTCATATTTTTTTTAGTTTCAAGTCCAAAGTTTCAAGTTCCGGATTATTCTGCTGTCACAACTAATTTTTTCCCTTTTTTCAGGTCATCATAGGTAATAAAATAACCATCAACCTTTTTATTGTCGTAGGTAATACTGCTGATTTTCTTTCCTGAATTCTTCTTGATAATTGTAAAAATATTTTCTCCAAGATCGAATTCTACCTGGTCGAAAAGTGGCACAGAAATAATGTATTCAGGATCAGCCGGAGAGAATGTATAAAGCCCAATGGCACCAAGCACATACCAGGACGAGTTTTCGCCCGCGTCATCCATGCCGGAGTATGCAAGTTTGTCTTTGCCCATATCATAAAAGTGGTTCATGATGCTATCCAGCAAAACCTGCGATTTTTCCTGCTTGCCCACAAAATAGTATAACCATGGAAAGCTATGATCGGGTTGGTTTCCTTGACAATACTGCCCGATAAAACCTGATATGTTGTAGGCTTCATCTCCCTTATATGGAATTGAAAAAAGATCATCCAGTTTCTTTTCAAATTCATCTTTACTCTTATATAGACCAATCAATCCTTTCACATCATGAGGGGCAAAAAATGATGATTGCCAGGCATTGGCTTCGCGAAACATGTATTCATAGTATATAAACTCAGGATCAAAAGCCTTAATAAATTCGCCGTTGCCTAATTTACCACGCATTAAGCCTGTTGATGGATCAAACATATTCTTGTAATTACTCGTCCGTTTCATCAACATCCGGTAATTAGCTGTATCTCCCAATTCTTTTGCCAAGAGTGCTAAAGCATAATCATCGTAGGAATACTCGAGCGTTTTTGTAACCCCTGCAGCGGCCACGGTTTCAAGTTTCGGATTTTCCAGATCTGGTTCAGAAATGTACCCTTTTTCAATGTATTCCATGATTCGGGGTCTGCTGTGGTTTTCCATCGTGGCATTTCGCAAAAGCAAATTGTAAGCGCTTTTAATATCAAAACCTTTTATCCCTCTTAACCAGGTACCAGCAATATATGGAGCGGCATGGTCACCATGAAAAAATGTGGGCATGAACCCGGTTTTCTCGCCTTTATCGATCAGGGATTTAATTACATCTACGGTAACTTTTGGCGATACCATCCCGAGTAAGACCAGTTTATTACGGTAATCGTCCCACAGAGATGGTTCGGTGTAATAGTTAAATCCCTTGTTCACTACTTTCCCTTCCCGATCAGTGAAATCTCCATTTACATCACTCCGCAAAGCCGGCCATAAAAACGACCGGTAGAATGTTGAATAGAACAGGCCCTGCTGTCTTTCGGTGCCACCAGTAACTTTAATTTTAGACAATAAAGTCTCCCATGTTTTTGTTGCTTCGTCTCTTACCAGCTGAAAACTCTTTCCAAGTATTTCTTTTTCCAGGTTTTCTTTGGCGTTGGCAATGCTCACAAACGAAAACCCGATTTGCATTTCAAGAGGTTTAGGTGAATCGACAAAACTGACCACAGAAATCTCATTCTTATCTTTTTTCTGATATTCAATATTTGTGATTTTGTGATTGGTTACTGCATAGAAATACATTTTTTCGCCGGTTTGCTGAAATCCCTTAAATACATTTTCACCTTCCTGATGGATTTCCCAATTACGTACTTTTTCGTTTGACATTGAAAGATCAGCAATCAGTTTTTTACTCTCGCCCGCCTTGAATGTATATTTATGAAATGCGCAACGCAAAGTGGAAGTTAATTCAGCATTGACGGAATAACGTTCCAGATAAACCTGATAATAACCCGGATGTGCTGATTCATTTTTGTGGCTATAGGCCGACTTATAATCATCAGGAGAAAAATTACCGGTAGCAGGCAATAACGGAATGTGGCATAAATTCCAATGACCTTTGCTGGTGTGGGCAAAAGCGTATATCACTGTATCTTCGTACTGGTAACCAGAACCACTGTGAAATTTAGTTACCGGCGTTAATTGCACCATCGCATTGGGCAGTGAAGATCCGGGGAATACTTCGGCACCCCATGTGCGGTGTGTTGGTTTATAACCAATATCAATACTGTCCCATAAGGTAGCGGTTCCCAAAAACGGATTCACATATTTTGTGAGTTGCTTTTGAGCTTGTATAGAGCTTGTTACAAACAAAAACAGAACTATAGAAACAAAATATTTAGTCATAATATTTCAATTTTAAGATAAGTGATCTTAAATTTCAGTTTAAGTTAGCTTTCAGAAAGAGCCGTGTTTTTAATATAGACAGAGACCAATGAATTATTACAGTCTTTTTTATTCCAGCAAAGCAGCATAGACGCCATCACGGGCTAATTTAATTTTTTAGTTAGGGAACAAACGGGATTTTTAAACTTGTGACAGAGTAAGGTAGATCTTCTGAAGAGAGACCTCTCGATTTATTTGGTTGATTGTCCATTTCAAATTGCAAAGTACCTCCATTCATAATGTCTTGATAACGAATGTAGTTTTTGGAATAATTTTCACCATTCAATTTTGCTGATTGAATGTACACATTTTGTTGATTATTCTTTTGGGCTTCAATTATAAATTGTTTCCCATTTTCAAGGGTAATTGTCGTTTTTGCGAATACAGGACTACCCAGTACATATTCATTCGTTCCCGGACAAACACTATAAAATCCCATGGAACTCAGCACGTACCACGATGATGTTTGGCCCTGATCTTCATCTCCCGGGTAACCATTTTCTGTGGAATTGTAAAGCTTATTCATCACTTCCCGAACATGCATTTGTGCTTTCCATGGTGCACCTGCATAATTATACAAGTAAATCATATGCTGAATAGGTTGATTTCCATGTGCATATTGTCCCATTTCAGCCATTTCCATTTCCGTCATTTCATGGATTTTTCTCCTATAAGTTCCAACATTAACTGTACCCGGAACGGTAAATACAGAATCGAGCTTTGCCACAAAATTTCCCTTTCCACCAAGTAAATCGATCAGACCCTCAACATCATGAAAAACAGACCACAGATAATGCCAGGCGTTTCCTTCCGTATATGGGCCACCCCACTCATAAGGATCGAAATTTGGAGTCCAATCGCCATTTTCGTTACGGCCTCTCATAAATCCAACCCTTGGGTCGAAAAGGTTTTTGTAGTTGGACATCTGTCGCGCGAAAATATCGCGATAGAAAGAATTGCCAGTCATACTTGCCAATTGGTAACCACAAAAATCATCATAAGCATATTCGAGTGTTTTAGCGGTGGATTCTCTGTATTTTGGGTATGGTACATATCCCAATGTAAAATATTCTTTCCATCCGTCTCGTCCATTTGCCGGTCCCCACGGACCTTTATTTGTGGCTTCATGGTAGTATGCTTTCAATGCTTTTCCCGGATCAAATGTCCGTATTCCTTTTGCCCATGCATCGGCCAGTAGCGAGATAGCGTGATTTCCGATCATACTTCCGGCTTCGCCGGGGAACGACCAGGATGGTAACCATTCACATTGATCGTAAGCATCGAGTAAGCCGGCAACATATCTTCCATGCATTGTTGGTTGCATCAATGCATTTAATGGGAATTGAGCTCTGAAAGTATCCCAAAAGCCAGTATCCGTATATAAATATCCATTGTGGATCTTACCGTCATAAGGACTGAAATAGTATGGATTGTCATTCTCATCCATCTCATAGAATTTACGTGAAAACAAGCTGGCCCGAAAGTAGCAGGAATAAAATGTAGCTTTCTCTTCTTCAGTGCCTCCCTCAACCAGTATCCGGTTGAGGTGTTTGTTCCAGATCTCCCATGCTGCCTGCCTGGTTCCTTCAAGCGATTTAAATTGACCAAGTTCAGTTTTCAAATTCAGTTCAGCCTGTTCCGGACTGATGTACGAGGAAGCAACCTTGGCCTGTACTATTACTCCATTGTCAAATTGCAGCCAGGCCCCTATGCCAAGGCCTTCCCGTTCTTTTTCACCATCCCATTTCTGACCTGTTTTATTTTCCCATGTTCCAAAGCTACGAATGGGCTTATCAAACTGGATTACAAAGTAGTCTTTGAAATTTTCCTTCAATCCCCGACCATTGTGAACGTAGCCTATGATCTTATTTTCTTTGGGCAGAATCTTTACATAGCTGTTACTGGTGTATCCATCTAAAACGACAAAAGAGCTTGCCCTTTGTGGAAAAGAAAACCGGATGTGTGCCCCTCTTTCAACCGGAGTTATTTCCGTTGTAATATGATTATCCAAAGCAATTTTATAATAATTCGGCCTGGCAATTTCGTTTTTGTGACTAAACTTAGCTGCTCGCTTAAACTGATCCACAACCAGATCGCCGGTTACAGGCATTAACGAGAAAACTGCATAATCATTGGTCCAGGAGCTGCACTGATGGGCTTGCTGAAATCCCCGAATTGAATCTCGCTGGTACTGGTATTTCCATCCGTCACCATTAACACCGGTTTGTGCTGTCCATGTTTGCATGGCAAAAGGTAGTGCCGTTGTTGGGTATGTGTTGCCGCGAGTAAGCTCAAAACTGGAATTAGTTCCTTGCAATGTATTTACATATTTCACAAGATCTTTTTGAGCATAAGACGACCCGGTATAGGCCATACAAAAACTAAATAGCAGCAGTTTCGTAATTTCCGGTAGATTGAATGAGATTTTGTTATTCATGATAACTTATTGGTATTTTAGAGATTAAGTCTATTGATAAATGCCTGCTAAAAGGAGCATGAATAATAGCATTAATGGGTATTTTATACTCAATTGACAGGTTGTGATTATGAGATAATACACACAACCACTCCGAAATACTCATTGCAGGTATGTTTTTTTTGAATTTTAAAATCTACAAAATACTTTATAGAGCAATGTTTCTCATGAATTCCTTCATTATTTCTTTTCCAGCAATTTTATAAAGTATCCGCCTACAACTGATCGTGCCTGGAAACCTACCTGTTTGGCATTGGTAGTTTCATACCAGTCAGACATCGGAACCCGGTCCGGAGTTTCGGTAATAAAAGCATGTACCGGATCTATCAGTTTCTGGAAAGTTTCCTTGTCTGCAGCCAGTGTGGCATCGTCGTGCGAATACACCAAGTATAGATTTGCTCCGGCAGCAATTTCGAGAGTCTTAAATTCGCGCCTGACCCAGATTTCTTTGGTATCCCAGTTGGTTAAAGCCGCCTGCATTCCGGGAGTTCTAAAAGCGGCTTTGCCTTACAACCATTTGCTATCTTTAAAACTGTTTTGTTCCCATCCTTTTTGCCCAATTTGTCCATCCCTTGTTCATTTCAATTACTTTATCCTGATTCTTTCCGGATAAATCTTTGATTTCGGTATGGTCTTTTGAAATATTAAAAAGTTCCCATTGCTTTCCGGGCAATGAAGACATTTTCCAATCGCCGGTACGAATGGCACGGCCGCCTTCGTGTTCCCAATAAAGTGTATCATGAATAGACTGCTTTTGCCCGTATAAAAGTGGAAGAATGCTTGTTCCATCGAGGGAGACAGTTTTCTCTCCATTTATTGTTTTCGGATAAGTGGCACCCGAAAGTTCCAGACAAGTTGGTAATATATCAATCACATGAGCGACACTCCGGTTGATTGTATTTTCTTTCCCTTTTAAACCGTTTGGCCAATGAATAATGAATGATGTAGCGCTTCCACCTTCGTAAGATTCTTTTTTCCAAAATCTGAATGGTGTATTTGAGGCGCTTGCCCATGCCTTTCCAATGTAATTCCAAGTATTTTCTGGGCCAGGATGCTCTGCATTATAATTAATAATAGTGGAATCGCGGGTAAATCCGGGACGATCAAAGCCGGGAAGATAGCCTCTTTCGTACGAAGCGCCGTTATCGGAAAGTACAAAAATAATGGTGTTGTCGTATTGTACGTTTTCTTTCAGCTTCTGTATGATCTTTCCCATTCCCTGATCAACACGATCGACCATCGCGGCATGCGCCGACATGCAGGCTGATTCATACGCTTTCTTGTCACAGTCTGCCCAACTTTCGCCAGAAGAATTTTCAGGCAACTTGTAGGTCGAGCTGTCGATTATTCCCATAGCAACCATCCTTTTGTATCGGTTTTTCCGGAGTACTTCCCAACCCTCTTTATAGGTGTCTTTGTACTTGGCAATATCTTCAGGAAGAGCATGCAAAGGCCAGTGCGGAGCAGTATGAGCCACATACAGGAAGAACGGTTTATCATCATTGCTATACGAGTCTATCAAATCGAGCGATTTTTGGGTAATAAAATCGGTCATGTAAAAATCCTTGGGAACTTCCTTGATCGGAGTTTCGTTGTGCACCAGACTGAATGGATCGAAATAGTTGACTACGCCCCAAATGTTTCCCCAATGCTCTTCAAAACCACGGTTGCTCGGGTAATTTTTCAAAGGCGAAAATGGTCCGTAATCAGCCCTGTGTGCCAACCAGCGGAGTTGCTCTTTCTTATCAGCTACCGGTTTAGTTTCCGATAAATGCCATTTTCCGATCATACCGGTATGGTATCCGATTTCTGTCAATACTTCAGCAATCGTTGCCGAATTCATATTTAAGTTTACACCCATACCATTAATTCCAGCTTTCTGAGGATATTGGCCGGTCATCAACGACGCTCTGGTTGGGCAACATCTGGCGCAATTGTGCATTTGTGTAAAACGCACACCGGTAGCAGCAAGCTGGTCCATATTTGGAGTCTGGATCTCGCCTCCAAAGCAACCCAAATCAGAATAACCCATATCATCAAGCATGAAAATGATAATATTAGGTCGGTTTGAGTCAGCTTTCTGGGCGTAAATTTGGCTGGAAAAAAGGGCCAGTCCGGTAATAAATAAACTATTTAATTTCATTTTCATGTTTTATTTAAATTATGTTCATATAATGAGTATGAAAATTTAATTTCACTAATAAGCATTTATATTACTAAATGTTTGTTTTTAGTTTTCCACTTTCATTTTTGGACACCAGGCAAATCTGGCATGGATTTTCTCCAAGTCAGCAATTGGATTTTCAGAATTTCGGCTACCTTCTGATTTTTAAAAATCAGATTGGTGGTTTCCATTTTGTCGGATTCTAGATTATAGAGTTCTTCATCTGTACCATCATAGTTCATCAATAGTTTCCACTTGCCTTCACGAATGGCCAGATTTGGACTTCGGTCGCGTCCTGCAGGAAACATGAATGATTCATTGTTCCGGCCATATTCCCAATAGAGTGTACGACTTTCATCTGATGATTTACCGAGCATCACTTTGCTTTTATCTTCGCCGTCAAAGGCAAATCCTTTTGGCATCTCTGCTCCGGAAAACGCACATAAACTTGGGAAAAAATCGTTGGCAGAAATCACTGACAGTTGATCGATCTGGCCTTTAAGAGTATGTCCGGGCCAACGGACAATAAATGGCAACCGGATTCCTCCTTCATATAAAGAAAGTTTTGAGCCGCGGAAATTTCCCGAGCGTGAGCCCCTGAAACTGGGCAACGGTCCATTATCACTAATAAAAATGACTAATGTATTTTCATCAATTCCCAGTTGCTTCAAGCCTGCAAATAGTCTTCCCATTTGCCGGTCGTATTCATCCAAAACTGCCTTAAAGTCGATTTCTTCTACTGTACCTTTTGGATATTTGCCAAACCTTTCATGACTTGGCACCCAAGGTGTATGAACATCATCAGGCCAGAGGTTCACAAAACATGGCTGGTCCTTATGGCGTTTTAAAAAGGCGAGCGTCCGGTCAACGAAATAGCCTGTTCTATTCCAGCGTTTAATACTGTCTCTACCGGACCAAATCCAATTTGTTGCAGTCAGGAGTGGATCGGGAGCCGGACTTTCCCATGTACTCGAATGTTCATCAAATCCATAGGCTTCAAAGCCCGGTGCCTCGGTAACATCGCGGCCTCCCCCCATGTGCCATTTGCCAAAATGGCCAGTTGCATAACCAGCAGATTTCAAAGTCCGGGCAATCGATGGAGCCAATGAATCAAGGAAGTCAGCTTGTTCGCATATTCGGTTTTCTGCTTTATCATGCAGGTAACTCGTTATGTTCCACCTGGCAGGAGCCATCCCGGTCAGTATCCCGGCCCGGGAAGCAGAACAAATCGGCGAGGAACTATAATATTGAGTGAACCTGATTCCTTCTTTTGCCATCCTATCAAGATTGGGTGTTGGGGAAAAATTGCCTCCATAACAACCAATATCACTATATCCCATGTCGTCAGTAAGGATTATTATTATGTTAGGGCGTTGCGCTGGCTGAACAGCAAATGAACTCCCAAATACACTAAATGGAGCCGCAATGAGGAATGGCAAGTGTTTCTTCAACTTGTCCAGATGAGTTCCAAGTGTGTATTTTTTTCTAAATCCGTTTCCCATTGAGAATGCTTTTATTTAGTTTAGAATTTCTGTAATTCATCAGGTCCAGACGTAGAATAATCCAGATCGATGGCTCGTATAATCAATTCGTTGCCGGCCATTTTCACCTCCAGTGGCACCAGAGTTACGCCTTGTTCATTAATCGTATGGGCGTTTTCTGAAAGGTCCCTGGTTTGGATTCCTTTTTTTGAGAGTGGTAGAACATTGGCATAGAAGAAAGCTGTACACCACCATTTCCCGTCATTATCCTGAAAGGGTGTTCCATGTCCAAGAAAGCGGCCAACGAATTTTCGTTCGCTGTCGGGGCCGGTAATCTTATCGGCGGTAGCAAAATAGATGTTATAACTTCCTTTTCGAACTGTTTGCGTTGACCAACCAGTGCCAAACAATACATATTTCCCATGAATTTTACGGATCAGACATCCCTCATGTCCCATCTTTTTCATTTCATCGGCTGGACCGATATCGACAGATTCACCTGAAAAGTCGGAAAGGTCGGATTTGAGAGGGGCAATCGTAGTTGCTCCCCAGATCATCCACCAGGTACCGTCGTCATCCTTAAAGAGAGATGGATCATGGCGTCTGCCAATCTTCTCACCCATTGGATTGGCCCAGGGACCTTTGGGTTCAACGCAGGATGCAACCGACATATTCGCACCTGCCACAGGTGTTGGACTGTTATGTATCAAAACAAGTTTGCCATTTACAAAATGGAATTCGGGAGCCCAAAGCCGCCATTGCGATTCCGGTATTGTTTCAAATCTCTGCGGTTTTTCACTGAACCAGATCCCATCTTTCAGGGTAAACGGAATTCCTAATGATTCCCAATGAATAAAATCCTTGGTTTTCCATGCCTGAAGTTCTGATCCAACAAGGCTCGAATCTCCTAACCCAATGTTGTATTTAGTATGTGGAGTTTCTACCAGCGAAGAAGATTGTGTTGTTCCGGTGAGGTAGAAAAAACCATCGGGACTTTTAATGATATATGTATCGCGAATCCAGCCATCTTTGACATGGATAGCACGGTCATGAGAAACTATTGCCTTTTGTATTTCTTCAGGGTTCGATACAGAACTGGTAACCATTCCATTAGAAATTGAAGTAAAAGCCAGCCAAAGAGTCGTTTTCATGAAAATTATTTTTTAGGTAAAACCTGATGGCTATTTGCCCATTTATACCATTTGTTATTGAGCTCTTTAACCAGTTCCGGATGATCTTTTGCTACATTGATTTGTTCGTCACGGTCAGTCAGCAGATCATAAAGTTCCCAATCGATATTCTTCACTTCTTTGTAGGCTTTCCATTCACCTTTCCGGATAGCTGAATATCCGGAATGTTCCCAGAACATATATTCATGTTTCGATCCTTTTCCGGTTTTAAAAGCAGAAAGCAGCGACGTTCCTTCCAACGGAAACAGAACAGTTCCATCAGGATGTGTCTGTGGATATTTAGTGTCGGCAGCTTCGATAAATGTTGGCATGATGTCGGTCAGACATGCAGGGGTGTGATAAACCTGACCCGCATTTTTCCTGATCTGTTTAGGCCAGCTGGCAATAAACGGCGCAGATATCCCTCCTTCGTAGCTTTTTACCTTGTATTCGAAAAATGGAGTATTCGATAAGTTTGCCCAACCAATTCCATACGAAACACTGGTGGAAATGGCGGGATTGTTAATGTCTTCAAATTTGCCGCCACCAAATTCGGCATAAGGTTCGGCACAGGCTCCATTGTCTGAAAGAAAAACAATCAGCGTATTGTCCAGTTTTTTCAAATCCGAAAGTGTTTGGATCAGTTTTCCGACGTTCTGATCAAGGCAATTAACCTGAGCAGCATAGATGGCCATCCTGAAATCAGACTCTTTTTTTTGTGCTTCATCTACTTCAACCCATGCGCGGACTCTTGCATCACGCGGCGACAAAGGAATATCGCGGTCGAAAAGCTTTAGAACCTTTTGTCGCTGATGTCTTTCTTCGCGCAAAACATCCCATCCTTTCATATATTTACCCACAAACTTTTCGTAGTCGGCTTTTTTTGCCTGAAGCGGCCAGTGTGGAGCATTGAAAGCCAGATAAAGGAAAAACGGTTTTTCGTCTTTTTGTTCCTTTATCATTCGAATAGCATTGTCAGTGAAAGCGTCTGTCGTATAATATTCTCCTTCCGGAGCAGGCAAATGTGTATTATCCATGGTCAGGCCACGACCACCTTCAGGTTTCAGGTAACTGCAGGCACCGGCCAGAATTCCATAATAATGTTCAAATCCACGCTGTAAAGGCCATTTCTCCTCTCCGTGCATTCCAATATGCCATTTCCCGGCCATGTAAGTATGATAACCCGCCGGTTTTAAAACTTCGGCAATGGTAACACATTGGTGATTCAAAAATCCACGGTATCCGGGAACTCCAAAATCATTGTGATCTTTTTCGGATTCTTTTCTGAATGGATCTTCAGCCATCAGCCCAATGCCGGTTTGATGCTGGTAAAGTCCGGTAAGCAAACTGGCGCGAGTTGGGCAGCAACGGGCGGTATTGTAAAACTGGCTGAAGCGAACTCCGTTTTTTGCTAACTTATCCAGATTTGGTGTCGGAATTTCACTTCCGAAACAACCGATGTCCGAAAAGCCCATGTCATCTGCCATGATTAGGATAATGTTTGGCTTTTGAGCATTGGCCAGATTTAATGCTAATGCTGCGACAAATGTTAATAATGGAGTTTTAGTCATTCTAACAAGTTTTAGTTATTTATTAGTTTTCACTTCTATTACAATTAAGTACGTCAATTCTCTCCAGCTTTTCCATTATAATTTTATAACTTGTGGTCTATTGCTTTCATTTCGATAGCCTGTACTTCGTCTCAACAGGAAGTCATCCATGCATTCAAAACCTTATCCATCCGTCCAACAACAGACTTATTTTCAGGTTTTTCAGCAATGTTCCCCATGCAATATTTAACTTTTCCCATATCATAAAGTTCAATGGCCGAATGATGCTGGAATCTTTCGATGATCCATTTCGCATGTGCATCGATCTCTTCTTTTTCCTGCCAATGCATAAAAAATGGTTTTGCTATTTAGGTATTTTGGAAAGTGGATTCCGTAATTAAATTGACAATGTACCGGTATTTTTTGTCAGCAAACGAACGAATTCCGTAATACTCACTTCCATTGTATATATAATTTAGTATTGCTTTCTGTTTCACGCATTCGTTTATCCATTGAAAAAGGAATAGCTGTCCCCACAACGTAAAGAAAGAGCATCATCACCACGTCATAAATATGAAATCCAAACTACTTCGGATAATCAAACTATTTTATAAAAAAACAGGTTCCTGGGCTTTTGACACCTTAATGTCAATTAATAAAAAACCAATCGGCGAAAATGATCATTAACATATCAAATCCAAGCAATACATCAATCTACATCAAGCGTTCTTTTTAATTTATTTATTTTTTTTTGCTTTTACTTTGCTTTCATTTTTCTTCAGTAAAAAGCGCTTCAAAAATTTAGGCGCGAAGTGGGTCCCTGAATTTTTCTGCTATTTTCCAATGGCAGGCGCAAGTTCTTTTTTGCCAACTTTTTTCTATGAAGAAAAAAGTTGTGGCACTTCAAACTAAAAATAATTTTTCTGGATTATTTTTATCCAAAAGCCTGAAAATTAGACAACAACAGAATCAAATCCATTTTCGGATTTGGTTCTGTGTTGAATCAACCGAGCTCGCCCTATGCTCTCAGGCAGAAAAAAAGGCAGAAAATGCGGATATATGGCGCTCCACACAGCCAGACAGTAGCCACTATGCAGCCAATTAGCAGCCACCTTTATGCCAGTTAGCACGCTCTATTCTGCCAATTAGCAGCCACCACAGAGCCACACAATATGCACCACTGTGAATGTCAGGATCAGTCCTGCCAATACCAATTCAGTCCTGATTCTGGCAGAAAAACCGAAGGAGTCCTTGGTATGCGATGCAAAGTAAATGCTCATCAACTTATCGGATGAATGTTAAATTTTTTTGCTTGTATGAAAGGAGAGGAAATGAAATTTAGCAGAAAACGGATGTGTTGATTCTATATCAAATCAGAAAGCTGATCCGAAGGATGTGCTGTCTGATGGGTTTCATCTGTTGTCAGTCCTGTGAGTTGGCAAGGCCTGTGTTCTGTGTTAACGGATTCAGGGAGTTAAAACGAAATAATGATCAGGGAAAAGACTTTTGCCTTTCCCCTGATGCAAGCTGATCCGGTTATTTTTCGTAACAACTCTTATACGATTTGTATTCGAACTCAACCAATTCTTTGTCAAGTTCCTCGGCAGCACCCTCGAAATAAACCGTTTCGAGATATTCAACGAATGCATCCCAAACTGTGTTAGTTTCCTGATTCTTTGCGGCTAATTTTAAAGTGTAAGTTTTCATACGATAGTTTTTAAAAAATTCATGCACTTTTTACTGTTGAATTTTTCGGAAAACAAAAAGCAAC
>JBBRXN010000038.1:0-46904 GCA_038248385.1 Bacteroidales bacterium
ACCGGTTTCAGGTTCAGCCTTTAAAGGAAGATTCACTTTTGTAGAATTGCTGGTTAATTTATTCAACAATCTATAAGTCAATTTTTTAAATAGCTATCATTTTTGTAACTTACAAAATTGTAACTTACAAAATTGATAGCTATATTTGCATCAAACTTTGAACCCATGGAAGACACACCTTTTGTTTTTGGAATACTGGCAACTAAAATTGATTTTACCGACCGGGAAAAGGAAGCCGCACAACTTGCTTCAAATTTCAGGAATCTGGTGAATACCATCATTATTTCGCCCCGTCGTTGGGGCAAAACATCGCTGGTTAACAGGGTCTCCGAATTGCTTGGCAAGGAAGAACCGAATATGAAGATCTGTCACATTGACCTGTTCAATGTAAGGACAGAGGAGGACTTTTACATTACGCTGGCTACTGAAATACTAAAAGCCACCTCTTCAAAATGGGAGGAACTGGCGCAAAATGCCAAAGATTTTTTAGGAAGGCTCTTACCCCGGATATCATTTTCGCCTGATGATCAGAGCGAAATATCGTTTGGAATTGACTGGGAAGAGCTAAAAAAGAAACCGGACGAAATTCTTGATCTGGCCGAAACCATTGGAGTTGAAAGAGGATTAAAGATTGTTGTTTGTATCGACGAATTTCAAAGTTTAAGTGATTATGAGTATCCATTGGCATTTCAGAAAAAGTTACGGGCACACTGGCAAAGGCACACCCACGCTTCGTATTGCTTGTATGGAAGTAAACGACACATGTTGTTGGAAGTATTTTCAAATCCTTCTATGCCGTTCTATAAATTTGGTGATCTGATGTTTCTGGAGAAAATATCCACCGAAAGCTGGGTAGAATTTATACAGCGCAGGTTTTCGGAAACAGGGAAGGAAATAAAAAAGGAAGAAGCAACACTCATCGCAAATCTGGCAGAGAACCATTCGTATTACGTTCAGCAATTGGCTCAGCAAACATGGCTCAGAACGGATAAGGAGTGTTCAGATTCTGCTGTTAATGAGGCATATCAGGGAATAATCAATCAACTTAGCCTGTTGTTTGTGAATATTACAGAGTCGTTGACAACCACGCAGTTAAATTACCTCAAAGCGATTCTTTCGGGCGAAAAACAACTTAGTTCGCAAAGCACGCTTCAGAAATATAAATTGGGAACATCGGCTAATATCGGGAGGCTCAAACAAGCGCTTCTTTCACGCGAAATCATTGATACCACAGCCGATCAGATTGAACTTCAGGATCCTATGTACAAATACTGGCTAAAGAATATTTACTTTAGAATAATGAACTAATTCCGTTTGCTTACCGCGACGCTGTCAACAATATAAGCGCTTTCGCCACGCCAGGGTAGTGTTCCGTTCAATTCGTGGTAATACACTACAATAAATTCTCCTTGAAGGCTGCTCAGCTGGTCGGCAACCCGCTTATTATTTACCGAGAAAAAGAATTTCTCTGAGGCAAGCGGTACATTGGCATTGCTTTGTACACTGCTCAGAATCATTTCGCCTTCAAAAGTTTTAAACATGCTTCCTTTTCTCGATATTTTCTGAAGCAATCCAGCCCGTGATCCATCGCTGTAAACGAAAAAGTAATTCCAATAGATAAAGCCCGCGATGATAAGGATTATTACCAGCAGTATGTAAATAAATATTTTCCTCATGCCCTTTACAAATGTATTGCCCGATTTATGCACCGGTCTGGTTGTAGAATTTTGTTGTGATGTAAATAGTTTGTTCATAATGAGATGTATTAATTTTGGTTACTCTTTCAAAGAACTGCCCCGGATAATCAGGTCGGCATTCAGCACTTTCACTTCAGGAATATATTCGCTTTCATTTGAAAGGATTCTCTGAAAAAGAATTTCAGCAGCAGTAGTGCCCATTTCGTAACCGTGCTGATCAACCGATGAAAGGTTTGGATCAGTAATTCCGGATAAATATCCATCACTGAAGCCAACGATCGAGATTTCGTCAGGTATTTTGAACCCTTTCCGTTGGATGGTTTGCATGGCTCCAATGGCAGTCATGTCGTTCACCGCGAAAATACCGTCAGGAATATTTCCGGTATCAATCATTCCAATTACAGCATTTCGTGCTTTCTCGAAAGTATCGGCTTCAATAATTAAACGATTGTCGATAGGTAAACCGGCCTCAGTAAGGGCATTTAAATAACCCTGAAGCCGATCGCGCCCGATAAGCAGGCTCTGCGGACCGGCAAAATGAGCAATGCGTTTTCGTCCGGTCTCAATCAAATGTCGGGTTGCTTTATAGGAAGCCTCCATATCATCAATCACAACCTGATCTGCATCAATTTCAGGAGCAATACGGTCAAAAAACACCAGCGGGATTCCGCCTTCCTGAAGGTCGGTCAGATGATCGAATGTATGAGTTTCCTTTGAGATGGATACTAAAATTCCATCAACGCGATGAGAAAGCAATGTCCGGGCATTGGCTACTTCACGATCGAAACTTTCGTTCGACTGACAAATAATCACAGTAAACCCCTTTTCAGAAGCCACATCGTCGATACCACTAATGACTGATGAAAAGAAATAATGGACAATTTCAGGAATGATGACACCAATGGTATTGCTTCGGCTGTTTTTTAAACTGAGGGCAACTGCGTTGGGCCGGTACTTTAGTTTGATGGCCAACTCGTTCACCGCCTTTTTTGTATCCACATTGATATCCGGATGATCTTTCAATGCTCTTGAAACCGTTGAGGCAGAGATACCCAAAACACGTGCTATATCTTTGATTGTTATTTGATTACTTCGCATATCATGATTTATAAACAATCATTGTATTTCGTAAAAACAGTAAATAATTTAGATGGTCAATTTATCAAAAATTCTAAAGAAAAACGTTATATTTTATACCTACCAGCAACTACCTGTTGTATAACACTTTGTTTGCAAACGACATCGCAAACGATTGCAGTAAACAGTTTATAACATTTTTTAACTAAATCTTAACAGTTTATATACTTTAGTCCCGGAATTAATATTTATGAAGTCAAAAAACGGACACCATTTAAAGGAATTAACTTAAAAAAATCAGATCAATGAGTTTAAAACGAGTATTTGAACCAATAATTAATTAAAACATGAGGATTATTCGCAAAAACCTAAATGTAACAATATTGATTCTGTCGCTTCTGCTGGGAAACCTGGCGATGGCACAGCAATCGGTATTTTCGGGCAAGGTGACCGATAGCTCATCGGGAGAATCATTGCCAGGTGTATCTATTGTAGTTAAAGGAACTACCAATGGAACTATCTCCGGTGGAGATGGCAGTTTTACCCTTCAAACAAAAAAGGGTGATATCGTACAGTTTTCATTCATCGGTTACAAAACCCAGGAGATTGTTGCCGAGGGACAGACCAACCTGACAGTAGCCTTTGTTGTTGACAATGAACAACTGGATGAAGTAGTTGTAATCGGTTACGGAACTGTTAAAAAATCGGATGCAACAGGTGCCATAAGTACCGTAAGTTCGAAAGATTTTAACAAAGGGGCAATCACTTCGCCTCAGGATTTACTAATGGGTAAAAGTGCCGGTGTGGTTATTACGACTGCTGGCGGTGCTCCTGGTAGCGGTGCAACCATCCGCATTCGCGGAGGTTCATCATTGAATGCTTCCAACGACCCTTTGATCATTATCGATGGTGTTCCTATTGCTAATAGTAATATTTCGGGTAGCTCCAACTTTCTTGCATTTGTGAATCCTAACGACATCGAAACGTTTACCGTTTTAAAAGATGCTTCTTCAACCGCTATTTATGGTTCAAGAGCTTCGAATGGTGTAATTCTGATTACTACCAAAAAAGGAAAAGTTGGCAGTGCAATGAGAATTACTTATGATGGTAATACTTCGGTTTCCAGCGCTACAAAGTTTATGGACGTATATTCCGGCGATCAAATCAGACAAATCGCTTACGATCATAAAGATTTATTTGGTGCAGATAGTTTCACCAAGTTAGGAAATCAAAACACAAACTGGCAAAAGGAAATCTACCGTGATGCTATTTCTCACGATCATAACCTTAGTTTATCAGGTGCATATAAAACTTTGCCATACCGCGTTTCTATTGGTTATACCGACCAGAATGGTATTTTGAAAAATACAGATATGAAAAGAATGACAGCTTCTGTTAGTCTTGATCCTTCATTTCTGGAAGGGGATTTAAAAGTTAATATCAATGCCAAAGGCATGAACACGGATACTAATTTTGGTGATGCAGGAGCCGTGGGTTCAGCTATCAATATGGATCCTTCAAAACCGGTAATGGATGGCAATGCCGCCTCTGATGGTTATTTTCAGTGGAGTAATTATGGTGCAAACCTTGGAACTCCCAATCCGGTTGAACAACTTTTGGCTGCCGACAACAAATCGAATGTGAAACGGGTAATCGGAAACATCCAGTTCAATTATAAAATTCCTTTTATTCCTGAATTACGCGCTAACCTGAATTTAGCAACTGATTATACAGAAAGTACCGGACACAACAACCGGCCAAAAACTTCACCCTCTGTACTTACAAGTCCAACTATAGGTAGAACAAGTAATTACACAGGCAAAAATCAAAATGACCTTCTTGATTTTTATCTGAATTATACTAAATCACTGGATCAGATTAAAAGTGTGGTAGATGCAACTGCCGGTTATTCATGGCAACATTTTCAACGTGAAGGGAGAAATTACAGAAAAGGTGTTACCGACTCTATCAGTCCATTCATTACTGAAAACCAATTGGTTTCGTTCTTTGGCCGCTTGAACTACACATTTGCAGACAGGTATTTACTTACAGTTACCATTCGTGAAGATGGTTCTTCAAGGTTTACCAACAACAAATGGGGTCTTTTCCCGTCAGCAGCTTTTGCCTGGAAAATCAAAGACGAATCGTTCCTAAAAAATTCAAAGGCAGTTTCTGATCTGAAACTGAGATTAGGTTGGGGTGTTACCGGACAGCAAGATATTGGTAACGATTATCCGGCACAGGCTAAATACAGAAGTTCTTCACCTGGTAATTACTATCCTATTGGTGGCGTATTTCTTCCAACTTTGCGTCCGGATGCTTATGATCCTGACATCAAATGGGAAGAAACCACTACACAGAATATCGGTTTGGATTTTGGATTCATTGATGACCGTATTTCAGGTTCAATAGACGTATATAACCGTGTTACCAAAGATTTACTTAACGAGGTAACTGTTCCTACAATGAGTAACTTTTCCAACAGATTATTAACCAATGTTGGTAGTCTGGAAAATAAAGGTGCTGAATTCACTTTAAACCTGATACCTATTTCACAAAAAGACATGACGCTGAACTTAGGGTTCAATGTTACTTACAATGTGAATAAAATTACCAAATTACTTACTTCTGACGATCCGAATTATATCGGCATTCTTTACGGTGATGCTTTTACCGGACAAAAACAAGTTACAAGGGTTGGCTATCCTGCCTATTCATACTTTTTGAACAAACAGGTATATGATGCAAGTGGCAATCCAATTGAAGGATTGTATGTTGATATTTCAGGAAAAGGAGGCACCGTGAATGGAAACAATGCAGATAAATACATTTATAAGAACCCTGTTGCTGATGTCTTATTGGGTTTCTCTGCCCGTTTTGCCTACAAGAACTTCGACATTGCTGCTTCTACCCGTGCAAGTTTCGGAAATTACGTTTACAACCAGGTTGCAGCAGGTGCCTCTTACGACCAAATGTACCAGATTGGGTATTGGCGTAATCAGGCAACATTTTTGAGCGACACCAAATTTGTGAAACGTCAGTTTACCAGTGACTATTTTGTTGACAATGCCTCGTTCTTTAAATTAGACAATATTAGCGCTGGTTATAATTTCGACAATATTTTTGATAAAATGAGTGCACGTATAAGCTTTACTGTTCAAAACGCTTTGACTATCACAAATTACAAAGGCATTGATCCTGAAGTGTCTGGTGGTATTGATAACAATTTCTACCCAAGACCCCGTACTTTTATGCTCGGAATAAGTTTATCCTATTAATACGCTAAGAAAAAACAGATATGAATAAAAGAAATATAATATTAGGAATTCTTCTTTCAACCCTGATGATCACATCATGTGTGAAAGATCTGGATATCAAACCAAAGGACCCCAATACTATTATGGCAGGCAACCTTGGCGATAATCCCATTTACATGAAACAAACCCTGGGAAAGATATATGCCAGTTTTATGCTCTCAGGCCAGGGATCTAACGGAGGGGATGATATTTCTGCTTCCGACGGAAACTTTTTCACAACTTCGCGAGCACTTTGGAATGTTCAGGAAATAACTACTGATGAAGCCATTTGCGCCTGGGGCGATGTTGGTATTGCTGATTTAAATACACAGACATGGAGTGCTCAAAATCCATTTCTCACAGCTCTTTATCAACGTTTGGGTCTGAGTATCACCTATGCAAACGATTTTATCAGGCTTACAAACGGAAATTCTGATCCTGCTGTAGTTCAATACAACGCAGAAGCCCGGTTTCTGAGGGCACTGGCCTACTCCTGGTATATTGACCTCTTTGCAAATCCTCCTTTTACAACAGATGTTGATGGAGTTGGAAAATTCTACCCTAAACAATTGGATCCCGATATGAAGATTGGCAGAGCTAAACTGTTTAAATATATCGTATCTGAATTGAAAAGTATTGAACCAATTTTGGGCGAACCAAAGTTTTCTTATCCTCAGGCTGATAAAGCATCTGCATGGATGTTACTTGCCAGGGTATATCTGAATGCTCAGGTTTATACCGGAACTGCAAAATGGGACAGTTGTAAAATTTATGCTGACAAAGTGATCAGTAGTGGAAAATATTCACTGGCTGCGAACTACCGTCAAAATTTTAGCGCTGACAATGGTAAAACCAATCCTGAAATGATTTTTGCCTTGGAACAGGATGGGATCAATACACAAGGTTATGTTGGCACCACATTCCTCATCGAATCAAGCAGCGATGCTGTATATATCAGGGCTGAAGATTTTCACGGTCTGACATCAAACACCAACTGGAATGGAAACCGGGCCAGAAAACAATTCATGAATGTGCTGGTTGATACAATTGCTACTTATGGTAATGTTCCCGTTCCTGCAAGCGATGCAACTTTTTCACAGGCAAAAGACAAACGCGTATTCCTGAAAATGAAGAAAAGCATGAATATCCCAAGCGCTTCATCAAGTGGCGATTACGGTATCGGAGTTTATAAATTTACTGCCAAAAATACTGATGGAACTCAGGCAGCAAATTATAACGCAGCTTACGCAAGTACTGATTTTCCAATTTTCCGTTATGCCGATGCTTTACTGATGAGGGCTGAAGCTTCTTATCGCTTAAGTAATATCGCCAATGCAGTATCCGATATTAATGCAGTCCGTACACGTGCTTATGGAAATACAAGCGGAAATATTACAGCAGCCCAACTTACTGACAAATTTTTGTTGGATGAACGTGGCCGCGAATTCTACTATGAAGCCCAGAGACGTACCGATTTGGTTCGTTTTGGCCAATTCACCGATGGTACATACAGATGGCAATGGAAGGGTGGTGCATATAATGGTGCTGCCACTTCGAAGAATCTGAATATCTTCCCAATTCCCGGAGATGAAGTGTCGGCCAATCCAAATATCAAACAGAATACTGGTTATTAATCCTTTAAACTTCTATACAATGAATAAGAATTTAATTATATATTTAAGTTTCATTGGGTTGATCGGACTTTTGTTTTCATGTGAGAAAGACGAAACAAAAGTGGTGATGTTGACCAGCCCAATTACTCCAACGATCCAGACGGTACCTGATTTGACGCTGAAAAGAGCCAATGGTAAAGATACCCTCATATTTGTCGGAACAAATGTTGATCCCGGGTTTCAGGCTTCTGCAACCTATTTCCTCGAAGCTTGTGTAAAAGGCAACGGATTTAAAGATCCTGTTTTATTGGTAAGTAGCACAAAAGCAACTGCCTTTAAAATGACTGTAAGTGACCTGAACGGCCTTTTGCTTAAAAAATTCCCTGCTGATAAAGTTTCTCCTGTTGATTTGAGAATCAGGTCAGTTTTGGCCGTCGATGCCGGCACCGGCAGTAAACCACTGGAATACATTTCTGTTATAAAAACAGCTGATGTTACTATATATGGTTTGCCGCGCCTGGATATAATTGGATCAGGGATTACGCAGAAAATTGAATCTGCTTTAGGAGATGGCAAATATGCAGGTTATGTGAAGCTTGATAAAACTAAACCATTTACCCTGAAAGATCCGGATGCAAATATTGTATATGGAAATACCGGCGGAAAACTCGCAGTTACCAGTACTGGTATCACTTCTGCTGATAATGGATGGTTTAACTTAAATGCCGATACAAAAGCACTCACCTATTCGATGGATGCATATATGATTGGATTGGTCGGTTCAGCTACACCAAATGGATGGAATTCTCCTGACTCAAAAATGGATTACGATTCAGCAACCGGAACCTGGAAAATTACCATCGCTTTAATTGACGGTGAAATCAAATTCAGGTTAAATGATGGTTGGGCCTGGAATTTAGGGGGTACACCTGACAAATTAGTTGTTGATGCAGGAAACATAGCTGTAACTGCTGGTAACTACACTATTACACTAACCATAACTAATCCAAAATCTGTTAAAGGTGAAGTTGGTGGTACTTGTAAGATTGTTAAAAACTAAAATTAAAAAATTTCAATTTTATGAAAAAAATAACCATTTATGGAATAATGGCCATTCTTGTAACTGCGACCATCTTTTTTGCCGCATGTACAAAGGAAACAACGGATGTCAGATTAGAGCATAAGCTAGCTACGACTCAATTATTAAATGTTACATCCAACACTGCTACAGTAGTGGGTTTTGTTGTGGCACAGGGAGCTGGTTTTAGCGAAAAGGGTGTTTGTTATAACACGGCAACAGCTCCTACAGTAGATAACTCTAAAGTTGCCTACACCGGAACAGGTACAACTGCAACTTTTAATGTAACCCTGACCGGGCTTAACTTTGCCACCAAGTACTATGCCCGCGCTTACGCCACTATTATCGGATCTGGTACAATCTATGGTGAAGAGTATTCATTTACTACTTTGCCTGTTGTTCCTACCCTAACTACTGCTGAAATCACCTTGATTACCGGAAATTCGGCCGGGAGTGGTGGTAATGTTACAGTTACAGGCGGGGCTGAAGTTACTGTCCGCGGAATTGTTTTCGCCACGAAAGCAGCACCTACTGTTGCCGACAGCAAAACTACCGATGGAAAAGGGCTTGGTGCATTTGTAAGCGCAATGACCGGTTTGAAAGGAAACACTACATATTATGTTCGTTCTTACGCTACCAACAGCGCTGGTACAGGTTATGGACCTGAAGTTTCATTTAAGACTTTGGTTGATTTACCTACGATTACAACCACTGCTGTTACTAATGTCACCGGTGCTGGGGCAACTTCAGGTGGTAATATCACTTTTGATGGTGGTGCTGCTATAATTGCCAGAGGGGTATGCTGGAGTGCTTTCGCTAATCCTACTATCATTGACAATAAAACGAGTGACGGAACCGGTGTGGGTGTATTTACAAGTACTCTTTCCAATTTAAGCGTTGCAACAATGTATCATGTCCGAGCCTATGCTACTAATTCTGCAGGGATTGGGTATGGACCCGATGTTCAATTTATGACTTTTCCATCCGCAATTTATGCTTTGGGAGATGGAACAGCTGCAGGTTGGGACAATACTCAAGCTGTTAAAATTGATCAATCCGCGACTTCAGGTGTATATGTTGGTATGTTAACTTTATCAGCAGCCAAAAGCATGAAATTCATTCTTACTTTAGGCAGTTGGCAACCACAATGGGGTCAGGCTAACGGAGCTGCTTTAGGCACATTGGGTGTTAATCTTGGCAGCGGTTCTGATCCTGATGCAATTACTACTCCTGCAGCGGCTGGTAATTATAAAGTAACTGTTGATTTAAGCAAAATGACTTACAAAGTTGAAACTGCTTTTCCTTCAGCATTATTTATGATCGGTGACGGTGTAGGTGGTTGGACATGGGCAGATATTGATCTTCCAATGATCCCGGTGAACAGTCATCCTAATTTATTCTGGAAAATTGTTTGGCTGAATGCTACTGGTGAATTCAAATTCGCACCTCAAAAAGAATGGAAAGATGATTTTGGCAGAACAGGTACTGCCTCTGGTGGAATTTATAATAAAGGTGGCGACAATATTCCGGTTCCCGGAACAGCTGGTTACTATATGGTAGTTGTTGATTTAACTACCAATAAAATTGCAATAGCTGATCCAAAGGTTTACCTGATGGGAAATACTATTGGTTCATGGGATACCTCCAATCCGGCAGGTTTATTCACGGTCGATAATGCCAATAGTGTTGTTAAAATTACTAAAACACTGGCTGCTGATGAATTAAGAATGTATGCATGGCATCCTTGGTTTACCGATTGGTGGCAATCTGAATTCATCATTTTGGGTGGGAAGATTGCGTTCCGTGGTACAGGTGGTGATCAGAGTCGTGTAAGTGTCACCGCCGGATCACATACCGTAAGTTTGAATTTCAAGACTGGTAATGGAACTATTCAATAAGTAAATTTTATGTAGCAGAATATGCTGCCAATAAGCTTAAATACCCTGTCAGGAATTTGATACCTGACAGGGTATTTTTAAAAATTATAACACAAAAAGACTATCGTTATGATCCGCATTTGCTTTTTTATTTTAACCGTCATTCTTCCGTTTCATATTTTTGCCCAGGTTACTACCACCCCTACATTGCCCATTGAAACCAGTGCGGTAACCATCACTTTTGATTCATCAAAAGAAACGAGACTTGGATTTTACACTTCCGATTTGTATGCACATACCGGCGTAATTGTTGAAGGAAATACCCAGTGGCAACACGTAATCGGTTCATGGGGAAATAATACTCTTCAGCCTAAACTGACAAACAAAGGAAATGGTATTTACGAGTTGTCAATAGTTCCTGATATCAGAACATATTACTCCGTTTTGGCTGCCGAAAAAGTTAAAAAAATCGCACTTGTATTTCGATCTGTCGATGGAACCAAACAAACCGCCGATATTCTGATTGATGTTTTTGCGGAAGGTTTAAATGTCAGCATTACTTCGCCAGGCAGAACCAACATTTTTGCAAAAAACGAAACCTTCACATTCACCGCCTCAACCACCAGTTCGGCCGACCTGAAATTATTCCTGAACAATCAGGAAATCGGTTCACAAACCGGAACATTAATTACCCAAAACGTGACCATTCCTAACGCCGGAAATTACTGGCTGAAAGTAAAAGCCACCCAAAACACAACAGTTAAACTTGATTCTGTTTTCGTATTTATCCGCGAAACAACTCCAATTGAAAGCAGACCTGCCGGGTTACAAGCCGGTATCAATTATATCGACGATCAGTCGGCTACACTAATAGTTTATGCACCTGCCAAAAACAACATTTTTGTTACAGGCGATTTCAACAACTGGGCGCTCAATAACAGTTACCAGATGAAAAAAGACGGGGATTGGTTCTGGCTTAAAATCGAAAATCTTGTTCCGAAGAAAGAATACATCTTTCAATACCTGATCGATGGCAAAATCAAAATAGCAGATCCTTACACCGACAAAGTTTCTGATCCGTACGACGATAAATACATTTCATCAACGGTTTACCCAAACATGTTGCCTTATCCTGAAGGGAAAGCATCCGACCGGGCTTCTGTGCTTCAAACTGCACAAACACCTTATTCATGGGGAACTACCACGTACACAGTACCTGAAAAAAGCAAACTTTCGATTTACGAATTACTGATCCGGGATTTTACTACTGATAAAACATACAAAGCCGTTCAGGCAAAACTCGATTACCTGAAAAGATTGGGCATCAACACCATCGAATTGATGCCTTTCAACGAATTTGAAGGCAATAACAGTTGGGGTTACAACCCGAATTTCTATTTTGCTCCTGATAAAGCCTACGGAACAAAAAACGACCTGAAAGCTTTGATTGACGAAGCCCACAAGCAAGGCTTTATCGTTATTCAGGACATGGTTTTAAATCACTCTAATGGTTCAAACCCAATGGTGAAAATGTACTTGAATGATGCCGTGAATCCTCCGGCACCGGCAGCCGATAATCCCTGGTTCAACCAAAAATCACCAAATCCGGTTTATTACTGGGGATCTGATTTTAACCACGAAAGCCAGGCGACCAAAGATTTTGTTGACCGGGTTAACAAATACTGGATGACCGAATACAAAGTTGATGGTTTCCGCTTCGATTTCACCAAAGGATTTACCAATACTCCAGGCGATGGAGGCGGATATGATGCTTCACGTATTGCCATTCTTGAACGGATGGCCACAAAAATATGGGAAGTCAATCCAAAGGCTTTCGTTATTCTGGAACATTTTGCAGCCAACGCTGAAGAACAGGAACTTGCAGCTTATGGAAATGGCATGTTGGTGTGGGGAAATGCAACAGGTACTTTTGGAGATGCTGCAATGGGTTTCAATGACGCCGGCAAATCAAATTTCGATTGGGCATCTTATCAAAAGAGAGGTTTTTCAAAACCCGGATTGGTTGCCTACATGGAAAGCCACGACGAAGAACGACAGATGTTCAAAACACTCCACTTTGGAAACTCGCTTGGAACATACGACACCAAAAACTTTGACACAGCTCTCGAACGCAGCAAACTCTCCACCTCGTTCTTTTTATCGCTCACCGGACCAAAAATGATCTGGCAGTTCGGCGAACTGGGTTACGATATTTCAATCGACCAGAATGGCCGCGTTGGAGAAAAACCGGTACTCTGGAATTACCTCGACGATACCAAGCGCTTGAAACTGTTCGATATCTATTCGGCTATGCTTAGGCTGCGCTCACAATTCGACGTATTTACTTCAGGCCAGGAAACTTTATCGGTGAATGGCGCCATAAAAAACATTCAGCTTAAACTCAACGATCACAACATCCTGATCACAGGAAATTTCGGAATGATTTTGCAGGCCGCCACAGTTACTTTTCAACACACCGGCACCTGGTATGAGTTCTTTAGTGGTAATGAACTAATTGTTACTGACGTCAATACTTCGTTTCTGATGAGTGCCGGAGAATTCCGTTTGTACAGCGACAAAAAATTGCCGGCATTTAAAGATCTGGCAACAATTATTCCTGAAAGAACAATCAATTCGATTGTACGCGTGTATCCAAATCCTGCAACTGATAAGATTCATATCGAATCAAAAGAAAGGATTAAATCGATTGAGCTCTTTTCGATCGACGGGAAAACAATTCAAAATATAAAGGCCGACTCCAATTCTTCGGTTATCAGTCTTGACAAGCTAAATCGGGGCATTTACTTTCTCAGGATACAAACTTCAGGTCAGTTTCTTATTGAAAAAGTCATAAAGAACGATTAGAATAATTATCGGTTCGATTTTTGATTAATTTTATCAAAATTCAAGAACATTAAAAACTGGAGAGATGAAAAGGCTTTTTCTTATTCTGGTGATGGTTATAGTTAGCGGATTTGGTTATGGTGTACAACCCTTACGGAAACCAGCTATTCAAATTAAAGTTGACGGAAAACCCTGTAGAAGAGGGGATGTTCTGACGGTTAAACCCGGACAAAAGATATTGATCGGTGTTGAAATGGAGGGTGGACGCAGGGATTACTGTAAATTTCCGGATACTTATGCTGATATTGCCGGCACTGCTCAAATACTTGCAAGAGGAGACAACGGAATTACTTATCAGTTAAACGGCGATAAAGCCGAATGGAAACTAATCAAGGAAGAAGTCTTGTTTACTCCCGACAAATACCTTCAGGTTAAAACAACCACCAATCCATCAACAGCCGAAATCACTGTTTCGAATGAAAAATTTTCACAAACATTTCTGAAGATTAGCAGCAAGGCAAGCTGGCAATTCACCCAGGGCGAGAAAACAACACTGGAACAGAATACAGCAGAGGAAACAATCTACATTAAAGTGGCAGGTGTATCAGATATCTGGTTCTCGACTCAGAACATCCAGGCTTCAGGAATCAAAAACGAACTGGTTCAGGAGAAACTGAAAGACGTGCAATCGGCTTGCGACAGTATAGAAACAAATTTTCACAGGCTTAATTTTGCCGCAGTACAGCAGTCAATCAGAAATCTTCAGAATGTGGTAAATACGCTTAAATCGACCATCGATGAAGTGACAACGAGCAATCCTTCATACAAGACGAAAGTGATTTTTATCGGCCTTCCAAGCGACGATCCGTTTAATGATATCAGTGTGCTGTTAGCAATTAAAAACAGTTGGGTAACCATGGAAACTATGGTTAATGACCAAAAGCTGCAACTTGCAAAACTCCCCGACCAGGCTTCAAAAGAGAGTAAAGAGGAATTGGTTAAAATGATCAGTAGTTATGCTGTTTGGCAGCAAAAATTGCCTGAGAACTCCTTTAATATTCTAACATCGTACCTCCCTGATTTAAAAGCAGAAAATATTGAAATGCCTGCGAATATGCTCACAATTGCCAAAGAAAAAACAGTTTCCAATTATTTACAAACCATCATTGAACTCAATACTTTCCTTGATCAACGTATTCAGCAGGTACCTGACGAAATTCAGCAGATCAGTTCAACACAAACCCGGCTTCAGGCTGTAAAGTTGTTCGACGGAATGCTCCGAAGTTACGTTTCGTCAATCTACTGGGCTGAATGGAAAAATACAAGGGAATAGCTACTTTTTCATCGGTTTAATTGGCACAACCACAATTTCATAACGGCATTCCGGACAAATATAGGCTTCACATCCGGTGCAGGCAAAACAATTACTGCATGATCGCTCGAGCTGCATTTTATCCCAGGATCTTCCGCAGTGAGTGCAGGTAATTTCTGAAACTTTTTCGTCCATAGGAGGCGGATTATGGTGGGAATAGTTTAAAAAGCCTTAATCAGCTTAACCAACCCGAAAAGAACCACCTGGGTAAAAATAATGGTAGCTCCTGAAGGAATGTCAGCAAAATAGGAAACAAGCAATCCGATAAAGGAGGCCAGAAAAGCAAAGCCCACAGAATAAAACATCATCCGGCCAAAATCGCGGGTGAAAAGGTTGGCGGTGGCCTGCGGAATAGTTAACAATGAAAGAATCAGGATAATTCCTACGACCCTGATGTTCAACACTATGGTGAGCGAAATCAGGATCATTAGAAGGTAATTGAACAAACCTACCGGTAAATCGGAGGTTTTGGCAAAATCTTCATCGAAGGCAATGTATAGAATGGTCCGGTAAAAAAGGGTGAAGAACAAGATGATAATGAGCGACAGAGCCAGCATCAGCCAGAGTTCTCCGGATGAAACAGTCAGAATACTTCCAAACAGATAGCTCATCAAATTGGGTGCATATCCAGGAGTGAGGTAAACAAATATAATTCCGATGGCCATTCCAAGCGACCACCAGATGGCAATCGACGAGTCTTCGCGCACTTTTCCCTTGCTGCTAAATAACTGAATTCCCATTCCGGATAAAATAGAGAAAATACCTGCTCCCACCAGCGGATTGATGCCCAGATAATAACCCATCCCGATGCCGCCGAATGAAGCATGTGTGATTCCACCGCTGATAAAAACAATGCGGCGCGAAACAATGTATGTACCGACAATACCACACGAAATGGCTGCTAACAGCGAAGCCAGAAAAGCGTTTACAAAAAAGTCGTAGGAAAGCAGTTCAATGAGTATGTTCATGATGTTCGTGTTCGTCGTGTATTTTCAAAACTGTGTGCGGAATGTTTCCATGTGTGATAATTTGCAGCGGACAATTGTACGAAGTCAGCTGTTCTTCGCTGATAATGTTGCTTGGATGATGATGTAAACTCCTGTTTACACAAGCGATCGTTTTCACAAAAAACGAAATCGTACCCACGTCGTGCGAAATCAGTAAAATGGCCATCCGGTTATTCAGTTCTTTTAATTTCAGGTATAACTCACCTTCAAAATTATTATCTACATAAGTGCTTGGTTCGTCCAAAATCAACAATTCCGGTTCATTCATCAGCGCACGGCATAAAAATACACGCTGCATTTGCCCTCCTGAAAGCTCTCCGATTGATTTATTCCTGATAGCCGAAATGCCCATTTCCAGAAGCAGAGATTCTGCCTTTTCTTTTTCCTTCCTGTTTTGGTGAAAAGAAGAGAACAAAGCTGTATCTGCCTTTCCGGAGCGAACCACATCAAAAACAGTAATCGGAAACCGTTTATCTATCTGGTTCACTTGCGGCAAGTAGCCGATGTTCTTTTTACTTATGAGCAGATTTATTTCGCCGGAGATTGGCTTAACCAAACCCAGAATGGTTTTTATTAAAGTTGTTTTTCCACCTCCGTTTGGACCGATAACGCCGATAAAGTCGTTTGAAAAAATATCAAGTGATACATTTTCCAGAACAATCTGGTTGTCGTATCCAGCCGAAAGGTCTTCTATTTCAAGCAGTTTTTTCATTTTTGTGCTGCTATTTTTTCAGTGATATCCATCAATTGTTTTTCCCAGTTATAATCCAGCGGATCAATGATGACTACATTTCCATCAATTTCTTTTGAAAGTTGCTGTGCAAATGCTGCGTCAAATTCCTTCTGAATAAATATAATATGGATATGTTGGTCGTGTGCCAGATCTACGATTTCTTTCATGTGCCGGGGCGAAGGTTCTTTTCCGTCCAGCTCCATTGCAATCTGTTTCAGGTCGAATTGGCGGGCGTAATAAGCCATTGCAGGATGAAAAATAAGGATATTCCGGTTTTTCAGCGGAGCAAGCTTTTGATCAATCAGTTCAGAAACAGAATCAATTCGTGCAATAAAACGGGTATAATTTGCATCAAAAGCAACGGTATGTTGCGGAAAGCCGGCTCTCAGGGCTTTCAGGGTATTTTGGGCAATGATTTTTGACTCGGCAGGCGCCAGCCAGATGTGGGGATCAAAAGCTTCGTTTGCAGCATGTTCGTGGCCTGCTTCCTCACATTCGCTTCCGGCAATTGGGTCGATTCCTTCCGAACAATTAACAATATCCAGCTTTTTATTGATGTCAGCCAGCTTATCCTTCAGGGCATCCTCGAAAGTGAGCAGACCAATCTGCAACCACACTTTCGATTTTGACAGATCTTTCATCTGTGACGGCAGTATCGAATAATTGTGCGGACTGGAACCCGGAGGAACCAACACATTTACCTGCAAAAGATTACCCGCAATCTGATCAATAAAATATTTCTGCGGAAGTATGCTGACAGAAACCAACTCGCGCCCGTCTTTTGGCTTTGGCTGACAGGCCGCCAACAAAAGAATTAAAATGTATAAGTATTTCTTCATGAAATTCAGCTAAAACCAGAAGTGCATAAACATTCAAACCCAAAGATAGTTTGATTTCCGGATATTTTAACAAAAGCCTCCCCCCGCCCCCCTCCAAAAGAGGGAGAAAGAACCGGTACGCGAAGGATTGCTTTTTGACATTCAAAATTTATATTAACTAAAATTTGCAGGCTCAAACTCCCTTCTCCTTCGGAGAAGGGTTGGGGATGAGGCTTCAGTCTCCCCTTCGGGGAGATTTAGTGGGGCTTTTCTTCGGTGGTACCGGATCATACCCATGGGTTCCCCAGGGATGACAATGTAGAATTCGCTTGGTTCCTAAGTAGAAACCTTTGAATGGTCCATGAATTTTGATGGCATCGATGGCATATTGCGAACAAGTGGGAGTATGCCTGCACGATGCCGGAGTGAACGGCGAAATGGCAAATTTGTAAAAATACACCGGAAGCATCAGCAACCAGCCCAATATTTTCAAAATGAATTTCCCAATATGCTGCATAATAATTGATTAAACTACCCTTTCAAGATAGTCGGGGTGCGACTCAAAGTCGCGCTCCGACTATTTCGTTTGATTCAGTGTTGCACTCCCGTTTATTATCTTTTCAGCCAATGACTGAACAGTCAGTTTGAGCACCATTTCAGCAAATCCATCACGAATAAGCTGGAATTCATCGTGCATCGGGCATGGATTGGCGCAATTGCAACTTTCGAAACCAAAGGCGCAACTACTGAAAAACTTTTCACCATCGATCGCCTTGATGATTTCAAAAATCGGAAGCTCTTTATCCGGATCTTCGAAATAAAAACCTCCGCCACGACCTTTTCCGGCAAGCAACAGCTTGGAATGCGTCATGGTTTGCAGCACTTTCGCCGTGAAATGCTCCGGAGAGCCAACTTCAATAGCAATCGTGCGGTAACCCGGACGCGTTCCTTTCTGATTCATCATCCATATATAAACCATGGACCGTATGGCATATTCTGCTGCTTTTGATAGCATAAATGATTTTTGCCAAAATTACGCATTAATGAGTTGCTTTTCAAGCTTGATAGCTTCAGGGAACAGAATATTATTTTCCAGATGAATGTGACGGTGTAAATCCTGTTCAAATTCCTGAAGTTTCTGGTAGGTGTATGAAAATGAATTGCAGGCATCTTCCGGAACTGTATAGTTGTTGGTAATTTTCTGCAAGTTTTCAAACCGATCGCCTTCGGCTTCATGTTCCTGTTTCATTACTGAAATGGGGGATTGAACTGTTCCGCAATGAGAACCCAGAAATTCAGTTTTGTTATCTTTTGCATCCACCATTTCCTTTATCATAGGGAAAAGGATTTGTTCTTCTTTTTCCATGTGCTGAAGCAAGTTGGCAGCAGCCTGATTAAAACTGTCTTCCACCTGAGCCAGTTCAGGATGATTTTCACCGTGAACATCGGCAATCTTGTGCAAATACTTCTGCAAAACCGGGATCGCTTCCAATATGTATGAATGGTGAACTGCAATAATGTGATCAATTAACTGATCTAGTGGGAGAGCATGGATGCGATCATAATCCGTTTCATTAGAACTAATCAGGGTTTTGAGCGATCCAAGAACTTCCTGCACATTTGCTTTTTGCCTTTTACAGGCTTCTTCAAGCGAAATATCTCCACCACAGCAGAAATCAATTTTGTACTTTTCAAAAACTTCGACCGTCTTGTAATTGAAACGGGCTATTTCGCCTACAGGTGTTTGTAAATTGAGATTCATGATAAATTGTTTAAATAGTTAATATTCAATGTTTAAAAAATATTTTAGCTTTTAGTGGATAAAATACTCCACAAATATATGGTTTTTATAGTTGAATTTCTACATTTGCAAAAGAATTATGGACATTTATATCCACTAAACAAACATTAAATGAATACAAGAAATTTATGGATTGGATTTACGGCCGTGATGGTCGTTTCATTTGCAGTGTTATTATTTTTCGGGAGGGAAATTTACCGGAAGGCTCCTCCGATTCCAAAAAGAGTAGTTACTACTTCAGGAAAAGTATTGTTTACCGGTCAGGATATTCTTGACGGTCAAAATGTATGGCAATCAATCGGAGGTCAGGAGTTGGGAACTTTTTGGGGACATGGTTCTTACCTGGCACCCGACTGGACTGCAGACTGGCTTCACAAAGAAGCGATGGCTTTGCTCAATCATTATGCAATTGCCGATGGCGGTACTGAATTCGCCACTGTGGATATGGAAAAGCAGGCAGCCTTAAAATCACGCTTGCAGACTGAAATTCGTAAAAACACCTACAATGCCAGCAATGGCGATCTTGTTGTTTCCGACCAGCGTGCCGAAGCCATCGCTTTGGTTCAGCAATTCTATACCGGACTGTTTACCGATGGGCCTGATCAGGCAAAGTTACGCGAAGATTACGCAATGCCGGCAAACACCTTAAAAGGCGCCGAAAGAATGGCCCAAATGACCGCTTTTTTCTTTTGGGGTTCATGGGCCACAGTCACCAATCGTGAAGGTTCAGAAATTTCCTATACAAATAACTGGCCTGCCGAAGAGTTGGTGGCCAACCGCCCAACCAGCGCACTGATCCTGTGGACCGGTTTCAGTATCATCGTTTTACTGGCCGGAATCGGCTGGCTGACATGGTATTATGTATCGAACCGTGAAGATGAAATTTCTGATACCATTCCGGCAAAGAATCCGGTAATCGGATTAACCTTGTTTCCATCAATGAGAGCCACCCTTAAATATTTCTATGTGGTGCTCCTCTTGTTCCTGGTTCAGATCGGAATGGGCATCATTACTGCACATTACGGCGTTGAAGGAACTGCTTTTTATGGTTTTGATCTCGCACAATATCTGCCCTACTCACTTTCACGGACATGGCATGTTCAGATGGGAATTTTCTGGATCGCCACTTCCTGGCTGGCAACCGGATTATTCTTTGCTCCTGCCATCGGCGGGAAAGATCCAAAGTTTCAGCGTCTGGGAGTCAACTTTTTATTCATCGCGCTTCTAATAATTGTTGGCGGATCAATGGCCGGTCAGGCCATGGCTATCATGCAAAAACTTGGTCTGGTCACCAATTTCTGGTTCGGGCATCAGGGTTACGAATATGTTGACCTTGGCCGTTTCTGGCAGATTTTCCTTTTAGTTGGTCTGTTTATCTGGTTATTCCTTATGGGACGTGCCATTTTACCTGCACTGAAAAAACGCAGCGACAGTCGTGAATTATTGATCATGTTCCTGATTTCGTGTATCGCCATTGCCGGTTTCTATGGAGCCGGTTTAATGTGGGGTCGTCAAACCAACCTTGCAATTGCTGAATACTGGCGCTGGTGGGTCGTTCACCTTTGGGTTGAAGGATTCTTCGAAGTTTTTGCAACCGTTATTATTGCATACCTGTTTGTTCGAATGGAACTGATCAAAGTGAAATACGCTACGACAACGGTATTGTTCTCAACAATCGTATTCCTTTTTGGCGGAATTCTGGGTACTTTCCATCACCTGTATTTCTCCGGAACACCTACCGCAGTGCTGGCGCTTGGATCGAGCTTTAGTGCGCTGGAAGTAGTTCCGCTGGTGCTGATTGGTTTCGAAGCATGGCACAATCTTCAGCTAAGCCGTGCGGCAGATTGGGTAAAAGCGTACAAATGGCCGATCTACTTCTTTATTGCAGTAGCTTTCTGGAACTTCCTCGGAGCTGGTATCTTCGGTTTTGTGATTAATCCACCGATTGCGCTTTATTACATGCAGGGACTAAATACCACAGCCGTTCACGGACATACTGCCCTTTTCGGAGTTTATGGAATGTTGGGTATCGGTTTGACTTTATTTGTATTGCGTGAAATGAACCACAAGGATGAATGGAACGACAAAGTCATCAAAATTTCTTTCTGGGCAATTAATCTGGGATTACTCCTGATGGTGTTAATCAGTGTTCTGCCGGTTGGATTGGCCCAGACATGGGCAAGTGTATCGCATGGTTTGTGGTATGCCCGCTCAGCCGACTTTATGCAATTGCCATGGATGCAAACACTTCGTTGGATGCGTGTATTTGGCGATACCATCTTTGCTTTCGGCGTAGTTGCTCTGATCTATTTTGTGATTGGTCTGAAAACAGGATGGTCGCATGTAAAGAATTAATTTCCTGAAAGAGTTAAATTCTATCAACCCTTCAGTATAAGTGATAAAGAACAAAGGGCTATTTCGTCAACCGACGGAATAGCCCTTTCTCTTTGATTAATGTCTAAATAATCTATTTGAACTTAGCAGAAGCAAATTGAAGACTTTGCCTTTCAGGAGGATGAACAGTCACTTTCCTGGCTGAGATAATTTGCATAAATGGTAATGGCTCTTCCCAGAAAGGCGTTCTTTTGAGTGAGAATTGTTTGAGCCAAGTGTATAATTCGTCATTATTGAATTGTTTGCTGATATCATGTCCTTGATTGACGAGTCGGGAATATTTCAGATTCGCATTTTTCTTTTCCAATGCTTTTACCATCACCTCTGAACGACTGATCGGAATTTGATTGTCGGCAGTTCCATGAAAAACCCATGTTGGGATTTTGCATAGATTATCGGCCCATTTAACATCTCCGGCTCCACATAAGGGCGAAATGGCGGCAAAACGATCAGGCATCCGGTTGGCCAGTGACCAGGTACCGAAACCTCCCATACTCATCCCGATCAGATAAACGCGACTGTCGTCCACCCTAAGTTTGGCGGCCACTTCGTCATACACCGGGTTAAACCAATCTTCCGAAGACCAATTCTTTCCCCACGGACATTGAGGCGAAACAACAATAAAATCCATTTTTTTCCCTTTCGACAGGTAATATGGCAAACCGTATCTTTCTAAACTTTTTAGATTAGTTCCGCTTGCATGACGTCCATGAAGATAAAAAATGATGGGCCATTTTTTTCCTGGTTCTTTGTCGTAATCTTCAGGAACGGAAATCAAGTAGTGGTATTTTACTTTTTTTAGGGTGGTTGAGGCGAATGCCTTTGGGGAAGAAATACTCATCGAAATGAGTAAAATGATGCAGAAATAAATATGTTTTTTTATATTTTTCAAACTTCTTTTTTAACTGTTTCGTGGTGAAACTATAAAATTAGAACAAGACAACCTGAAAAATTAACATTTTTTAATGAAAAATAAGAAAGGGAAGACAGCCAAAAATGGATGTTCTTCCCTTTCAAAATTCATGCAATCATATTTCAATCAACTGATAATCAACACAATTTAATTTCTAAGTTTTTCAATTTCTTTGTAAACCAAAGCGCTTGCACCAACGATAGCTGCATCTCCAGGCTTCAGTTGTGAAGGCATGATTTTGATTTTATTCTTGAAAGAAGTGAGTAAATGCTCCTCCATACTTTCTTTGGTTGGTTTGAAAATATAGTCGCCGGCAGCTGTTGGCCCGCCAAATAAAAATATGGCTTCAGGACTAAGGTGATGAGCTGTATCTGCCAAACTCATTCCCAGCCATTTCCCGGTTTGTTCAAAAACTTCAGAAGCAATCTTGTCGCCTTTTACTGCAGCTTCGAAAATTGCTTTAGAATCGAGTTCATTAAACGATTTATTTGCCAAAAGACTATCGGTAGCATTATATTTCACCATCAGTTCAAAAGCAGTTCGTTTCATTCCCGGTGCAGAGCAGTAGGCTTCCATGTGACCAAATGCACCACAACCGCACAAGCGTCCTCCGGGTATTAAAGTTGTATGCCCGCATTCTCCGGCAAAGCCGTCACTACCATAAACCAGATCGCCATTTACGATAATCCCGCTGCCAACACCCGTTCCGAGAGTAAACATTACAAAATTTTTCATTCCCTTTGCACCACCGTAAATCATTTCACCAATGGCGGCTGCGTTTGCATCGTTGGTCAATGCAATGGCCTGAAGTATAGGAAATTTAAGTTTAAGCAGTTTTACCAGGGGTACGATACCTTTAAAAGCCAGGTTTGCCGCATATTCAATTGTTCCGGCATAATAGTTTCCGTTTGGAGCTCCGATTCCAATTCCAAGAACCTCAATTTCAGGGTTCACCAACTTTGCCGAATTAATCAATTCATGAATTGCAAGTGATAAATCGTCAACATAACGATCTACATCCCCATCTGTACGGGTTGCAATGTTATCTTTCAACATTACATTTCCCATATCATCAACTACCCCGATGGCGGTATTTGTTCCGCCGATATCGACACCTATTGCTACTTTTTTCATTTCGTTCAAAATTTTAGTTTTATCTGATTTATTGGTTTGTGCTTGTTAATTCAAAGCAGAACAAAATTAAATATTAAATCCAATTATTACTGAATAGGTTTTGTTTTCCTGGAAAAAAAGAACGGAACGCCGTGCAGTTCTATGCACGAAGTTCCGTTGTATTTCAGCATTTTGAATGTTACTTATTTTCGTGATACTTTCACTTTTTTTGTGGGATCCATACTTTCATTTCTTTGTTCAACTTCACGTATCACATTGGCTGCCATTTCAGCAAACGCTTTTCCAATGGGTGAATTTTCGTCAAATGCTGCCGGATTTCCTGAATCGCCTCCTTCACGGATACTTTGTACAATCGGAATTTGTCCCAACAATGGAATTCCAAGTTCTTCGGCCATTTTCACTCCTCCGTCTTTACCGAAAATGTAGTATTTATTTTCCGGAAGTTCTTCGGGAGTAAACCAGGCCATGTTTTCCACCAATCCAAGAACCGGTACGTCAACTCCTTTAGATTTGAACATGTTGACTCCTCTGATTACGTCAGCCAAAGCTACATCCTGAGGGGTGGTAACAATAATGGCTCCGGTAACTGGTACAGTTTGTACCAAAGTCAGGTGAATGTCGCTGGTTCCGGGAGGAAGGTCGAAAAGCAGATAGTCCAATGTTCCCCAATTGCCATCGTTGATCAGCTGTTTCAGAGCGTTTGATGCCATTGGACCGCGCCAGATAATGGCATCTTCTGTTTTAACAAAAAAGCCAATAGACAAAAAATTTACACCGAATTTATTGATTGGCTGAATACGTTCTTTCCCGTCAACACGAACACCGGCCGGACGAAGCGCTTCGGCACCGAACATTTTGGGAAGCGAAGGTCCGAAAATATCAGCATCAATCAGACCGACTTTTGCTCCTGTTTTTGCCAGTGCAATGGCAAGGTTGATCGAAACAGTTGATTTACCCACACCTCCTTTTCCTGAAGCCACAGCGATCAGGTTTTTTACTCCCGGTAAAATAGGGCGCTCCATCTGATGGATTGCTTTGGAAGTGATGTTGCCTTTTATTTCAACTTCAGGACCAACCCAGGTTAAAATGGCTTCTTCGCAGGCTGCAATAACTGCTGCAATGTTTGGGTCGTCTGACCGCTGGAAAACAAGTGATAAAGTAACCTTTTTACCTGCCACCCTGATTTCCTGTGCCATATCAAGTGAAACAACATCCTGGTTGCTTCCGGGGAAATTCACATTACGCAGTGCATCGGTAATATTCTTGGGAACGATTAATTTACGTGGTATTTCTGACATTGTATGATGTTTAAATTTGATTGTAATAATAAACGGAAATATCTGGTATTTCAATAAACAAATTAATCCATTGCAAGTTCAGCCATTGGATTCCAGAAGTGCTTTCCAAAATCCTGAATCTGATCGTCAACCACGATGATTCCTTCGGCTTCAAGGTATTCCTGCATGGCTGTTGAGGTTCCGAAATGATGTTTGCCGGTGAGCAATCCGTTTCGGTTTACCACCCGGTGTGCAGGTACATATTTTTCCTGAACATGTGCATTGTTCATCGCCCAACCAACCATCCGCGAAGATTGTGCCGTTCCAAGAAATGCTGCGATGGCACCGTAACTGGTTACTTTCCCGGCAGGAATTAACCTGACGACTTCATACACTTTATCGTAAAAAGAAAAGCCAGAAGCCTCCCCCGACCCCTCCGAAGGAGGGGAGGAAGAACTGCCCGAGCTTGTTTTTCTTTTTAATTTCATGAGTTCGCTTTGAACTTTCGCTTTTATTGTGCCTTAAAGAGATTATCTTCAGAACCTACTTTTACCAAACTCCCTTCCCTTTTGGGGAAGGGTTGGGGATGAGGCTGTGAGATTTAGAGAGGCTTTGCGTCTCTCCCAAAACTCCGGTACTGATCTTTTTCAATTTCTACTTCCGGTTCCCGAAGTGATTTCTGATGATTGAGCCTGAACGAAATGTATTTGATGGTAATTCCGCGGTCGAGCCATTGTTTTTCGTAGAAAGTCTGGATCGAAAGTACATCGTTCAGAATTTCAGAATTGTAAAGATCATCTGTTTTGCGGATGACTTCAAACCCATTTTCGGCAACCATTGCATCGGTGTACCGGTACATAAAATTACTGTCCGATTTCAGGTGAATGATTCCATCCGGAGCCATTATCCGGCGGTAATTATCAATGAAATTGGTTGCTGTTAATCGTTTGCGGGTCTTTTTCATTTGCGGATCGGGGAAAGTAAGCCAGATTTCGGCCACTTCGTTTTCGCCAAAAAACAGGCAGATGTTTTCGATGTTTGTCCTTAGGAAACCGACATTCTCCAAACCCATTTCTTTGGCCTGCCTGGCGCCATTCCACATTCTTGAACCTTTGATGTCGATTCCGATGAAATTAAATTCAGGAAAATGACCGGCCAGTTTTACCGTATATTCACCTTTGCCGCATCCCAGTTCAAGAATAACCGGATTACTGTTCCCGAAAAAGGCTTCACTCCATTTTCCTTTAAACTGAAATTCTTCGGATTGTAATTGTTCGAATGATACCTGAACAACATGATCGTAAGTCGCCAGATCGGCAAATTTTTTTAACTTATTCTTCCCCACGGTTGATCTGTTTAGGTTTTAACATGAAATGAAATGTAATGGTTTTCAGTAGTAGTATTTTTGTCGTTGGTGTTCATTGGCAGTCATTTAGTTGTAATACAGTCACCAACGGCTAGTAAGTTTTTTCGATTCTCAGGCCGATGTCGCGGATTCCCTGCAGAACGTTGTCGCGCATTCCTTGCTTGATCCGGAAAGTATATTTTCCCTTGTGTGGAAAGTAAACACTGCTTTTGTAAAGAATCTGATTGTCGTGCAAATCACCTATTCCACTACCTTTCCAGCGACCTGATGCTTCGGCCAGTGAAAATTCGACCGTGTCGGTGAGCATTTTACCATCAGGCGAGCCGATTGTAAGGAACAGCCAAAGATTGCTGTACGGGTAGGTTCCTTTGTTGCGTATGTTTACAAATAAATTATGGTTTCGGATGGTGTCAGTGAGTTGAACATTGAATACAACCACCGAATCTTTGTTCCATCCCTTCTCGCCTATTGTGTGGTAGGCTTCGAACACCCTTTTCCGGTCGCAGGAAATAATGACGGTGATCAGGAAAATACTGAGTATATAAATGAAAATCTTCTTCATGCTCTTGGTTTGAAATTTCTCCGGCGGGAGCTTCCTGCTTGTTTTTTATGCTTTGTTTTTGACGGATCGTCGAATCGGGTCAGCGTATCACGTGTTGAACCGGCTTCAAATGCCATTTTCTCAACAGCTGGTTTTGGTTCCGGAACTTCACCCAAAAAGGTAACTTTTCGTCCTTGCTGATTCGAACTGAGAATTTCTTTGACCCGATCGACTGAAACAGGAATGAAATTTCCACTTTGGTCGCCAACTTTCGAATAATAATAAATGCGTTTTAAAATATCAGATTTTTGGAAATTGTAGGTTCCGCTTTCAATTTCGAGTATCCTGTTGGTTGGCGGAAAATCTTTTTGGGCATCAAGGTAAGTATCGACTTCAAAATTGAGACAACATTTGAGTTTTCCGCACTGACCTGCCAGTTTTTGCGGGTTCAGAGATAGGTCCTGGTAGCGGGCCGAATTGGTGGTAACTGACACAAAATTATTGATCCACGAAGCGCAGCAAATTTCACGTCCACATGGGCCGATTCCGCCTATTCGTCCGGCTTCCTGTCTTGCACCGATCTGTTTCATTTCGATGCGGATCTTGAATGTGTCGGCCAGCACTCTGATCAATTGACGAAAATCGACCCGATCGTCAGCCAGGTAATAAAAAATGGCTTTGGTCCGGTCGCCTTGATATTCCACATCGCCAATTTTCATGTTCAACTTTAATTCATTCGAAATCTGGCGCGATTTCAGCATGGTCTGATGTTCGAGAGCAATAGCTTCTTTCCATTTGTCGATATCAGCTTGCTTGGCTTTTCGGTATATTTTGTGCAAATCACCATTAATGGTGGTGACTTTGTGTTTCTTCATTTGTTCCAGTACCAGATCGCCGGTGAGTGTGACAATTCCGATATCGTGACCCGGATTTGCCTCAACAGCTACAATGTCGCCCTGATCCAATTTCAGGCCATTAATATTCCTAAAATAATCTTTTCGTGTATTCTTGAACCGAACCTCAACCAGATCAGTTGGATTGGCAATGTTGATGACATCATTCAGCCAGTCATAAACGTTGAGCTTAGCGCAAGTACCACCGTGGCCGTTGCAACAGCCGCGATCAACCCAATTCAGATCATCCATAGTTGTGTCATGTCAAAAGTTATAAGACAATAATGCAAAAATAGGCATAAAACCTGATAAAATCCTTTTACTTCCTGATCAGTTTGGTTATTTTGAATGCCACATCGGTGAAAATAATCTTTGGATTTCCGTTCATCCCGATATGGTTAAAAGCTGTTTCAAAAACTTCAGCCAGTTCTATGATATTCCGTTCGTTGATGAAAGGTGAAAACTTTGTCGAGAATTCTTCCTCCTGATCATTCATAAAAGTGATGTCTTTGTTTTTCAGGTTATATATAAAGTTCTCGCGCAAAATCATCAGGAAATAGTTTAACAGGTTTTTTTGCTTTTCGCGGCCAATACCAGCCACCTGATCTACCCATTTAAACTGGTCGGCGAATTTCCTTCCGTACGAATTCCTCATGAGTTCTTTAAAACGATCGAGGTTAAAAAGCGCTTGTTCATCGGGCTGAAGCAACTCCAGCGCTTTGCTGTAATTTCCTTTGGCGAGGTGAACAATGTTGCGGATGTCAATGCCTTCCGCTTCGGGAAGTTCACCAATAGCCTTTGCAAGCGAAGCCGGGTCAATGGGAGGAATGGTAATTAACTGGCATCTCGACCGTATGGTGCTGATGATATCTTCTTCGTTTTCGGTAATCAGGATAAAAAGGGTTTTGACAGGTGGTTCCTCGATCATTTTCAGCAATTTGTTGGCGCAGGCAACGTGCATTTTTTCGGGCAGCCAGATGATCATCACCTTATATTCCGATTCGTACGATTTCAGGTTAAGTTTCTTGATAATCTCTTCGCTCTGGTGTGCATAAATCAGCCCCTGAGCATTTTCCACACCAATCTGATCGAACCATTGATCACTGCTGAAATACGGCTTTCGTGCGATCATCAGGCGCCAATCTTCCAAAAAATTATCGCTGACCGGTTTTTCAAATTTCTTCGTTTTTATCACCGGAAATACAAAATGAAGGTCGGGGTGAATCAACTTTCGGAATTTTTTGCACGAAGGGCATTCTCCGCATGAGTCGGTTGCCTGTCGGTTGGTACATGCAACATATTGGGCATAAGCAATAGCAAGTGCAAGTTTACCAGTCCCTTCAGGGCCGGCAAAAAGCTGTGCATGGCTTACTCTTTCTCCCTGAACTGATTGAATCAGCCGTTTTTTGGTGGCGGTTTGCCCTATAACTTCTTTAAAAAACATATTGGATAAATTGTGGAATCCCAAAAATAACAATTCCTGACGGAAAACCAGTTTTGCCTGAAATTTAGATTCCGAAAAATTATCGGGCAACCACAAAGGGTAGGGGCAACCACAAAGGGTAGGGGCAACCACAAAGGGTTGCCCCTACATCTGACTTTATCCAAACATTAAATTCAGGAACCTATTGCCCGCCGGAAACCAATCACACTGATATATTTTTTATATTTGAACTAAATTTATGTAACCCAAAAAAACATACACATGCAAACTATTGAAACATACAAATTCGCTGGCAAAAAAGCACTTATACGTGTTGATTTCAACGTGCCTCTCGACGAAAATTTCGTAATTACTGACGATACCCGCATCCGTGCGGCTTTACAGACCATCAACAAAGTGATTTCAGAAGGTGGTTCGGCTATCGTTATGTCTCACTTTGGCCGTCCGAAAGCCGGACCAGATCCTAAATTCTCCATGTGCCACCTGGTTGGCCATTTCAGTGAATTGCTCGGTCGCGAAGTTAAACTTGCTCCCGATTGTATTGGAGCCGAAGTTCAAGCCATGGCCAAAGCTTTAAAACCGGGTGAAGTATTGATGCTTGAAAATCTTCGTTTCCATCCGGAAGAAGAAAAAGGCACCGAATCTTTTGCCGAACAACTTGCTGCAAACGGCGACTGCTGGATCAACGATGCATTTGGAACAGCTCACCGTGCCCATGCATCAACTGCTGTAATTGCCAAATTTTTCCCGAACGACAAAATGTTTGGTTACCTGATCGAAAGCGAAATAGCCAGCCTCGACAAAGTGCTGAAAAATCCGCAGCGTCCGTTAACTGCCATCATGGGCGGTGCCAAAGTGTCATCAAAAATAACTATCATCGAAAACCTTCTCGACAAAGTTGATAACCTGATTTTAGGTGGCGGGATGACCTATACTTTTGTGAAAGCTCATGGCGGCGAAGTTGGAAACTCAATATGTGAAACGGAGTATCTTGAAACTGCTCTGTCAATCGAGAAAAAAGCGGCTGAAAAAGGAGTAAAAATATTTATGGCTACCGATGTGGTTGCTGCGGATGCCTTCAGTCCGGATGCCAACACGAAGATTGTTCAGGCCAATGCTATTCCTGAAGGATGGCAGGGTTTGGATGCCGGCCCGGACAGTATTGCTATGTTTAAAGAAGTAATCGAAAATTCAGGAACCATTCTTTGGAACGGTCCGGTAGGTGTTTTCGAATTTGAAAAGTTTGCCGTTGGCTCGAGAGCAGTTGGTGAAGCCATTGTAAAAGCAACTTCAAAAGGAGCTTTCTCGCTTGTTGGTGGTGGCGACTCTGTTGCTTGCGTTAACCAGTTTGGTTTTGCCGATGGTGTTTCCTACATTTCGACCGCCGGTGGTGCATTGCTCGAATACCTCGAAGGACAGGTTCTTCCGGGAATTGCAGCAGTAAGAGGCGAATAATAAAGCCCCCTCCCGGCCTCCCCCGCAGGGTGAGGAGGAAGAATCGCATTTATCAACATTTTCAGGTTAAAATTATATCTGAAAATTAAATATTGAAAACCCGGGGCAAAAGCTTCCGGGTTTTTTAATATCTTCAAATCATGAAAAAATCACAAATTGCCATCGAAAACTTTAAAACAATGAATTGCGCCCAATCTGTTTTGTTGAGCTTTTCCGGAGCATTTAATATCGATGAAATGACCGCTTTGAAGATTGCCAGTGGTTTTGGCGGAGGAATGGCCATGGCTAAAACATGCGGTGCTGTTACCGGAGCCTACATGGTTCTGGGATTGAAAATTCAGGATGAAGGGAAAACTATTCAGGAAATGAAAGCAGAATCGAAAGCGGCTGTGCGGAAATTCAATGAACTGTTTTTAGCAAAACATGGCTCGCTGAAATGCAAAAAACTGCTTGGGGTCGATATTTCAATTCCTGAAGGTGCTGCCGGAGCCAATGAAAAAAATCTGTTCGATACGGTTTGCGTAGAATTGGTAGCATCGGCTGCCGAAATTCTGGAGGAAAATTTCTGAACTTCTTTACATTAAATACGTTTCATCATTAAAACCTTAAAATATTAACCATGAAATGTAATGTAGGATCAACTGACCGTATTATCCGTATTGTAATTGGACTAGGTATTGCCATCGGCGGAGTTATTTTTGAAAGTTACTGGGGACTTATTGGTGTGGCTTTAATGGCAACCGCCGTTTTTAGTTTTTGCCCTTTATATCCTCTTTTGAAAATTAACACAATGAAAAAAGAATAGTAGTTCAGGATAATTTTAAAAAATGAAAAAGAGAGACTGTCTAATCAAGGCAGTCTCTCTTTGTTTACACTCAGCGGGTGACTTCGAGTCACCCCGTGAGTTGAGCCGCAAAATTATTTTGGCATCGGGTAACCCTTCAGTTTGGCCAGATTAGCTTCAATTTCATGTTCCGGATATTCATAGTCATGCAACTGACCGGTCATATATTTATCGTAACCAACCAAATCCATTAAACCATGTCCGCTAAAGTTGAAAAGGATTACTTTCTCCTTGCCTTCTTCTTTGGCTTTTAAGGCTTCGCGAATGGTAACAGCAATGGCGTGGGTGGTTTCCGGTGCAGGAATAATTCCTTCGGTTCTCAAAAACAATAACCCTGCTTCAAAACATTCGCTCTGGTGGATAGCCTGAGCTTCCATCAATCCGTCGCGCAATGCAGCACTTACCAATGGAGCCATTCCGTGGTAACGCAAACCACCAGCATGGATCGGAGCAGGTACGAAATTGTGCCCAAGGCTGTTCATAGCCAGTAGCGGAGTCATTTTGGCAACATCACCATGATCATAAATGAATGGAGCTTTAGTTAATGTTGGGCATGAAAACGGTTCAGCACCAATGATCTGAATATCGGCTCCGTTAATTTTATCATACATGAATGGAAAAGAAATTCCGGCAAAATTACTTCCACCACCACAACAACCAATAACGATATCCGGCTTTTTAATTCCGACTTTTGCCAGCTGCTTTTTGGCTTCCTGTCCGATGATGGTTTGGTGCAGCATTACATGATTTAAAACCGAACCTAACGCATAACGGGTTTGCCCTGTCGGATCGCTTACTGCTTCTTCAACAGCTTCTGAAATGGCAATTCCCAAACTTCCGGGAGTATCAGGATATTCAGCCAGAATATCGCGGCCAGCCTGCGTTTCCATACTTGGACTTGCGACACATTGACCACCCCATGTTTGCATCAGTATTTTACGGAACGGTTTCTGATCGAAGCTGACACGCACCATATAAACTTTACATTCGATACCGCCAATCTGTGCACAGGCATAAGATAGTGCTGATCCCCATTGTCCGGCACCGGTTTCAGTAACCAGTTTTTTGATGCCAAATTGTTTGTTGTACCAGGCTTGAGGAACTGCTGTATTTGGCTTGTGACTTCCGGCAGGAGAAACACCTTCATTTTTGTAGTAGATTTTTGCCGGTGTTCCCAGAGCAGCTTCCAATTCGTAGGCACGAATAAGCGGACTGGGTCTCCACTGAAACAAAATCTGGCGAACTTCTTCCGGAATATCGATCCAGCGTTCCTGGGAAACCTCCTGTTCAATGAGGTTCATTGGAAAAACAGGAGCAAGCATTTCAGGAGTTACCGGAATACCACCGGGCCCAAGTGGCGGATTCAGCGGTGTGGGAAGATCAGGAGCAAGGTTGTACCATTGCTTTGGCATTTCTGATTCGTCAAGATAGATTTTTTTTTGTCTGGCCATGATTTAAATTTTTAATTATTTTTTTTCTACTGTTATTTATTGGAAATTTTATTTTAAAAAATGTTTGTTCATTTGCCCCATCCCCAACCCTTCCCCAGAAAAGGGGGAAGGAAGTTTGGGTAACGAAGATTCTGAATGTTTTGATAATCAAAGAAAAACGTTCCAAATCCACAAGGCCGAACATCCCCAGTTTTGGGGGATTTAGGGGGCTGAATCAAAAAAAGGGATTTCCTGCATTTACGCAAAAAATCCCTTTTCCCGGCCACTACGACCGCAAATCAATATGTAAATCCCGCGTTTCCATTTTAATGTTACGCCAGTTCCATTCTTTTCCGTATAAAGGTGACTTGTACATATATCCCTCAATTTGAGTGAGTAAAACTAATGATATATTTCAGGTTTTCAATAGGAAATTCCGGCATTTTGATAGTTTTTATTGATTCTTACCTGCAATCAGGTTTTTTTTTAATTCTTGTGAATTGTAAATACTTCACCTATTTTTGAGCCCATTGAATTTTAAAGATCATCATGAACAAACAAATTGTTGTCAGCGGCATCAGGCCAACCGGAAATTTACACCTCGGAAACTATTTCGGCGCTGTGCGTAGCTTTTTAAAGATGCAGCAGGATTACAACTGCTATTTTTTTATTGCCGATATTCATTCGCTCACCACCCACCCCACCCCGGCCGATCTTCAATCGGGCGTGAAGCACGTGCTGGCCGAATATCTGGCTTGCGGAATTGATCCTGAAAAAGCTACCATTTTCATACAGAGCGATGTGACCGAAGTGGTCGAACTCTATACTTTCCTGAACATGAATGCCTACCTTGGTGAACTTGAACGCACCACTTCATTCAAGGAAAAAGCACGTTCAAATCCTGAAAATGTAAATGCAGGTTTGCTGACCTACCCGGTTTTAATGGCTGCCGACATCATTATTCACAAGGCTGAATTTGTTCCGGTTGGAAAAGATCAGGAACAAAACCTGGAAATGGCCCGCAAATTTGCTGGTCGTTTTAACCGGATGTACAATTGCGAGTTATTCCCGATTCCACAGCCATTCACTTTCGATGGCGGCGATATGATTAAAATTCCGGGGCTGGATGGAACCGGTAAAATGGGAAAATCGGAAGGAAATGGTATTTTCCTCTATGAAGATCCGAAGGAAATCCGTAAAAAAGTGATGCGAGCAGTAACCGATGCCGGCCCGACCGAGCCCAACAGCAAAAAAGCTGAACCGGTTGAAAACCTGTTTACCCTGCTCAAAATCATGTCGAAACCCGATGTGGTGGCTCATTTCGAATCGACCTACAACGATTGCAGCATCCGCTACGGCGACCTGAAAAAGCAATTAGCAGAAGACATTGTAGCTTTCACCGCGCCTATCCGCGAACGGATACTGGAACTCCTGAAAGATGATGTTTACCTTGGCAAAGTAGCCAAAATGGGCGCCGAAAAAGCCCGTGAATCGGCACAAGCCACATTGAAGGAAGTAAAAGAATTGATCGGGTTCAAACGATTGTTCTGATCATGAGAGAGGGATTCCATCCTTCAAAAAAGGGATGGAATCTTTTCTCCCCATCAATAAAATTGCTTTCACTACTTCTTCCTTGTTGTGGAATAATCAACCAATTCAATCAGGGAGTTACGCGCATCGCTTTCAGGGAATTCCATGATTCCGGCAATGGCTTTTTCGCGGAATTCGTTCATTTGTCCGGCGGCATATTCCAGTCCTCCGCGACTCACCACCAAATCGACCAGCTCTTTCACCTTGGCCTGATTTTTATTTTTGCGCTTGATTAACTGAAGGATACGACTTCTTTCACCTGATTTGCAGTTGTTCAGAATATATAAAAGCGGTAGTGTTATTTTTTTCTCCTTGATATCATTTCCGGTAGGTTTTCCCAATATTCCTTTGTTCTGGTAATCGAAAATATCATCTTTAATCTGGAAAGCAATTCCGACGTCCAATCCAATCCTGAACATTTTTTCAACAATTTCGTCATCTTTGGTAACCGATGCAGCGCCAATTGCCATGCTGGTTGCAATTAGCGAAGCAGTTTTTTTACGGATGATTTCGTAATATATTTCATTGTCGATATCCAGTTTCCGGCTTTTACGCATTTGTTGTATTTCACCTTCGCTCATGTCTTTTACAGCTCTCGAAATTAAGTGCAAAAAACGATATTCTTTGTGATCGAGGGTATTGAGCATCCCCTTGGATAATATGAAATCCCCAACCAAAACCGCAATTTTATTTTTCCAGAGGGCGTTGATAGAAAAACTTCCCCGACGTTCGTATGATTCGTCAACCACATCGTCATGTATCAAAGATGCAGTATGTAAAAGTTCAATGGAGGACGCTGCCAGATGGGTTGACTGGTTAAATTCGCCACACATTTTTGCCGAAAGAAAAACAAACATCGGTCGCATCTGTTTGCCTTTTTTTTTCAAAATATAGCGAATGATAATCTGCAAAAAAGGAATGTCGCTTTTAATGGCTTCTTTGAAGTACTTTTCAAAGCTTTTAAGTTCTTCCTGTATCGGTGATTTAATGATTTCCAAAGAGGTCATTCAGCATTTTTTAAGAGTTTCAAAAATAGGAAATATTTATATATTTGCATCTGTTTAAATTCTCAACGATGATCAATATACAGGAATTAGATACCGACCGTCTGGAAATGGCGGCCAACATGCTAAAAGCAATAGCTCACCCGATGAGAATTGCTATTTTAAAACATCTTGAGGGTGGCAAAAAATTGACCGTAACCGAAATACATGAGTTGCTCGGCATTGAACAATCGACCACTTCACATCATTTGGGGATTTTGAAAGACAAAGGTGTGCTTTGTTCACGCCGCGAAGGGAAAAATACTTCTTATTACCTGAAGCATGATATTTTAAGTCAGATTATTGATTGTTTGCAGCGCTGTACCTGCGAATAGATGATGAGATTATTATCATGAGAATATTTGTTTGACAAGCTTTATCAAGTCGGTTTTATCTATACTGCTTTCTTCGGATTTATCGAAAATAGTAATCAAAAAAATATCGATTGAGATTTCTGTTTCATATATCAAATAGGTAACAATCCGAAAACCACCACTTTTACCTTTTCCTTTATCTTTGCTGGCAAGGCGGATTTTATATAAATTTGCGCCAAGTGAGATTCCAAGCTCAGGGTTTTTGATTAGATCGTTTTCTAAATCCCGAATTTCGCTTTCGAGTGAAGAAAACTTTTTGGAATAACGTTTGAACTTGCTTTCAAATAAAGGCGTAGGTATTACTTTATTTGCCATTGAACATTTGTTTTAAACTCTTTTGGGGCAATTCACCTGATTGAATTTTTTTAACCTGTTCCAGACCGGTTTTTATTTCATCAATAACACTTGTTTCAATTTCAACAAATGTTTCATCTTTCGCCATTTCTTTTATCAGGCCCAGCAAATGTTTTCCTTTATTACTTCGGGTATTGATTCTAAGAGTAATTGTTTCCATGATGTCCGAATTTTCAATCAAATCTACAAAACTAAGCCATTACTACCAATTATTCATTCAGAATTAAAGTTTCCTTTCTTTCGAAAAGATTGGATTCTTAAATGAACAATATGTGACAATTATTAAAACTTCTTTTCTAATTTCGACCTCCAGAAAATCAAAACATGGCAAAAATACGCATAACCAAACAATTTAGCTTCGAAATGTCTCATGCATTGCTCAACTACGACGGGCTTTGCCGAAGCATTCACGGCCATTCGTACAAACTGCAGATAACTGTTGCAGGGGAACCTATTCAGTCTGCCGGAAGTCCAAAAGACGGAATGGTGATCGATTTCAGCATTCTGAAAAAACTTATTCAGGAACAGATTGTCAAACATTTGGATCATTCACTGATGATCAATGAAAATGCAGCTATTGAAAAACTCAGCGAACTGGGACAAATGTATGAACGACATCATGCTGTGCCGTTTCAGCCAACCTCCGAAAACATGGTGGTTTACATTGCCGAAAAAGTGAAACTCCTTTTGCCTGAACATATTGAACTTTTCAGCATTCGTCTTTATGAAACCTCCACTTCGTTTGCCGAATGGTACGCTGAAGACAATTGATTGCAGATTAACGATTAAAGATTGCAGATTTCAGAATTAATTAAAATCGTTGATCGTTAATCGTTAATCGTTAATCGTTAATTTTATCAAATTATACAATCAAAACCATGACCGAACACAATACCGCCGACAAACGACTTTTCCTGTTGGATGCTTACGCGTTGATTTACAGATCGTATTTCGCGTTTATTAAAAATCCGCGATTCAATTCAAAAGGGCTGAACACTTCAGCTATGCTTGGTTTTGTGAATACATTGGAACAATTACTGAACGATCAAAAACCGACACACATCGCCGTGGTTTTCGATCTGAATATTCCCACTTTCAGGCACGAAATGTTTGAAGCTTACAAAGCCAACCGTGAAGCAATGCCGGAAGATATGCGAAAATCCATTCCATATATCCGAAATATCATCGAAGCTTACCATATTCCGATTCTCGAAAAAGCCGGTTTTGAAGCCGACGATGTGATTGGCACTTTGGCAAAAAAGGCGGAAACAATGGGTTATACTACCTACATGATGACGCCAGACAAGGATTACGCGCAGTTGGTTTCCGAAAATATTTTCATGTACAAACCTTCGCGTGGTGGCGAAGCGCCCGAAATATGGGGAATTCCGGAGGTTCAGGAAAATTTTCTGGTTGACGAGCCCTGGCAGGTGATAGATGTACTTGGCCTGATGGGCGATACATCCGATAATATTCCGGGTTGTCCGGGAATTGGTCCAAAAACAGCCATGAAATTGATTTCAACCTACAAATCGATTGACGGTTTGTACCGGAATATTGATGATCTGAAAGGGAAAATGAAGGAAAACCTTCAGGAATTTGAGCAACAGGTACGCATGTCGAGAGAACTGGCCAAAATTATCCTGGATGTTCCGGTTGATTTTGACGAGAACAAACTTGTGATGGAAGATCCGGATATCAGGAAACTAAATGAGATCTATTCTGATCTGGAATTCAGACAATTGATTAAGAAGCAGGAATCAAAACCACAGCCGGTTTCTGATGCCATGTTTCAACAGGGAACTTTATTTGGTGGTCCGGTTTCAGCTCCTGAAGTTAAAACTCCTGAAATCAAAAATCTGAATTCGTTAGAAACCGTTCCACACCAATATTACCTGATCGAAACGGCTGAACAACGGGCGAGCTTGCGTGCCGAATTGTCGGTTCAGAAGGAATTTTGTTTTGATACCGAAACTACCGGACTTGATACAATGACTTCGGAACTCGTTTGTATGTCATTTGCTTTCAGGAGCCATGAAGCTTATTGCGTTACTTTACCCGCCGACCGGCAGAAAGCGACCGAAATTGTACAGGAATTCCGACTGGTTTTTGGCGACGAAAAAATCACAAAAATAGGTCAGAATATCAAATATGATCTTTCGATGTTGCTGAATTACGGCCTCGAACTGAAAGGACCGCTCTTCGATACCATGATTGCACATTACCTGATTCAGCCTGAGTTGCGCCATAACCTCGACTATTTGTGCGAAACCTATCTGGATTACCAGAAAATCACCACCGATACACTGATCGGCAAAAAGGGTGTTTTGCAGCAAAGCATGAGGCAGGCACCGGTTGACAAGTTGCGCGATTATTCGTGCGAAGATGCCGACCTGACGTTGCAACTGAAAATGGCCATCGAAAAAGAACTAAACGAAAGCGGAACGCGAAAACTTTTTGATGAAATTGAGATGCCACTAATTTACGTTTTGGCTGATATGGAACGAGCAGGCGTAAACCTGAATACAGAGGAATTGAAATTATACGCCGAAGTTTTACGCACCCAACTCATTAATATTGAAAAAGAAATAATCGAAATGGCAGGCGAAGAATTTAATGTTTCGTCGCCCAAACAACTTGGCGTGATTTTGTTCGAAAAGCTGAACATTGATCCGAACGCCAAAATGACTAAAACCAAGCAATACTCAACGGCCGAAGAAACACTTGAAAAACTTCAGGATAAACACCCGATAATTGCTAAAGTGCTTGAATTCAGAGGACTGAAAAAACTGCTTTCGACTTATGTGGAAGCGTTGCCTTTGCTTATTAATCCGAATACCGGCAAACTTCATACTTCATACAATCAAGCCATCGCAGCCACCGGACGATTGAGCTCAACCAATCCGAATCTGCAAAATATTCCGATTCGCGATGAGAATGGACGCGAACTGCGAAAAGCGTTTATTCCATCCGATGCGCAACACACTTTCCTTTCTGCTGACTATTCGCAAATTGAACTGCGCATCATGGCAGCTTTGAGCCAGGACAAGCAAATGATTGAGGCATTCAGTAATAATCAGGATATTCATTCCATCACTGCCTCAAAAATTTATAAAATACCACTCGAAGAAGTTACCTCAGACATGCGCCGTAAAGCCAAAACAGCCAACTTCGGAATTATTTACGGCATATCGGCATTTGGTTTATCGGCAAGGCTAAACATTTCACGTTCGGAAGCCAAAGAATTGATTGACGGCTATTTCGAAAACTTTCCGGATGTTAAAAGTTACATGGATAAAAGTATTGAAAGCGCCAGGAATGCTGGCTTTGTAGAAACCATCATGGGTCGGAAACGCTATTTGAACGATATCAATTCAGCCAATTCAATGGTTCGCGGCATGGCCGAACGAAATGCCATTAATGCGCCAATTCAGGGTTCAGCTGCCGATGTGATCAAAATAGCAATGGTTAATATCTGGAGGGAGCTGAAAAAACAAGGACTTCAATCAAAAATGATCCTTCAGGTACATGATGAGTTGAATTTTGATGCTTTGATCTCCGAACTCGAACGGATGAAAGCGCTTGTAAAACATGAAATGGAAAATGCTGTAAACATTGGCGTGCCCCTGACTGTTGAAATAAACGCAGGTGATAACTGGCTGGATGCGCATTAGAAGTTCAAAGTTTCAGGTTCAAAGCTACATGTTTTGCCAAAAGTTTGGTTATTCGATATTGGAAATTGATTATTGAATATTCAGAATCTTGATGGCAAAAGGCGCAGACGACCATTTATTCCTGTATTTCAGAATGATGGACAAAATACGGGATGATGGAAACACTTTTTACAGAGGATGATTACAGGGAAGCTTTGAAAAGATTTCTGGAAATCTGCGATGCTCCGGAAGATACACCGGAAGCCAGCGAGTTGGAAAAGCTCATGTATCTGATGCAAATATATGAGCAGGATAATTGTTCCTGAAAGAGTGTTCAGTCACAGTCACAGTTTTCAGAAAACCCGTAAACCGGATCACGTAACTTTTCAGTTAAAGATCCCTGAAAATCTCAACAACAGCCGCATTATATTTTATTAAACTTCCCGATTTTTTAACCAATTTCATGGCTTTGTGCGGATTTTCGAACGATTCGCTGAAATAACTCCAGAACTGGTTCATCTTCATCAGTAAATGTCCGCTACCCTGCAATCTTTCAGAATATTCCTGCATCAGGCGATCGTGAAATTCTTTCAACTTTTGCTTCCGAAGTTTCTGATCTGTTTCTGTTTCACCATTCAATTTCAGCGCCAATGACGGATCCATCAATAAACCGCGTCCGGTCATCCAGCAATGCTGATCAGGCAAAACGGTATTTAATCTCTGAATATCAACTTCAGAAAAAATATCACCATTGTAAACCAACGGATGTTTTACCAATGAAACAGCATCAACAAATAGGGAAGAATCGGCTTTCCCATCATACATTTGATCGGCAGTTCGGGGATGATAAATAATTTCTTCAAGCGGAAACCGGTTCAAAATTTCGAAAACCAGACGGGCATCCTGATTATTCTTCATTCCAGCCCTCATTTTTACTGAAAATTTCACCTGAAAATTCTTTTCGAACAATTGCTGAAGTGTTTCATTCAGAATTTCAGGTTTTGTAAGCCATGCAGCGCCACGTCCCCTATTGGTGGCCATCGGATAAGGACAACCCAAATTCAGGTTAATCTCTTTATAACCGTTGTCAACCAATATTGAAACCAACTCAAACAACTCGGTACCATTCGAAAACAATACTTGTGGAATAGCGGGCAAGGCTTTGTTATTTGCAGGCAGAATTTCTTTTAACTGCGATTTTTTAATTTCTTTTCCTTTGCCGTACGAAAGGTAAGGGATAAAAAATTTTGAAACACCACCGTAAACCTCATGAAACACATTTCGGTAGGTAAAATCGGTGAATCCCTGCAATGGAGCCTGATAGATAGTTTCTGTTTTTTGTAACATGAAATACAAAATTTATGAATAGATCTGAGAAGTGACCGGATAAAAACTATTAATCACTACTTTTGCGGCCACAAACTTATACAATTGCCCGTCGGTATGCAATCGAATCAATTCAAAACAGACTCTGTAAACTCAAACCTGAATTTGAAACAGACCTATTTTGAAACTAATCATTTTAAGGCTGAACTTGAATCAAATAGGGTAAACCTGCTTGATTCTGCTGTACTTGACTCATTGAATGCGAATTATATTGCACCTGACAGTGTGATTTATTTCGGTCTTCGGCCCGAATGGTCACAATTCAGGAAAGAATATACCGATTTTTACGACTACCGTAAAAATTTACTTGAACCCCTTCCCTACGATTCACTGCACACAGTATTAAAAAATGCGGAAGTAGTTTTTCCGGGGAAAAAACTGTCAAGAAACAATCCTGATTGGTTGGTGGGCGTGCTGGTTCTCGCCTTTTTCCTGTTTGCCACCGTTCGGCTCATCTTCAATAAATATTTGAGTCAACTTGCACAGTCAACCATTAATTATTCAACTTTCACCCGGGTATTCCGCGAACGTTACTTTAACCTACTCCACGCTTCGTTCAGGCTCGATTTGATCTTCGCAATGATTGGGTCATTATTCGGATACCAATTTATCAGCACCTATAAAATCAATTTCGGAATAACCAACTCATTCTATGTTTACCTCATTTGCCTGGGAATGGTTGTCGGGTATTTTACGGTCAAAAAAGTGGTTTATTACCTAATCGGTGCGCTCACCGAAAGCAAATTTGAGGTTCGGGAATACCTTTTCAGCATCACCGTTTTCAATCGTGTACTTGGAATGTTCTTGCTTCCGGTTACCGCCGTTATTGCCTTTGTTCCGCTCTATCAGCCGGAACCGGTGATATTCGCCGGACTTGGAATAGTCATTATTTTCTATTTGCTTTCACTAATTAGAGGTGGCAAAATATTCCTTAAAAAACATTTTTCCATTTTCTATTTGATTTTATACCTTTGTACCCTTGAATTTTTACCATTACTTCTGATCTACAATATTTTGTTGATGTAAGTTGGAAAAAATTAATTTTAAAAGTCTTTACCTTGAAAATCAAGAAAATTTTAGTCTCGCAACCCAAACCTGAAACTGCCAAATCGCCATATTTTGAACTGGCTGAAAAAAACAACGTACAGGTTGATTTTTGTCCATTCATTCAGGTTGAAGCGGTTTCGGCCAAGGAGTTCCGGCAAACCAGGGTGCAAATTCTGGATCACTCCGGAGTGATTTTTACCAGCCGCAGTGCCATCGATCACTTCTTCAGGATGAGCGCAGAAATGCGTTTGACCATTCCGGATTCGATGAAGTACTTTTGTATGTCAGAAGCCACGGCCTTCTATTTGCAGAAATACATCGTTTACCGGAAACGAAAAATTTTCTACGGTGCCGGCAAATTTTCTGATCTGATTGATGTGATGAAAAAGCACAAAGAAGAGAAATTTCTTTTACCGGTATCTCAGGTAAACCAACCTGAAATTACCTCATTACTTGACAAGGCCGGATATAATTATACGAAGGCAATTATTTACAAAACCGTAAGCAGCGATTTATCTGAACTGAAAGATGTGAACTATGATATTCTGGTATTTTTCAGTCCTGCCGGAATTCAATCGCTGATACAAAATTTTCCGACGTTTGAACAGGATTGTACCAAAATTGCCTGCTTTGGGCCTGCAACTGCCAAAGCTGTTATAGATGCAGGACTAAGACTTGATATTGAAGCCCCTACTGCTGAAGCTCCTTCCATGACAATGGCTTTGGAGCAGTACATTAAAAAGCACAACAAATAAGAGTAAGGCACAGGCTAAGGCATAGAAAAAGAAAATAAGAAGAAAAACCATATCGTAAAAAGGGGAAATTGATTTCCCCTTTTTTTATTGTATTTTCGTTTAATGGAAGGATTCACATTACATAAGAAAGAAAGGCTTTGCAGCCAAAAAACGATCGAAGACTTATTCACCTCCGGAGAATCATTTTTGTCGTATCCGCTCAAAGTGGTATTCCTGAAAACCGGTTCCACACAGCCTTTTCCCGTTCAGGCAGCATTTACCGTATCAAAACGTAATTTCAAGCGGGCGGTGAAACGCAATATCCTGAAAAGGCGGATTCGCGAAGCTTATCGTTTGAACAAACCCGACTTTTATTCTGAATTAGCGGCCAAAAACCTCCATATTGCCATTATGTTTGTTTATATAGGCAAAGACTTGGCAGAATATCCGGCCATTAAAAAAGCCATGATTTCGGCGATAAAGAAGGTACTGGCAAAACATAAAGCCTGATCTTTGGGTATAACCCAGGCAAGGGCAAAGCTCCTGCATCCTTTAATTTTACTGATTGTAACGCCTATTTTTGTTATCTTAGTAGCCATAAAAGATAGTCAGGTGCACCTGAAAGGCGATGAGTTGTTTTTGATTTTTTCACAGCTAACACATTAATTATTAATACATTATCCAATATATTTATTGTCTCTATTTTCAATAATTGCTTAATTTAGGTTATAGGATTTTTATAATTTTGAATTTCAAAAATCAGTTTTAGATGAAGTTTCCGATCATTCTACTTTCAATTTTACTTTATGGGCTAATTGCCTGTAGTCAAAACGAACTTTTGTCGGGATTGTACTTTTCATCACACGAAGTAATTCAGGATAACCGTACATCACTGAATCTGACTCCGGATGGTCCTTGTAAATTTCCTGATGGATTTTCATTGGAAATGGATGCCAATTTTCGCCGGGGAGATGGCTACTATGGGTATATTTTTAGAATTATTGGTGACGGCAATACCAACATTGACCTGGTGTCAAATCTTGCATCTACATCATCTAATTTTTGGCTGGTATTAAAAGATAAAGTTCTGTTCTCCTACAAATGGGAGGATATACCGAAAGGTGGATTCGATCGTTGGATAAAAATCAGGTTTGACATTGATATTCGGAGTTCAGTTTTGACTATTACATTTAATGGAAATAAGCAGGAAGCCAAAATACCTGAAATTTCAGGACTGAAAAATTTTGATATTGTGTTTGGCGCATACCGGAAAGGTTTATTTTTTAATACAGATGTCTCTCCAATGTCGTTGAAAGACGTACGGATATTTGATAAAAAAAATAAATTGATCCGCAATTGGAAGCTATCCAAACACAGTCAAATCAAGGTGTTTGACGAAATAAAACATGCAGAAGCATTGGTTGAAAATCCGATTTGGAATATTGACAAACATGTAAAATGGCGAAAACTAAAAGAATTTAAGCTCGATAGCATTCAGGGAATAACCAAAGATGAGGAAACCGGACGCATATTTTTTATTGACAAACATGCAGTTTATATCATTTCCACTGAAACTTCAATGGTTGATACCATTCCATTTAAAAGTGGAATACCATTTTTAGCTCAAGGGAAACAGATTATCTATAATAAATATACCAATGAACTTTGGTCATATAATTACTATAACAACGAAATTAATATATTCAATTTTCGAACCAGGAGCTGGTTGCTAAACGATGAAAAAGTCATTGAACCTAACTTCTGGCATCATAATAATTTTATTTCTCCCATCGATTCTTCATTGGTTACACTTTTTGGATATGGGCATTATACCTACAAAAGCATTATTAATCGGTTCGACACCAAACTAAAAACATGGAAACAAGTCGATCGTAGTGATCAAATTCAACCTCGTTATCTGTGTGGTGCCGGGTTCCTTAATAATAGGGAAATGTTGGTATTTGGTGGTTACGGAAGTAAAACCGGCCGTCAGGAATTATCTCCTGAAAACTATTACGACTTGTATTCACTTAACCTGATTAATTATTCATTTAAAAAACTTTGGACACTCGAGAATCCAACTGTTCAATTTGTTCCCTGCGAAGCACTGATCCCCGATCAACCGGCAGGAAGTTTTTACACATTGGTTTACAATAGGGGTAGCTTTAAAACTTTTTTGCATTTGGCTAAATTCGGAATTGAAAAGAGTGAATTTCAGCTTTTTAATGATTCAATTCCATATAATTTTCTTGACACTAAATCATGGAGTACTCTTTTTCTCGATCAGAAAACTACTCAGTTAATCGCTGTGACTTCACATGATTCGGACATAGCGCTTTATTCTATAGCCTATCCACCTTTGATGCCCGACGATGTCTATCAAAGTATTCCGGTAAAAGGAAAATGGTATATCTGGCTCATTGCCATATTGCTGATCGGAGTGCTGGTTTTTTCCTACTTTTTTCTACGTTGGAAGAAAAGAAATTTGGTTAAAAAGGAAGAATTGTATAAACAGTTTGAACATCCGAATATTATTCCAATCGAGCCAGTTAAACGGACAACCATTTCTTCAATTTTTTTCATGGGTGGGTTTCAAATCTATAACCGAAAAGGACAGAATATAACATCTGCATTTTCTCCCACATTAAAACAATTGTTTCTTTTCATTTTTCTTCATACTATCAAAAATAACAAAGGAGTATCTTCACTGAAACTTGATGAAGTTCTTTGGTATGATAAATCAGGTGAAAGTGCGCGAAATAACAGGAATGTTAACATCAGCAAATTACGTTCAATTCTCGATGAACTTGATGGTATAGAAGTGGTCAATGAAAATTTATTTTGGAAAATTAACATTGATGCCCCTCTATTCTGTGATTATATTGAAATTTTAAAACTGTTAACGAAATCAAATTCAAATTCATTGACCGAGACTGAAATCAATCAATTATTAGCTTTGTTGTCGATTGGTGAAATATTGCCAGCCATACAAACCGAATGGATTGATGGATTTAAATCTCAGTTTGTTAATGAAACAATCGACGGGCTTACTTCTTTGTTCAATGTAAAAGATGTAAAAAGTAATTTCAGTTTAAGGTATCATCTGGCCGAGTGTATCCTTTTAGCTGATCCTTTGAATGACGATGCTTTTGCAATGAAATGTTCTGTTCTATATCATCTGGGGAAGAAAGGGATGGCCAAAAATATGTACGATTCATTTTGTCGCGAATACAAACATGTTTTGGGAATTGATTATGCCATTTCATTCAACGACACAATTAAATAATAGTCTTTCTCCTGAAAGTAACGCTTAACGTGCTTTTCCTTCACTTAATAACAAATTAATATCACCTTATTTCAATCTTTTTACTCAATAGCAACACATTTTATATGCTTTTATGTTGAAGCTAATCAGATTGTTGCAGCATTAATAAAATATTAACAAACTATTAAGTCACTGTTTATTGAATATTAATCAGGGTATTAATAGTGAACTTGTTTTTTTGCACACTAACTCAAACAAGAGGATCAAATTATCAATCTTAAAAATTATCAAGCCTATGAAATAAGCTAAAAATGAGATTGCACTAAAACACAGAAAACATGAATTCATGTATGCTGATTAAGTAACTTATTAATGTAAATCGAATAAAAAAACTATGGAAAAAAAACTATTATTAAAAAGAAGGCTTTGCTTTCGACGAGCTTGTACTTTTTTACTCATTCTGATGAGTGTGCAAGTTTCTGCCAAGATATCAGAAACTGGCGGACAAAGTCAGGCTGAAACAGTGCAGCAGAAAAATATTACTGGTACGGTAA
>JBBRXN010000039.1:0-46523 GCA_038248385.1 Bacteroidales bacterium
CTGTTTGTGTGGTAAAATGCGACGGTACCAAATGCTGTTTCGAGTTCAACTGGACTAATTCGGTACTGACAGATGTTGAAGTGGGCGTTGACAAAAATCCGGCTAAAACCGGTCTAACAGCCGTGAGTATCAGTCCAGTGGTAAATACTCCGCTGAGCAGCATGATCAAATATGTTTCGTTTGGATTTAGTGATGAAAAAGAGGTAGCCGACAACATTTCAGAATTCTATGCCATCTCTGCCTCAGCAAATTCAGGCGAAGAATATCCAGCGAAACTGGCGTCAACAATTGCCACGTTTATGGGCAAAAACAATGCATTCTTCGAACTGTCGCAAGCCAAAAGATCGGATGAAAATCTCGGTTTCTTCAACCTTGTTTTCCGTAATAAACTGCCGAAACTGGGATGTACTTTGTACGACATGGAAGGAAACATTCTTTTCTCCGGAGGAATTACGGTATCTAACGCAGACACGGTTGCAACTTCGGTAACAATCAATCCGGCAGGAGTTCAGGGTAAAATGTTTGAGTTTATCAATCTGTACCCCAATCCAAGCAACGGATCGTTTCAAATTTCATACGCAACCGGAAACACGCGCGATGTTGAAATCAAACTTTATACCGCCAACGGCCAGGTAATTCATTCGCAACGGAGCCCCGACCGGGTAGCCGGAATCCACAATGTAAATGTTGCGGTGAATGGTTTATCTGCAGGATTTTATAAAGTGGTATTGATTTCGGATGGCGAAATTCGGAATAAATCATTGGTAATTAAGTAAGGCAAATCACCTTTAAATTTGAAAAGCCATTCCTGAAAAGGGGTGGCTTTTTTAATTTAGGTCTGAAGCTAAAGTGCTGAATGTATATCCAGAAACTCTTATCTGAAAGCTTTTATCCAGTCAATTTTCAGGATAAAGTCTCCTGATTGTTTTTCTGAAATCAAAAATCCAATTTGCCTGATTTGAGTTTCAATTAGTGGAGTTACATTTTGCAAAATTCTTCCCCTGAAGGTCGGGACAAAATCAGCCGCTGAGAATTCGTGTTCGGTCCACTCATCATTTTTTGTTTTGAAGTTGTCGGCATAAGCGACTCCGTCAAAATTTGCATCTGTTCGGATTCTAAAACTGTATGTTTTTCCGTCACCTTTTACCCTGAGTACAATTTTCTGAAAATTTCCGGCTACAGGTGCTTTAAGCAATGCCCTCACCGAAGCAAATCCGCCATTGTTTTCGAGCGAAACACTGCCCCAAAAATCGGCTGTCTGATCTGTATTAATTTTGAAAAGGCCCTCCGACATTCCGCCCATCACACCATCGTTGATGATTTGCCATTCCAAATGATTGTCAGGAATAAAATCTTCAAGAATTATTTCGTTCGTTTTATCCATGCTTATTATTTTATTGTGAATTATACCTACCAACAGAAACAACGATATGACTCCAATTATTTTCATTTTAAAAAATAAATTTTTTATCAAAACCATTGATTTGTTTAATGGTTCATTTTTAATCAAAATATTGTAAATTGCATGATCGTCCATATTGATTCAGGCGAGCTAATGCTGGGTATAAAACTTATTGAAAAGCAAAATCAACATACCAGAACGATAAAAGCCATCTGCCTAATAAAACTATAAACCTAATAAACCAAACGATGAAACGACTTCTCTTTTTAATTCTTCTCGCAATTATTCCTGGCTTTGTTGCCATGGCAAAAATAAACCCCGAAAAACTCACCTGCGAATACCTGGAAAATCCTTCGGTGGTCGATGTTGCCAAACCGCGACTGGCATGGGTAAATATTGCCGGGAAAGGCGATCGCGGACAAACACAGACGTCCTGGCAAATCAGGGTGGCTACAACAGAAAAGAAGCTGAAAGAAGCTGATTTGTGGGACAGTCAAAAAGTTTCCGGTGCAGAAAATAATCGGGTAATGTATGCAGGGAAACCGCTGCAATCGCGCACCGAATGCTGGTGGCAGGTGCGCGTTTGGGACAAAAACGGAACTGTTTCCGACTGGAGTGAACCTGCTCAATGGCGAATGGGAATACTGAATCCACCGGAATGGACAGCCAAATGGATTGGTGCGCCCTGGCAAGGCGAAGAGGCGCTACCCAAACCATCAAGTCCGGGCGCTTTGCTTCCTGAACAATTACCACCTCCGGCGCCGTTGTTCCGGAAAGAATTCAAGCTTGAAAAGAAGGTTGAAAAAGCAGTAGCTTTTGTTACAGGGTTGGGGTATTTCGAACTTTACCTGAATGGTGAGAAAGTAGGCAATGATGTTTTGGTACCCAATCAAACCAACTACGGAAAACGTCCGGGATTAAACAATGAAGGTATTCCGCTGGAAGATAATTTCAGGGAATACAAGGTAATGTATCTGGCCTACGATATTAAAAATCAGTTGAAACATGGGCAAAATGTGGTAGGAAGTATTCTCGGAAATGGTTTTTATAATCCGGCAAAATTCTGGACTGCTGCTTATGGTACTCCCCGTTTTCTGGTTCAGATTTACGTTACCTATCAGGATGGAACGGAAGAAATAATTGTCAGCGACGAAAGCTGGAAAGCCTCTCAAAGCCCAATTCTGATGGATATGGTTTATTACGGCGAGCATTACGATGCACGGAAAGAACAAGTTGGTTGGAACACACCCGGATTCGACGATACAAAGTGGCAGCCTGTTGTTCTGCGGAAAGCTCCGGAAGGAAAACTGGTGGCTCATACAGCCTATCCTGATAAGGTGATGGAGCAAATTGAACCCATAAAAATTAAAAAACTGGCCAATGGAAATTATCATGTCGATTTTGGTGTTGAAGTTTCTGGTTGGATTCGGTTGAATCGGGTAAAAGGACCTGAAGGACATAAAATTGAAATCAAATACCTCTGTAATACTTATTCAGGCGACAATTCATATATTTTCAAGGGCGATGGGCGGGAATCTTATGCCGCCCGTTTTAACTGGTTCATTTTTAGTGCTGTCGAAATTGTGAACTGGCCGGGCGATCTCAAAGCCAATCAGATTACTGCTGAAGTAATTCATACTTATGTAGAAGAATCTTCCACGTTCGAAACCTCGAACCAACTTTTTAACGACATTAACAAAATATGGCGCAGAAGCCAGACCGACAACATGCACGGCGGCATTGCCAGCGATTGCCCTCACCGCGAACGATCGGCATACACCGGCGACGGGCAGGTGGCTTGCGTAACCGTGATGCACAACTACGATGCACGGAATTTCTACCACAAATGGATTCAGGATATATTGGGCGCACAAAATGTAAAAACCGGATATGTTCCGAATGGCGCGCCATGGCAACCGGGTTGTGGAGGTGGCGTGGCCTGGGGAGCAGCCATCTGCATCATGCCATGGGAATTTTATCTGCATTACGGCGCGAAAGATATGCTGGAAGATAATTACATGGGTATGAAGGAGTATGTTCGCTACATGCAAACATGGGTGGACAAGGATGGAATTATGTATTCGCAGCGTGTTGGGAAAGATGGCAAAGTGCTGAAATGGTTCAATCTGGGCGATTGGGTTGCTCCGGGCAATTTGCCTCCTGACGAAATGGTCCACACGTTTTACCTCTGGCGTTGTGCTGATATTACTTCTCAGGCTGCAAAAGCACTTAACAAGTCAGAAGAAGCAAATGAATATGCAATATTGGCCGAAAAGATCAGACAAGCATTTTACAAACGGTTTTACGATGAAAAAAATGGCGCTTATGGAAAAGCGGGCGGAAATATTTTTGCCCTGAAAATGGGCGTTCCGGCGGATCAGTACGAGTACGTTGTTGCAGCGATGAAAGCCGATATTAAAGCGAATAAAGGGCATTTGGATACCGGTATATTTGGCACTCAATTCTTCTTCGAAGTGCTGTCGGAAAACGGGATGCACGATTGGGCCTACGAAGCCATGAGTAAGAAAGACGAACCCGGTTATGGACACTGGCTCGAACTCGGTTCAACCACTACCCGCGAACAATGGAGCGAGGAAGGTTCGCACAATCATCCCATGTTTGGCGGCGGACTGGTTTGGTATTATCGTAAACTCGCCGGAATGAATGCTGATCCGGAGGAACCGGGCTACAAACACATCGTTTTCCGTCCGCAGCCAGTAGCTGATCTCTCATTTGTGAAATATTTCAGCCAAACCTCATTTGGCGAGGCCGGTATATTCTGGAAAAAAGAAAATGAGCAATTTTCCATGCAGGTGACTGTTCCAGTTGGAAGTCATGCAACTGTTTATGTGCCTGTTATGAAAGCAAAACAAATTACCGAAAACGGACGGATTATCTCTGCTTCAAATGATGTTCAATTTATCAGAGAAGATACCGGTTACCGGGTGTTTGGATTGAAGAGTGGAAAATATCAGTTTTTGTCGGAATAATACATTTCCTTACATTTGGCATTCTGATATAAAATTTGATAACGTTATTTTCGGATGAAGAAAGTTTTTAAATGGATATCTATCACGTTCGCGTTGATCATTTCCCTTGTGGCAATGGTCGCCGGCATTGCGGTATGGTTCGTGTTTACACCTGCCAAAATAACGCCAATTGTTCGCTCACAGGCGGCAAAATATATCAGTTGCGAATCGCAAATTGGCGAAGTTGAGCTTACCTTTTTCAGCACTTTCCCCCGATTTGGATTAAAAGTAAACCATTTTGCCCTGATTAATCACATTTCTGAAGCTCCATCTGACACATTGGTTCGGGCTGATCAATTCGTTGGCATAGTTGATCTGTCGGCTTGGTGGAAGCGCAATGAGTTGTTGCTGAATGAACTGCAATTCAGTAATGGAACCGTAAATGCGTTTGTTGATAGTTTGGGACGCACTAATTTTGATATTGTTCGGTCAGATACGGTCTCTACTCCGGCAGATTCAGAAATGCCTTTTCGCTTTATCAACATTGAAAATATTGAATTGGAAAACATAAATGTTTCGTATATTGATCAATCGCTCAAACTCCGGACAACTGTTCGCAATCTGAAGACTCAATTTTCAGGAAAGATGATTTCGGATACGATAAATACAAATATAAATGTCAGCGAAGGACTGCTGTCATTGGATTACGAAGGAGTGTACTATCTTCGGAATGTGGCTGTAAAGGCCAAAATACCTGCAAAGGTTATTTTATCGAAACAGTTTGTCGAATTCGGCAATTCTGAAGCTTCTGTAAATAATTTGAGCTTTACTTTTCATGGCACGGTTGAGAATGAAACACTTCACAACCAAATGATCACCAACCTGGACTATCAACTTAAATCGTGGCCCATACCCGAATTGCTTGCATTGGTACCGCCATCGTACAGTTCATACTTAAAGGATGTTAAGTCGGCTGAAGGATTCATCTCATCGAACGGCAAAATTATGGGCGCTTATTCCGACTCGCTGATGCCATTGATGGACATTCATCTTGTGCTTGAAGATGGAACGCTTAATTATGCCGGATTCCCGGTTCCGTTAAGCCAAATAAATGGAGATGTTGCATTTTATTCCGATTTGAAGGACGACGAATTGTCTTATTTGCGCATTGACCGGTTTAACGCTAAAACACCAAATTCGTCCATTCAGACAAGCGGCAAAATATCTCATCTCTTTACTGATATCAATTGCAATCTGAGTTCTGATGGAGATCTTCTGTTGTCGGAATTTAAACCAATGATTCCCGCTGACATGAAAATGGTTTTGAATGGGCGTGTTTCGGGTCAGGTACTTTCGCTTTTTTCGATGTCACAGCTTGAAAAAATGCAATTAGAGAAAATGAAAATAGCCGGTTCAGTAAAGTTGACTGACTTCAGCATGGCTTATGATACTTTGTCACTTCAAACCAAATCTTCAGAAGTTGATTTTGCAATGCCCAACCTCAGTGCATCCTCAAAAAACACCCATTTTGTTAGGGCTAAAATAAACTCGAAGAACCTTTCTGTAAGTATGTTGAATGGAACCAGCGCTTATTTAAAAAACGGACTGATTTCCTTGGAAACCTCTGATTTTAGGGATAGTACAAGAATTCCAGAGGTGACTTGTACTTTTAAGCTCGATTCTCTTTCAGCAAGTATGGACACCATTCGGTTTGCTGTACAAAAACCTTTCGGGCAATTTGAAATGATGCCGCAAAAAGAGAAATTAATGGAACCGGAAATAAATCTGACTTTTAACAGCGGCAATCTAAGTGCATCGTTGGGTTCAGGAAAAGGTAAAATGAAAAATGTGATGCTGAAAGCGAATGTGCTGAACGATCCGGTTCAACCTAAAATGAAGATTCAGTATTCCGGCGAAAACCTTGAAATGGCCATGGGGCCCGACTCTGCCCGAATGAATAAAATAGTGCTGAACGCGGACGTGGTGAACGACAAGAATCAGAAGGATGCCTTTTTGCAATGGCAGGCCAAAGGATTTGTAAATATTGACAAAGGGATAATTTCGCTTTCATCGCTCAGTTATCCGCTCGGAATCCCTTCCATTCAAATGGATTTTAATCCTGAAGTGTTTCACATTAAAGAGAGCAAACTGAAAATTGACAAGTCCGATTTTAGCCTTTCGGGAACATTAAGCAATGTAATTTCTTATTTCAGGAAAGATTCGCTGCTGCGTGGCGATTTCAATTTTGTGAGTAGCAAAACTGATGTATTGCAACTGATGCAATTGACAAGCGGTTTGGGCGATGCAAAAGGGGATTCAGTGAAACCTGCCCAATCTAACGATGCCTCGGGGCCATACATGGTTCCGAAAGGTATGGATATGCTTCTTAATGTTGACATTGGTAGGGCAAATTATGGCTCAGACGTGGCTAAGGAAATCAAAGGTAAATTGCGAATAAAAGATGGACTGCTGGTTCTGGATGATTTTACCTTTACTTCACCTGCCGCCAAAATGCAGCTGACCGCTATGTACCGCACTCCACGGAAAAACCACCTTTTTATGGGAATTGATTTTCACATGCTCGATGTGGAGATTGTTGAATTGCTGAAAGTTATTCCTGATGTTGATTCCATTATGCCCATGTTGCGCTCTTTCAGTGGAAAAGGCGAGTATCACATGGCCGTCGAAACGTACCTCGATTCGCTTTATAATCCGAAGAAATCGACCATACGCGGCGCGGCTTCCATCAAAGGGCAGAATCTGGTGTTAATGGATGGCGAGACTTTTAGCGAAATTGCCAAAACATTAAGGTTCAGCAAAAAAACCTTCAACAAGGTAGATAGTTTATCGGCCGAGTTCACAATTTTTAAGCAGGAAATTGATGTTTACCCTTTCCTGATTGTAATGGATAAATACAAAGGTGTGGTAGCCGGGCGGCACAATATGGATCTTAGTTTCGATTACCATATTTCGGTGGTTGATAGTCCTTTGCCCCTGAAATTTGGCATTGATATTACCGGAACCATGGACAATATGAAATACCGTTTGGCAAAATGCAGGTATGCCGAATTTTATCGTCCTGCTGCGAGGGGAGAGGTTCAAAACCGGCAACTGGAACTCCGTAGGATGATTCGTGAAGCGCTTATGCTAAAGTTGTAAAATACATTCCGGATGAAATCGCCGGGGTTTTGACCTGGCTTTATAATAGCAATCTTATCTCGAATACACACGATTTAACCGGGTGGGATTATTTCAATCCTGCAAATATTTAAGTAAATTGCCCCAAAGTTAAATTCATCAGGCAATTACAAATTTTATGGCACTACCAGTAAACATATCAGAATTAGTACATGGCAAATTAGTGGAATGGGAACGGCTCGAATTTAAAGAAGGCTGGAACCCTGAAGATGTATTACATTCGGTTTGCGCTTTTGCCAACGATATGAACAACTGGGGCGGCGGTTATATCATTATTGGGATAAAGACTAAAGAAGGAATTCCGCAATTTCCGCCAAAAGGATTGATCTTGGAAAGTATCGACCGCATACAGGGCGAGTTAATAGGTATTTGTTACAAAATACAACCGAACTACCTGCCGGTTACTCAGCCCTATTCAATTGATGGAAAACATATTCTGGTTATTTGGTGTCCTACCGGTGATATGCGTCCTTACTCCTGCCCTTCAACTTTGGGGAATGATGCAAGGCGGCAATATTATATCCGGGCGGGCAGCAGAAGTATGATAGCACAAGGCGATAACCAGACGCGGCTTGTTGAATTGACGGCCAAAGTGCCTTTTGACGACCGTATCAATCAGGAAGCAAAACTCAACGATTTGGAATTGGGTCTGATCCGTGAATTTCTACAGGAAGTTGGCAGCGATTTGTTCGACGAAAGTACCACCATGCCTCATGCTGATTTGTGTAAAGCCATGCACATAGCCCGTGGCTCGGCTGAGTGGTTAAGGCCGGTTAATGCAGGCCTACTTTTCTTTAACAGCAATCCACACCGTTTTTTTAACAGGGCATGGATCGAATTGGCCATTCACAAGGACGATGTGGGGAGAAATTTTGCTTCTGAAACCTTTAAAGGACCTTTGCACAGGCAAATCCGTAATTGTCTGGCCTATCTGAAGGCTGAAGTGTTGAAAACCGAGATCAGAAAAATTACCGGTCAGGCTGAAAGTATTACCATCAGCAACTATCCTTATAACGCTTTGGAGGAAGCCATCAGCAATGCAGTGTATCATAAAAGTTACGCCGAAGAAAAGCCAATAGAAATACAGGTGTTGCCCGATCGGATTGAGATTTTAAGTTATCCAGGACCTCTGCCACCGATTTCGAACGTTGATTTACAACAACGCAGGGTAATTGCCCGTGATTACCGCAACCGCCGGATTGGAGATTTTTTGAAGGAACTCCAATTAACTGAAGGCAAGGCAACCGGGTTTCCTGTAATTCGTGATTCAATGTTAAAAAATGGAAATCCGGAGCCGGTTTTCTATACCGATGAAGAACGGACTTTGTTTATGGTTACGCTGCCTTGTCATCCTGAATTAAAGGGAATAGGGACTAAGTCAGTGTCTAAGTCAGTGTCAAAGTTAACACGCGAAAATATAGATGAAATGTTTGCTAAAAATATTGATTTACAGTTATTAAGCGATATTTTAGAACACGATATTACTGATGTTGTGGAGTATGTCAGGGAATACATTGGGACTAAGTCAGGGACTAAGTCAGGGACTAAGTCAATTGTATTAATTGATTTGATAGGTATTGGCACAAACAACAGATCAGAATTGCTGGAGGGTATCGGGTTATACAATAAAACAGATAATTTCAATAAATATATTAGACCATTTATTGAAATTGGTTTAATTGAAATGACCATACCCGATAAGCCAAATAGCCGATTGCAAAAGTATCGGCTGACAGAAAAAGGAAGAAAACTATTAAACTAAGTACCTTGGCAGAAAAAGGATTAGACACCATTTTTCTGCATTATAACATCCTCAAAGTAGGATATTTTATTTCTCTTCTTTTTCAGCCATCAACACATCATTTACCGACCCGTGAAGCAACAACAACCGTTTTGCTTTTACTTCGTTGTAACCCAGTTCGGCCATGATCATGCGGGTTCCGCGGTTAATCAGTTTCTGGTTGGTCAATTGCATGTTAACCATTTTGTTGCCTTTCACCCGCCCGAGTTTGATCATCAGCGAAGTGGTAATCATGTTCAGGATTAACTTTTGCGAGGTTCCCGACTTCATCCGGGTACTACCCGTTAAAAATTCAGGCCCGACAATCGCTTCAATGGCAATATCGACACTTTTGGCCAAAAGACTGCCATTGTTATTCACAATACAACCGGTCAAAAGGCCTTCAGCACGGGCCTTTTTGACTGCCCCAATTACATAAGGAGTTCTTCCGGAAGCCGCGATTCCAACGATGGTATCCAATTTTCCGACCTGAAATTTCTCCAGATCTTTCCATCCCTGTTCTTCGTCATCCTCGGCCATTTCAACTGCTTTGCGGATGGCCTTGTCGCCACCTGCTATCAGGCCGATCACCAGGTCGTGGCCTACACCGAAAGTGGGTGGAATTTCCGAAGCGTCAAGTATTCCGAGGCGTCCGCTGGTACCTGCTCCCATATAAAATAACCTTCCGCCTTTTTTCATGCGCAGATAAACCTGTTCAACCAGCTTTTCAATCTGTGGGATTGTTGTAAAAACTGCCGGCAACACTTTTTTGTCTTCTTCGTGAATGCTTAATAAAAGCTCTTTTACCGATTTCTTTTCCAGATCATTATACAATGAATCTGCTTCGGTTGTACTTTCTGTTGTCATTCTGTTCTTATATTTTACTTTGTACTTTACTTTTTAAATACTCCAATTTCAAAGGTGAATTCCATTCCGTCCGAAATTAGACTATCTTCTTGAACTACATTTTTACAAGGACGGATTTGCCGCTTTCTTCACTTGTTCCGTTGCCTAAAGGCGAACGGCAAATGATATTGCTTTTTTATCATTGTTAATTCATAAATAATTTCATGGGCTGCCTCATATTTCGGTGCACTTTTGACAACAAGACAACCTGACAACACTTTTTATCGCAAAGATCTTCTGCCTTCTAACTATTGCCTGTTGTCTTCTACATGATACTTTGGCAACCCGTCAATCGGATCCTTTATGATTGTTGTTTGTTCGAAACCAAAATAGCTGGCCGTATTGTTTAAAATTTGACTGAAATACCATGCAACTGAACCAATAAAACCGATCGGATAGTTCGTGTAATCAGGAAGTTTGCATACGTTTCGTTCAAAGAATTCCATGAAATTATGCTGTACAAATTCCTGACAATAAGCCGATTCGCCATGTTCAGACAAGAAAGGAATAAACTGAGCCAGAAACTGATTCGGTTTTTCAGACCAGTAAACACGGTCCAAAGCTTCATCGCGTGTAAGGTTGTATTGTTGGGTAAATTCTGCGCGCAAATGCGTAGGCATTACTTCCTTAAAATAATCTCCCAGCAGTTTTCGTCCCATTACGGCGCCACTACCTTCGTCGCCCAGGATAAAACCGAGCGGAGAAATTCCTTCAGTAATTTTTTCACCATTGTACAAGCAAACGTTTGATCCGGTACCCAGAATACAGGCAATTCCTGGTTGGTTGCCAAACAATGCCCGTGCTGCACCAAGTACATCACTGTGTGTTTCAATTGTTGCTTCGGTGTAAATTCTGTTTAAAGCCCTCCTAACAATGTCGCCTTTTTCAGCATTAACCACACCGGCACCGTAAAAGTAGATTTGTTGAATGTCAGTTCCGGTTTCAGGTAAAAGATCTCTTTTCACTTCCTGAAAAATCTCTTCCTCTGTCCTGAAAAACGGGTTGAATCCTGCAGTTTTTATATTTTTTATTTCTCCTGAATTTCCAATCAATTTCCAGGCTGTTTTTGTCGATCCACTGTCAGCAATAAGTATCATTTGAATTGGCTTATTTTTTTTAATTTGATGGGGTAAAGATAAGTAATTTGATTTGAAAATAAATGTATCATATAACATGTATTACCAATATTTGTAATTTCAATATAAAGACTATTTTTGATCCGGGTTTTGAATATATGCCGGAAGTAAAAAGTGATTCTTGAGAAGTGCTTCTGATCAATTGATTTATATCTTTAGATATTATTCTCTCATATTCAGAACCAAAACCATTAAAACCTAATTGGCAATGAAAGCATATTTATTTTCAATAATAATTTGTCTGATTTCATTGGAAATTTCAGCTTCCGGTGTAATTCGGATTAACCAACTTGGGTATTTGCCTCAATCAGTTAAAGTTGCGGTATATTTTTCAGAAGAAACCGAAGGTATTACATCTTTTCAATTGTTTGAATCGCTTTCAGGAAAACTGGTTTTTGAAGGCAAACCTGAAACTGCCGATGCCGCGGTTTGGGGACAGCAAAGTGCTTATCGGCTGAATTTTACAGATTTCAGACAAAATGGAGGTTATTATCTGAAAGCCGGAAATGCAGTTTCACCTTCATTCCGTATTTCTCCGGATATTTATAAAGGAACAGCTGATTTTATCCTTAATTATATACGTCAGCAAAGGTGCGGCTACAATCCTTTTCTGAATGATTCATGCCATACTCACGATGGCATCATCGTTGACCATCCAACCAAAACCGGACAAAAGATTGATGTCGTAGGTGGATGGCATGATGCCTCTGATTACCTGCAATATACCACCACTTCGGCCAATGCCATGTACCAAATGCTGTTCGCTTATCAGCAGAATCCTTCGGTTTACGGTGATAAGTTCAATGCAAACGGAAGGCCCGGAGCCAATGGCATTCCTGACATTTTGGACGAAGCACGCTGGGGGTTGGAATGGCTGCTGAAAATGAATCCGGCTAAAAATGAAATGTACAACCAGATTGCCGACGACCGCGATCACAAGGGAATGCGCCTGCCAACAGCAGATACGCTTGGTGGTTATGATTTAGGCAAATACAGACCGGTTTATTTTGTAACCGGAAAGTCGCAGGGATTGGGCAAGTACAAAAACCGTACAACTGGCGTTTCATCAACTGCTGCAAAGTTTTCTTCCTCATTTGCTTTGGGCGCATCAGTTTTTAAAAATATTGATCCGGCGTTTGCAGACAAAATGATTAAAAAATCGCACGAAGCATGGGATTTTGCCAAATCTGATCTGGGAAATTGCCAGACCGCCTGCATGGTTTCGCCTTATTTTTATGAAGAAGATAACTATGTGGATGATATGGAACTGGCTGCAGCTACACTGATTTCTCCGGATAAAAAAACTGATTTTCAGAAAGAAGCCAAATACTGGGGCGAACTGGAACCTGTAAATCCCTGGATGGAACTGAACCGTGCCCGCCATTACCAGTATTATCCGTTCGTGAACCTTGGACATGCTTTACTTGCCAAATCGGCTGATGGAGCGGTTGCGGCGCAGTTTACAGCGCTGATGAAACAGGGACTTGATGAACTGAAAAAATATGCAGGGAACGATCCTTTCCAAATTGGTGTGCCATTTGTCTGGTGCTCAAATAATTTTGTGGTGGCAGCCATTACACAGGCTAAATTATACCGCAAAATTACGGGCGACAACAGTTATGAAGAAATGGAAGCTGCTCTGACCGACTGGCTTTTCGGTTGCAATCCTTGGGGAACATCAATGATTTGCGGTCTTCCGGCAGGAGGAGATTTTCCTGAAATTCCGCATTCTTCACTCACCTATATTCTGAAAAAAACCACTACCGGAGGGTTGGTTGACGGTCCGGTTTATACAAATATTTATAAAAGTCTGCTTGGAATCCATTTGCTCGAAGCCGACGAATATGCTGAATTTCAGAATGGAAAGGCAGTTTACCACGACGATCTGGGTGACTATTCAACCAACGAACCAACCATGGATGGAACGGCCAGCTTAAGTTACATGCTTTCGTCGCTCGAAGCTGAAAATAAGACTGTTAATGAAGTTCTGGATAGTCAGGGAGCTTTGGTCAGGAACAATCCAAACGAAAAGAAAGTATATTTGATTTTTTCGGCTCATGAATATGCAGAAGGTGGAAAAATAATTGCTCAAACATTGAAAAAGCACAAGGCCAAAGCTTCGTTTTTCTTTACCGGTGACTTTTATTCGCATCTTGGAAATAAATCATTGATAATTGATTTGATTGCCGATGGAAATTATCTGGGAGCACATTCCGACAGGCATTTATTATATGCCGACTGGACTAAACGGGATTCATCGCTTGTTGATCAGAAAAAAATGTCTGCAGATTTGAAGGCCAATTATTTAAAAATGGCAGCTTTCGGTATTCCTCCGGAAAAAGCTTCGGTGTTTTTACCTCCTTATGAGTGGTACAATGCCGAAAGCGTTGACTGGAGCCGTCAGCTGGGATTGAAAGTGATCAATTTTACGCCCGGAATCCGCTCGAATGCTGATTATACCACGCCGGATATGCAGAATTACCGCTCTTCGGAAACTATTCTGAATGATATAAAGGCTTTTGAAAAGAGTGATCCAAACGGATTGAACGGCTGTATTGTGCTGATTCATTTGGGAACAGCTCCCAAACGTACTGATAAATTTTACAACCGGTTGGGTGATCTTCTAACCTTTCTGAAGAAAAAGGGTTATTCCACTGAACGATTTTAATTTAATAAGGAGACAAAACATGAACAGTTCAAACAATATATTTTTGTCCTACCAATTTCGAAAAATGACTAAAAATGTGCTTTTTTCAGGTATTTTGCTTATGCTGTCTGTAGCGTGTAAAACATCTCCTGAAAAACCATTTGACATTGGGAAAGTCGCTCAGTTGGTGCAATCGGGCGAACTGAAAAAGGCCGGATTGCTGACCGACTCGTTAAAAGCGAGTTGTTCTTTAGGCGAAAATGATTTGTATAAATTAGATTCCATTGTTGAAATTGGACGTCGCATCCGGCTTGATTTCCGTTTGACTGAAAAAGATGTTAAAGCCAGACTTTCAAAATATTTTCCGGTTTTGGATACAGCGCTATTCCGCAAATGGGAAGAATCTCACAAACTGGAAATGCGCCTGATTGACGGAGAAAAACGCTATTTTTCTCAGGCCGTTAATAATTTATTCCGACTTGATGATGATGCGAAAAAATACAAAATCACTGTTGATGGCTTGACAGTTGATTCTCTGGATTTGTTTTGTATCGATCACACCGGAAAAGTGATTGCGCAAACGAAAACTTTAGGGCAAGTGGTTTTGCCTGTCAGTATGAAACTAAAATATACTGTTACATTAAAACCAAATGCTGTTCCTGAAGGGAAGACTATTAGATGTTGGATGCCCTTCCCGAGAGAAGGAAATATAAGGCAAAAAAACATCAGGCTTATAAGTTCTGATCCGGAAAAAGCAATCATTGCTCCTGAAAGTTATCTTCAACGGACGGTTTACCTCGAGAAAAGTGCAGTAAAAGATCAACCGACCACTTTTAATATTGAATTTGAAGTGGAAACGGTAGCCCAGTATTTCGATTTGAAGCCTGAAAATATTCAACCTTACGATACTTCTGGTAGTGTTTACAAGGAATTTGCAAGGGAAAGGGCACCTCAGATTATTTTTACTGATGAAATTAAACAATTGGCAAATCGTATTCTGGAAGGCGAAACCAATCCCTTGCTGCAAACGCAGAAAATTTACAACTGGATCAATGGGAACGTTCGCTGGGCAAGCGCATTGGAGTACAGCACCATTCCCAACATTCCGGAATATGTACTGAAAAATGCACACGGTGATTGTGGAATGCAAACTTTGCTTTTTATGACATTGGCGCGTTCGCAGGGAATTCCGGCAAAATGGCAAAGTGGCTGGATGCTGCATCCCGGTGAAGTGAACCTGCACGATTGGTGCGAAGTGTATTTCGAAGGAATTGGCTGGGTTCCGGTTGACCAGTCTTTTGGATTGCAGAACGATGCAGATGAAAAAGTGCATAATTTTTACCGATCCGGAATCGATTCGTACCGGTTGATTGTGACCGATGATTACGGGCGTAAATTATTTCCGGAGAAAAAATACCCTCGTAGCGAACCATTAGATTTTCAGCGCGGAGAACTGGAGTGGGAGGGTGGAAACCTTTATTTTGACCAATGGAGCTGGCACATGGATATGGAATACAAAATTAAATTATGAAACAACATTTATTGAACCGGATATTTTTACTGATGATGTTCGCAGGATTTGCCACATCTGCCTATTCGCAAACTTATCCAAAACACGAAATGCGCGCGTTGTGGATTGCCACAGTTGAAAACATCGATTGGCCATCAGCCAAAGGGTTGACCACCGATCAGCAGAAAGCAGAAATGATTGAAATTCTCGATCAGGTGAAGGCATACAACATGAACACCATTGTTTTCCAGATTCGTCCGGATGCCGATGCACTCTATAATTCAAAACTGGAACCCTGGTCCGAATGGCTTTCAGGAAAACAAGGTGTTGCACCCGATCCGTATTACGATCCGCTCGAATTTACCATTTCTGAATGCAGAAAAAGAGGCATCGACGTTCATGTCTGGCTTAATCCTTACCGTGCAATTCAAAACATTGACAAAACGGTGGCTGCCCCGAATCATACTACCAATACACACCCGGAGTGGTTTGTAAACTATGGAAAGAAGAAGTATTTCGATCCTGGAATTCCGGAAGTACGCGATCATGTGGCAAGCGTAGTCGCTGATTTGGTCAGACGGTATGATATTGATGCCATTCATTTCGACGATTATTTTTATCCGTATCGCGAAGCCAATCAGGAATTTCCAGACCAGAATTCGTTTGCTACTTTCCCAAATGGTTTTGCTTCGGATAAAAAAGAAGACTGGCGCCGGAACAATGTTGATTTGATCATCAAACAATTGCACGACAGTATTAAAGCAATCAGACCATCGGTTGAATTTGGAATTTCGCCTTTCGGAGTATGGAAAAATAATTCGACTGATCCGGCCGGATCGGCCACCAAAGCAGGTGTGACCAATTATGACGATTTGTATGCCAATATTCTGTTGTGGCAAAAAGAAGGCTGGATCGATTATGTAACACCACAACTTTACTGGTACATTGGCAAAACGGTTGCCGATTACGCCATACTGGCTGACTGGTGGAGCAGAAATGCCTACGGATGCCAGTTGTATATCGGGCAAGCCCCGTTTTTGCTCAATGCCGATTCGCGCGATAAATCGTGGCAGACACCCGATGAGATAACCAATCAAATCAAGCTGAACCGTAGCTATTCGAGCATTGGCGGAAGCATGTTTTTCAGCGGTAAATCGCTAAAGAAAAATCCGCTTGGAATAAAAGAAAAACTCTTGCAGGAATTGTTCAAATATCCGGCGCTCACCCCTGTCAATCCGCGTATCGAACGTATAATTCCAACTTCTCCTGAAAAGGCTGTTATCAGAAAAAAACACAAAGCTTTTGAGCTTAGTTGGGAGAAAACAGCAGATAACCGGATGTTTGTGGTCTATAAATTCAGCAAAAAAACTAACTTGAACATTGCTAATCCGGAAAATATATGGAAGGTCACAGGCGACCAATCAGTGTTAATTGAAAAGAACAAAAAAACCAAAACATCGAAATATAATTATGCAGTAACAGCCATCAGCCCAACGCACAACGAAAGTGAGCCGATTGTATTTTAAGCACATTGATGACTATTAGTTGCACCAACTTGAAACTTTGAACCTGAAACTTTGAACTTTTTTTAAGATGAGTATAACCATCGTATTTTTTGTCATTCTAACCTTCTTCGGTATGTTGATGGCGGTTTCCTATTTTACCTCCAAAAATGTGACCAGCGAAACATTTTTTACCGGAAACCGCACCTCGCCCTGGTATTTGGTGGCTTTTGCCATGATTGGAACTACTATTTCAGGAGTAACATTTATATCAGTTCCGGGTGAAGTTGGAAATTCAGGCTGGACTTATCTCCAGTTTTTGCTTGGTAATTTTGTTGGGTACTGGATTGTGGCGCTGGTGTTGGTTCCACTTTACTACAAATTAAATTTGGTTTCCATATATACCTATCTCGATCAGCGTTTTGGCGTTCGATCATATAAAACCGGTTCATTCTTTTTCCTGATTTCGCAAACCATTGGGGCTTCTTTCCGCATGTATCTGGTTGCCGGTGTATTGCAGATTGCATTTTTTGATGCGGTTGGAATTCCTTTCTGGGCAACGGTCATGTTCACTATTTTTATGATCTGGGTTTATACTTTCCGCGCCGGAATAAAAACAGTAGTCTGGACAGATTCGCTTCAAACGCTTTTTATCCTGAGTTCGGTTGGACTAACAATTTATATTATTTCATCTCAGCTGAATATGGGTATGGGTGAGATGATAAAAACCATTGAAAATCATCCGTACAGCGATATGTTCGACTGGGACTGGCGCTCGAAAACCAACTTTTTCAAACAGTTTTTTGCAGGATTGGGAATCGTGATTGTGATGAACGGGCTCGACCAGAATATGATGCAGAAGAGTTTGACATGTAAAAACCAGAAAGATGCACAGAAAAATATCTACTGGTTTAGTTTTGCCTTCATTATTGCAAATTTGCTTTTCCTTTGCCTTGGAGTCATGCTGTATATTTTTGCCCAACAAAAAGGAATTGCACTTCCAACAAAAACCGACGATTTGTTCCCGATGCTTGCTTTGCAGCATTTTGGCCTGATTACCGGAATCCTGTTTCTGCTGGGGATCGTTTCTGCTGCCTATTCGAGTGCCGATTCGGCGCTAACGGCTTTGACTACCTCTTTTTGTATCGACTTTCTGAATGTTGATCCAAAAGATCCGGGCAGCAAGCCGAAACGAATAAAGGTACATATTGCGTTTTCGGTGCTCATGTTCTTAGTGATCGTATTGTTCTGGTTCATCAACAACGATAGTGTGGTAACAGCCGTTTTTAAAGTTGCCGGATATACTTACGGGCCATTGCTGGGGCTTTTTGCCTTCGGAATTCTGACTAAAAAACAGGTACACGACCGGTATGTTCCAATCCTTGGATTGCTTTCGCCGGTTATTACATACATTATCAATATTAATTCTGAAGCCTGGATGGGCGGCTACAAATTCGGATTCGAATTATTGCTGCTGAACGGACTGATCATGTTTACCGGATTACTGATTTTAACCAAAAAAACCAATAATGATAAAAACAACACAGCGCTACCTCGCGCTTGACGTTCTGAGGGGGATGACCGTCGCTCTGATGATTCTGGTCAATAGTCCCGGAAGTTGGGCGCATATTTATGCCCCGCTTGAACATGCCAAATGGAACGGATGCACGCCAACCGATCTGGTGTTTCCTTTTTTCTTATTTGTGGTCGGCGTATCCATGTTTTTTTCGTTTTCGAAATACAACAATTCGCTTAACCGTGAAACATTGCTGAAAATCGGGAAACGAACCATTTTGATTTTTGCTATCGGTTTGTTTCTGAATTCCTTTCCGCAATGGGCTGCCGATTTTTCCAATCTTCGGATTATGGGTGTATTGCAACGGATTGCATTGGCCTACGGAATTGGAGCATTGATTGTGCTGGCATCTCCCCGGAAATACCTTCCATACATTGGCGGTGCCATTCTGCTTATTTACTACGGAATGATGTACTTTTTGGGCGGTTCCGATCCGTTTTCACTTGCAGACAATGCAACCATTCCGTTTGATACGGCTGTTTTAGGTGTGAATCATATTTATAAAGGCTTCGGAATTCCATTCGATCCTGAAGGTTTGTTGAGCACTATTCCGGCGATTGTAACTGTCATTATCGGTTATTTGATTGGTTCTGTTGTAAAAGATACAGAGAAGAAATCAGTACCAAAAAAACTGATTCTGTTTGGTGCTGCAGCAATCGGTGCTGGTTTTATTTGGGGACTCTTCTTCCCAATCAACAAACCAATCTGGACCAGTTCGTATGTGCTTTATACTGCGGGTTGGGCTTGCCTGGTCCTGGCTTTGCTCATTTGGGTAATCGATTTAAAAGGTTATTCAAAATGGACTTCCTTCTTTGTGGTTTTCGGAATGAATCCGCTGTTCATTTTTGCTCTCTCCGGATTGTGGGGCAGAGTGTTGGGCAGGATGATTCATTTTACCGATCCCGATGGACAAGTCATCAGCGGATCAACCAAACTTTACCGCGATGTTTTTCTTCCGATGGCTGGCGACATCAATGGATCACTGCTGTTTGCAATTTCGCATGTGGTGATTTTCTGGCTGATTGGGTACATTCTGTATAAGAAGAAGATTTTTATAAAAGTTTAAAAGAAGTTGGCAGTCGCAGTCTCAGTTGGCAGGAAAGGCGAAGGCAAAGAAATAGAATGCAGTTGGGATTAGTGGAATGCAGTTGAATAGAACAATTTTTTGCGCCATGAAAGGGCAGAATATAATAGCCCGGGGTAAAACGACGAAGGAGTGACGCCCCGGGAAAGAAAACTGAATTAATTAATTGGACAAACTTATAGTCGTATTTCATAATTGACTCCCCCCGCGCCCGCAAGCGGACGCCGCCCCTCTCTTTTTTAAAGAGAGGGGCAGAGCATCGCAGATGCGACGGGGTGAGTCAAGATATTGGTTCAATAAAATGCGACATCATATCATTGTTATTACTAATCTGAAAATTTGAATTTATATATGAAACTTAAACTTTTATTGAAACTTGGATTTGTATGCTTTTTTATCGGAATGGCAACTTCCAATGTTAAAGCTGATAAAACCAAGCGCCTGATAAAAAAGGCCAATCAGGCATCAACAGAATTTGTCAAAAAGGCTTCTGTCGGCACGGTTTATAAATTCAGATATGATACAGTTGTGGTTGATCAGCAATCAAAAAAAGTAAAACTGGTGATGAAAGATGTTTTTTCATACATCCCTTTCCGGCCCGAAAACACGCGTCAATACAACGTTTGGTTCAAAGAATCGCTCGGACGGAAATTCCGCAGTTATACGGTTTCTATTGAGTCAATGAAAAAAGAAATCAGTGATTTGATTCCGAACTATTATCGCGATAAAACGGAGGTAGTCGATCAGTCACGGATGAGTAAACCTGTGCAACCAAAATTACCAATAGTGCGCAATATTTCAAGAGACACGAATTTCACCAATGGTTTGAGTAACCGGAATATCGCCTTGTGGCAAAGTCATGGATGGTATTATGAAAATACTCTTGACCGTTGGGAATGGCAGCGGGCACGCGATTTCCTGACCGTGGAAGATATCTGGACCATGAGTTTTGTGGTTCCATACATCACCCCGATGATCGAAAATGCCGGAGCCAATGTTTTTCTTCCTCGTGAGCGTGATGTTCAGAAACATGAAATCATTATTGATGCCGATGGTTCTACAAAAGGAGCTTTGTATGAAGAAGTTGGTGCAGGTGTGACAACAGGCAGCGAAAAGGGGTTTGGGCTTAAAGTACCGTTTTTGTTCGAAAGTGAAAATCTTTTTCAAATGGGGCAAAGCCGACAGATGCAGGCACAAAAGACAGATGATTCGAAAATTCATTACACACCTGATGTCCCTGAAACAGGTGAATATGCAGTGTATGTTTCATATTTGCAGAACGATGAAAATGTAACAGATGCTCACTATACCGTTTATCATTCAGGAGGAAAAACCAGTTTTTTGGTGAACCAGACCATGGGAGGCGGAACCTGGATTTACCTGGGTACTTTCAGGTTTGAGAAAGGAACCAATCAGGAAAGTGGTATGATTGAACTGACTAACCAATCGAACGAAACCGGCAAATGGATTTCAGCAGATGCAGTGAAACTGGGTGGAGGAATGGGAAACATTGTACGCGGAAGAGCCGGGGATATGGACAATTTACGCAGCATCCGCGATGAGAAAGGATTTGCAATCGATTCGTCGCTTTGGCTGCCATTTGCCAGTCAGCGTCCGCGTTATCAGGAAGGAGCACGCTATTACCTGCAATATGCCGGAATGCCGGACTCCTTGGTTTACCTCCAGAACAGAACGAAAATTGATTACTCGAACCGGGGAAAAGATGCTGCTCTTTATGCCAAACGTGAAGTTGGAAAAGATGACTATAAAGACGATTACCAAAGCCGTGGCGAATGGGTAAATTACATGATTGGCGCACCCGATGGACCCACTGCAAATCCAAATGTTAAAGGACTAAGTATTCCTATTGACCTGACAATGGCTTTTCATACCGATGCCGGAACAACTCCTGACAGTTCTATTATTGGCAGTCTGATGATTTACGATACTACTTATGGTTCTGACAGTTTTCCGAATGGACAGTCGAGATGGGCAAGCCGCGACCTGGCTGACATTGTACAAACCCAGGTAGTCGATGACATTCGCAAATTGTATGAGCCCGAATGGACACGACGCGGAATGTGGAACAAACAATATTCTGAAGCTGCCCATCCGAAGGTACCAACCATTCTTTCCGAATTGCTGTCTCACCAGAATTTTGCGGATATGTTACAAGCTCAGGATCCGAGGTTTAAATTCGATATCTGTCGTGCGTTTTACAAAGGAATATTGAAATTTTTGTCCTACCAGAACGGTCAAAAGTATGTGGTTCAGCCATTGCCCATCGACCATTTCCAAATGGGATTGGAAGGACAAAACATTCGTTTATCGTGGAGTCCTGTGGCTGATGATCTGGAACCAACTGCAGTTGCCAAATCCTATAAAGTTTTTACCCGGATTGAAAACGGTGGTTTTGATAATGGCCGCGAAGTAACCGAACCGACACTGCTTTTCAGCGATCTAAAACCCGGAGTTATTTATAGTTTCAAGGTCACTGCAATTAACGATGGCGGTGAAAGTTTTCCTTCGGAAATAATGGCTTGCAGCTTACCAACCAATGACAAAAAACCGGTTTTAATTGTGAATGCTTTTGACCGGATTTGCGGACCGGCAGCATTTGATAACGGCAAAGAAGCTGGCTTCATGATGAGCGAAGATGAAGGAGTGGCATATAAAACAGACCTTTCCTATATTGGCGAACAATACGATTTCGACCGCAATTCGCCCTGGCTTGACGATGATGCTTCGGGCTTTGGTTCCAGCCATGCCGATAAGGAAACACGAGTGGTTCAGGGAAATAATTTTGATTATCCATTGATTCACGGGCAGGCGTTCCGCAACAATGGATTTGGTTTTATTTCGATGAGTGACGAAACTTTTGAACAGAAAAACTGGGATGAAAATGCTTTTTCGGCACTTGATATCATTTTCGGAGAGGAAAAAACAACCAGCCGGCTTTATGGATTTAAGAAAAAGGATTTTACACTTTTTACTCCTGAAATGAGGGACGCAATTTTAGAATACACTTCAGGAGAAAAGTCAAAACTTTTTATATCAGGCGCTTATATTGGGACCGATCTGGAGCTTTGCGGCGACACATTGGCCCGTAAGTTTGCAGCTGATGTTTTGCATTATCGGCTTATGACCAACCATGCCAGCAAAGGTGGTTGCATTTATCCGGTGAATGCAGTGAAAACTGATTTTTCAGGAGAGTTCAAATTCGTTCAGGAATACAATCCGGCCATTTACAAAGTCGAATCGCCCGATGCCATTGAACCCAAAGGTGAAAATGCAAAGGTGCTTTTCAGGTATAAGGGAGATAATAAAACTGCCGGTGTCTGTTTCGATGGAAACTACCGTTCTGTAATTATGGGTTTCCCTTTCGAAACAATCTCTACAGATAAGCAGCGGGACGAAATGATGGGACAAATTTTGAAGTATTGGGGAATGTAGTAGAAGCCTCCCCCAACCCCTCCGAAGGAGGGGAGAAAAAACCAGATCGTTAACATTAATGTGGATTTGAGCAATATCCTTTGCCGTTTCGCTTTAGCGAACGGGCATTTGGAAACAGAAATGAAAATTTTGAAATAATGAAAATCAAATAATGATGAAAAAAATTACTTGTTTTATTCCCTGCGGACTGCAGGAAGAAACCTTGAAAACAGTTCAGGAATTACAGAAATCGAAACTTGTTTCAAAAATTGTTGTTTTACGGAGCCATGATCAGTCGTGCTTCATTGACGGTGTGGAAGTGCTGGTTTCTGAATCCTTGACAAGCGGAAAAACCATCAGGCAAATTGCTGCTTTGGCCGATACCCGTTATACTTTGATTTATACCCGTCAGAGTTCGCTGCAAATGGGACAACTGGCGCTTGAACGGTTCGCGCAGGTGGCCGATGATACACAGAGCGGTATGGTTTATTCGGATTATCTGGCTGTTAAAGATGGAAAAGTTGTAAATAATCCGGTAATTGACTATCAGGAAGGCAGTTTGCGCGACGATTTTAATTTCGGTTCTGTTTTGTTTTTCCGTACCGAAATCATGAAAAAAGCAGCAGAACAAGTATCCGAAGATTTTGATTTTGCCGGTTTATATGCATTACGGCTGGGCGTTTCTCAATATTCCGATCTGTTCCGGATTCCGGAGAATCTATATACTGAACATGAATCAGATCTGCGCAAAACCGGCGAGAAAATTTTCGATTACGTCGATCCGAAAAACCGGGCTTTTCAAATAGAAATGGAAAAGGCCTGCACCCAACACTTGAAAAATGTGGGCGCTTTTCTGGAACCGGTTTTCAAACCTGTAAAGTTTGACGAGCAGGAATTTTCAATGGAAGCCTCTGTAATCATTCCGGTACGAAACCGGGTACGGACCATTGAAGATGCAATCAAATCTGTGCTGGCCCAAAAAGCAACTTTCAAATTTAACCTGATCATAGTTGACAATTATTCAACAGATGGAACGACCGAACTGATTCAAAAATACACAGCCATCGATTCACGCATCGTCCATATTATTCCTGAACGGGAAGATCTGGGTATTGGCGGTTGCTGGAACGAAGCGGTGAATAGTCCTCTCTGTGGGAAATTTGCCATTCAGCTCGATAGTGACGATTTATACTATGATGAAACAACCGTTCAGCAAGTGGTTGAGGCATTTTATCAGCAGAATTGTGCCATGGTAGTTGGAACTTACCAAATGGTCAACTTTGCGCTCGAAGAAATTCCTCCGGGAATCATCGACCACAAAGAATGGACGCCTGAAAATGGACGTAACAATGCACTTCGTATCAACGGATTGGGCGCGCCACGGGCATTTTACACGCCGGTTTTGCGCCGGATTCCGGTTCCGAATGTGAATTACGGCGAAGATTATGCCCTTGGATTGGCGATTTCGAGACATTACCAAATTGGCCGCATTTATAAACCACTTTATCTGTGTCGCCGCTGGGACGAAAATTCGGATGCTTCGTTGAGTATCGAAGTGATGAATGCACACAATTTATATAAAGACCGGATTCGCACCATCGAATTGAAAGCAAGGAAAAGAAAATAATTTAGATTTAATGACGCTGTCAGGTCAAAGTTAAGTCGCTAAAATACAACCTGTCAGCGTTCTACCGAAAATTATTTTCACATAGCCTTTTAAAAATAAATACACATGGAACAACTACTTGAAATAATTGCAAAAACGAATAAAACGCCCTATCAGATTTTGACCGAATTTGTGGAAAACGAAAAACTCCTCTGGCCGCTGGCTGCAACCAATTATGAAGGATTGAATTCGGTGGAAGAAAAGCAGTTTCAATTCGACGGTTTTCGCGTGAAAGTTCAGTTTAATCGTGAGCGGATGCGTTCGTCGGCAGCCAAAGTCGATAAGCAGTCGATTGCTGACCGCAAATGTTTTTTGTGCAACGAAAACCGCCCGGCGGAGCAGCAAGCCATTGCTTTTGGCGATCAGTTTGTGATACTGGTCAATCCATTCCCGATTTTCAGGACGCATTTTACCATTTCTTCGAATGCGCATGTCGATCAGCAATTTTTGCCGAATTTAAAATCCATGTTCGAAATTGCCGCGGCAATGGAAGGCTTTACCGTTTTTTACAATGGTCCGGAATGTGGCGCATCGGCTCCTGATCATCTTCATTTTCAGGCTGGCGAAAGTGGATTTCTGCCAATCAATGAAGAATTTGAACAATTGAAACAACATTCCGGGCAAGTGATCTTCTCCGGAAGCGAAGCTACTGTATGGTCTTTTGATAACTATTTACGAAAAATGGTTTCAGTGGAAACCTGTTCCATCAATGAAGGTTCTGCCATCATCGAAGTTTTTTGCCGGCAGTTTCATGAATTGCAGCCCGAAAAATCTGAACCTATGCTGAACGTGCTTTGCTCATTCTCGGCAGGTGTCTGGACTATCCATCTTTTTCCAAGAAAACTTCATCGTCCTACCCAATTTTTTGATGAAGGGAACGGACAATTGCTGATTTCGCCGGCATCGGTTGATTTTGGTGGTGTTTTTATCACTCCGCGAAAAGAAGATTTTGATAAGATCAAGAAAGAAGACATTGAAGATATTTTTTCGCAGATAACTCTGAATCAGGATACATTTCTGGAATTAACTAAACCTTTTTAAAATGATCATCAGCAACAAACTCGATCAGTCATTCGGTCCGGTTGGATCTTTTGCTGGCAAGGTAGTATTTGTAGCTGGAGTGGTTTCCATTTATTATTTTTCATTGTACTCTCTTATTCTTATTTTGATTGGCGCATTTGTGGGATTTTCATATTCGGGTGCCGAAATTGATTTTGACAGGAAAAGAGTGCGGTTTTTTAATAACCTGTTTGGAATAATTAAAACCGGAAAGTGGATGAACGTAAAACCGGATATGAAAATTGGTATCAGAAAATCAACAAAAACCTGGCGAAGTTATAGTGGAGGAAATAGGACTCTTGATATAGAAAGCCAGGATTACAGGTTGATTCTTTATGATTCTTCAGGAAAAATGGTGATGCCTGTAAAAAAAACCGACAGTCTGAATATTGCTAAATCAGAACTTGAAAATCTTTGTAAGCAATTGGAAGTGAGTGCGGTTTTTAAAAAAGTCAATTCGGAAAATTAATATATGGGATTATGAAGACAATCAGGTTTAAATCAAAGTGTTGCTCAATGCTTTTGTTTCGGTTCGGGCTAATGTTTCTGTTGTGGTCAGCTATTCCTTTTCAGGGAAATGCGCGGGTTTTCAATAATTCGCAGAAAGTACAACGTATTCCTGAAGATGAATTAAGGGCACGAAAAACGATTGAAGCCTCGCTGACATTGCTCGAAAACAAAAATCATCTGATTCCTCTCGATCGGCTGGATACTTTGAAAATAGCAGCCCTGTCGATTGGAGACAAAAAGGCTACTGAATTTCAGCAAATGCTGGCCAACTATACCAAAGTCGATTTTTTTAATCTTCCGGAGAAATTTACAGGTAAGGATTTGGACGACTTAAAGACCAGACTGAAAGCTTACAATTTGGTAATTGCCGGAATTCATCCAAATAAAAAATCAGAATATGAGAAGATTGTTGTTACTCCTGAACTGGAATCGCTGATTGATTATCTCAGCAATGAAAAAACTTCAGTACTGACCTGGTTCTGCAATCCCAAAATTTTAGGAGAACTAAAAGACCATGAAAAACCTGCTGGGCTGCTCATGGCTTACCGGAACGACACGCTGATTCAATCTTTATCTGCCCAACTCATTTTTGGCGGAATTGCCGCTTCAGGAAAATTGACTGAAAAGTTGAACAATGTTTATCAAAAGGGAGACGGCATTGTCATTGAAAAGCCTGTCCGCCTGAAATATACAATTCCCGAAGAAGTTGGAATTCAATCGGCTGCACTGAACAGGGATATCGATTCCATCGTAACCAATGCGCTTGACAAAAAGGCTTTCCCCGGATGCAATGTTCTGGTAGCCAAAGATGGAAAAGTAATTTTCAGGAAGGCTTATGGCTTTTTTACTTTCGAAAATCTTCGCCCCAGCCGCGAAGACGATCTGTACGATCTGGCTTCGGTGACCAAGATCAGCGGTGGTTTGCCCGGAATACTGAAGTTGTACGATGAAGGCAAAATTGATCTGGACAAGCCGGTTGCAGACTATTTCCCGGATTGGAAAAACAGGCTGTTTCACCGGTCAAACAAGGCAGATATAACAGTTCGCGAGTTGTATGCCCATCAGTCTGGCCTTGTTCCGTTTATTGGTTTCTGGAAAAAAACAATGAAGGATGGAAAACTTCTGTCCAAATGGTATTCGATTCAACCCGATGAAAAGTATTCATTTTGCGTTGCACCGGGAATTTATCTTGACAACCGGTTTAAAAAATCTGTTTATCGCGATATCCGGAAATCACCTTTGAAAACACGCGGCAAATATGTTTACAGTGATCTCCCACTGGTTATCACTCCGCAAATTGTGAAAAATATCTCCGGAACCGATTTCCAACAATTTATTGAAACTAATTTTTACCGTCCGTTGGGTGCCGCAACACTTACCTACCTACCATTACAGAAGTTTTCGCGTGACAGGATTGCCCCCACCGAAAATGATAATTATTACCGTTTTCAACAATTGCAGGGAACCGTCCACGATGAATCATCTGCTGTTCTGGGCGGAATTTCGGGCAATGCCGGACTGTTTGCTTCGGCCAACGATCTGGGCAAATTGATGCAAATGTACCTTCAGATGGGAACTTACGGTGGCAAACAGTATGTGAGCGAAGCTACGATGAAAGAATTTACCCGATCACAATTTCCGGATTCAGGTAACCGTCGCGGGTTGATTTTTGATAAGCCATCGATTAATATCAAATCTCTTAAACCGGAAAATGCATATCCGTGTCCGGAGGTAAGTCCCGAAAGTTTTGGCCATTTTGGCTACACAGGCACTTTCGTCTGGATGGACCCTGAAAGCAAGTTGATGTACATTTTTCTTACGAACCGGGTTTTCCCGACACGCAACAACAATTTAATCAGTGATCTGAATGTGCGGACTGAAATTCTTTCAGCTATTTATAAGAATATGAAGAAGTAGAAAGTGGTGGAAAATGTTGAATGGTTGAATGGTTAAATGGTTGAAAATGTTGAATGGTTGAAAATGTTGAATGCTTAAATGGTTAGGTGGTTGCCAAAAACTCCAGAGGAGAGGAATATTTGTAGAAAAAATTAGTTAGAGAAGAAAACCGTCCGCGATAAAAATTTGATTAGACTGAAAACAACTTTCGGACGGAATGGAGATCATCTTCAACAAGAATGAAACTTAAAATAAAACAAGAATGAAAAATAAAACATTACTAATTACTCTTTTATCATTCCTCGTTATCACGGGATTCGCTGCCCACAAAGTCAAACCGGGAATAGAGGTCCTCCGCGACAGCGGTTTCAAAATACTGCAGGGAAAACGTGTGGGCTTAATCACCAACCCGACCGGCGTTGATTCACAGTTAAAATCGACAGTCGATATCCTGAACGAAGCTTCTGGAGTGAAGTTGGTTGCACTTTATGGTCCCGAACACGGGGTTCGCGGTGATGAGTATGCCGGCGATAAAGTTGAAACGACCATTGACAAACAAACCGGAGTTCCGGTTTATTCACTCTACGGTAAAACACGTAAAGCATCAGCTGAAATGCTGAAAGATGTGGATGTGCTGGTGTATGATATTCAGGATATTGGCTGCCGTTCCTATACGTATATCAGCACCATGGGGCTGGCGATGGAAGCCGCTGCCGAGAATAATATAGAATTTGTAGTGCTCGATCGTCCGAATCCTGTTGGTGGATTGAAAGTTGAGGGCAATCTGGCTGAAGACAAGTTCATTTCATTTGTGAGCCAATTTAAAATCCCATATATCTACGGTCTTACTTGTGGCGAATTGGCCGAATTGCTCAATGGTGAAAAGATGTTGAAGAAACAGTGCAAATTAACCGTTGTTCCCATGAAAGGCTGGAAGAGAAGAATGACTTTCGACCAAACCGGATTGCCGTGGGTATTAACATCGCCACATATTCCAAGTGCAACTTCCTCATTTTATTACGCTGCTTCCGGTATTCTGGGAGAATTTAGTTTTATGTCGATAGGAGTGGGATATACCCTTCCATTTCAGATTTTTGCCAAAGATTCGATTGATGCTTCGGCTTTGACTGAACGGTTGAATAACCTTCATTTACCTGGAGTCTTGTTTCGCCCAATTTACCTGAAACCCTTCTATGCCGTTGGTCAGGGTAAAAACTATTCAGGAGTTCAATATTATCTGACTGATTATAAAAAGGTTCGGCTGACCGAAATTCAGTTTTACGTGATGCAGGAAATGTCCGTTTTGTACCCCGAAAAAAAATGTTTTGGCCCATCCACTGAGAAACGTTATGACATGTTCGACAAGGTTTGTGGTTCCGATCAAATTCGTTTACTCATGTCGAAAAATATGAAAGTGGCTGACATGTTGCCTTATTGGAGAAAAGATGAAGCAGCATTTCAAAAGCTGTCTAAAAAATATTATCTATACAAATAATGATATCAGAAAGGAAATATCCAGCCGATTTTCATCAATTGGAGTTAGTTCTTCAGCGTGAAAAGCCTGACAGACCTGTACTTTTTGAGTATTTTATGAACGGAGATTTGATTTCGTATATCAATGGTGAATCATTTTCTGAACTGAACAATCATGGTGACCAAATAAAGTCGATTATCCGGTTTTTTCATACATGCGGTTACGACTATGCCACCATTCCTTCGCGTTATTTCGATGCTTTTTCGTTCGAAACTGCCGGTCACGAAAAGAAAGCAACCGTTTCGCAAAACGAAGGCGCTGTGATCACCGACCGGAAATCATTCGATTCGTACAAGTGGCCCGATCCTGAAAAGGGAAATTTCGACCTTTTGCTCCATTCGGCTTCTTTCCTGAATGACGGAATGAAATTCATTGTTCCGGGTCCCGGTGGTCTGCTCGAAAATGTGACCGACCTGGTTGGGTTTGAAAACCTTTGTTTCATGATTTTCGAAGATGAAGAACTTACCAAAGCGATTTTTGATGAAGTTGGTTCACGACTTCTGAGATTTTACGAAATAACCAGTTCAATCGCACCCGTTGGTGCACTCATTGTAAACGATGATTGGGGTTTCAAAACTCAAACTATTCTTTCGCCCGATACCTTTCGCCAATTGGTTTTTCCATGGCATAAAAAAATGGTAGAAGCTATTCATCGAAACGGAAAATACGCAATTCTGCATTCATGCGGTAATCTGGCTGATGTGATTGATGATATCGTGGGCGAACTAAAATACGATGCCAAGCATTCGTTTGAGGATACGATTTTACCGGTTGAAAATGCCTGGAAACTCTGGAATGATAGAATTGCCATTCTGGGTGGCATTGACATGGATTTTCTGGTTCGAAGCAATCCGGCGGATATAAAAAACAGATGCCGAAAAATGCTGGAATTGACCGGATCAAAAGCTTATGCTTTGGGTTCCGGGAATAGTATCCCGGCTTATGTGCCGTTCGAAAACTATCTGTCAATGGTTGGGGTGGTTAATGAATAAAATGCGGAACTATCGGTTATTTGGTGTTCTTTCATTAGCAACGGCATTTATGCCGTTGGATAGATTGATGTTTGCTGTTGGCTTTAGCCAAAAATGAATTATTAATTAGGCTAAAGCGTTTGTTTTACGCACATTTATACCATAGCCTGAAGGCTACGGCTATTGATGTCTGCCGGTTGGTGAGTTTGTGTTTTTGGTGCGTCATAAATAGTTTTCGGCTTTAATAGTTAAACTTTGTACTGCCTTTGTGTTTTAGAGCCTTTCTGGCAGAAAAAAAAATATTGGAATTCAACTTGTAAAACTTAAATATCATGAAAACAATTAGTTCAATCCTGGTTTTGACCTTTGTTTTTGCAGTTTTCAATTCCTGCGGAAGCTCATTTAAAAGACAGTCGAATGTTGATAATACATCAACCATTCAATCCGGAATAAAAACCGGAGCTGAACAAACCGAAAAATACCTTCCTCTTCTGAAAGGAAAGCGGATTGCTTTTGTCGCCAACCAAACTTCAGTAATAGGTAAAACTTTAGTAATCGATAGTTTGAAATCGCTCGGGGTGATCATCGTAAAGATTTTTGGACCTGAGCATGGTTTTCGCGGAACAGCCAGTGCCGGAGCCGTGGTTGCCGACAGCATTGATTCTAAAACCGGAATTCCTGAAATATCACTGTACGGTAAAAAAAGTAAACCTTCGAAAGAAGACCTGGCAGAAGTTGATTTGGTAGTTTTCGATATTCAGGATGTTGGCGCCCGTTTTTATACCTACATCAACCTGCTGGCAAAAGTAATGGAAGCCTGTGCCGATAACAACAAGGAGCTGATCATTCTCGACCGGCCAAATCCTAATGGTTATTGTGTTGATGGACCCATTCTGGATATGAAATTGAAATCAGGAATTGGCATGTTTCCGATCCCGATTGCTCATGGAATGACAATCGGCGAACTGGCCCGGATGTATAACGGTGAAGGATGGCTGGCAAATAAAGTAAATTGTAAGAATACTGTCATACAAGTTGCAAATTATTCGCACGATATGGAATATGTATTACCGGTATCTCCTTCCCCCAATCTGAATACACACCAATCCATTCTTTTATATCCTTCAATTTGTTTGTTCGAAGGGACCATTGTCAGTCAGGGAAGAGGCACTCATTTCCCGTTTACGGTGTTGGGTAATCCCGATCTGAAAGAAAAATACAGTTTCTCTTTCACTCCGGTTAGTATTAAAGGAATGAGTGAAACACCCCTCTTTCAGGATCAGGTTTGCTATGGCCTTGACCTGAGAAAATACGATACTAATGAGTTGCGCAAAAATGGGAGGATTAACCTTTCATGGTTAATCGAAATGTATCAGGCTTATCCGTATAAAGAAAAATTCTTTGACTTCAAACAGAGCAGGCAAATGGGCAACTTCGATAAATTAGCCGGAACAACATTTCTAAAAGAGCAGATTATCGCCGGGAAATCGGAAAATGAGATTCGGAAATCATGGGAACCCGGCTTATCTGATTTTAAAAAGCTACGGACAAAGTACTTATTGTACAAATAAACATTCAGGATTCGAATTTCAGGATATGTTATAGAAAACAATACCATTTTTTTTGAATTGTAATGTACTGATATCCAATTGTTAAAAAATGATAAAATTTCAAAAAAAATAAATTGGTATTACATGTTACAAAAACACCGATTTTAAAAAATATATTTTTAATTTTAATCCCACAAATAAGTGCTAATCATTTGATATCTGTTTGTTCTGTATTGTTGATGAAATCGTAATGGCAATATTTTCACTTTTAATAATACAAATAATTTTTATCTGTTTTTACATTCAATCTGTTAGTACTAATCATCTATTTCAAAATGTAATTTTAATCATTTTATTATGAAAAAAACGGTAGCATTAATCTTCATTTTGTGTATGATCGTCCAGCTGACGATGGCACAAAAGCGGTCGATATCCGGAGTTGTTCGGGATAAATCGACCAACGAATCAATTCCGGGTGTCACGGTTCTGGAAAAAGGGACACAGAACGGAAGCATATCCAATGCAGATGGTCGGTTTGAACTTTCGGTTAACGAAGGTGCATCTTTACTAATCAGTTATATTGGTATGAAGACACTGGAAGTGAAAGTTGGAAATTCCTCCACCATCAATGTCAGTCTTGAATCTTCTGTTGAACAAGTTGACGAAGTAGTTGTGGTTGGGTACGGTCAACAGAAGAGAGCCAACCTAACCGGTGCTGTTGCTTCTGTCGATACCAAAGTTTTGGAAGCCAGGCCTATTGCCGATGTTGGCCGTGGACTTCAAGGTGTAACCCCCGGACTTAGTGTTGTTATTCCAAGTGGTGAAATTGGATCTGATCCAATTCTGAAAATCAGGGGACAACTGGGTTCATTACGCGGAGGTACATCTCCATTAATCTTATTGGATAATGTTGAGATTCCTTCTATTCAAATGATTAATCCTGATGACATTGAGTCGATCTCAGTTTTAAAGGATGCGGCATCTTCCTCTATCTATGGTTCAAAAGCAGCTTTTGGAGTTATTTTGATTACTTCTAAAAAAGGAGCTAAAACTGAAAGCGTTAATGTTTCTTATTCAGGAAACCTTTCATTCCAAAACATCTCGAAGAAAATAGAGATGGGTGGAATTGATGCTTTGGAATACACCACATTAGCTTTTGAACGTGTTGGTGGCACTGTTGCCGGTGCATTCTGGCTGGTTACCCGAGAAGGTTTCGATAAGGCTAAAATATGGAATGATAAATATAGTAGTGTGGTAAAACCTAACGATCCGATGTTGTATGGGCGCGACTGGTATGTAGATGCAAACGGTCGTAAGATTGGTTTAAGAACTTATGATGCTTACGATTATATGATAAAAGAGTGGACTCCCACTCAAACTCATAACCTATCATTAAACGGCAAGAGCGGCAAAACAGATTATAACATTAGTTTTGGATATTTAGATCAAACAGGTATAATAAAACCTGCTAAAACAGACGATTTTAAGCGTTACAACGGATCAATTCGCTTGGGTACGGATGTAAGTAAGTGGCTGAGAATTAATGCTGGAGCTATGTATTCAAAGCGTGATAAGAGATATGCTTATGCAACAAACTCTACTACTGCTGACCCATGGTTATACTTATACCGTTGGGGCTCAACCTATCCGATGACAACAGAGGACGGAGATCCACTCAGAAGTCCGGCATTTGAAATGTCTGCTGCAAACACAGCATTTCAGGAATTCAATTACACCAGTCTTAACGGAGGTTTAGTAATCACGCCAGTTAAAGATTGGAAGATCAATTTTGATTATACTCATGCAAATCAGGAGTATATTACCAAAAGACCCGGTACGCGTTTCACTGCTCGCGATACATGGTCTTCTGCTATAGTTAAGAATGATGCAGCCGGAAATAGAATTTATGTGAATGATGCCGGTGAAGTAATTTCTTCTACCACTGCCGGAGCAATGCCGGCATATCAATTAGCCATGTCAACTTATACAGGTATAGGTGGAAATCCTGATCATGTTTATCGTTATGTTAAAAATGATCAGTGGAACACAACAAATCTTAACACAACTTATGATTTGAATGTTATGGATGCTCATAAATTCAAATTTATGTTGGGTTTGAATAGGGTGAGCTGGGTAAACGCCTATAACTGGTCACAAACTACTCAATTAGTTGATTATGCTAATCCTCAGTTTGATTTGGCTTATGGTACACAAACTGCCAGTGGTGGCGAATACTGGGAATCTCAATTAGGGTTCTTTGGCCGTTTAAATTACAGTTATAAAGAAAAATATTTGTTGGAAGCAAACCTCAGGTATGACGGTACATCTAAATTTCCTTCAAACCTTATGTGGCGATATTTCCCTTCATTATCAGCAGGTTGGCGTGTAAATGAAGAAAGTTGGATGGATTGGTCAAAAACAATACTTAGCGCATTAAAAGTTCGTGGATCATGGGGAACTATTGGTGACCAAACCGTGCCCAACTCTCTTTACGTTCCTACAATGAATGGGTCAACAAATACCTGGTTAGTTTCAAATTTGAGAGTTTTTCAATTTGGTACTCCAGGCGCTGTTATACCATCTGTTACCTGGCAAGATATTACTACTCTTGATTTAGGTTTGGATGCCCGTTTCTTTAAAAGTGAATTGGGAGTTTCATTTGACTGGTTTAGACGTAATACGGAAAACATGATTGTTCCACTGGAGGGTATTCCTGTAACTTTTGGTACCGGGGCTCCACAAGGCAATTTTGGTTCTTTAAAAACAGATGGTATTGAACTTCAGCTTGATTTTAACCATCGTTTCAAAAATGGTATTGGCATTAATCTGGTTGCAACGTTAGCCGATGCTGTAACAACGATTACCAAATATGGCTCGACGAAAAGTATTGACAATTGGTATGTTGGTAAAACTTATGGCGAAATATGGGGTTATGAAACTGATAGGTTATATCAAAAGAGTGATTTTGAATATGACGGTGCCGGTAAATTAATTTTAGTAAAATCTTCAGACGGATTCGACGTTAATAAATTGACTGATGCCACTGTTGCTACACAGGGAAAATTGCAATCAGGTAACTTTAAATTTGGTCCTGGTGATGTTAAATTTAGAGATTTAAATGGCGACGGTATTATTACTCCTGGTAACAGATTAATTGAGGACGCAAATGGAAAACCTGATTACGGCGATCTAAAAAAGATTGGTAACTCAACACCACGGATGGAATATAGTTTGCGCGCAGGAATTGATTATAAAGGATTTGATGCTTCTGTTTTCCTTCAAGGTGTGGGTAAGCGCGATGTTTGGGGTGATGGTTCTTTGGTTATTTCCGGGTACAATTCAGCAGATGGTGGTATGCCACAAGTTATTGCAGGAAATTTCTGGAGAGAAGACCGGCCGGATGCTTTCTATCCGGCCCCCTATAATATCGGTGCGACAGCCGGCGGAAATAGTCAGGTCTTGAATATGGTGCCCCAGACCAGATATTTACTTGATATGTCATACCTAAGAATCAAAAACGTAACAGTGGGCTATTCATTACCTTCAAGCATGTTAAGGAAAGTTCAAATTAGCAAATTTCGCGTTTATATTTCTTTGGAAAATTTTCTTACGTTTGATCATCTTGGGAAACTTCCTGTTGATCCTGAGGAAATTGATGGGTATTCGTTGTGGAATACTTCTAATTACAATTCAAGCCGAACAGGTGTTGGCGTTCCGACTTTCAAGAGTGCATCAGTTGGACTTCAGTTGAACTTCTAAAATTTAATAATTATGAAAAAATATATCAGAATTTTATTATCTGTAGTTGCACTAGTTTTTGTCAGTTGTAACGATTATTTAGACAGACCATCGTTAACAACCATGAACGACGGCAGCTACTGGACATCCGAAAATAACCTTCGTTTATTTGCGAATGGTTTTTATCCAAACTACTTTGTAGGGTATAATACAAGTTTTACTACTGATTATGCTCCTCTGCTCGGTTATACTTTTTCTGACGACCTTGCTAGTTCAGGAAAACAAGGCAGCTTTGAATCTCAAGCTCCGGCTTCGAGAGCTTCTACAAGCGAAGCCGCAGCATGGTTATCTACTTATGCAGGCCCTACATGGGATTTTGCCTGGGTTCGAAAATCGAACTTGTTCCTTGAAAGAATAGATGGGATGAAAGAGAATGTACTTACTCCAACCGCCTATCAACATTGGAGTGCAGTGGCACGTTTCTTTAGAGGATTTGAATACTGCCGTTTAGTGAGTGTATTTGGAAACGTACCTTATTTCGATAAGGTTATTGGTGACTCGGAATTTGACTTGATGTACAAAGACAGGGATGACAGAACGATGGTAATGGACAAGGTATATGATGATTTCGTTTATGTTTTGGATAATATGCTTTTGTATGATGGCAATAATCAATTTCTCAATAAATATATTGCTGCCGGTTTTATATCACGCTTTATGTTGTTTGAAGGTACCTGGCAAAAATACCAATTGAATAATCAGGAAAAAGCCAAAAAATACCTGGATTTGGCGATAAAGGCTGCAGATTTGGTAATGAAATCGGGCAAATACTCATTCACAAGCGATTTTCGTTCTTTATTCGGATCAGAAAATTTGTCAAGCAACAAAGAAGTAATCTTATACAGAACTTATGATGCGGTGGTATCTCCGTCAGTGACTCACTCTGTTGCTTCCTATTCAAATTTGTATGAAAGTCAAGCCAATGCCCCAAATTTAAAGTTGGCTAAAGCATTTGTATGCACCGATGGTAAGCCTTATAAATTATCAACAGTTGTGAATGCTGATAAATTAGACATCAAGAACATGGTTGCTACTCGTGATCCACGTTTTGAAGCTACATTCTGGGGCGCACCCAAGAAAGAGTCAGGTACATTGCTTTATGCCTGTAAATTCATTGACCGTGTTGGTGTTACTTACTATCCGGGACCTTATCCTCCAATTTACGGTTCAAATACAAACACCAACGATGCTCCGGTATTGCGTTTGGCAGAAGTTGTCCTGAACTGGGTGGAGGCAAAAGCCGAATTAGCAACAATTGGTGGCGCTGCAGTAGTTCAGACTGATATTGATGCTTCCATCAATGCAATTCGTACCCGTCCTTTGGATGCAACTGCAACAGCAAAAGGTATAAAAAAGACAGCTCCTTTATTATTGGCTAGCCTTCCTGATGATCCTGATCGCGATACTGATGTTCCTGCCTTAATATGGGAAATACGCCGTGAACGAAGAATGGAATTTGTTTTTGAGAATAGTCGTCTTTTGGATATTAAACGATGGAAGAAGATTGATTATATGAAGAATACTGATCCTGATAATCTTCTTGGATTATGGATTGACTTCAACACTGAATATAAAGAATGGTTAATACCTGCAAAAGTGAATAAGCTTAAAGTCAAAAAGGCAGATGGAACCATTGTAACATATACAGGTTCAAATGCTATTGATATGGTTGGATATTATATTCCGGAAAATCTATCTAACAGAGATGCATTTACCGAAAGAGTTTATTTAGCTCCGATAGGAAATAACCAGATCAGTGAATATCTTAGTAAAGGATATACATTATCTCAAACTCCTGGCTGGTAATAATTGATTCAAAAATAATTAATTCTTTCTCATAATAATCTCATCGGATGACTCTTAAGTCATCCGATGAGTTTTTATAGCCATTTCGTAAAAGAAAAATCATGAGCAAGCTTTTATTTTTTGTCCTTTGTTTTGTTCTGTTTCATGTTCAGGCTCAAGCCCAAACCTTCCGTTTTGCCCATGTTACCGATACCCATGTGGGCGGAAGTACCGGAGCCGAAGATCTTATGCGAACAGTTGACGACATAAACCAGCAGACAGACATTGATTTTGTGATCCTTTCAGGTGATGTGACTGAATTTGGCTCCGAAGAAGAACTCATCGAAGCCAAATCCATTCTCATCAAACTTACTAAACCATGTTACATCACTCCCGGCAATCATGATTCAAAATGGTCGGAAAGCGGAGACAATGATTTTGTCAGGATATTTGGAGCTGAAGGATTTTCGTTTGAAAAGAACGGATTCCTGTTCATCGGAACAGCCAGCGGTCCCAATATGCGCATGGCACCGGGTTTGGTTCCCCGCGAACAAATGGTATTTCTCGATTCTGTTTTGGTAAACATGAAAAATCCGGATCAGCCCATTATTTTTATCAACCATTATCCGCTCGACGAATCGCTCTCGAATTGGTACGAAGTAATTGAACTGCTCAAAACCAGGAATATTCAGGTCAGTTTGCTTGGTCATGGCCACAACAATAAACTGTTCAATTTTGAAGGGATTCCCGGTGTAATGGGGCGCTCGAACCTTCGGGCAAAAAATGAAATTGGCGGATATAACCTGGTAACTGTTACCAAAGACACCCTGTTTTATGCCGAACGTACCCCCGGGATTGAAACAAAACCAACCTGGTGCAAAGTCCCGCTGGGCCTGAAGAATTTTAAGGATGATGCCCATAAATGGCCACGCCCTGATTTCGCAGCCAACTCCGCATATCCTCAGGTAAAAATAAAATGGCAGATTCAGGATCAGAGCGACATCGGAACCGGCATTGTCTTTTCAGGAAAAACAGCTGTTTATGCCAATGCCAAAGGAGAAATTGTTGCACTGAACAGAAATTCAGGAAAATCGATCTGGCGATTTCAAACTTCCGGAAAAATATATTCGACTCCTGTCCTCAGCGGCAAGCATGTGGTTTGTGCTTCAACCGATAATTCGATTTACTGCCTGAATCTGATAACCGGCAAGGCGGAATGGAATTTTAAGACCACAAAGCCAATCGTAGCCTCACCAGTTATTGATCAGAAAACGGTGTATATTGGCTCTTCGGAAGGAATTTTCAGGGCGATTGATTTACAAACAGGCCAGCTGAAGTGGCAATTTGATGAAGTGAAGAACTTTGTGGAGTCGAAGCCTCTGATTTACCAGAGTGCAGTTTATTTTGGTTCCTGGGGCAACGCGTTTTATGCCCTCGATCAATTAACCGGAAAGTTGATCTGGAAACGCGAGAAATATGCCAACCGGATGTTGTCGCCTGCAGCAGTCTGGCCGGTAGCTGCCAACGGAAAAATATTCATTGTGGCTCCCGACCGGCGCATGACCGCGTTGGATGCTAAAACCGGCGCTGAAATCTGGGACTCAGGGAAATATTCATGCCGCGAAACCATTGGCATTTCATCCGATGGTGAACAGGTTTATATCAAAAATATGACGGAAGGACATGTACTGGCCTTACAGACTTCAGCACGTGAACAAACGGTTGTTTGGGACTGTCAGGCTGATCTCGGTTACGAAATCGGACCATCACCCATCGTTGAAAGTGCTGGTTTGGTATTTGTACCAACCTGTAATGGTGTCGTGGTGGCCATCAGTAAACAATCGCATCAGGTGGTTTGGAAATATAAATTGTCGAATGCCCTGGTCAATGGCGTTACGCCTTTGGGATCGAATCAGGTTCTGGTTACATCTCTGGATGGACGGGTGGCCTGTCTGAAATATTAACACATATACCCAGTTACCTAAAAAAACTACAATGAATCACAATAAACTTCTTTTCTGTTTTCTCTTCGGAATTCTTGTCTGGTCGTGTCAGAAAGACAATGACGAGGAAGATATCAATCAACCGTTTAATGTTGAAAAAGACGAAATCGTTTCTGAAAAAAAGGAAATGAGGGCGGTGTGGATCGCCACTGTTGGCAATTACGACTGGCCCACAACCAAAGGAAATGCTGATGCCCAAAAATCTGAGCTGATTATCCTTCTTAATAAGTGCCAGGCTTTGAATATGAATGCAATTGTGTTGCAGGTCCGTCCGAATGCTGATGCGTTTTATCCATCCGAACTCGAACCCTGGTCGGCTTTTCTGACCGGAACGCAGGGTGAGGATCCGGGTTACGACCCGCTGAAATTTGCCGTTGAAGAATCACACAAACGGGGTATGGAGCTTCATGCCTGGCTGAATCCTTACCGAATAGGCGCTACAACGATTACACTTGCACCAGATCATCCGGCAATTAAACATCCGGAGTGGGTGGTTGTATACGAGGGAGTCAGGTATTACAATCCCGGCATTCCTGAAGTACGGGCACACCTGGTTTCGGTTGTGAAAGATATTGTTTCCCGTTATGCCGTTGATGCCATTCATTTCGACGACTATTTTTACCCATGGGGAGCCAAATCGATCAGTACTCCTTTCGGATTCGATGACCGGCTTGCATTTTCTAACTATGGCAAAAACATGGATGTTCACCTCTGGCGTGCCGAGAATGTGAATACGATGGTCTATCAGGTGTCCAATGCCATTAAGTCAGTCAATCCGAAGGTCTGTTTCGGAATTTCTCCTTCGGGGCGCAGGGAAAACAGTGTGGAACTGTATGCCGATCCGCTGGTATGGCTGAACGGGAAATGGATCAATTACCTGGCACCTCAGATTTACTGGGAATACGGCCATGCGACTGCCGACTTCGGGAAACAGGCCAGATACTGGAATGACAATGCTGCAGGTGTTCCGATGGTGGCTGGTATCGCAGCCTATAAGTTCAAAGATCCGGCCTATCCTGCTTTTGGCACCGTCAATGAATTTGGTCGTCAGATCAACGAAACGCGCAATTTACCCAATCTCATGGGTTGCATCTGGTTTAGAGTGAAATTTCTGGATAATCCAGAGTTAAATGCTTACATCAAAACAAAATACAAATACCTTTCACTGATGCCTCCAATGGGAGCCAAAAGTCAGCCTCAGCCTGTTGCGACTGTGCTGTCAGCCCTTTCAGGAAAAATTAGCTGGAAAGCAATTTCGGGTGCCGGCAAGTATGCTGTTTATGTGTTGGAAAAAGATGTTGCAAAAAAAAATACTTTTACGGCTAAACTTGTAGCAGTAGTCACTGATCTTCAGTTTGCAGGTATTTCAGGAAAAAATTACGCTGTTACGGTGCTGAATGAAGAAAAAACCGAATCTTTGTATTCGAATGTTGTTACACTCTAATTGGCTCTCATGCAAAATTTCAAACTTGTACTTGTTTTTTTTTCGCTCTGCTTTTGTTTTGGAGCATCTGCCGGCAACAACGATTTAATAACGGCCAAACGGGTTGTCGAATCCGTGAGCAGGCAGTTGGCCCCCGATAAACGGACCGCTTTGTTTGATCTGGTTTTAAAAGAAAATTCGGGACAGCTTATCCTGAAAGGAAAAACCAATCTGCCTGAAGCTAAACGGGTGGTTTTGGATTCTCTGTCATTGCTCAAAATCAGTTACCGTGATTCGGTAATTGTTATTCCTGAAAAATCGATGGGAGAGAAGACCTGGGCGATTGTTACACTTTCGGTTGCCAATATTCGTTCGGGTCCCGATCATCCTGCTGAAATGGTTACTCAGGCATTAATGGGCACTCCGGTAAAAGTACTGGAAAAAGAAAAAAACTGGTATCGGGTTCAAACCCCTGATCAATACATTGGTTGGGTGGATGGTGCCGGAATCGCAAGGAAAACAGAAGCAGAAATGGCTGTCTGGAAACAAAGTAAACGATTCATTTTCAATCAAACGACTGGTTTTGCGGTTGATGCTCCTAAAAAAAATGCGCCGCATGTATCTGATTTGGTGATGTGCGATCTATTCGAAATGGTTTCTGAAGCAAGGAAATATCTTCAAGTCCGGTTTCCGGATGGCAGAACTGCTTTTGTGAAAAAATCTGATTGCCTTTCATTTCAGGAATGGACGAACCGAAACCCAACTGTTCCTGCTATCATCTCGGTTGCTAAACAGTTGATGGGTGTGCCGTACCTTTGGGGTGGAACCTCATGCAAAGCGGTTGATTGTTCAGGCATGACCAAAACTGCCTATTTCTCTCAGGGAATTATTCTGGCGCGCGACGCTTCGCAGCAAGCCAGGTATGGTCAGCATCTTGATTTTAATGAGATACAGAATTTGCAGCCCGGTGATTTACTTTTCTTTGGAAGGAACGCCCAGCGAATTTCGCATGCAGGGTTGTATCTGGGGAATGACAAATACATCAACGCCGCCGGTTTAGTGAAGATAAATAATATCAATCCCAAGTCGCCTGATTTTAATGTTGAAACAGATCGAAAGGATTTTGTGGCTGCCGTTCGTGTTCTTAATTCATTAAATACAGAAGGAATTGTTTTGGTAAAGGATCATCCGTGGTATTGACCCCACAGCCTCCCCCAAACCCCCTCCAAAAGAGGGGGCTTAAAAAGCGCTGAATGAGGATTAACAGATTTTAATAAGAACAATTAATAAGAAAATCAATGACAATATTTCAGAAAAAAAAAGTTCAAAGCGGTTCTGCTCCCTCCCTTGAGGGGAGGGCTGGGGAGGGGCTATTGGAGAGGCTTCCATTTTCACGACGCAATTTTTTACGAACATCCGGATTAACGGCTATTGTCGGACTAACAGGAATCGAAACTGTTTTTGGAGAAATGAAAAAGAAATCAAGTAAATATTCAGGTAAAGGATTGGTGTTGCGTTTTTTGCCTTACGATTTGCAACTGAAACATACTTTTACGATTGCCAACAGCTCACGCAAAAGCACACCTGACGTGCTTACAAGTCTCGAATTTGATGGGATTACCGGATATGGCGAAGCTTCAATGCCTCCTTATCTTGGTGAAAGTGTTGAAACTGCAACTAAATTTCTTTCTTTACTCGATTTGGGCCAGTTTAAAGATCCGTTTCAGATGGACGATATTCTTGGCTATGTTGATGCTGTGATGCCTGGAAATTGCGCGGCAAAAGCTGCTGTCGATATAGCTTTGCACGACTTGGTCGGCAAAATAATGGGGCAGCCCTGGTACAAAATATGGGGTTTCGATCCGGCTGACACGCCCAATACATCCTTTACGATTGGTATGGACACTCCGGAAGTAGTACGGCAGAAAGTGAATGAAGCTGCTCCATACAATATCCTTAAAGTGAAATTGGGAATGGCGACCGATAAAGAAATGATCGAAACCATTCGTTCGGTTACTGATGTACCAATGTGTGTAGATGTGAACCAAGGCTGGACAGACAAACACAAGGCGCTTGAAATGATTCACTGGCTCAAAGAGAAAGGAGTGGTATTCGTAGAACAACCAATGCCCAAAACAGCCATTGATGATATGGCATGGTTAACTGCCAATAGTCCTTTGCCAACAGTTGGCGACGAATCTGTTCAGCGCTTACCGGATGTTATTAAAGCCAAGGGTGTCTATTCCGGAATCAATATTAAACTGATGAAATGCACCGGAATGAGAGAAGCCCATCAAATGCTGACATTGGCCAAATCGCTCGGAATGAAAGTGATGATTGGTTGCATGACCGAAACTTCGTGCGCCGTTTCAGCTGCAGCGCAATTGTCTCCAAAAACCGATTGGGCCGATCTGGATGGCAATTTGCTGATTGCTAATGACCCATACTCAGGAATGCAGGTGGTAAATGGAAAGGTGACTTTAATTGATCGGCCGGGAATCGGTATTAACATTGAGAAAAAGGTTTTTTAAGGTTAAGTATTTTGACTTTCAGCATGTATTTTCATTTGGCATAATGAATTTGAAACGACCTAAAATAGTGAGATATGAAAAAAATAGTATTTATTGTAATCAGTTTAATAATGGTTCATTTGTCAGTTAAATCCCAGGAAAATCTGGATTATCAAAAGCCTTCGCCGGAGATTTTAGAATTGGTTGATTACGAAAGGGCACCTTCAGTAATGATGGACGAGAAAAAAGAATACATGGTTTTTACCTACCAAAATACCTATAAAACGCTTGATGATCTGAATCAGGAGGAGCTACAATTGGGAGGTTTGCGTATTAATCCGCTCACCAATATTTCGAGTTCAGTAACATATATCAGAAATTTGAAAATCCGTAAATTCCAGGATCCAAATCTGATACAGGTAACCGGAATGCCCGAAAATCCACGTATCACGAATTTAACCTGGTCGCCCGACGAAAAGAAAATGGCATTTACCAATACTACTGCTACTGCTGTCGAGTTATGGGTGTTGGATATTACTTCAGCAACAGCTTCCCGCGTTTCTGATAAGCCCATCAATGCCAATCTGGGCAGGCCTTTCAGCTGGTATAAGGACAATCAGAGTTTATTGGTCCGTGTAATTCCTGAAAACAGACCAGCATTGATTGATTCAAAAAAGGAACTTCCCAAAGGACCAATTATTTCTAACAGCGATGGTTCGAAAGCTCAGAATCGTACTTATCCTGATATGTTGAAAAACAAAACAGATGAAATCAATTTCGTAACCTTGGTCAATTCCGAATTGTACAAAATCAATTTGAATGGACAAGCTGAATTGTTTATGGGTAAAGCGATGTATGCCGGTGAAAGCTTCTCACCTGATGGCAATTATCTGATGATAACAACCATTTATAAGCCGTTTTCTTATTTGGTGCCACTCAACCGTTTTCCTTCAAAAAGTGTAGTTTACGATTTGACCGGGAAAGAAATTAAAGTTGTAAATGAAGTTCCTTTAAATGAAATTATGCCCAAGGGATTTATGGCGGTTCGTCAGGGTAAACGAAACATGAGCTGGCGTAATGATAAACCTTCGACACTGTATTATGTAGAAGCGCTTGATGAGGGTGATCCTGAGAATAAAGTAGATTATCGTGATGCTGTATATCAGTGGAACAGCCCATTTAATACTGCTCCATCAATTATGGTAAAAACCACTGATCGTTTTGCCGGAATTAATTGGGGAAATGAAACTACTGCTGTTCTATATGATAATTGGTACGATAACCGCAACACCAGGACTTATATATTCAATCCTTCTAATCCGGAACAATCACCTAAGGTTATTTCAAACAGAAACTCACAGGATATTTATTCTGATCCGGGGCAGTTTGAGACCAGGAAGAATGAATTTGGCCGTGAAGTAATTCTTTTCGAAAATGACAATGCGTTTCTGATTGGTGATGGTTATACAAAAGCCGGACAATTTCCTTTCGTTGATCATTTTAGCATGAAAACCTTGAAAACAAACAGGATTTATCAATCAGGCTATACCAATAAACTTGAACGGATTCTGGCTATAAAAGATGTAAAAAAAGGAGAATTATTGGTTCAGATTCAATCGAAAACGGAATATCCCAATTATTTTTTGCGGAATATAAAAGTGAAGAAAAATCAACTTACAGCAATTACTCAATTTCCAAATCCTTTTAAAAGTATCGCAAATGTTGAAAAAACTTTGATCAAATACAAGCGCAAAGATGGTGTAGAACTTTCAGGAACATTGTATTTGCCGGTTGGTTATGATAAAATTAAAAAGGAAAAATTACCGCTTCTAATCTGGGCTTATCCTACCGAATACAAAGATAAAAGCAGTGCCGGACAAAGTTCTTCCAACCCGAACGAGTTTACATTCCCATACTACGGATCGTTTGTATATTGGGTCACCAAAGGATATGTGGTATTGGACGATGCAGCCTTCCCGATTATTGGAGAAGGAAAAACTGAGCCCAATGACAATTTTATTAGTCAATTGGTTGCCAATGCCGAGGCTGCAATCAATGCTGTTGATTCATTGGGATATATCGACCGCAAAAAAGTGGCAGTAGGTGGTCATTCCTATGGTGCGTTCATGACAGCAAATTTGTTGACTCATTGTAATTTATTTGCTTGTGGTATTGCCCGTAGCGGAGCATACAATCGTACATTAACACCATTCGGGTTTCAGAGCGAACAACGAAATTACTGGGAAGTTCCGGAAGTTTACAATACCATGTCGCCGTTTATGAATGCCGATAAAATGAAAACGCCGCTACTTCTTGTTCATGGCGAAGCCGACAATAATCCGGGAACATTTACCTTACAGACCGAACGCTATTTTCAAGCTTTAAAAGGCCTTGGCGCTCCGGTTCGTATGGTTTTATTGCCGAAAGAAGCCCATAGTTATGTGGCAAAGGAAAACATCCTACATCTGCTTTGGGAGCAGGATCAATTCTTTGAAAAATATTTAAAAAATAAAAAATAGGGAACTTCTCTGGTTTCATTAATCTATTAATGGATTTTCACCTTTCTTAATTTTCCTGCCAACGACCGATCGCATAACTGCAAATATCTCAGCATCTCGCTTAAATCGAAAGCATGCTGAGATTTTTTATTTCAATTTTGCATTCCGGATGACTTAC
>JBBRXN010000040.1:0-44805 GCA_038248385.1 Bacteroidales bacterium
GGCAGGAGCTACCAATGTAATTATGCCCGAACGAATTGGAGGGCAACGAATGGCCAAATTGGTAACACAACCCGATGTGGTTGAATTTCTGGAGTATATTTTACTTCAGCAAAGTAAAGACGTCAGTTTGGAAGAAATTTCGTGTACCAAAATGGCCAGTCAATTTGTCAATAAACCGATAAAAGTTTTATATGGGAAAAATACTTCGGGAATCAATATTGTCGGGATTAAAATCAGCGGCGCCAAGTATGTATTTAATCCTGCTCCGGAATTGACTTTAAGTCGGGGCGATCAGCTTTTTGTTTTGGGTTCTCCTATGCAAATCAGTCAGTTCAGGAATGTTTTGGAAAATCAGAAATAAGCAGAAAGTGAAGTAAATAGTGTTCAGTCGCAGTCGCAGTTGCCAGTCAATTCAAGCTTTTGGTTGTCTGTTGTCAGGTTGCTGGTAATTTTTTCATAATAGTTAATACACCAAATGGCATGAAGTTATTTTTATCTATTGCAGTCATCTTATTCTCAGTCACATTTAACGCTTTAAGTCAGAAGATTAACGAAACTAACTTTGCACTTGGAATAAACAAAACATCATCCCGCGTGCAGGGAAACTATTGGGACGAAGCTCCTCCAACTTACCTGACATTCAGTGCCGCTAAAAGTTGGTATAACAACGACCATCGGATTTCACTTAGGAAGGACCTTGGACTTAATTTGCAATATTCATCGATTGGCCTTGGTGGTGGTGGCCTTGGAGTAGGAAACTATTATTCAGGCAATGTAACCAGCCTTTTTGCAGATGTATCATTACTGGCCAATATCAAAATCAACAAAAGACTGGCCTTTTGCGTTGGTCCTGAAGCTGAACTTTTACTAATAGGCAACACCGATGTAACGAATGATTGGTACTTCCATTCTTCCCCTCAACCAATGTCTGGGAGTATTCGTGAACATGGCATCAACCGGGATTATTTCAACCAACCTGCATTTGGGATAAAAGCAAGACTATTTGAATCAGGTGTCAACAAAAAAGTCACCATAGGACTTGCTTTGAGTTATTTATGGACAAAGAGTGATCATTCAAACTTTTACGCTACCAACTACACACGAATCAGCTTTTTCATCGGATTCAGAAAACAAAAAACAGAAGAAATAATTCCTGATTCGTAATAGGATTAGATTTGCAGTTCTTTTGTTTGCATTCAGGAATTATATTTGGCAACTACTAAACGTGAAGTCATTCTCCAAAAAATAAAAAAAGATATGGAGTTTGCGTCAACATGGTGTCTGGATAATGCCGACCGCGGACGTGTAACCAAAGGAGCCTGTCAGCATTTATTGACCAAAATCAATCTGGCTTTGGGCGACTTTGATGCCGCAATAACTTCTTCGAACGCATTGATTGATGGAGGTGTTTACAGTTTGATGAAGACTCCTTTTGGAGCTGTTCCGAAAGAAGATGGCGACTATCTGACCAAACAAGGTATTGTTCGTGACGATGTTATTTCGCGCCTGCATTGGCATGCCAACAAAGCAATTGGAGCCAATAAGGAAGTACTGTTCATGGTTATGTCTAAAGAAGATCTGATTGATTCGCGCCTTGATCTTCAAATCATGCGGCAGGCCGTTCCATTCTGGGGGGTTTCCAACTCGAATTTTCTTAAAACTCCTGATGGTAAAGGCCCCGGAACTTCAGACATTGCAGCTCAGGACATCAAGTTGGTTGAAACCTTTGGTCGCGGTATTGGCCGTGCCCGTGGCACCAATTATTCAACCCGGATGATCTGGGATGACCCAAACGATTTACGTCACAAAAAAGGCAACTGGATAAATATGGAAGACCTGGTTTACAATCATCCAAATCTGAAAGCCAATCCATACTACAACAAACCTTTGCAATTAAGGGACGCTGCCGGTAAGGTTTTAACAACCGACACCATTCGCAACTGGTTTGGATGGCCGCATTACAAATTGTACAATCCGGATCCTCGCCGCATTCAGCCACAAGGTGGATCTTACGACTGGTATGTTTTCCGTTTAGCAGAAACCTATCTCTTGCGCGCCGAAGCATATTGGTGGAAAGGTGATATTGCCAAAGCAATGGCTGATGTAAATGCCATTCGTACCCGTGCCGGTGCAGCCCCATATACCGATGCCGGCAAATTCGACATTGGAACCATTCTCGACGAACGTGCCCGCGAATTGTTCTGGGAGGAACCACGCAAAACAGAATTGAACCGTATTTCGTTCATTTTTGCTAAAACCGGTAAGTCCTATAAAGGCAACACCTATTCAGTTGCTAATTTCGGAACCAAGAATTTCTACTTCGACCGGATAACTGAAAAAAGCGATTGGTACAATAAAGGTGTAAAAGCCAACAATGGTCAGGAATATACCATGAGCGCATACCATGTTTTATGGCCAATTCCGCAAAACTCAATCAGCTCTAATATACAAGGTGTTATTAATCAAAACTTTGGGTATGATGGTTATGCGAACAACGTACCTGCATTAACCACCATTCCGGCTGAAGACGACAAATAGTCTCCAGAATATTTATTAGCCGAAAGGGCTGTAAGTTAACCGACTTACAGCCCTTTCTTTTTGCTAAGGCTAAAATAAATAGTAAAAATAATTCCTTGTTTTTACTATCACAACAAACAGTAAATCAAACGATTAAAAATTAAATAATAGTATTTGTTTAATAAATACAACAAAACCTTAAACAAAAACAAAAGAATAATCGTTTATAGAATGAATTTAAACATTTAAAACAATCTAAATTATTTAGTCATGAAAAATTCATTCAAATTATTTGCGTTCGCATTTGTTCTTATTAGCTCGTTTAGCCTTTTAAGTTGTGAGAATGATGATACTGAACCGGCAATGAGTGATAAAACAATTACAGGTATTGCAGCCTCCAATCCTGATTTTTCTACTTTGGTATTGGCTTTGAAAAGAGCCGGCTTAGATGATGAACTTGCAAATCCAGCTTCCGACTTTACTGTTTTTGCACCTACCAATGCAGCATTTGCAGCACTTCTTTCCGAATTAAAAGTTGCATCATTGAATGATATTCCGGTTGAAACGCTTACCAAAGTTCTTCTTTATCATGTTAAATCCGGAAAAGCAACAGCTTCACAAATTGCCACAGGTTATTATTCATCTTTAGCTAGTGGACCAGCCGATGGATCGTATCTTTCAATGTATATTGATATGGCATCAACTAAAATTAATGGCAGGTCTAAAATTACTCAACCCGATGTGATGGCCGATAATGGTGTGATTCATGTGATTGATAAAGTCCTTTTACCCATGAGCATTGCTGATCACGCTGTTGCAAATGCAAACTTTTCTTTATTAGTGGCAGCTCTTTCAAAAGCCCAACTTGTAACAGCCTTGCAAGATGATAAAAAAACATACACTGTTTTTGCTCCAACCAATGATGCTTTTGCTGCTTTGCTCAAATCTTTAGGTGTTGGATTAGGCGACCTTTCTGCTTCAACTTTAACTCCGATTTTGCTTTATCATGTTGTCAACGGATATGTTCCTTCGTCAGCAGTGACTGCAGGTTATGTTTCTACTTTAAGTCCGGCTTTCGGCAAATTCGCTTCTTTGCAGATTAGTACAACCGGTGGAGTTAAACTAAATAATACAGTTAATGTTGTTGCAACCGATGTGGTGGGAACCAACGGTATTATTCATGTAATTGATAAAGTATTGCTTCCGCCAACCGTTGTTGAAATTGCCCAGCAAAACAGTACGTTTAGCACCTTGGTTCTTGCTGTAATTAAGGCTGATTTGGCAGGAACATTATCCGGAGCCGGGCCTTTTACAGTTTTTGCCCCGACCAACGATGCGTTTTCAGCACTGTTTAAAACTCTTGGTGTTAGTGGAATTGATGCACTAAGTAAGGAAGCATTAACTCCGATACTTCTGGCACATGTTGTAAGCGGAAATGTTCAATCAGGTAGTTTGACATCAGGATCGGTGCCAACATTAAATGCTAAAAAAGCGCTGAATGTGGTAGTTGGTAATTCCGGGGTGACTATCGACGGATCTGTAAATGTTATTAAAGCTGATGTTCAGGGGCAAAATGGAGTTGTACATGTTATCAACAGAGTGATCGTACCATAATTCTTTTTATAGGGTCTTGAATTTCAAAGATATTTGTGTATTTTTGCCGGGCTTTAAAAAATTAATTTTAAGCTGTTGTTATTGATTGCGATGCTGCGGCTTAAACATTGTATAACCAAAAAAAATACATTAAAATGTACTTGACAACAGAAAAGAAAATTGAATTCTTCGAGAAATACGGAGAAACGGCAACAAACACAGGATCGTCTGAAGCGCAAATTGCATTGTTTTCATTTCGCATCAGCCACCTGACCGATCACCTGAAACTAAACAAGAAAGATTTCAGCACACAGCGGGCATTGATCACCTTAGTAGGAAAACGCAGAAGTCTTCTCGATTATCTGAAGAAAAAAGACATCGGGCGTTACCGCGCAATCATTAAAGACCTTAACTTACGTCGATAATTTAAGACAGAAAGGCCCCGATTTATCGGGACCTTTTCTTATTTTTACACCCGCTTAAAAAAAATAAATATATATGAATCAAGCAATTATTAAAACAATCGACCTTGGCGATGGCCGTACCATTACCATTGAAACCGGCAGGTTGGCCAAACAGGCTGATGGTGCGGTGGTCGTTAAAATGGGTGGCACAATGCTTCTTGCAACTGTAGTAGCTGCTGTTGAAGCCAAAGAAGACGTAGATTTTATGCCACTTGCCGTTGATTATCGTGAAAAATTTGCAGCTGCCGGAAGATTTCCCGGAGGCTTTCTGAAACGCGAATCACGCCCTTCAGACGATGAAGTTTTGATTTCACGATTGGTTGACCGTGCTTTACGCCCTTTGTTTCCTGCTGATTTCCATGCAGAAACAGCCATGATGATCTCGCTGATTTCTTCCGATCCGGAAGTGATGGCCGATTCACTGGCAGGTTTGGCCGCTTCATGTGCCATTGCCGTTTCGGATGTGCCATTCGAAGCACACATTTCTGAAGTTCGCGTTGCACGTATTGATGGTCAATTCATTGTCAATCCAAGCCTTTCACAACTCGGAAAAGCCGATCTTGACATCATGGTTGCTGCAACCTACGACAATATCATGATGGTGGAAGGCGAAATGGACGAGGTTTCGGAAGATGTGATGCTCGAAGCCATTAAAGTGGCCCACGATGCAATTAAAATTCATTGCAAAGCGCAGGAAGAACTAGCTGCTTTGGTTGGAAAAACCAAACGTACATACTGTCACGAAGTAAATGATGCAGACTTAAAAGCTAAAGTTTTCGAAGATTTGCTTCCAAAATGTTATGCTTTGGCCAAACAGCTGATCAACGACAAACACCAACGCATCGAAAGTTTTCATGCCATAGTTGAAGAATACGTTACTGAGTACAAATTGGTCAATGCCGAAAATACCGAAATCGATCTTGGAACCAACGTAAAACTCATTAAAAAATATTACCACGACGTTGAAAAAGAAGCCATGCGCCGCATGATTCTTGACGATGGTATCCGTTTAGACGGACGCTCAACTACCCAGATTCGTCCGATTTGGGGCGAAGTGGATTATTTGCCCGGATCACACGGATCGGCGATTTTCACACGTGGTGAAACTCAATCACTTTCGTCAATTACCCTTGGGACCAAAATGGATGTGAAAAAGATCGACAGTGTTACCTTTCAGGGAACCGAAAGATTTTTGCTCCATTATAACTTCCCGCCATTCTCGGTTGGGGAAGCCAAAGTACCAAGAGGAACCGGCCGCCGCGAAATCGGTCACGGAAATCTTGCTTTCCGCGCATTGAAAAAAATGATTCCTGATGATTTTCCTTATGTGGTAAGGGTTGTATCTGACATTCTTGAATCAAACGGTTCGTCATCAATGGCAACGGTTTGCGCCGGAACCATGTGTATGCTCGATGCAGGTATGAAAATGAAACGTCCGGTTTCGGGTATCGCCATGGGTTTGATTACCGATCCTGCAAACAACAAATTTGCAGTCCTTTCTGATATCCTTGGCGACGAAGATCACCTGGGCGATATGGACTTCAAAGTTACCGGTACTTCCAAAGGTATCACCGCAACTCAGATGGACATCAAGGTTGGCGGACTTTCTTATGAAATTCTTTCTCAGGCACTGAACCAGGCCAAAGAAGGCCGTGCACACATCCTGGGCGAAATCCTGAAAGTTATTTCTGAACCGCGTGCCGATTACAAACCAAACGTACCTCGCGTTGAAGTCATTCAGGTTCCTAAGGAATTTATCGGGCCAATTATCGGGCCGGGCGGAAAAAATATCCAGAAACTTCAGGAAGAAACCAAAACCGTTATTTCTATTGAAGAAAGAGACGATATTGGTTACGTGGAAATTTCGAGCACCAACCAGGATAATTTGGAAGCTGCCAAACGCCGTATCAAACTAATCGTGGCCATTCCTGAAAAGGGCGCTATCTACAAAGGAAAAGTAAAATCGATCACCTCTTTCGGAGCATTTATCGAAATTATGCCGGGAAAAGAAGGTTTGCTGCATATTTCTGAAATCAGCTGGAACCGTTTACAAACGGTTGAAGAAGAACTTCAGGAAGGACAGGAAATTGAAGTGAAATTGCTCGATATGGACCGCGATGGAAAAATGAAATTATCGCGTCGTGTATTGCTTCCAAAACCGGAAGGAATGCCCGACAGACCCGAACGTAGCAACGATGACCGGCCTCCTCGCCGTGACGATAACCGTGGCGGCGACCGTCGCGACAATCGTGGTGGCGGAGATCGCGGTGGAGATCGTCGCGACAACCGTGACCGTCGTTAATAAGATCAATATCAATCTAAATAGTTCGAAAATGCCCGCTAGTCGGGCATTTTCTGTTTTACGAACTTCAAGTGCTTTTTTTGAAGTTCTATTACCTTTTGTAAGAGAAAATGAAAGAAACGTTTTTTCAGGTGCAGAGCACCACCGTTAATATTATAATACCAAACTGAATTATTAATTAATCCAAAGATTCTCCTTGCATAATCCCTGAATTTATATAAATTTGGGGATTACAATCCTTGAATTATCATTAACACATAGAATAATGATTAATCGCTATTTGGAGAACAAAATAATTGCCTCTTTGAAACCGGGTCATGTAGTCGCGCTACTTGGCGCCAGACGGGTTGGTAAAACCGTCTTAATGGAGGAGATAAGAGCTAAACTTTCAGGCAGTAAAATACTTATGGTTCAGGGCGATAACCTGGATGTATCGGAAATATTATCAAGTCAGCGTAAAAGTGTGTTGGAGCGCCTGGTAAAAGGGTACGATTTTTTATTTATTGATGAAGCACAAGCCATTCCCGGGATTGGGAAAAACCTTAAACTAATGGTTGATACCATACCTTCTTTGGCTATTTTTATCAGTGGTTCATCAGCGTTCGATCTCAGAAGCAATACCGGTGAACCTCTTACTGGCCGTAGTACATTTCTAAATTTATACCCATTTGCCCAACTGGAATTGGGACAGGATTTTCTTACAGCAAAAGAAAATCTTGAAAATCAATTGATTTATGGGAGTTACCCGCAAGTTTATTTTGCCCAAAATGATACTGAAAAGCGCAGTATTCTTGAAAATATACGCGATGGTTACCTCTTGAAGGATTTACTTATGTTCGATAACCTGAAGAGCCCATTGTTTGTCGTTAACTTGTTAAGGCTCATTGCATTTCAGATTGGTAACGAAATATCGTACAGCGAACTTGGAAGATCGTTGAATGCTGATAATAAAACTGTTAAACGATATCTCGAACTACTCGAAAAAATGTATGTCCTTTTTTCGTTGAACGGTTTTAGTCGTAACCTTCGAAAAGAATACACCAAATCGCCCCGCTACTATTTTTGGGATAATGGGATACGAAATGCAATTATATCAAATTTCAACAGCCTTAATTTGCGTGACGACATAGGAAAACTATGGGAAAACTATTGTATTTCTGAACGAATGAAAAGAAACCATTATTATGAAAAATCGGGTAATAACTATTTCTGGAGAACATACGACCAAATGGAAATTGATTATATTGAAGAAACTGATGGAATGCTCACCGGTTACGAATTGAAATGGAAGAAAGGTAGCTCTAAAGGTACACGCACTTTCATAGAAACTTATGAACGCGCAAAAGTCGAGATTGTCAATCAGGAAAATTATCTCGATTTTATTGAGGAATGAACCAATCTATTTTGGAGCGTAAGGGTCTTACTTCAAGTCAGGCTTTCACTATTCATACCTTTGGTCATGGCCGCAACACATGCAAAGTATCATTCATAGAGCCTTTGAAGTTCTATTACCTTTTGTAAGAGAAAATGAAAAAACCTTTTTTCAGGTGCGGCGCACCGTAAATATTTGTAGTATCGATAACCTAATGCTTATAACAGGTGCAGCGTACCGAAATATGAGCGTAATTGCCCCGAATATTTCGGTACGCTACACCTTGCTTGCACCCGATCTATTTTTTGATAAAATATTTTGCGGCTCTGCCGCTTTCTGGCATGGCAATGTTTTCCAAAATTATTTATTGAAGAAGTTTATTCCCCATAACATTTTGTATCATTGACCCCGAATAACTAAAACCTATATATTTCTAAAAATGAAAAAGACACTTCTTTCCTTATTAGCACTTTCATTTATGATTTCTTGCACCCAAAAACCAATTCAGTATCCACCAACAAAAAAAGGGGACGTAAAAGATACTTATTTCGGAACCGTAGTTGAAGATCCTTACCGTTGGCTCGAAGATGACAATTCAGCAGAAACAGCCGATTGGGTTAAAACAGAAAATGAACTCACAGTTGGATATTTGGCAAAACTGCCATTTCGCGACAAAATTAAAACCAGACTAACTGAATTGTGGGACTTTCCTAAATACGGAGTGCCGTTTAAAGAAGCCGGTAAATACTTTTTCTATAAAAACGATGGTCTCCAAAATCAAAGTGTTTTATATACAACTGCCGAGCTGGCAACTGAACCAACTGTTCTGCTCGATCCAAATACTTTATCGACTGATGGAACTGCAGCTCTTTCAGGAATTGAAATATCAAATGACGGCAAATATCTGATGTATCAGGTGGCCAAATCGGGCTCTGACTGGAACGAGATATTTGTGAAAAACATCGAAACAGGAGAAATGCTTCCCGACCATATCTTATGGGTAAAATTTTCAGGTATAAGCTGGTACAAGGATGGATTTTTCTACGGTGCTTACGACCAGCCTGAAGCAGGAAGCGAACTATCCAAAGCAAACGAATTTCAAAAGGTTTACTTTCATAAACTCGGAACTGAGCAGTTCGCTGATCAGTTGATTGTGAGTGACTCTACCAATTCGAAACGAATGTTTGGAGCTGGACTGACTGATGATAAACGTTTTCTTTTCATTTCAAAAAGCATCGGGACACACGGGAATGCACTTGATTTTAAAGACCTCAACAAAAAGAATAGTGGTTATGTCAGCCTGATGGACAGCTACGAATATGAATTTAATGCGGTTGAAAATATTGGCGACGAGCTTTATGTGCGAACCAACTACAAAGCGCCTAAATATCGTTTGATCCGGATTAACACCAATAAACCGGAAGAAGCAAACTGGGTGGACATTATTCCTGAGAAAAAGGATGTGCTGGAGTCGGTTCGGTTGGTTGCAGGAAAACTTGTTGTCAATTACATGACCGATGCGCACAGCAAAGTAGAAGTTTATTCCTACGACGGAGTTTTTGATCATGAAGTACAGCTTCCGGGAATAGGTACGGTGAGCACTTTTTCAGGCAAAAGGGATGAAAATATTGCTTTTTTTAGCTATACATCGTTCAATACTCCCGGCGAAATTTACAAATACGATTTCACTACCAAACAATCAACCCTGCATTTCAGGCCTGAAGTAAAATTCAATCCCGATGATTTCGAGGTGAAACAGGAATTTTATGCCGGCAAAGACGGCACAAAAATTCCGATGTTCATCGTTTATAAAAAAGGACTGGAACTGAATGGTAAAAATCCAACTCTTTTATATGCTTACGGAGGTTTTAACATCAGTCTGACTCCTTCATTTTCTTCCTCACGAATTGCTTTCATTGAAAATGGTGGCGTATTCGCCATGCCCAATATTCGGGGAGGTGGCGAATATGGCGAAGAATGGCATCTCGCAGGTACCAAATTGAAGAAACAAAATGTATTCGACGATTTTATCGCGGCAGCCGAATACCTGATCAGCCAAAAATATACTTCCAGCGAAAAACTGGCCATTCAGGGCGGATCGAATGGCGGATTGCTGGTGGGCGCTGTGGTTAATCAACGACCCGATCTGTTCAAGGTTGCTCTTCCTGCGGTTGGTGTAATGGACATGCTGCGGTACCAGAAATTCACCATTGGCTGGGCATGGGCCGGCGATTATGGCACAAGTGACGACAATGCTGAAATGTTCAACTATTTGTATGCCTATTCTCCTTACCACACCATCAAAAAAGAAATTGCTTATCCGGCAATTCTGGCTACCACTGCCGATCACGACGACCGCGTTGTTCCGGCACATTCATTCAAATACATGGCCCGAATGCAGGAATACAACCCTGAAAATAAACTGCCACTTCTGATACGCATCGATTCAAAAGCAGGTCACGGAGCCGGGAAACCAACAGCTAAAGTAATTGAAGAATATACCGATGTTTGGTCGTTTGTATTTTACCATTTGGGGATGAAACTTTAGAACTTGATTTCAGATTAGTGAGCTGGTGACTCCCAGTCACCCGCTCACCAATGATTGAAGCCTGTAAAAGAGATTGAAAAGCATATATTAGTCTACGGTTAATGTATTTTCAACTTTTGATCTGATTTTCTCATTTAGAGACTGATTTTCCATATATTTGTTAAATTAATTAGAATTAATGATCGGAATATTAAGACAGTCATTTCAAAAAGCGATATTAATTTAACTAAAACGACTAACCAAAATGGACTTCAAAGACACTATCAAGCAATTAGCTGACAAATTTGAACGACTAAAAGAAAACATCCAAACGGAAGAGGCAACGAAAAACGCTTTTGTTATGCCGTTTCTATCTGCTTTGGGATATGATGTTTTTAATCCAATGGAAGTAATTCCTGAATACACATGCGATATAGGTACCAAGAAGGGTGAAAAAATTGATTATGCTATTGCCAAAGACGGTGTTCCGATAATTTTAATGGAATGTAAACACTGGAATCAGGCTCTAACTTTGCATGATAACCAGTTGTTACGCTATTTTCATGTATCAAAGGCAAAATTCGGGATTCTAACAAATGGTATTTCGTATAAGTTTTACACTGATCTGGAAGCTCCTAATAAAATGGATGAAAAGCCATTTCTGGAAGTCAATATTCTGGATTTGAAAGATTCCCATGTTGATGAATTGAAAAAATTTCACAAATCCTATTTTGATGTTGAAACTATAATTAGCTCTGCGAGCGAGTTAAAATACACAGGAGCCCTGAAATCAATTATCGGTAATGAATTTCAGAATCCAAGTCCTGAATTCGTCAAATTACTTTCAAAACAGGTTTATGACGGTGTTATCACTGCCAAAATCCTTGAGCAGTTTACTGGTTTGGTAAAAAAATCCATTTCGTTTTACGTCAACGACATCATAAATGATCGGCTTAAGTCAGCATTAATTGCCACGAAGGAAAACGACACTAAATTTCAAGAAGAGCCTGCAGCTGTTCCTGAAATTAAGGAGTCTAAAATCGTTACAACAGAGGAGGAACTTGAAGGGTATGTGATTGTGAAATCAATCATTCGGCAGGTTATTGAAGCCAAGAGGATTTTCTACAGGGATAATCAAAACTATTTCACGGTTATCATCGACGATAAAAATAATAGGCTAATCTGTCGGCTTTATCTTCATTCTACAAAAAAATGCATCTCTTTTATTGACGATGAAAAAAAAGAGCAAAAACACGAATTAAAAACCCTTGATGATATATTCAACTATTCGGCCTTACTATTGAAAACCGCCGAAAAGTTTAAAATATGAAAAGCTACTTAAATTCAATTTTACTTATCCTGCTATCGGTTGTGACCCTTACTGGGTGTGAGTCAAGTACAGAATCGAAGGGAAGGAAACTTTACAAGGAATATATGTTCAAAACATTAAAAAATCCCAGCTCATTTACCGTCTTGGAGGAAATTTATGAAAAAGATGATAGTGATTATAGAGTCGCATGGTATTTAGACTATACAGCAACAAATTCTTACGGCGGAGTTTTACGAGAAAGGACGTATTTGATCACCACCAACAATACGTTAGATGTTTATAAAATAGATAAGTATTCGAATCCAAAGGAAATATTAACTGATCTTTTAAACTGGAAGTATGGGGAAGAGTATAAAGTTGATACCTATATGAATTTCAGTCATTAATAAGGTATAAAATGGAGTCAAGGATTAAGACAACATGGATAAGAGTATGGATGAAATATTAAAAAAAACAAAAAAGGCTGCCCCGAAATTTTTATTTCGGGGCAGCCTTTTTTGTTAATTCATTTGATGGATTGTTATCCTCTTCCCATTCCGTGTCTCATTCCTTTTGAACCCCTGTTCTGCATCATTTTACCTTTATGGGCATCAAATTTCAGACGTTGTTCGTCAGTCAGTTGAGCGCGCATTTCAAGGCGATGTTTTACCTGAATTTTGGCCATTTCAATTTTAAATGCACCGATTTTTTCGATGTTTTTGTTGATGGCATTCAAATCGGGCTTTTCTGCAGTCGTCAGTGTTTTCTGGCGTGCTTCGGCTTCTCCAAGTTCATTGCGTAGTGGCTGTAATTGTTTTTGAACAGCCAACATGCTTTGTTTAAAAGCCTCCTTTTGTACATCGGTCAGGTTCAGTCCTTCACCAGGTCCTCTTTGACCGTCACTTCTTTGCATTTCACTGTTTTGTCCATGAAAGGATTTCCTTGAACCTTTATCAGCTGGTTGTGCAATCAATACAGCCGACATACTCATCAATACTACTAACATTAATACTTTTGTTTTCATAACTTTTAATTTTAAATATTTGTTTTCTGAAACTGCTCTTTGGATCGTTCTGAAAATAAAAGGTTTAATGCTGTATGAAGTTTTAAGTTTTCTTTAACAGTTCGGATTGATATCAGGGAATGTTTTTCCGGTGAATCAAAAGCTTTGATTTTTTTTAGAAAATAGTTGTTTCGTTTACTTAAAAACCTATTTTTGCACCCATCAATTTACGCAATGGGGTGCCTTCCCGATTAAATTCGGGGTAATTACAGGCTGAGATCACACCCACCGAACCTGATACGGGTAATGCCGGCGAAGGGATGGCGAAAGGGAATTAATGCCTCATTGGTTATTTATTAACCATTTTTAAGAACAACACATGAAACGGATTTATTTGACATTGCTTCTGCAATGTGCAGTGTATTTGGCAATCGCCCAATTTACACTGAAAGGGACTGTTAAAAATGAAACAGGTGAACGGCTGATCGGCGCCAACCTGGCGATTTCGAACAGTTTCAACGGAGCAACTACCGATGTAAACGGTAATTATCTTTTCAGGAATATGAAACCAGGAACTTACCAATTGAGTGTTTCCTACATCGGTTACGAAAAACAAACACAGGAAGTAAAAATAACTGCTGATCAAAACCTTGATCTTGTTCTGAAACAGGACAATATTCTTGCGGAGGAGGTAATGGTTTCGGCCACACGGGTGAAAGAAAAGACACCGGTAGCTTTTGTTACGGTCGAAAAATCAGAAATTCAGGATAAAAATATGGGACAGGATATTCCTTATTTACTGGGATTGACGCCCTCTTTTGTAACTACTTCGGATGCCGGGACCGGCGTTGGTTATACCAATTTCAGGATTCGGGGCACAGACATGAACCGAATCAATGTAACTGTAAACGGTATTCCGATGAATGATGCCGAATCGCATGGAACCTGGTGGGTCGATATTCCCGACCTGGCATCGTCAACCGATAATATTCAGGTACAGCGCGGTGTCGGAACTTCGACCAATGGCGCGGCTGCTTTTGGAGCCACCATTAATTTGCAAACTACCACCATTAACCGTGATGCTTTTGCTGAATACAGCTCATCAGCCGGTTCGTTCGGGACCATGAAAAATTCGGTTGGTGTGGGTTCCGGCCTTATCAAGGGGAAATTCACCTTCGATGCCCGATTGTCAAAGGTTAGTTCCGATGGTTTTATCGACCGCTCCGCTTCTGATCTGAAATCATTTTTTGTTTCCGGAGGATATTTTACTGCCAGCACCATCTTGAAAGCCAATATTTTTTCAGGGCTTGAAAATACCTATCAGGCATGGAACGGAGTACCTTCGGTGCGGCTGAACAACGATGCAGCCGGGATGCAACGGTATGCCGACCATTATCTTTATACTCAAAAACAGGTCGATGAAATGGTCAGTTCCAATAACCGCACCTACAATCTTTATACTTATGAAAATGAAATAGACCATTATCAACAGGATCATTATCAGTTGTTGTTTTCGCATAAGATGAATGAGGTTTTTCACGTGAATGCCAGCCTGTTTTATACCGTCGGGAATGGTTACTATGAGCAATTCAAGGAAAACCAGAAGTTGGCTGAATATCTGATTACGCCTCCGGTTTATGGTGGTGAAACGATCAAAAAATCGGATCTGATTCGCCGTAAATGGCTCGGAAATGATTTTTATGGGATGACATTTTCGGTGAACAGAAAGCTGCAAACCAATGAATTTACATTTGGTGGCGGCTACAATGTATATGACGGCAATCATTTTGGGAAAGTGATCTGGCTACGAAATGCCGGAACTTCAGGAATAAACCATGAATGGTACCGCGGAACAGGCCTGAAAAAAGACTTGAACCTGTATGCAAAATACAATTATGAGCTGGCCGAAAACCTGAACCTGTTTGCCGATTTTCAATACCGAAATATTGACTACCGTATTGCCGGCACCGACGACGATTTGCGTGACCTGAAACAATCGCACAATTTTGAGTTTTTCAATCCGAAAGTTGGAATTTACTATCAGTTGGGCGATCAGCAAAATTTGTATGCCAACTTTGCCAGGGCCAACCGCGAACCTAACCGCGACAATTATGTGGATGCAGATCCGAAAGGGAAACTGCCGACTTTCGAAACCCTGAATGACTTTGAACTGGGATATAAATACAACTCGCATCGACTGGCTTTGGGTGTGAATGCTTATTATATGTCGTATCAGAACCAATTGATCCTGACTGGTGAAATCAACGATGTGGGTGCCCCCATCATGGCCAATGTGGACAATAGTTTCCGCGCCGGACTGGAACTGATGGCTGGAATGAAACTCACGGGAAAGCTGAAGTGGGATATAAATGTTACTTTAAGCAAGAACAAAATCAAAGATTTTACCGATTATGTGGATGACTGGGACAATGGCGGACAAATTGCAACCGAACTGGGAACCACCGATCTGGCTTTTTCGCCTGAACTGATTGCCAACAGTCAGTTGAACTGGATGGTTGCCAAAGGACTAAATATTAGTATGCAATCGTATGCTATAAGCCAGCAATACATCGATAATTCGTCGAGTGCTGATCGAAAACTGAATGGCTATCTGCTGAATAATTTAAAGTTGACCTATCGGGTTCACCAAAAATTCGCCAAAGAGTTGAACCTGCACCTGATGGTGAATAACCTGTTCGACACCGAATATGAGAACAATGCCTGGGTGTATTCTTATGTGCTGGGCGGAGAACGATATGCCATGGATGGCTATTTCCCACAAGCCGGAATTAATTTTATGGCAGGATTGGATATTAAGTTCTAAATCTTATCCCAGACAGGGTTCTTAAGTATTGTTGAAGATAAAAAACAATCTTTCCGGATCAAAAATAACGTTATATATATCTTTGATAATTAGCACAATATTCAAAATAATTTCGTATTATTGTTGGTATAGAATACCAGATACCACCTGAAATGAAAAATACTTTTATTGCCCTATTTGTTATTTCTTCTTTTCTTTTTTTGGGCTGTACAAAGGATCCAGTACCAGATCCACCAGTGGTTCTGATGCCGAAAGTGACCCTAACTGTGTCCCCACAAGGACCAGTCTCTCCAGGTGACGTAGTCACTGTGAGTTGTCTTGCTATAAATGCAAGCTCAACTACTAATAACATTGGTGCCCCAACTACTATCGAATGGTCCTTCTCTTTAAAAGTAAATGAAGCATTAACTGTTTCCGTTACTGCATTAGGAGAAAAGGGATATATAGCTTCTGATTCTAAAAAAATTGAAGTTTTAATTCCTTATGTGCCGACTAGGACGGATACGCTTTGCAATCTTTATTCATATTACAATTGGACAAACTGGGATGCTCTTAACGAAAAAGGGGAGATTTTATACTCTTCTAATTTGAATGAAGAACAACTTTCAGGTAAGTATCAATACTTTACTGATGGAAGTTTTAAATTATCCAGTAATGGTGATTTTAAATTCAGTTGGCAATGGATAGGTGAAAAGGATTCAATTTTGTGGAATACTAGCCAGAGGTTTAAATATGTATTTACAAAGACAGGATTTCAGCTTTATCAATCAAATAAAAATGGAACTCAAACTTCAAGAAGTACATACAAAGGTTATAAATTATAGTTGTTATAATTTTTTAATCAATTACAATACAAAGCTGAGAAGTTTTACTTCTCAGCTTTTTTTGTTTTCAATTTATTTTTTTGATTTATTTTTTTAATGCGTTTTTGATTGTTTCAGAATCTGAGTTGATTTTTAATGTAGAAAGAATGTAGGAATGTAGCAACAATGTAGCAAGAACGGTTATTGCTACATTCTATATTTTGATTTTTTTACATTGATGTCAGGTAAACCCGGAAGTTATTAGTTTTTTGTTTGTAACGTCCTGTCGATTAATTATCGCATTTCCAATTTTCAAAAGTTAGCCCCTCCATTTCGGGGAATAACGAATTTTAATATTCCAATTTGTTTTGTTTTACTATCTCGCGCCAACTTCCTTCAGGGTCTTCCAGAAAGCGATAGACGTTGATATTGCTCAAGAATTGCTACCTAATAGTGGACAAAACTGGGAACCATCGATCTGGCTTTTTCACCTGAAATGATTGCCAATAGTAGGTTAAGCTGGATTGCCGCTAAAGGTTTGAACATTAGTTTGCAAACTTATTCGGTAAGCAAACAATACATCGATAATTCGTCAAGCAACGACCGGAAACTGAATGGCTATTTGCTGAACAATCTGAAATTTACTTACCATGTTCACCAAAAATTCGCAAAAGATCTGAATCTGCACCTGATGGTGAATAACCTGTCCGACACCGAATATGAGAACAATGCATGGGTGTATTCTTATATGCTGGGCGGCGAGCGATTTGCCATGGATGGCTATTTCCCACAAGCCGGAATTAATTTTATGGCAGGATTGGATATTAAATTTTAAAATGTTCAGTGTTCAGTCGCAGTTGGCAGAAACTGCTCACTGCGACTGAACACTGAACACTTTTTACTGGTTCATGTCGTTCAAAATTTTCTCCACTTCCGCCTCTGTTTTGTGTAGTTTGTCTTTACAGATGCCGATCAGCGCCGAAACCCGGGTAACCTGTTCCGAAAGTTCATCCACATCCAGTTCTTCATTTTCAATTTTCTCCAGAATTTCTTCAATTTCAGTGATTGCTTCTTTGTAAGTTACTTTTTTTGATGCCATAGCGCTTTAGTTTCAAGTTTCAAGTTCCAAGTTCCAAGTTTCAAGTTTCAAGTTCCAAGTTCCAAGTTCCCTGCCTAGCCGGCAGGCTGGCAAGTCTGTCTCGATGGATCGCGGACTAATCCTTCAATATTCAGGCTTCTATTTTCTTGTTTCTTGTTTCTTATTTCTTATTTTTTATTCGATATTGGATATTGGATTTTGTTTATTGATTTTTGTTTATTGATTATTTGATATCCTTTATCTTTCAATTATTATTGTTTTTTCCACCTTGCTTTCCACCTTTCCATCGTTCAGCCGCGTTTCCAGAAGGTCGCCATCTTTTATCATCTGCACTGATTTCAGAATTTTTCCGTTCATCATTGTTAGCGAATAGCCGCGTTTCAGAATGTTTTGCGGATCGACCAAACGAAGCTTTTCCTGATTCAGGTTCAGGTTTTTCTTTTCGGCCCGGATGGCTTCAAAAGTCCGTATTTTGATCAGATCCTGAAAATGTTTCAGCAGGTTTTTATTCTTCAAAACCTGACTTCTAAATAGGTAGTTCAATTTTTGGCCGGATTGTTCGAGCAAATGGCTTTGTCGTGTGACATATCTGTTGGTCTGGTTCTTTGTGTCAATCGTTACTTGTTCCAGTTCCGAAAACTGGTTTTTCAGGAAAGCTGATGATCGGTTTGTTAGTTGAATCCGGACAATATCCAATAGGTTTGATTGTTTGACAATCAGTTGGTTCACCAACAAACTAAGTTGGTCGGTTGCATCATTCAACCGGTTTGTATTTTCTTCGAGCTGATCTTTTACCAACTCAGTAAAATGTTTCTCCAATTCGGTCAATTGCTGCGAAAACTGCAATGCTCCTGAAATAAGGAATTCTGCAACAGCGGTGGGTGTTTTCATTCGGGTATGTGCCACCAGATCGATCACTGTGTCATCTTTGTCGTGACCAATTCCTGTGATCACCGGAAGCGGAAACTGGGCCACATTAAACGCCAGTTCGTAATGATCGAAGCAGGCCAGATCGATTTGCGCTCCTCCTCCACGGATAATTACAACGGCATCAAACATGTCTTCGTATTGAAAAATCTGTTCAAGCGCGTTGGTGATGCTTCGTGGCGCTTCGTTGCCCTGCATCACTGCCGGAAAAAGTTTGGTGTAAAAAACAAACTTGTGAGGGTTGTTGTGCAGCTGATCAATAAAATCCTGCAAGCCGGCAGCAGTAGGAGAGGAGATGATGGCAATCCGCTGCGGAACCAAAGGCAATTCGAGTTCCTTGTTCATTTCAAATACACCGGCTTCTGCCAACCGGCGAATAATTTCGCGTCGTTGGCGGGCCATGTCGCCCAAAGTATAAACAGGATCGATGTCGCGGATATTCAGGCTGAAACCATAAACTTCGTGGTATTCAACCTTGGCGTGTAAAAGTACTTTCAACCCTTCAGTAAAAGCCTGACCGGTAGTAGTCTCAAAATAAGGTTTGAGCATCCTGAAAGTATATGACCATATCGTTGCCCGGCAACGGGCGATCACGGAATCAGTTCCCTGTTCGGTTTCTACCAGATCGAGATAACAATGCCCACTGCGGTTCACTGTCATTTCGCTGATTTCAGCTTTCACCCATACAGGTTGTGTAAAAGTGTCTTCCAGACTGCCTTTTACCTGTCGCTGTAATTCGAAAAGAGAAAGTTGCTGTTCGTTCATTGGGCAATTTTTATCAGTTTAAACTGTTCTTCCTTTTCTCCGGAACGAATATTCAGGATTAAAAAACCTTCAGGTAATTTGCCAAGATTTTTCAATAATATGGTTTCGTACGATGTAAAAGTTGACTCCCATAAACTGATGCCTTGCAGCGAATAAATGCTGATCACGCAATTTTTGGATCGTTCAGTATCTAATTTTCTGATGAATATGAAATCGGTAAACGGATTTGGCGAAACCTCCCATGACGAAATAGTTTCCATCGTTTTTATACCTGTATTTTTAAGTATCAGGTCAGCTTTCTGGAAATCAGGAATTCCAAAACCAAGTAATGAGTCGGGCGTTAAATACATGCTGCCACTTTGCTCGATGGCTAATTTTAATTGTTTGACACTGGCATTTGGATTGGCTTGCAATAAACAGGCTCCCATTCCGGCTAGAACAGGCGATGAGAAAGATGTTCCGCTTGAATAGCCCAATACCCCGCTGCCGGTTACCAGATAGGTTAATGAACCCATGGCGGCCACATTTGGTTTGATGGCTCCACCGAATGCCGGACCAACTGAACTGAATGAAGCCCGCTTCCCATTTTTGTCAACCGCAGCAACACCAATCACATTTTCACCATCAGAGGGTGCGATGATATGTTTCCATGCATTGTTGCCTTCGTTGCCGGCACTGGTAAAAACAAGTATGCCTTTCTGAAATGCCATATTGGCGCCCTGTGTTACACGAGTCTTTTTGCCATTCAAGTCAGAATACGGATGGCTCATTTTCGGGTCATCAAAATCGTAATATCCCAGCGACGAGTTAATCACATCAGCTCCCAGGCTATCGGCCAGTTCGGCCGCTGCTACCCAGTTGTCTTCTTCAATCGGGTATTCAGTTGCTGCATCTTCAGACCGAAACAGGTAAAAAGAGGCTTCAGGAGAAGTGCCGACAAGCTGAATGGGAATATTGCCTCCCATACACGAAAGTACGCTCATTCCGTGAGTATGTTGATTGTAAAAATCGGATTTGGGATCGACAAAATCGCGGATTCGAAGTATGCGATTGGTATTTCGGAGACTGTCAAAAGCAGTGATTTGGTTTACATGCCAGAACCCGGCATCCAAAACTGCAATCTGTATCCCTTTTCCACGGAAGCCTTTGTTGTGCAAATATTGGCCATTCAACTGGCTTAACTGATTCCATGCATTTCCGTAATTGACAGGTGGAACATCCGAATTCAATTCTGATTCATTAAACTTCATCCGGGCCGATTTGATTACATTTGCCGGTTTTGTCAGCTGCACTGAAACCACAAACGGAAGTGCCGAAACTTTCCTGATTAAAGCTGTATCGGCTGTTTTGACTGTTGCTCCGTTCAGCCATTTTGAAGTATGAACCACTTCCAGACCTAATTTTTTAAGGCTATCCAGGTAAACGAATGAAACAGGCAGATCGGTTTCAGCGATTAGTATTTGCTGCTTTAACCGACGGTCGATGGATCGTTGCGACAAGAATTTTTCCGGATGATTGATCTGATAAGTCGTTCCATTTTTATCTGCCAGCTTTACCCAATAGGTATCCGGGGCATTTTGTCCCGCCAGGAACAAGCCAGCCAGCATTGCGAATAAAAGGAATATCCATCTCTTTTTCATTGAATTGTATGTTACTGGTGAAACCATGAAATGAGTTTTGCATCGCGCTTCATTGCAGGTTTCTCCAACATTAAACTTTATACATTAAACTTGTAACACATAACTTATCTGATTTCCATCAGTTTCATATATTCTTCCGGATTCTTCATAAATTTCTCGGGATCAGGAATATTGTCTTCCCTGGTTTTATAAGTTCCAAACTGAGCGGCATCAATACTATCCTGAACTTCAGGATTCAGCAATTCACCTGAATCAAATTTTAGTGTATATAAATGTAACCCTGTTTTGTCAAAATATTTCCAATCCTTATCGCGAACATCGTTGGCGTAAAATGCATCCAACTCCTGTGTTCCGTTGGCAAACCAGGTTTTAAACGAGCCGCTTCGCTGTCCGTTCAGGTAATTGCATTCCAGATAAATCTTGCCATCCTGAAAGTAGGAGCGATATAGCCCGCTCAGTTTGTCGTCTTTCCAGTTTGATTCTTCCAGCAACTCTCCGGTTTTATAACAACGTTTAGAAATGCCGTTTTTTTCACCGTTCAGATAATTTTCTGTTAAAATAATTTTTGACTCCTGGAAATAGCTCCACTCACCAGTTTTCTTTTGTCCTGAATATTTTCCCTGAGCAATCAGATTGCCTCGTTCATCATACAAACGGGCATCCGAAAGTTCGCTGTTCTCAACAAATTTCAAAACAGCTTTAAGTTTTCCGTTCGGATGAAAACGTTTCATTTCGCCCACAGGCTGATCGTTCTTAAAGGTTGCCTGATACAACAATTTCCCGTCAGCATCTTTTTTCGACCAGAATCCTTGTTTTAGTCCATGCGCATCAGTCTGATTTACCATGTTTTGCGCGATAATATTTCCATTCAGAAGCAACATTAATATAATAATTAATCCCCGCATATTTTTGTTTTTATAAGCCACTAAATTAAAGATTTATTTTGCGGAAACGGCCTATAAGGTTTCCGGTTTTGATTAATGTCTTTTTCGATATAAACAATCCAAATGAAGAGCTGATTTCTTTTATTCCGGATTTAATTTCTACTTTCACTTTTCGGAAAAAAAATCCAAAATTAATCCAAAAATAAACATTGTTTATGAGCCCGAATCAATCACCAAAACTTTACCGAACGACCAGTGAAAATGCCGATTTCAGGCAATTGGTCAATGCGCTTGACGAAGAATTGATCCTGCGTAATGGCGAAGGGCAAAAGCAATACGATCAGTACAATCAAATCGACAAAATCAAACATGCAATAGTGGTTTATGTTGATGAAAAACCGGTTGGATGCGGTTGTTTCAAACGATTTGACGATGAAACGGTTGAAATGAAGCGAATGTTTGTACTTCCTGAAATGCGGGGAAAACAATTGGCCGCTCAAATGCTCCAGGAATTGGAAACATGGGCGGTTGAAGAAGGTTTTACAAAAGCTGTACTCGAAACCGGGCTTCGGCAGGTGGAAGCGATCAGGTTATACACCCGATCGGGTTATTTGCTCACCGAAAACTACGGCCAGTATATTGGAATGGAAGACAGTATTTGCTACCGGAAGATACTAAACTGATTCGGATTTATTGAGCGGGTGACTTTAAGTCACCTGCTCAATAAAAAAAGCTACAATTTCAGCTTCAATTTATTCAACTCATCAGTAATAAAACCAAGCTCTTCCTTACTTAATTTAATCTCCATTGCTTTCGCATTTTGGATTGCCTGATCGGCATTCCGGGCTCCAACCAATGCAATGGTTATTCCAGGTTGTTCAATAGTCCAACGAATAACGAGTTGCCCCAGTGCGACATGCTTATCATTTGCCAACGGCTTGATTTTGTCAAGAAATGCATTGGTCCGTTTGATGTTTTCATCGGTAAAAAATGGAACTCCTGCACGGTGATCACCTGCAGCAAACTGGTGTCCGGGAATCATTTTTCCGGTCAGCAATCCGCGTTCCATCGGACTGTAAGCCAGGATTGATTTTCGATTTTCGAGGACATAAGGAACCAATTCTGCTTCAATATCGCGCTTAACCATGCTGTACGGAACTTGATCAGAAACCAGACTGACATATTTTTCAGCTTCGGACATTTGTTCTGCCGTATAATTACAAACTCCGGCATACCTTACTTTTCCGTCCTGAATAAGTTTCGCAACCGCCTCCATCGTTTCCTGAATCGGAGTTGTCGGATCGGCCCAATGGATCTGATAAAGGTCGATATAATCAGTTCTGAGCAAGCGCAGACTGGTTTCGCATTCTTTAATTATCGTTTCTTTTGATGCAAAACGATGAATATCAATCGCCTTTCCCTGATTATCGAAACTACTGAAGAAAAATTGACCTTGTTTGGTATCCCAGCTCAAACCATATTTTGTAAGAATCTGAACCTTATCGCGTGGAATGCCTTTAATGGCTTCACCCACAATTTCTTCGCTGGTTCCCTGTCCATAAACGGGAGCAGTATCAATTGAAGTGACACCCAAGTCGTAGGATGCCTGAATCGCTTTTATTGATGCTGAACGTTCTGTTCCTCCCCACATCCATCCACCGGCAGCCCAGGCTCCAAATGTCACAACTGAAACCTCTAAATCAGAGGTTCCTAATTTTCGATATTCCATAATAATATATTCTTTAGAGATTTGTAATTCTGAAATTGATATTTTGGTTTGCATTTATAACAAAAATAGAGGCTTTATTCCTGCAATATAAATGCAATATCTGAAAATATTCATAAAAAAGCCCCGCCGAAAATTCCGACAGGGCTTTGTATTTATTTAAACTTCAGTCTTCTGACTTCGGTCTTCTGACTTTTTACTTTACTTCTTCAAAGTCAACATCTGTCACTTCACCGTCTTGTTTGGCGCCGCCTGCATTGGCTTGCTGGCCTCCCTGAGGTTCTTGTGCTCCTTCGCCTGACTGTGCCTGTGCATTGTACATTTCCTGCGAAGCAGCCTGAAATACACTATTCAATTCAGCCGTTGCAGCATCAATTCCTGCGATATCCTGAGAAGCATGGGCGGTTTTCAGTTTTTCCAAAGCAGCTTCGATTGGTCCTTTTTTGTCGGCTGGCAATTTGTCACCAAATTCTTTCAACTGTTTTTCAGTCTGGAAAATCAGACTGTCAGCCTGATTTAGTTTGTCAACTTTTTCGCGGGCAGCTTTGTCAGATGCTTCGTTGGCCTTGGCTTCTTCGCGCATCCGTTGGATTTCGCTGTCACTCAAACCTGATGAAGCTTCAATACGAATCGATTGGCTTTTACCTGTTGCTTTGTCTTTTGCAGCAACGTGAAGAATACCATTGGCATCGATGTCGAAGGTTACCTCAATTTGGGGTACACCGCGTTGTGATGGTGGTAATCCGTCGAGGTGGAAACGTCCAATGGTTTTATTCCCGTTTGACATTGGGCGTTCGCCTTGCAGTACATGGATTTCAACTGATGGCTGATTATCTGAAGCAGTGGTAAATGTTTCCGATTTCTTTGTTGGAATGGTTGTGTTTGATTCGATCAAACGAGTCATCACACCACCCATGGTTTCGATGCCAAGAGAAAGTGGAGTAACATCGAGCAACAACACATCTTTTACCTCACCGGTCAAAACACCACCCTGAATGGCGGCACCAATTGCTACTACTTCATCAGGATTCACACCTTTAGAAGGAGCTTTTCCGAATAACTGCTGCACTTTTTCCTGAACTGCAGGAATACGTGTTGAACCACCAACCAAAATCACTTCGTCGATATCACTTGCTTGTAAACCGGCATTTTTCAATGCTTTACGACAAGGTTCCATCGTTGCCTGAATCAGTTTGTCGCACAATTGCTCGAATTTAGCACGTGAAAGAGTTTTAACCAAATGTTTTGGGATTCCATTTACCGGCATAATATATGGCAGGTTGATTTCAGTTGTAGTAGCGCTTGAAAGTTCAATCTTAGCTTTTTCAGCAGCCTCTTTTAAACGTTGCAATGCCATTGGATCCTGACGCAGGTCAATGCCTTCATCGTTCTTGAATTCAGCAGCCAGCCAGTTGATAATTTCCTGATCGAAGTCGTCACCACCAAGGTGAGTGTCACCATCGGTCGATTTTACTTCAAATACGCCTTCACCCAATTCAAGAATTGAAATATCGAAAGTACCGCCACCAAGGTCGAATACAGCGATTTTCATTTCGCGGTGCATCTTGTCCAAACCGTAAGCCAATGCGGCTGCAGTTGGTTCATTGATGATACGGCGGACATTCAAACCAGCAATTTCGCCGGCTTCTTTGGTTGCCTGACGTTGTGAATCGTTAAAATAAGCCGGAACAGTGATCACTGCATCGGTAACTTCCTGTCCGAGGTAATCTTCGGCAGTTTTCTTCATTTTCTGAAGAATCATAGCCGAAATTTCCTGAGGTGAATATTTGCGGTCTTCAATTACTACGCGCGGTGTATTGTTTTCGCCCTGAACTACACTATAGGCCACACGCTTAATTTCTTTGGTCAGGTTTGAAAAGGGTTCGCCCATCAAACGTTTAATAGAATACACTGTTTTTGCAGGGTTGGTAATCGCCTGACGTTTTGCCGGGTCGCCTACTTTGCGTTCACCGTTTTCAATAAAACCTACGATTGACGGAGTTGTACGTTTGCCTTCGCTGTTTGGGATAACAACAGGCTCGTTACCTTCCATAACTGATACGCACGAATTGGTGGTACCTAAGTCAATTCCAATAATTTTTCCCATTTTATGATATATTTTAACTTGTTATTTTCAATTAAAATTATTTACGAGCAGTTTCTATTCAATCGCTGTGCCACAAACCTGTCAGAAAGAAATCTGGCAATATTGACACCCGATTCGTTTGGCACAGGTTTATCCTGACAAATTGCGTGACAAAAAGACAGCGAAACACATTCGGAGAGGAGATGCAACAGGTTGGTTGCCGGGTTTCCGAAATGGTCATTGGTTGTTATTGATGGTCATTCAATAGTAATTAGACCCTCAGTTTGGGAATACGGCCCATAAACGAATAACTGGAAGGCAGTTGAAAGCAATTGAAAAAGTTGGCGGGTTATCTGGTTGTCAATAAAGCTCCGTTAGAAGTGGCCTTTTTATAAGCAGATAAATAATCGGGAAAAACCGTCCATGGTAAAATGTTGAGCAGAGAATCGAACTTCCTTCAAACTGAATGGATTTCACTATCAAAAAAAAGTTATATGAATATCCCTTTGTTTACCCAAGCTGTGGCGTAGTGACATAATATGGGTGGAAAATTGACGCATTGCGAAAAGTCCGGGTGTATGACAAAATTCCCTTTGCACATAAAATATCTTGGGTGACCGACAGAAATTCAACCATTTAATAGGTCGCAGCGATGCTGCTTTTCTGAATTCAGTAATCATTTTTTCTACAAATAGTTCGCAGCGATGCTGCTTTTCAAAGTCGCATCGCGACGACCTCTTTGTAGAATATGTGATCAAATACAGAAACAAAGCCCCGTCGGGGCGACCTATTCTATTGATAGTTATGCGAATCAAGGTTTGGATTTTTAAACCTGAAGGGTTGCAAGGATTGTAGGAAATGCTGATAAAAACTGAATTAAACCACGAAGTGGTGGTATAAATCTGTCATGCCTTCGGCATTTTTACTCTTATTCGTTCGATTTTTACTATAATCCTATCATGCCTTCGGCATTTTTAATCTTTGATCCTTTTAACTCTTGATTCGCATTAGTTATATAAAACCAAGAAAAGGAAAAAATGTCGTACACCCAAAAGTTCTGACCTTAGGTACGAGACCCTTTAGTTTTTTTATTACGATTGCATAACTAAAAGCCTACATTGGATGAAAGGACAGCTTTATTTTCTACCCATATTTTATGAGGAATGACATTTTGCCCTAAAATTAGGTAGCTTTAAGGATACTCATAAAAGTTATACAAGAGTTGTCGATGTTTATTGTTGGTTGTCTTTTGTTCAGGAATGAAAAAAGAAATCAATTTGAAACGAACATGTTTGCAGGAAACACAAACACCGATGAAAATGCTGACATGTGAGTTCCATACGACAATTAAAAAACAAATTATTTACGGATGAAATGAATAGATAAATCATTACTTTGGAACCTTCTTAAACTATAACTGATGAAACACAAACCTACACAGGCAGTTCCACGCGAACGCCTTTTATCACTCGATGCTTTAAGGGGTTTTGATATGTTCTGGATTACCGGTGGCGGTTATCTGGTGACTGTTCTGTCCAATAACTCCAATGCCGGTTGGCTCAAAACTCTTGGAGAACAAATGGATCATGTTCCCTGGAATGGATTCCATTTCTTTGATCTTATTTTCCCTCTGTTCATGTTTATCAGCGGAGTTGCCATCCCATTTGCACTGATTTCGAAACTCGAAAAGAAAGTTCCAAAGGCGGAATTGGCAAAAAAAGCATTGAAACGTGCCTTAATCCTGGTTTTCCTTGGATTGATATACAACGGAGTGTTCAGCAATGGCTTTGAAAATCCGCGGTTTGCAAGTGTTCTGGCGCAAATTGGACTCGCCTATTATTTTACTGCCATGATCACAATTTACAGTAAATCGTTTAAACAACGACTTTACTGGCTGGGTGGATTGCTGGTCGGCATCAGCATCATTCAACTATTAATTCCTGTTCCCGGCATTGGCGCCGGAGTGCTCACTCCTGAAGGTTGTATTAACGGGTACATCGACCGGATGTTACTTCCCGGGCGATTGTATGGTGGAGTATTTGATCCGGAAGGATTGCTTTGTATTGTTTCTGCTGTTACAGTTACCCTGATGGGTTCGGTGGCGGGGCATTTTCTGCGCGACAAGAAAACGAACGATCAGAAGAAAATTAAAATTCTTTCGTTGACGGGAGTTTCGGCAATTGTTCTGGCTTTACTGCTCAGCACTTTTTATCCTATTATTAAAGCTTGCTGGACAGCACCTTTTAATTTGCTGACTGCTGGAATCGGTTTCTTGTTGATTACCTTATTTTACTGGATCATCGATGTGAAAGGCTGGAAAAAATGGTCGTTCTTCTTCCGGGTGATCGGTATGAATTCCATATTTATATATCTTCTCTACGATTTGGTAGATGTAGGCAAAACCAGCAAATACATCTTTGGATGGACCGTTCTGATGGGCGATCTTGGTCAGATAGTCAGTATTATAGGGAGTATCATGCTCGTCTGGTCGCTACTGTATTACATGTATAAAAAGGGAATATTCCTTAGAGTATAAAAACAAAGAAGCCGGTTCGATTGAGCCGGCTTCTTTGTTTTGCTAAAAGAAATCCAATTATCCAATGTATAAATTCTTACTTTTGTAGTCGAATCGAAAACAAACGAATATGTCAGTCCACAAAGAAATCAGGAGGGTTACCACCCATGTACTTTCAGAAATGAAACTGAAAGGCGAAAAAATTGCCATGCTCACTTCGTATGATTTCAGCATGGCCAAGCTGGTTGATGAAGCCGGAATCGATATTATTCTGGTTGGTGATTCGGCTTCGAACGTCATGGCGGGTAATGAAACGACCTTGCCCATTACACTAGATCAAATGATCTATCATGGAAAATCGGTGGTAAGAGCAGTGACCCGCGCGCTGGTGGTGGTTGATATGCCTTTTGGAAGCTATCAGGGAAACCCTCTGGAGGCGCTGAATTCGGCCATTAAAATTATGAAAGTGACGCACGCCGATGCAGTAAAAGTTGAAGGTGGCAAAGAAATTATCGAATCGGTTGAACGTATTCTGTCAGCCGGTATTCCGGTGATGGGACATTTGGGACTGATGCCTCAGTCGATCAATAAATACGGAACTTATACCGTTCGTGCAAAGGAACAAGTTGAAGCACAAAAGCTGATTGAAGATGCCAGATTATTGGAAGAAGCCGGATGTTTTGCCCTGGTTCTGGAAAAAATTCCGGCTGAATTGGGAACCAAAGTGGCTAAGTCGCTGAAAATTCCTGTAATTGGCATTGGCGCCGGCGGTGGTGTGGATGGTCAGGTTCTGGTTATTCATGATATGCTTGGACTTACACAATCATTTTCACCGCGTTTCCTGAGAAGATACCTGAATCTTTCAGAAGAAATAAAAGGTGCAGTTAACTCTTATGTTCAGGATGTAAAATCAAAAGATTTCCCCAACGAAAGGGAGCAATATTAAAGAGTTTCAAGTTTCAGGTTCAAAGTTCCAAGTTGTTGCAGTGCGAAGGTTTTGGATACTGAATATTCGGTATTGAATATTGGATATTTTTTTTGAGTTTTGAGTTTGAAATTTGGCGGCCATCCTTGAAACGAAGATATCTTTTGCCGTTCGCTTCAGCGAACGGATTCAGAAAAATAAAGAAAGTCGTCCGTGGTAAAATGATCCTAAAATCAAATATCTTCTTTCGGACGAAATAGCAATGACCATCATAAAATAGAAACAATCAAAGGCTGATCCCTTTAGAAACTAGACAAATTAAAATGGAAGTAATTTACGAAGACAATCATATCATTGCCATTAACAAAGCTTGTGGCGAGATCGTTCAGGGCGACAAAACCGGTGATGAAACCTTAATTGACAAGGTGAAGGAATACATCAAGGTAAAATACAAAAAACCGGGTGATGTTTATCTGGGCTCGCCTCACCGTTTGGACCGCCCGTCGAGTGGCGTAATTCTTTTTGCCCGCACCAGCAAGGCGCTTACCCGCCTGAATGAAATGTTTCAGGACAAAGAAGCCATGAAAAAAACATACTGGGCAGTGGTTGATGCTCTTCCTGAACTCGAAGAAGGAACTTTGCATCACTGGTTGGTAAAAGATGAAGAAAAGAACAAATCGCACGCGCACAACAAAGAACGCAAAAATGCCAAAGAAGCAATTTTGCACTATCGCCATGTTGCGACACTTAACCATTATCATTTGCTTGAAATTGACCTGAAAACCGGTCGGCACCATCAAATTCGCGCACAGCTAAACCGCATTGGCCTGCACATCAAAGGCGACCTGAAATACGGCGCTGCGCGAAGCAACGAAAATGCCGGAATTCATTTGCACGCCCGGAAAATAGAATTCATCCACCCGGTAACCAAACTACCAATAAAAATAATTGCCGCTCCGCCCAAAAAAGATGCGATTTGGAACGACCTTGTTCAGATTGATTACCTGAAGGATTAGAAGTTTAGTATTTAAACTTCTGTAAAAAATGACCCATTCGGTCGCGTTTGGTCTTCAGGTAAAATTGATTGAATTCGTTGGGTTCGATTTCGATATTTACAGTCTCTACTATTTCGAGGTTGTATGCTTCGAGCCCAACGCGCTTAATCGGGTTATTGGTGATCAGACGCATTTTGGTTATGCCAAGGCTTCGTAAAATCTGGGCGCCAACTCCATAATCACGTTCATCGGCATCAAATCCCAGATGTATATTTGCTTCGTAAGTATCAAGACCTTCATCCTGAAGCTTATAGGCTGCGATTTTGTTCATCAAACCTATGCCACGGCCTTCCTGCTGCATATAAACAACAACACCCTTGCCTTCCTTCTCGATAAGATTCATGGCTTGTTCGAGCTGGTCGCCGCAGTCGCAACGTTTTGACCCGAAAATATCGCCGGTCATACACGATGAATGAACCCTGACCAAAATGGATTCGTCAACAGCCCATTCGCCTTTTATTAAGGCAATATGCTCTACCCCGTTTGACAATTGCTTAAATGGAATAACCCTGAAATTGCCATATTTGGTAGGCAACGTAACTTCGTCACCTCGTTCGATCAGGCTTTCATTTTTCAAACGAAAAGTGATCAGGTCTTTGATCGAAACAATTTTCAGGTTGTACCGGTTGGCAAGTATCATCAACTCGGGCAAACGCGCCATGGTTCCGTCTTCGTTCATAATTTCAATTAGGACACCGGCGGGATTCAGTCCGGCCAGACGCGCTAAATCGACGGCAGCTTCGGTATGGCCTGCCCGACGAAGTACACCTCGGCTTCGGGCTCTGAGCGGGAAAATATGTCCCGGACGGCCCAGTTCTTCAGGTTTTGTATTTGGGTTGGCAAGTGCATTCAGTGTTTTGGCCCGATCGCTCGCTGAAATACCTGTGGTACATCCGTAGCCAAGTAAATCAACTGAAACTGTAAAAGGAGTTTCGTGCGATGAAGTATTATTTCCGACCATCATTTCAAGTTCAAGCTCGGTACAACGTTCTTCAGTGATTGGTGCACATACAAGTCCACGTCCGATAGTCGTCATGAAGTTGACCATTTCGGGAGTTACCTTTTCGGCGGCAGCAATAAAATCACCCTCATTTTCCCGATCTTCATCATCAACAACGATGACCATTTCTCCCTGCTTAATTGCTTCAACAGCTTCAGGAATTGTATTCAGTTCAAATTCTGTCATTGTTCTAAATTTTCAATAGTGCTTCCATTACGGCGGGCGAAATTACTAAATTTATTTGTGCTTTATCCCTGAACGTTCAGCCTTTTCCCATAGTACGTTTTGTTTGCCTTTCAGAAATCTGAAAAAACCTTTGAACATGGCAAAGTTCATTGCCACAAAATAAAACGGAGCATATAAAAATCGAATGCGCATCGGATTTTTCTGCGATAAAAATCCGGCTACTGCCAGCCCGTAAAATATAACTTGCAGGTAAAATAGTACGGAATAGACTGAATATGCCCGGAATTGTTCCTGGCCAATCAGTATAAAAATGTTTGACCCAAGCACACTGATCAAAGCCAGTGGAGCGAGTGTCCAGCGCAATACTTTGTGCGACACGTATTGAAAAAACAGCTTGAAATTGAAAAATGGATTGAGCAATTTTTTCAGGCGAAAAAATGATTGGTAACAGCCCGCAGCGATGCGTACTTTACGTTTCATTTCTTCCTTTACATTCGATGAACCGTGTTCGGAAGCTACCGCCATAGGTTCGTAGGCTACCCGGAATCCTTGTTGGGTAATCCGCATCGAGATCATAAAATCATCGAGTAAAGTATCCGGTTCAACCCGCTGATACAATTCGCGCCTGACAGCAAATAATTCGCCTGTTGCTCCAATTGTGCTGTAAAACTGATAGTCGAGTCGTTTCAGCCATGATTCAATTTTCCAGTAAAATCCTTCGCCCACCGAAGCGACAGGCTGATCTTTTTCTTTATAAAATTGTTTCTCTCCGGCCACACAACCAACTGTTTTATCCTGAAAATGCCTTACTACAGCCCGCAATGCGTTTTTCGACAATACAGTATTTGCATCGCTAAACATCAAAATCGGGGCTTTGGAGAACTCAACTCCACGATTCATTGCCTCAATTTTTCCACTGCGTTTTGGGTTGTGTAACAAAGTTACCTCCGGATAAATTGCAGCCAATTCCGGAGTTCCGTCATCCGACCCGTCGTTCACCCAAATAATTGTGAGTTTATTAGTTGGATAATCGAGCAAAAGTGAATTTTTTATTTTCATATCGACATAATCGCGTTCATTGTATGCTGCAATTATGAGGCAAACCTCGGGAAGTTGGTCATTTGAAATTACTTCAGAAATTATATTACGGCGAAGAAACAGGCTTCTTATTTTCAGAAAAATGAGCAAAAATACGCCGTAACCGCCAAAAGCATAAAAAATAATAAAACAGGAGACCCAGAAGATTATTTCCAAAATATGAACCACGGATAGGTTTGTATTTATTTAATTTGTTGTTTGTAAAAATCAATCAATGCGCCAGCCTGCGCAAGGTTGTCAAATTTTTCCTGAATGAAGCCGATTGCATTTTTCCCGATTTCATCAAACAAAACACGATTATTGATCAAACGCTTGATTGAATCAACAAACTGATCGGCATCATTTGCAATCATTATATTCTTGCCGTCTTCAGTAGGAATCCCTTCAGTACCAATGTCGGTAGTTACAATCGGTTTACCCAATGCCATTCCCTCAATGATTTTAATTCGCATGCCGCTTCCGGAGAAAAGCGGAACCACCATAACTGCCTTGGAATTGATGAAATCATAAGCATCATTGATTTCACCCAGGTAAACTACACCGTTCAGTTTGAACCGTCGTTCGAGCCATTCGGGAGCGTTTCTTCCTGCCAGATAAAACTTCAGATCAGGATTTTCATTGTGAATACGCGGCCAGCAATGATCAAAAAACCAGATCAAGCCTTCCTGATTGGGCGCCCAGTCTAAAGCTCCAATATGAAACAGGGACGGAAATTCAAGCTTTTTTGCCGTTGGTACAAGCGAAGCGAAATCAATTCCGGTTTGGGAGGTATGGCGTGGCTTAACATTGCCGAGCGAATCAAGAATAATTCCGTCACGGTCGGTTATTGGTACCAGTAAATCGTAGGCATTCAGATAACTGATTTCGAAACGTTTGATCCGTTTGGAAAGGTTACGCAGATATTTAGAGCGCCACCACTGAGATAATTTGGCTGTCCGATCCCATATTTCGAACTCAATGTTGTGCGCCCTGTAAACAATCAAAGCCTCAGAATATTTACGGATAACTGGAATATACGGACAGAGATACAATCCTTCGAGTTGTATTACGTCGAATGCTCTCACGGTTAAAAGCTGAGCCAGTTGCTTACTGAATTCATCGGAGATAAATCGCTGAGCGTTGTATGGTAACTTAGAAAACAGCAGGTTAATAGCTGCTTCGACCCAATTGATGTTCGCGGGAACCTCCACCAAATGAAAATCGGCCTGATTCCGAATGTTGGCAGGCATCTCTTTAATGCCGATATGATGCTTGGAAGTATTCATGCTCAATACGGTAACTTCGTGCCCCAACATCGAAAATCCCTTTGTCATATTCAGACACGCAATTGCACCTCCGTCATTTGGTGGCCATGGCACTTTGTTCATTAACTGAAGTATTCGCATCCGATTAAATTTCAGGTTTTTGACGCTTTAAGAATTTCAAATTAAGTAAATTCTTAAAGAACAATTGATAGCTTTCAATATTCATAATGCCGGAATCCGTAGCTGCTTTATAGGTTAACCAGATACCCAGAGGCAGAAAGATCAATGAGGAGAACCACATCCCTCCAGGCATAGACCATGCATCTTCGCGCGCAAATTTCTCTCCTGTGATCATTAAAATGTAATAGAAAATAAACATTAGAATTGAAACAACCACCGGCATTCCGAGCCCTCCTTTCCGGATAATGGCTCCAAGCGGCGCACCGATAAAAAAGAAAATCAAACAAGCAATTGAAAGGGTGAATTTACGGTGCCACTCCATGGGATAGTTGTTCACATATTTTTTCTGGTAGTACATTTCATCCATTCGCTGGGTGATGATCTGGGAGTTACTTCGTACATTCCCAATAGCCCGCTGATACAATTCTTCTTTTTCGAATGTGCTTAATGAGGCAATAGTTTTGTCAATATCAACTATGGAATCTGGTTTGATATTTGGGTTTATCCTTAATGAATCATAAGGCATTGATAGCCATGCGATTTGATGGTTAATATCACTTTGATAGCTTAAGGAAGTTACAAACCGCCAAAGCCTGATTTTATAATCTTTGAACAGAGAATCACCGTAAATTCTCAACTGACTGATATTCATTGCACGTGCACCCTGAGTGAAAAGTCTTTCATCAGTCCGGTTAAATTCGAACCCGAGCATACTGATGTTGATAACCTCCTTTTTGAATGACTCACGCCTGAAGGGGAAACGTTTTTCACTGCCTGATCTGTTCTCCTTTTCGTCCCAATAAGCTTGTCCGCTGAAAAGAGTAACCGACATGAACTTTTTGTCTTCAGTGATTTCCATTTTTCCGGAATCGGCCACTGTTACATTTACGTTTCCTTCATTTTGAGAATGATTATATATCATCACATCGTACAACATATTGTTGGTGCGTCCCTTTCGCTCAACCTTGATACTGTAATTATCCATGTCGTTCGAAAAGACGCCTTCCTTAATTATCATCTCCGGTTTCTGCTGTTTTACACTATAAAGCAGCGAATAGAATTCAAGATTTGTTTTTGGAAGTATATTATTCGAAAAATAAAAGGCAATCGTGGTCAAGATAAGGGTGACAAACATTAGCGGACGCATAATCCGGAACAGGGAAATCCCCGAAGCTTTCATCGCCACCAGCTCGTAATTTTCTCCCATATTACCAAAGGTCATAATGGAAGCCAGCAGCATGGCAAGCGGAAACGCAAGCGGTACAAGGCCACATGAAGCATACAACAATAATTCTGTAACAATCTTCCAGTCAAGACCTTTCCCAACCAGTTCATCAATGTATTTCCACAAGAATTGCATTAAGAGGATAAATACACAAATAAAAAAGGTCATAAAAAAAGGCCCCAGAAAACTTTTGATGATAAATTTATGTAATCGCTTCATTCTTTATCTTTCCAAATTTACGAATACAAAACTAAAGTATTTTGAAGAATTAAAAAGGGAAACATTCCTCCGTACATCAATTAATTAAAGACATTTCCAAAAATGAAGGAATAAAAATTGAACAGTTGCGGTAAGAAATATAAAATGGGTTTTAACCTGCTCTACTTGAAACGTATGGAATTAAAATATCAGCAACCAAGAAGTTGTTTCAATTTAGTTATCTGCGTATTCCAAAGGTCGGAAGTTGATTCTATCTCATCTTCATCTGCAAAATCAACAATTATAAGTGAAACATCATTGGTAAGGTCATCCTGATTGACAATAAATTCAAAAAAGTTTTCATCCTTTCCCATATCCTCATCCTGCCATTCATACCTAACCAGTTTATTTTCCTTATGGAATTTCTTTTCTGCAATCTGATCAGTGTCCCCCCAGACAAATGTGAAAAAATTCCCTTTGACTCGAACATCATCGGCAAACCATTCAGAAAGCCCTGAGGCTGTGCTTAGCCTATTAAAAAGCACTTTGGGAGAACAATTGATAATATATTCTAAATTTAATTTTGATTTTTCAGACATTGTTTATTTTGATTTTGTGCAATGTATGGAATTAAACACAATAATACAAAGCTTAGAAATGTTTCCGCAATAAAAAAAATGAAAGTTTTCATTATCAATTGACCGTAAAAAAAATAAAGTACTATATTTGCAACCGCAAAAAAGGAGAGATTCGTTTTTCATTTTTACAAAAGTTCACAATAGAATTCAAAGCAAATAATGGCGAGGTAGCTCAGCTGGTTAAAACGTCCCGATAAATATCGGGAAGGTCGGCTGAATATCTGCAAGTGATTTGAAATAATGGCGAGGTAGCTCAGCTGGTTAGAGCGTCCCGATAAATATCGGGAAGGTTGGCTGAATATCTGCAAGTGATTTGAAATAATGGCGAGGTAGCTCAGCTGGTTAGAGCGCGCGATTCATAATCGCGAGGTCGGCGGATCATGCCCGCCTCTCGCTACTTAAACGGGGATGAATTCAATTTCATTCCCGTTTTTATTGTATTTTTATTCCATGCAACATTTCGTTTATATCCTTTATAGTGAGTCCCGTGATGGATATTATATCGGTAGCTCTTCAAATCTGCAAGAAAGACTGGTTCGTCATAATGCCGGGGCTACTACTTCCACGAAAAATGGCCGCCCATGGAAGATAGTTTACCATGAAGCTTATGCCTCAAAGTCAGAAGCGTTAAAGCGCGAAATTTATCTCAAGAGAATGAAAAGCCGTATTTATATTGAAGAATTGATGCGGCAGCTTGCAGCGAGGTAGCTCCGGGTTTTATTCCTGAAAAGCCTTTTGAATCCTGAATAAAGCTTCCTCAAGTACTGACCGCGGACAGCCAATATTCATACGCATATAACCACTGCCTTGCTTCCCGAATTGAATACCACGGTTGAGGCCAACTCCTGCTTCAATCAGTTTCTGATTAATATTTTCATCTGTCAGGCCAAGCGCTGAAAAATCAAGCCAGATTAAATAGGTGGCTTCCGGCCTCATCACTTTTACTTCCGGAAGATTTTCGTTAAAAAACTGCTCCAGAATAGAATAATTCTGCTGAAGGTATTTCAATAACTGAGCTAGCCATTCATCGCCTGAGGTATAGGCTGCTTCGAGGGCTGCCGTACCAAAAATATTGCCCATGTGTAAATGCGGAAGACGCATCACCCGTTCGTAAGCAACAAAATGCCGCATGTTTGGGATAATAAGAAACGAAGTTGTCAATCCAGCAGTGTTAAACGTTTTACTGGGCGCCATACAAACCACGCAATTCCGGGCAATTTCTTCTGAAATACCTGCCAATGGGGTATGCCGATATCCTTCAAATATCAAATCTGAATGAATTTCATCTGAAATAATTAGCACCTTATTATCAATACAAATCCGGGCCAATTCAGTAAGTTCCTTTTCAGTCCAGGCCATTCCTCCCGGATTCTGCGGATTACAAAGCAGCAAAAGCTTCGTATTCGGAGTGATTTTTTGTTTCAGGTCGTCCAGATCAAAATAATATCGACCATTTTCCAAACGGAGCGGATTTTCGATTAGTTCGCGTCCGGTTCCTTTTACCGAATCAAAAAACGGAAAATAAACCGGAGGCTGAATAATCACACCCTCACCAGGCTTCGAAAAAGCTTCAATGGCCAAAGTAAAGCCAGCAACTACTCCCGGACTATATGAAATCCATTCGGATTTAATTTCCCAGTTGTGACGGCGCTTAACCCAATTGATAATTGATTGATTGTAAGTATCACCCCGAAAAGTATATCCGAAAACTTCATGTTCAGCACGTTTTTTAATCTCCTCCACAATAAAATCAGGAGTTCTGAAATCCATGTCGGCCACCCACATTGGTAACAAATCAGCCTTTCCGAAGAAAGCTTTACGTGCATCGTATTTGATGCAATTGCTACTGGTGCGGTCAATCAGTTCGTCAAAATTGTATGTTTTCATTCCAGCGTAAGGTAAAATTTGAGAACTCAAAAGTATTGTTTATCCTGAATAGTCATTCTTAAACCTCAATCTTCTTCATATAGTTCAAATCGTTTTCTTTTTCCACTTTCAGCACAAAATTGAAGGAGTTCAATGCAAGACATAAATCAAAATCAGCAGTTGGCGCCCATTCCTGTTTCTCAGGCGCAAAAAACCGGGCTCCGTCTCCAATCCGCAACTGTTCGACCATTTCCTGAAAATCGTTGGCAATACCTTCCAGTTCATTCTTAATATAAACGGCCAAAAGTGTGTCCTCATCGGTTGGATATTGGCAGCTGTAACCCATACAAACCAGAGAAACTTTATGCGGATTTTGCTTTCTTATATAATCTAAGATTGCTCCCGCGTTCACGAAACTTCCGGTGATTATATCATCGGCATGAGTGGCATTGGCAATTCCCTGCGTTCCCGAACTCGTTGTATGAACCATGGTTTTCCCATTCAGGTTGGCTTCCAGCAGTTGTGATGGCGAATTTCCGAAGTCGAAACCTTCAGGCTTTTGTTCATTCCGTTCGCCCACCAATATAAAATCCGGATTTTGCTGTTTCATTTGATAAGCCATTTCGAGGTCGCCAACCGGATAAATCCGCTGAATTCCATTGCCAAAAGCGTAACAAGCTGTCGAAAAAGCCCTGAAAACATCGATAATTACCGTCAAACCTTGTGCTTTTTTAGCTCCTTCGAGCAGTTGCAGTATTTCGATCTCCATAAAAATGTAATTAATTTTGAATCGCCTTTAATTCTATATCTCTGAAATATTGATATTTAAAGCGATCATTCATATTGAGTTAATATAAAATGAATCCGTTAACAAAAAGGTAATGGTTCTTTAACGCATGTTGTACAGCATGTATAATTCAAGGGTTGTATGTTTGCAGTGTTATAAAAATATAGAAACATGAAAACAATTAAAACAATTTCAAAATTAGCAATGTTGTTCGCATTTGTAGTATTTGCAAACACATTAATGGCATCAGGAAACTTAAAAGTTAACATACTGCCACTCACTTCCGAAAAAGCAGTAGTTGCAATTTCAAATACTTCTGCCAGCAATTTCCTGATCAGTATCGAAAACAGCAAGGGTGAAATCATCTATTACAAGGAAACCGGCGCTGATAGCAAAGATTACCGTAAAGTATTCGATTTCTCAAATCTTGAATCAGGCGATTACAAATTATCAGCTTCAATTGATGGTTCAACAACTGAACGTTCATTTAAAATTGCGAACAAGAATATCGCGGTAGGTAAGGAAAAAAGCATCATGGAGCCCTACTTTGGATACAGGGATGGGGTATTAAAGCTTTCATACCTGAATTTTTCGGAAGAAAATCTTAGCCTGAATCTCTACGGTAAAAACGATTTGGTTTATTCCAAAAAAATCGGAGACAGATTCAATGTAAACGAAGGATTTGATCTCTCAAAACTTGAAAAAGGAAAATATTCGGTCGTACTTTCAACCAATAGCAAAAGCTATACATACAGTCTGAATGTTGAATAATCAATTCGCATATCACCATCTGATCAAGTGAATGCGGCTTCAAACGGAGCCGCATTTTTTATGAAAAGAATTACGAATTAAACAAGGACTTGTTGGAAATCCGCAATCGAAAAAACGATTCCTGATCCCATCCAAAATAAAACTAAATTTGCAGCTCAAAATTTCAAAATTCATGAGAAGGGAAGATGTTGAAATCATGGCGCCGGTTGGTTCTTACGAATCGCTTATGGCAGCCATTCAGGCAGGGGCAGGATCGGTCTATTTTGGTGTGGATCAACTAAATATGCGCGCCCGTTCATCAAATAATTTTACGCTTGACGATCTTAAGAAAATCACAGAGACTGCACATTCCAAAGGAGTTAAAACCTATCTGACTGTAAATGTGGTGGTTTTCGATTCTGAATTGGACCAACTCCACCGCATTATTGATGCAGCAAAAGAAGCCGGCGTCTCAGCCATTATTGCTTCCGACATTTCCGCTATCATGTATGCCCGTCAGGTGGGAGTGGAGGTTCACATCTCAACACAGGTAAATATTACCAACATCGAAGCGGTCAGATTTTATGCCCAATTTGCTGATGTTGTTGTTCTTGCCCGTGAGATGAATGTTGGTCGTGTTTGGGAAATTTCGAATCAAATAAGGGAGCAAAATATTACCGGACCTTCAGGCGAATTGGTGAAACTCGAAATGTTTGTGCATGGCGCACTGTGTATGGCCGTTTCGGGTAAATGTTATCTTAGCCTTCATGAAATGAATTCGTCGGCCAACCGAGGAACTTGTATGCAATCTTGTCGTCGTGCTTACATTGTTACCGATAAGGAAACCGGTGCCGAACTGGAAGTTGACAACGAGTATATCATGTCGCCCAAAGATCTTAAAACCATTGGATTTCTGAATAAATTGCTCGATGCAGGTGTTTCGGTGCTGAAAATTGAAGGTAGGGCGCGCTCGCCCGAATATGTTTATACCGTGGTGGAATGTTACCGCGAAGCTGTGAATGCTTATTTTAACGAAACTTTTACTGCTGAAAAGATTGCCGATTGGGATGAACGTCTCTCCTCGGTTTTTAACCGTGGTTTCTGGGATGGCTATTACCTTGGACAACGCCTGGGCGAATGGAGTGGAAATTACGGATCGGTGGCAACCCACCGAAAAGTATATATTGGCAAGGGTATTAATTACTTTTCGAAGCTCAAGGTGGCTGAATTCAAGCTTGAGACCAGTCTGCTGAAAGTGGGTGACGAAATAATCATTACCGGACCAACCACCGGATTGGTTAAAACCATCGTTTCAGAAATTCAGCTTGACAAGCAGTCGGTTGAGGAGGCGCCCAAAGGCTCGTACATCTCTATCCCGCTTGATACAAAAATCAGGAAATCCGACAAACTTTATAAAATTGTCGAAGCATCTGAAGTTAAACAACAGTAAAAACGAACAATCTTTGTACTTTTAGCAAAATATTTACCCTTTATGCGAAAAGTTATTGTTATTACAGGCATTGTCTTACTGGTTGCATCTGCAGTTTTTCTCGGAGTTAAATATTTCCCGCGTCCTATAGAAAAACCTGTTATTCAGACCTTTTCGACCAAGCAAAATCCTGCATTCAAGGCGGTCCCGCTAAAGTGCCCTTTGATCATCGAAGTAAAAAACACTGAAGATTTTTACAATACATTGAAAGGCAATCATCCGATTATTACTGAATTAAAAGGAATCAAAGCGATTGATGAACTAATTTCAAAAGTAGGCCGGTTTTATAATTTTGCTGACAGCCATTCAGGAATAAATAATTTGATGAAAGGGAAATCAGTCATCCTTTCGATCAATCCTACCGGGAAAAACCAGCTGACCAGTCTGTATCTTGTGCAAATGAACGACCAGAATGAGTCAATTTCGGCTACTGAAACTGTTACATCTGATTTGGGCTCGCAATACAACATTACCCGGAAAAATTACGACAACACGACCATTTTTAATGCCCGGTCGGCTGAACTCAGCTTTTTTTACGCTTGTGCCAACGATGTATTTATGGTGAGCGAAGACTTTATTCTTCTCGAACAAGCCATCAGGCAAACCAATTCGCAAAACCTGCTCAATAATTTCGAATTTACTGAGCTTTACAAAACGATAGAAGAAAATGCATTTGTCAATATCTTCATCAATCATCTAACTATCCACCAACTACTTGCTAAATTCGTTTCTCCTGAAATCCGTAAAACAGTCGGACAACTTAGCGCCTATTCCAATTGGTCGGAACTTGATCTTTCTATAAAATCTGCTGAGTTGGAAATGAACGGCTTTAGTATGACCAAAGATTCGAGCGATAATTACCTCAATATCTTCCGGAACCAGGAAGCGCAGAAAATAACCATCGAAAAAGCCATACCTGCCAATGCTTCCTATTTCGTTGCACTGAACCTGAAAAATACTTCTGATTATCTTGATCATTATGAGTCATACATCAAGGCGAACGGCAATTATTACCCGCGGGAAATGAGCCTGATGGAGTTTCAGAAGAAGACAAAAACAGATGCTATCCGCTTGTTCAAAGAGATTGGAGGAGTTCAGTTTGCAGGTGTTTATACCACCATCAACAAATCGAATCCAGAACAAAACCGCTTTTTTGTGGCCGAAATATTAGATGAATCAGATGCAAAGGAAAAGTTGGCCAAAGCTGTTACCGAATGGAACCGTACCAGTAAAGATGAACCCGATAAACAACATGCAAAATATACCGTTAACAGCAAAAATTCGTTTGATATCTATCGCCTGCCCATCAGCAATATGGCTGAGTCACTTTTTGGAAGGGCTTTCTCAGGCATTAATGGTAATTACTTTGTATTGTACCGAAAATATCTCATCTGGGGCGATAATTTACCTGGATTAAAAAGCTATCTGCAAAATCTGGCATCAGAAAAAATCCTTGCAAATGACTCTATTTACAAAGACTACATAAAAAACGGGCAACCTAAAGCTAACTTTTACCTGTATTCGAAGGTGCCGAAAGTTTTCCGTTTAAAAGAAGTTTTGCTGAAACCTGAACTCAGCGCCAATTTATCGGCAAGCGAAGAAGTGATACGCAAATTCAGTACTTTTTCGTGGCAATTTTCTGTTTCAGATAAAATGATTCAAAACAGGATCAACCTGAAATACGATCCGAATATTAAGGAAGAGCCTCAGGCCATCTGGCAACTCAAGCTCGACGCACCATTGGCACAGAAACCAAAATTGGTGCTCAATCACAAGGATTTGGCCAATAGGGAAATGATTGTTACCGATAAACAGAACAATGTTTATCTCATAAACAAGGAAGGAGTTATTCTTTGGAAGATAAACCTGCCAGATCCAATCATTTCCGAAATTCATCAAATTGACATATACCACAACAACAAGTTTCAGTATCTCTTCAATACAAAAACTCAATTGTGTGTAATCGATCGAATGGGAAACAAGGTGGGTAAATTTCCGGTTTATTTTAAATCAATGGCTTCAAACGGTGTGTCAGTGTCTGAATTTGGGAAAAACAGAGAATTTAGGTTTTTTGTGGCTGCTGATGACAAAAAAGTATATGTATATGACCGTGACGGAAAACTGATTCCAAAATGGAATTTTGATGGATCAGAAAGTCTAATTACCGTCCCAATCAGTCATTACTACATCGAAGATAAAACTTTCATCGTTTGTTCAGATCAGCAAAATACGTATTTCCTCGACTGGCAAGGGAAAAGCCGCGAAATTCAGATAGCGGTTTTCAATCGTTCAAAAAATCAAATGACTTTCATTAATGAAGGAAATCCGAGGCTAATTTCGACCGACCAATCTGGTAAAATTCATATTCAGGATTTTACCGGACAGGAAGAACTAAAAGAAGTAGGCAAATTCGGCGCAGGTCACCGTTTTGCAGTACAAGATCTGGATGGAGATGGTTCTCCTGAATATCTTTTTGCTGAAGGTAAAAAGCTGACGGTATTTGCAGCCGACGGCAAGAAATTGTTCGACCGGACCTTTCCCGACACGATCAGTGAAACACCGTTTGTTTACGCTTTTGGATCCGGAAGAAACAAAATTGGTGTGGTATTGGGAGGAGAAAACAAAATCTATCTGCTCGAAAAAAACGGTTCAATCTCATGGGGCTTCCCATTGGCCGGAAACACTTCATTTCTGTTGGGGAAATTCAACGATTCGAGTTCCTGGTTCAATCTTCTGGTTGGGAACGAAGATGGTTCTGTGATTAACTACAAAATTGAATAAGCTGGCTTTGGATTCTGTTTTCGATATTTTTCATATTGGGGTATGTAAATTATCGGATATTTTATATACCCGTAAGAAAACCACAACAAGCTTCACAGACAACTTTTACACATCTAATTCGCAATAAGTGTTTTTTAATAACTTCGCATCAAAATATACAGATATGGGATCTCAACCAATTCAAATAAAAGTTCCGCTTAGATTTAATCAGGTGGTTGATATTATTCGGCAACTTTCTCCTACCGAAAGATCAATGCTCAAAGAAGTTTTAAAGGAAACTGATGACATTGACAAACATCCAATACCCGAGGAACATAAAAATATAGTTAGGCAACGGATGAAGGCCAGTGAGGAAGATCCAACCCGGCTTCTTAATTGGGACGAAGTTAAGAAAAAGCTTATTGTTGAAAATGAACTTTAATTTTCAATCGAAATTGAATCGGAGGCCTTCAACGATATTCAAAATGCGATTGATTATTATAACTCCTGCCAATCGGGTTTAGGAAAACGATTTTATCAAACAATTGATAAACAACTTAAATTTTTAAGATCAAATTACACCTTATTTGCAGTTCGTTATGATGATATACGTTGCATGAACGTAGAGAAGTTTCCTTACATACATGATATTGCCCGACCAACAAATCATAAGCATTAAAGCAATTTTCAGCACATACGAGAACCCTGAAAAATGGGATAGAAGGAAATAATTTTCAATAGGAAACAGTGATTGCAAATCCGTGGCAAAAAAGTTAATGTTGCAAATTTGCACCAGCTACTGCCAGCTTTTATTGCATATCTGGAGGGGCGGGGGAAAAAGTCCCGGCTTTTATTGACCCGGGACTTTTTATAATTCTTACAAGAAACTATTTTCGTGATTATCTAATATCACTGTCTGAATAAACTGCATACTGCGACTGGCAACTGAACACTGATTTCAGGCTTTCTTCCATTGTTCGCGCATCAGTTTTACAGCGGCTGGCAAAGTAACTTTGGCATCGCCTACAGAACCACATTCAAAACTGAC
>JBBRXN010000041.1:0-44084 GCA_038248385.1 Bacteroidales bacterium
TGAAGCGGTGATTGGCGCCATCAATGAAGGTCAGGTTTTTCGTTATTTAACGAAGCCATGGAATCCTGATGAATTGGATTCCATTGTCAAAGAGGCATTCGAAAAATACGAGTTGATTACCAATAACCGGAAATTAATGCATAGCCTTCAGGATGCCAACCTGAATCTTGAAGTTAAAGTCAAGGCACGTACCCTGGACCTTGAACAACTGAATGAAAAACTTTCAGAGTTAAATCTCGAAAAAAACCGGTACATCGGTATGGTAGCTCACGATTTGAGAAATCCTATCGGAGTTGCCGGGTCATTTTCGGATATTTTGATTGAGGAATTTGATGTTCTGTCCAATGAAAGCAAGCTTGAATATTTAGGGTACATCCAAAGCAGTTGTACCTTTTCTTTAAACCTTATTCACGATTTTCTCGATGTTTCTAAAATTGAAGCGGGAATTTTTGATTTGAACCTGTCCGAACAGGAATATATTTCCTTTGTTCATCAGAGCATTTTTAAAAGTGAATTCATGGCTAAAAAAAAATCACAGGAAATAATCTTCAATGCCAATCGAAACAGTATAGTGGCGTGTTTCGATAAAAACAAAATCCACCAGGTATTGAACAATCTATTAAGCAATGCCATTAAATATTCGTTTCCAAATACACAAATTGAGATTGATATTTCGGAAACAACCGATGAAATTATCACTAAAATCATCGATCAGGGACAGGGTATTCCTGAGCAAGAGCTTTTAAAGATATTTCACCCGTTCCAGACAACTTCGGTGAAAGCCACTGATAAAGAGAAATCAACCGGCCTTGGTTTGGCAATAGTAAAAAAAATCGTTGAAGCACACCATGGAAATATTGGTGTGAACAGCGAAGTAGGGACGGGATCGACGTTCTGGTTTAGTATCCCAAAGCAAATCGAAGCAAATAGTACTCATTAATTCATTTATTGTTGTCATTCGGCCTTGTTTTCTTATAGGTTTGTTAATAAATCATCATTTAACTTTCAAATTAATTTTGGGGTTTCAAATTAATTTCTACATTTGCGTCATAAACAGAATCAAAGAATGAAAAATATCAGCATTATATCTTTAGTCATTGTGAGCGTGGTGGTCCTCCTTCGTGCTGAATGAGAATGGTATAATGTAAGCTAAAAACTTGAAAGCCCTTCTCATACAAATTGAGAAGGGCTTTTTTTATAACATTTAACTTAAGACAACTTAGATATGCAAAAACGATTAAGATCAGCTACTACGACCGAAGGACGGCGTATGGCAGGCGCACGGAGCCTCTGGCGTGCCAACGGGATGAAAGAAGAACATTTTGGACGACCTGTGATTGCCATTGTTAATTCGTTTACTCAGTTTGTTCCCGGACATGCGCATCTTCACAATATCGGCCAGTATGTTAAAAGTATAATCGAGCAGAAAGGATGCTTTGCTGCTGAATTTAATACCATTGCCATTGACGACGGAATTGCCATGGGTCACGATGGAATGTTGTATTCGCTTCCGTCACGCGATGTAATTGCCGATAGCGTGGAGTACATGTGTAATGGACACAAGGTGGACGCGATGGTTTGCATCTCGAACTGCGATAAAATTACTCCCGGTATGATGATGGCTGCTATGCGCCTGAATATTCCGGCCATTTTTGTTTCAGGCGGACCAATGGAAGCCGGCGAAATTGATGGTAAAATGTACGATTTGGTGGATGCAATGGTGATGTCAGCAGATGCTTCCGTTTCTGATGAAAAAATTACAAAAGTGGAGCAAATGGCCTGTCCCACCTGCGGCTCGTGCTCCGGAATGTTCACTGCCAACTCAATGAATTGCCTGGCTGAAGCGCTGGGACTTGCACTTCCCGGAAACGGTACCATATTAGCTACCCATGCCAACCGGAAACTTTTGTTCGAAGAAGCTGCCGAAAGAATTGTTGAAATTACTTACGACTATTATAAAAACGGAAACGAAAAGGTATTGCCCCGGAATATTGCAACTAAACAGGCATTCCAAAATGCAATGAAACTGGATATTGCCATGGGAGGATCAACGAATACTGTTTTACATATTCTGGCCATTGCCTCCGAAGGTGAAATTGATTTCACGATGAAAGACATCGATGAATTGTCGCGCGTGACTCCAAATCTCTGTAAAGTAGCGCCAAGCGGCGATTATCACGTTCAGGATGTGAACCGGGCCGGTGGTATTTTGGGTATCCTGGCCGAACTCGCACGTGTTGATATGCTCGATCTATCAGTACCCCGTGTTGATGGAAATACCCTGGGTGAAGCAATCGCCAAATATGACATAATGGCGCCGACAGTTGTTGAAGATGCTTTCAGAAGATATAAATCGGCACCGGGTGGAGGACGCAATTTGGTGATGGGTTCTCAGGAAAAATACTACAAGGAATTGGATACCGACCGTGCGAATGGCTGTATCCGCGATTATGAACATGCTTACAACAAAGATGGCGGTTTGGCTGTTCTTTACGGCAATATTGCTTTGGACGGATGTATCGTGAAAACAGCAGGAGTCGATCCTTCGGTTTATAATTTTAAAGGAACTGCCAGGGTATTCGAGTCGCAGGATGATGCCTGCAACGGAATTCTTGGCGATGAGGTGCATGCCGGCGATGTGGTGGTGATCCGTTACGAAGGGCCCAAAGGTGGTCCGGGAATGCAGGAAATGTTGTATCCAACTTCGTACATCAAATCAATGAACCTCGGCAAGGCCTGTGCGTTGATTACTGACGGGCGTTTTTCGGGAGGAACTTCCGGTTTGTCTATCGGGCACATTTCTCCGGAAGCTGCATCCGGTGGAGCAATTGGACTGATTAGGGACAATGATCTGATTGAAATCAGCATTCCTGAACGAAAAATAAACCTGTTGATAAGCGATGAAGAATTGGCACTTCGCAGAGAAGGAGAACTGGAAAAAGGGAAAGATGCCTTTAGTCCAATTGGCCGTAACCGTCAGATAAGCAAAGCACTGAAGGCTTATGCAAGTTTGGTTTCATCGGCAGATAAAGGAGCAGTAAGGATTATTTAACAAGTGCCTAAAGTGCCTAAAGTTCGGAGTGCCTAAAGTACTTTAGGCACTCCGAACTTTAGGCACTTCAAACTTTTTTAAAGAATATAAATAAAAACTCAGAATACTATGGCAACACAAAGAGTAAGCGGCTCTCAAGCTGTAATCTTATCTCTTCTGGAAGAAGGGGTCGATACCATTTTTGGATATCCGGGGGGCGCTATAATGCCCATCTATGATGCGTTGTATGACTATGATCAACAAGTCACTCATTATCTGACACGCCACGAACAAGGCGCCATTCACGCAGCTGAAGGTTATGCGGGCGTAACCGGTAGGGCAGGAGTTTGCTTTGCAACTTCCGGGCCGGGCGCAACTAACCTGATCACCGGTTTGGCCGATGCGCAAATCGATTCGATTCCTTTGGTTTGTATAACCGGTCAGGTTTCATCGCCTTTATTGGGGACCGATGCTTTTCAGGAATCGGATGTGATAAGCATTACTATGCCGGTCACAAAATGGAACTTTCAGGTTACCAGTGCGGAAGAGATACCCGAAGCAATTGCAAAGGCTTTCCACATTGCAACTACCGGTCGTCCGGGACCAGTTGTGCTTGATATTTCCAAAGATGCACAATTTGGAATGTTCGATTTTGAGTATAAAAAATGCACCAAAATAAGAAGCTATTTACCTGAACATCCGGTCGATCCGTTTCAGGTAAAAGCGGCAGCCGACCTCATCAATGCAGCTAAAAAGCCGATCATATTGTTTGGACATGGAGTGATTCTATCTCATGCAGAAGAAGAACTGAAAGAACTGATTGAAAAAACCGGCATTCCCGCAGCATGGACTTTACTGGGACTTTCAGCACTTCCTTCTGATCACCCGCTCAATGTGGGAATGCTCGGGATGCATGGAAACTATGGCCCTAATATCAAAACCAACCAAGCCGATGTGGTGATTGCCATAGGGATGCGTTTTGACGACCGTGTTACCGGAAAGGTTGCTGCTTATGCCCGTCAGGCCAAAATCATTCATCTCGAAATTGATCCGGCTGAAATAAACAAAATAATCAAGGCCGATGTGCCTGTTTTGGGAAGCGCCAAAAAATCGCTTCGAATGCTGATCGGAAATGTGAATCAAAATTCTCATGAAGCCTGGCTTCAGGAATTCCGTGATTGCGATAAAATCGAAATGGAAAAAGTAATATCCAAGGATATTTATCCTACCCAACCTGGATTAACTATGGGTGAAGTAATTCGGATTGCTTCGGAGAAAACCAATAACGATGCTATTTGTGTAACTGATGTTGGTCAGAACCAGATGGTTGCATCCCGCTATTTTAAATTCAGTCAAACTCGTAGTAATATTACTTCAGGAGGTTTGGGTACAATGGGTTTTGGAATGCCAGCCGCCATGGGCGCAAAAATTGGTAAACCCGACAGAGTGGTGTTTGCCGTTGCCGGCGATGGAGGATTTCAAATGACCATTCAGGAATTGGGAACAATTGCCCAATACAATCTCGAAGTTAAAATCATTGTGCTGAATAATAATTTTCTGGGAATGGTGCGCCAATGGCAGCAATTGTTCTTCGAAAAACGCTATTCATTTACGAAGATGAAAAATCCTGATTTTGTTGGTATAGCAAAAGCTTATGGACTGGAAGCGCAAAAAGTAACTTCACGCGATCAGTTGGAAGGAGCGATTCAGGAAATGATTGACCACAAAGGACCTTATGTATTGGAAGTGGTAGTTGAGCAGGAAGACAATGTTTTTCCGATGATACCAACCGGTGCTTCGATATCTGACATTTTATTAGAACCCTAAAAAAAAGAAGATGAAACAAGAATATATTATCACCGTTTTTTCTGAAGACCACATCGGTTTGCTCAGTAGAATAACCATTATTTTTACCCGAAGGAAGATTAATATTGATAGCTTAACTGTTTCAGCATCGGCCATACCCGGGATATTCAAGTTTACCATTGTTATCAGGGAAACGCCAGATCGCGTGCAAAAAGTGGTCGCTCAGCTCGAAAAAGTTGTAGATGTGATGAAGGCATACTATAATACCAACGAAGAAATGATTTGTCAGGAGATTGCCTTGTACAAAGTACCTATTGAAGAGCTTTTTGAATCGGATAAGATTGAAAAAATTGTACGCAATTCGGGAGCACGCATTCTGGAAATTACCCGCGAGTATGTAGTGATTGAAAAGACTGGTCTTACGGCTGAAACGCAACAGCTTTTTGATGAACTGAATTTCTTTGGAGTCACTCAGTTTATACGTTCCGGAAGGGTGGCAATTACGCGAAGCAGCATCGAAAAACTATCGGAATTTCTGAGAGAAAGAGATGCATTGCTCGAACAGGTAGATTAGGAGGTTCGGATTGCCTAAAGTGAACTAAAGTGCCTAAAGTTGGTAGTCTATGTAAATTCTTAATACATTTGTGTTTATAAACTAAACACATCTATTTATGGGACTTTCTGAATCATTAAAAAAATTGTTTGGCACCACAAAAAAAGTTGGAAATGTCAAAATAGAGGAACTCAAGGGAAAAACTTCAGGTGAGGTTGAATCTGCAAAGGAACACCTGAAGGATTTTGGCGAAAAAATGGACGACGTTGTCACTGATGTCAAAGAATCTGCTAAATCGTATTCTGAAAAGGCAGAAATTCTTGGTCAGGAACTTATTGAAAAGGCCAAAGTCAAGGCTGATGAACTGGATGAAAAAGCTTCGGTTCTGGTTGATAATCTGGAAGAAAAAATCAGGAATAAATACCTGGTTGAGAAAGAAGTCGAAAAAGTAGTTGTTGAAGAGGTTTCGGAAGCTGAAGCTCCTGTTGTTGAAGAGATTCCGGAAACTGAATCACCAGTAGATGAAGTGAAAGAAGAGGTAAAAAAGGAAGTTGACAAAAGTAAATAAGTACTTTTTCTACTATGATATTGAAGGGAATGCCTTCGCCGTTAGGTTGGGGCATTTTAGTGATGGTGCCGTAGGCACAAAATATGGGTAGAAGGAGAGTTTATCTCAGAATATTTCGTCCCGGACGGGACGAAACCATGCAATTCAATCTATTTTCTACCCACATTTAATACCAAATGCAATTTCAAATCAGTCCAAAGCCATTGTGGTATAATGCCGATGAATAGAAATGTTAAGGCCAATCGAGTGAGCGAAGATTGGACTGTTATATTTCTTCAATCGGTATAATCCCATACGGGATCAAAAAACTAATTTTATACAGTTTCTGAATTCATTATGAAGAAGCTTTCCGAACAACTTCCGGTTTACAGCCTGCACAATTTCAGCTCTCCTGAACGAAAAAGCCAACAGTTTCAGGTTGAAATGTTCGATGCAAAAAGACATTTCAGCGTAAAATATCCGCACAGGCACGACTTTTTTGAAGTTTTATTCTTAATAAAAGGCTCCGGATATCATGTGATCGATGGCAACAAATATGAAATTGAGCCCCCCTGTGTTTTTTTCATGTCTCCCGGACAGGCACACAAACTGGAGTTTTCGCAGGATATCGAAGGTTTCATCTATATTTTTACTGCCGATTTTTACCTGCTCAACCGAAGCGACCAAAATAGTCTGATTGAATTTCCTTTTTTTTACACCCTTCAGCAGGATAATCCGCCTTTACAGCTTAATTGTGAGGAAGATGTAAGATTTATTGAGCGATTGTTTCTTCAGGGAATCGCTGAAATTAAAAAATCGGATTCTTATTCTTTCGAAATGTTACGTTCAATTTTAGATCTGATTTTAACCACTTGTTCATCAAGATACAGAACTAACGAAAACAGCATCAGCAAAGGAAAGGGACATATTTTGGTGAAAAGGTTTTATCAGTTGGTTGAAGGAAATTACCTGAAAAATCTTTCATTGAGCGATTATTCAGATTTGCTGGCTGTGACACCCAATCACCTGACACAAACGGTGAAGCAATTCACCGGAAAAACCTCTACTCAGGTCATTAAGATGAAGCAAATTCTGGAAATTAAACGGTTGCTGGTGCATACCAATTTGAATGTGAACGAAATTGCAACTCAGCTGAATTTTGATGACCAATCGTATTTTTCTAAATTTTTCAAACGCGAAACCGAATTTACACCGCTTCAGTACCGTTCCCAATCATCAGGAATGTAATAAAATAATCATGCTTGTTAAAATCGAACAAGGATGAAAATTACCATGATTGAATAACATGTAAACATTTGGTCCTGAATATTGTTTTCTAAAACCGGCAGGGTCTAAAAATCATTAACCATGAAAAATACCTAAAATACTTGCTTTCTTACCCTGGTTTTTGGCGAATATTCCATTGCTTTGTATTAGAATCAGACAGGATTAATAAACACTATAAAATTTTAAAAAATGGCAAATTATTTCAATTCAATTCCCTTACGGGTTCAGCTGGAACAATTGGGAAAATGTGATTTCATGGATGAGTCAGAATTCAGCAATGGCATTGAAAAACTGAAAGGTAAAAAGATCGTCGTATTGGGTTGCGGCGCTCAGGGCTTTGCTCAAGGTATGAATATGCGTGACAGTGGTCTGGATGTTTCTTATGCTCTTCGCCAGATCGAGATTACAGAAAAGCATATTTCTTATGTGAACGCCAGCGAAAACGGTTTTGAAGTCGGTACTTTCGAGCAAATGATACCAAAAGCTGACCTTGTATTGAACCTTACGCCTGACAAATACCACACACCGGTAGTGAATGCAGCAATGCCATTGATGAAGAAAGGCGCTTGCCTTTCGTATTCACATGGTTTCAATATTGTTGAAGAAGGCATTCAGATTCGTCCGGACCTTACTGTAATTATGGTTGCTCCGAAATCTCCCGCATCTGAAGTTCGTGCCGAATTTTTACGCGGATTTGGCGTTCCTACCTTGATCGCAGTTCATCGCGAAAACGATCCGAATGGCGACGGACTGGAAATTGCCAAAGCATATTGTGTGGGAACCGGCGGTCACAAAGCCGGTGTTTTACATTCATCGTTTGTTGCAGAAGTAAAATCTGACCTGATGGGTGAACAGACCATTCTTTGCGGTGTGTTGCAAACCGGTTCAATTTTGTGTTTCAACAAGATGATTGAAAAAGGAATTAACCCTAATTATGCTGCTAAATTGGTTCAATACGGATGGGAAACTGTAACAGAAGCCTTGAAGTTAGGTGGAATTACTCACATGATGGATCGTTTGAGCAATCCTGCAAAGATTGAAGCATTCAGATTAGCTGCTCAATTGAAACATATCATGCGCCCGTTGTACGAAAAACACATGGATAACATTATGAGTGGCGCTTTCTCATCAACCATGATGAAAGACTGGGCAAACGGCGACAAAGATCTTCTAACCTGGAGAGCTGCTACCGGTGAGACTGCTTTTGAAAAAACTCCGGCTGGAGATATGAAAATCAGCGAACAGGAATATTTCGACAATGGTACTTTGATGGTTGCATTCATCAAAGCTGGCGTAGAATTGGCTTTTGAAGTAATGACAGAAACCGGAATTAAACCGGAATCGGCTTATTATGAATCACTTCATGAAACGCCGCTGATTGCAAACACCATTGCCCGTAAAAAATTGTTCGAAATGAACCGGGTAATTTCTGACACTGCTGAATACGGATGTTATTTGTTCGATCATGCATGCAAGCCACTGTTGGCAGGATTCATGAGTAAAATCGACACCAATGTGATTGGAAAAAACTTCAACGAAGGCAAAAGCGGACATGTTGATAACCTTGAATTAATTGCCATCAACGAAGAAATCCGTTACCACGAAGTTGAAATCGTAGGTGAAGAATTACGCAGCACAATGGAAGCAATGAAACCAATTGTAGAATAACTGTTTAACTTAGATATGTTTTGCGAGCCCTGCCGATTTAACGGTGGGGCTTGCTTTTTTCAGTAAATGTAAATATCAGGACAAAAAATAAGGAATTGAGTTTCAATTTTTACCTTTGTATAAGGTTGGGAAAACCCTGAAAATAATTATGGAAAAGGATAACCGGACATGGAATGATATTGAATCGTTAATTAGTGAGTATAACGATTTGAAATTAAGTGATTTGATTGATTATAAGAAGTTTTATCTGTATTCAATTATTTCTCATTCTACTGCTATTGAAGGTTCTACTTTGACCGAAGCTGAAACCCAGATTCTACTCGATGAAGGATTAACTGCAAAGGGGAAACCCTTGATAAATGGCCGGATGGCAAGGCTAATCATGAATTATATCCAATTTTATCATCAGCAGATACCATCAAAAATTTATAGGGAAGATAAATCAGATTACATCCTTTCACTCAGGACTTCACAGGATTCCAATAAGCCGGAAGCTTTCAGGAGTTTTATGCTTATGCAGCAGAAAAAAATGCTTAAGGAAGAAATATTCAACTTCAAAACATCTCAGAAAAAGGGATTTTCTTTTATGTTTTAAACTTACCAAGGACTCGATGAATCCCTTGTTGGTATCGTAAAACAAAACTTACTTCCTTTTCCCACTTCGCTTTCAACCCAGATTTTTCCTCCGTGCTTTTCGACAAAATCTTTGCATAGGATCAATCCCAGCCCGGTTCCCGATTCATTTTGGGTTCCGGAGGTTGAGGTATTCTGGTCGATCCTGAATAATTTTTCAATGGTGTCAGGTTTTATCCCGACCCCGTTATCGCTGACACAGACCAGCCATTCGTCGGGTTTTTCTTCGGCTGAAATAATAATCTTTCCACCCGGATGAGTGAATTTGATAGCATTCGAAACCAGGTTCCTTAAAATGGTGCCAATCATGGCTTTGTCAGCAAGAACAATTGTGTTTTTGGGTAATTCAACTGAAAGGGTGATGGTTTTTTGCAGGGTCGAATAGTTTAATAATTCAGTTATTTCATCTATCAATAAACCTATTTCAATTGGTTTTGGACTGTACTCTATCCTTCCGGTTTGTGAGTGCGACCATTCCATCAGGTTTGCCAACAAGAGCATAGCACGTTGAGACGAATTCTGGATAATACCAGCATACTCTTTTACCTTATCGTAGTTTTTTTCATGAATCTGTTCGATGAGCAAACTACTGAATCCATCGATGCTGTTAAATGGATTCTTGAGGTCGTGGGCAATGATGGAGAAGAACTTGTCTTTGGTGGCATTGAGTTCCGTAAGTTTAATTTCACTGTTTTTAATTGCAGTAATGTCATAACATGAGCCAATATAACCTAAAAAGCTATTGTCTAAATCGTAAAAAGGTCTTCCAAAATCTCTGATCCAGCAATATTCCCCAGATTTATTTTTCATGCGGTATTCCATTAGAAAAGGTTCCCGCTTATCAAATGAAGTTACATAAACCTCTATGCAAGAATTTAAATCGTCAGGATGAACGCCTTCCGCCCAACCATTTCCAAATTCTTGTTCCATCGTTCTTCCGGTAAAGTCAAGCCAGGTTTTATTAAAATAATCACATAATTTATCTAAACGCGAACGCCATATTAAAGCCGGAAATTCTTCAAATATTTTCAAATACAGTTCTTTGGCTTGAATTATTTCAACCTGTTGTTGTTTAAGGAATGAGATTTCAAGTTCAAGTAATCTAATTTTATCTTTCAACTGATTCGTTTCGTTTGTGTCCATATCGGCTGATATAAAGTGGTTTATAAAGTTAGGCTTAATTCCTATTTTCTCCCAAATCATCTCATTTTCATCTGTCAACTGACAAATCAAACCATAGGTATCGTAAAATAAAACGTCGATCCTTCACCTTTTTTCGATTCCATCCAGATTTCGCCTCCTAACATTTCAACCAGGGCTTTTGAAATAGGCAGCCCCAAGCCATTGCCACCATATTTTCGGGTAAATGCAGATTCAACCTGACGGAAACGTTCAAATATTTGTTCGTGAAATTCTTTGGGTATCCCGATCCCCGTGTCTTTTACTCGAAATAGCGCAACGTCCCCTAATGTTTTAACTCCAAATTCGATGAAACCTTTTTCAGTAAATTTTATTGCATTGCCCACCAAATTGACTAAAATCTGCTTGAGTTTGGTCTCATCACTTTCAATAAAAAATTCCTTTTCCTGATTTGAAATATCAATCCTGAATTTAATCCCTTTTTCCAGGGCTTTAAACGAGTATTCTCCTTGTATGTCGAGCATTAATTTATTCACGGAAAGAATACTTTTTTTAACTTGAAGCTGACCAGACTCAATCTTCGAAATATCCATGATGTCGCTGATTATGGCCAGTAGGTTGTTGCCGCTGGTATGGATCATTTGTGCAAAATGCAGCTGTTGTTTGGTATCAAAATCAGGATCCGACAATAATTCAGAAAACCCGATAATGCTGTTCAGCGGGGTCCGTATTTCGTGGCTCATATTGGCCAGGAAAGCCGATTTCAGGCGGTCGTTTTCTTCGGCTTTTTCCTTGGCCTGAACCAATTCGTTAGTCATTTTTTTCTGATCGGAAATATCCTTTTTAATAGCGAGGTAATGGGTGATTTTCCCTGATGATTCCAGAACCGGTGTAATGCTTGACGCCTCCCAGTATAAATCACCATTTTTCTTTTTGTTCAGGAATTCTCCTTCCCAAACGTTCCCTGAAGCAATGGTTTCCCAAATGGCCTTGTATTCTTCATTCGTAGTATTTCCCGAATTAAAAATCCTTGGATTCTGGCCTATAATTTCCTCTTTTGAGTACCCTGAAACTTTCACAACAGCCGGATTGCAAAATTCAATATCGCCATTGATATTGGTAATGAGGATTGACTCCGGACTTTGTTCAACCGCACTGGAGAGTTTTCGTAATTCTTCAGTAGCGGTTCTTCGTTGTGATATATCGCGCGAAACGCCTATAACTCCTGTAATCTGGCCAGTATCGTCTTTCATTAGCGAAGCTCTTACTTCGGTCCAAACAGTAGTACCATCTTTTCTGTTCATCTCCAATTCAAGGGTTCTTTCAGGCGGCAAATTATTCAGGTTTTCTGAATTATTGCCAAAATATTCCTGAATAACGCGAGTTGCAAGTTGAAAAGATGCTGGTGTCAGTACATCTGAAATTTGTTGCGACAAGGTTTCTTCCGGTTCATAACCTCTCAAATGCTTGACCGCCGGGCTGGAATACGTAAAATTCAACTCCTTATCGAGTGTGAAAATTACATCGCCTGAGTTTTCGGCTAATAAGCGGTACTTCGATTCGCTGGCGGCCAATTCAGTTTGTTTCCTGATCAATTCACACTGCTGGAAGGCGCTTTTAATCATAACTGGAAGCTTGAACAGATAGTTTTCGCCTTTGGTAATGTAATCAGTTACGCCAAGCTTCAACGCCTGAACGGCAATATCTTCGTCGCCCTGACCGGTAACTATAATAACAGGGATTTCGAGCAATCTTTTCTGGCGGATAATTTTAATGAAATCGAGGGCGCTCATTCCCGGCAAGCAGTAATCCAACATCAATAGATGATAGTAGCCGGTACATTCACCCGCATCTGATTTTTGCAACTTTCTCAACGCATCTTCGGCTGTTGGAACTACTTCGAGGCGAACATTCGGTGCATATTTTTTCAGATGTCGCTGGGTGAGGTCCACGTCCAGCAGGTTGTGTTCAATGTAAATAACGTTGATTATTTCCTGTTGATGCTTCCTGTTCTGAGTGAAACCTACGATGGCAAACCCGATTACACGTGGCAATTCATCCAGATAGCCTTGTTTTTTTGCAAGGTAGTCGTCTGCGCCGGCTTTTAAGGCTGATACTGCCACTTCCTCGTTTCCGGTAGCAGTAAACACAACCACAGCCATATTCAGCCCTTTCTCCCTGATTTCGGTCAACAGTTCGAGCCCATTCCCGTCGGGCAGGTTCATGTCGAGCAAGGCAATATCGTAGGCTATACCAAAACTAATTTGCTGACGTGCCTGCTTTAATGTTGGCGCTACATCAACGGTACATCCTTCAAACGCTCTTGTAATTGCCCTGCTGCACAAATCGGCATCAGTCGGGTTGTCTTCTAAAATCAATATTTTCATGTGTTTATAATTTGTTTTTTAATTGCCACATGGAACTCCCGAATAATCATCCTCCTGTGTGAGAAAGGATTTCTCATGGTCGTTTCATCTGTTATGCGGGTCTATTTAATACACTCCAGTATATCTCAATTTGTTTGGCTACTTCAATAAACTTGTCGAAATCGACCGGTTTTACAATGTATGAATTCGCGCCTAAAAGATACGCATTTTCAACATCAGTCGATTCGGACGAGGTAGTAAGGATTACAACCGGTATGGTTTTGAAAGTGGGATGTTTTTTGATCGCTTCCAGCACTTCCAGCCCGCTTACCTTGGGCAACTTCAGGTCGAGCAGGATTACCACAGGGCGGGGATCACCATTTCCCCATTTTTCGATATATGCCAGCGCCTCTTCCCCGTCGCGGGCCACTTCAATGGGATTGGTCAGTTTGCGCGATGCAAAAGCGCGTAAGGTGAGGTCAAGGTCAACCGGGTTGTCCTCAACCAATAAAATTGGTTGGTTGGAATTCATCGCATTCATTATTGATTGGTTTTTGGAATTTCAAGATAAAATGTGGCTCCTAGTCCGGGAACGCTTTCGGCACGGGCTTTTCCATTCATCCGTTGCATTGCTTTGGCAACCATGGCCAGCCCAATACCCGTTCCGGGATAATCTTCAGCGCGTTGCAGGCGTTGGAATATTTCAAAGATACGTTGATGATACTTCATGTCGAAGCCAATGCCATTATCTTTTACTGAAATAATCCAATAATCGGAATTTTCTTCAAATCCGATATTTATTTCAGGTGCGGGTGCCGCTTTTGAGAACTTGATGGCGTTTTCGACGAGGTTTCGTATGGCGATTTGGATCCCATTCGTATCGGCAATCAGTTCAGTATCGGGAACATTCAATACAACTGAAAAATGGCTGGTTGCAATCTCATCCTCATTCATTTTTAAAATGGTTTCGATCACTGGCCTGATTTTAAACGGTTTTACCTGCATTTGGATCCGTTCGAGGCGAGAATACTGAAGCAGGTCTTCGATCAACTGGTTCATTTGCAAGGTCGAGCTTCGAATGGTGTTGATAAAATAGCTGGCATCTTCGTTTAAGTTTTGGCTGTAATTATCCAGCAACAGCTTGCTGTAGCCATCGATGCCCCGGAGCGGGGCTTTCAGATCGTGCGATACGGAATAGGTAAACGTTTCGAGTTCTTTATTTGCAGTTACAAGTTGAGCCGTGCGTTCGGCTACCCGTTCTTCTAATTCTTCATTTAATTTTTTTATTTCCTCTTCTACCTGTTTCCGATCACTTATATCTTCATGTTGTACTATTACATACATTAATTCACCATCAGAATTTAAAATAGGATAAGCCAAATTTTGAAACCATTTTTTTTCAGGTTTTGAGACATTTACTCCCGTTGTTTCCGAAGCATGTTGTATATCAAAATTAACTTCCCATTTTACGGTTTCTTTATTTTCAAATACCCTGTTAAGATGATTTATTACACCGGTTCTGATAATTTCGCCATCTTGTAAAATGTTATATTTTTTTCCCTCAATGTCTTCTGGGTTTACACCAAAAAGTTCACTTAGTTTAGGATTTATCTTTACACACCAACCTTCTCTGTCGAGAAGTTGAGTACTGGTGGAAGATTGAATAAATAATTGTTCAAAGAAAAACTTGCTTTCTTTTAAATCCCTTTCTGCCTGTTTGCTTTCGGTAATATCCTGAAAAAAACCAAGAACTCTGCCATGTTCCAAATCAGTTTTTCCTTTCGCCCTAACAGAACGAAGATTCCCTTTCGCTGTAATGATTTCCAGTTCTACATCAAATGGTTCCCCGAAATCAATGGCACGCTGTATGGCTTGTTCAATAATCGGTCTTGATTCGGGAGTATAAAAATTGATGCCATTTTCAACAGTTGATTTAAAACTTTTGTCGATCTCATGAATATGAAAAACCTCCTCTGTCCAGGTAGTTTCCAATATATCAATATTGAATTCCCAACCGCCGACTTTTCCCATTCTTTGAGACTCTTCCATTAACTCCTGGTTCCTTCTTAATACTTCTTCTGCCTTTTTTCGTTCAGTGACGTCTCTAATTAATCCAATAAAACCCACGATATCACCCTGGTTATTATTCAGATAGTGAATACCTGTTTCCCCCGGGAATATTTCACCGTTTTTCTTTTTGTAACTTACCGTATAATGAAAGGGTGTTTTATCAGCGGAATGCTCTTTTATGGCTTGACCAAGCTCATTGAATTGTTGTTCATTTTCATAGACATAAATGGTTTTTTTGCCAATTATTTCATTTAAAGAATAACCAAACTGAGAAGTAAAAGCCGGATTACAATCAATGATATTTCGTTGGTTATCGGCAACCAGAATAGCATCCCGAATGCTGTCGTACAATCCCCGGTATTTTTGCACCGATTCTCTCAAGTCTTCTTCCGCCTGTTTTTGTTCAGTTATATCAATCATCATACTTAATCTTGCAGGTTTCCCCTGAAGAATAAGCGTTACATTAGAGACAATAACCCAACGAATATCGCCGCTTTTATTAATAACCCGTAATTCATTAACTGCATTTACCGGCTCTCCTTTTAAAAACCGGGCATGACGTTCAAGTACTTTTTGGCGATCCTCGGGATGAAGTAATTCTAATTGTTTGTTGACTGAAAGACCTATTGTTTCTTTTAGAGATAATCCGGTAATTTCCAGAAGCGCAGCATTGGCATAGGTAATAACCTCATCCTGAACAAGTGAAACAGCCTGTACCGAATTATCTACCAAAGTCCGAAATTTCTCTTCGCTCTCAAATAATTTAGCTTCCGCTAGTTTTCGTTCTGTAATGTCTGCATTAAAGCCAAACCAGGTTACACTTCCATCGGCCAATTTTTCGGGTGTTGATCTGGAATAAATCCATTGAATTTCTTTACCTGGTATTTGCACTCTAAACTCACAGGTGAAATAAGTCAAATGCTCTGCTGAGTCTTCGATTTCTTTAATAACTCTATCTGAGTCTTCCGGAAAAATTACTTTGGCAATAGGTGAGAAGTCGTCTAAAACATCTTCCGGAGAACAGCCAAAAATATTTTTAATTCCTTCGGAAGCAACAGGAACAAAATAGCTTCCATCTGGTTTTCTGGTAAATTGATAAATCAGTTCAGGCACATTCGATAAAAGTTTTCTAAACTCAATATCCTTTTCACGGATCTTTTCTTCTGCCTGCTTGCGTTCAGTTACTTCAATTATTTGCACAAGATATCCGGTAATTTCATTATTTAGCTTTAATGGTATGGCATACATGTCCATATACATTGTTCCGGACCGACTTGTTGGATAAAGCTTCTTCGATTTTACAATTTCAAAATCGAAATTGGTTGAGATGGAAATCGGTTTGCCATTTTTCAGGGCTTTAATCTTTTCGGTTGATAAATTTGGATCCTCCCACAGATTAAATCCAATAATATATTTTTTATCATCGACCCCAAACATATTTAAAGTATTCTGGTTCACATCTATCAGTTTACCATCAACATCGTAAATTTCAATTGCAACAGGCGATTGCTCATAGATACCCCGGAATTTTTCTTCACTTTCATTCAGCAAAATTTGTGCTTTTTTAGCTTCAGTAATATCTTCAACACTCGACCAAATGTATTTTACTCCTTGTCTTTCAATAATTTTTCCTTGTAAACGCACCGGAACTAAATGCCCATCTTTATGGATATACTCTTTTTCGTAAGGTCCGTATATACCTTTGGTTTTAAGTGATTCCAATTGAAGTTGTTCCTGATCATTATATTTTTCAGGAGTCAACTCCCAATAAGTTAGTTTTAAGCATTCCTCAATTGTCCGTCCAATAATATTTGCTGATGCCGGATTTATATCTACTAATTGTCCATCCATTTTTGTAAGTACCAATCCCATGCTAGTTTCTGTGAACAAGGTGCGGTTGTATTCTTCGCTTTCTTTTAATGCATTATTTGATTCATTTTGCTCCAGCCGTTGCATAGACATGTCTACAATTAATTCTGTCATATTTAACAAAAAATCCATGGCAGTTTTAACCTTTTCCTGTGAAACGACAGGTACATTTTCAAGGGCTTTTAAATAAACATTTTCGTTAAACCGATATTTCTCAGCTTGCTTTTTAAAAAATAAGCGATCAGGTTCCTCAAAGAAAAATTGTCCGGAGAACAGGTTAGCGATATGTTCGCCATTAATTACCAACGGCACAGCCACATCGACCAATCCATTCAGGCATTTATAAAAATGATATTTTTCACCCGTTGCCATTTTGTTGGCCAACCCGGTATCACTTATCCGGCATTTTTCTGCTGTTTCGGGATGAACGCGGTGAAAAGCGGTGCAAATGTTCCGCCAGCCCGATTGTGAGAGCACATTTCCTTCGAGGTCGAGGATGGCAGTCACAAAACCAGTTGTCCGGTTAAATCCTTCGAGCAAGGAATTAATCCTTTCGAAATCAATTAATTCGATGAGATTTGTTTTCATCACGGTTGTAATTAAGTCTTGGTTTTTTCCTGAACCAAAATGTTTAACAGTTTATAATGCCCAGGCCATTTCCGCAGTTGCCCTGACATTTTTCTTGCCGTTTTTTTGCGATAGTTTAAAAAAGTTATTCAATCCTTTGTCCATTTCGATGGGTGAAAAAACGCCATTTGGATAGTATAAATCTTTGGCATTTAACACACTAAAATGTTCAGGCATATCGACATGGCAATCGCATTGCGGAAATTTCGAATAATACTTCTCGTATAAACCGCAAATATGAACTCCCCAATTACAGGTATAATCACCAATACCTAATTTGAGTTCGGGTTGGTTTGATGTTTTGATATGCATAAATTCCTGTTTTTAGTTGTCCAAATATACTAATAATTGGTTTTTTTGATTGCGACTAACAGAAAAAATAGCATAGTTGGCTGGTTTACATGTGTGTCAGCCATGCATTTTGGGTAACACGCCAGAGTGATGCCATGTATTCTGCCTTGTCGAACCGATATTGAAGTGCCATCATCCGGAACTGATTGATATCCGGCTCAATAATCGAATTTATTATGTCTGAATTTTCAGTCAATCGCAGAATTTCATTTTGAAGATATTACCAAATACAAAAGGACAAACTCTTACATTTTTCTCATTTCAACCATTAACTCCTCAATCTTTTTAATTGCTTCCGACTGGCTGCACGAAAAATTATTCAGCATAATAGTAAAAGTTAGCTGACGTCCTGAAATGGTGGTAAGATATCCTGCATAACAGCGAACACGGGTCATTGATCCGCTTTTGGCACGAAGGCATTGGTTCGGAAAGTTTTCGTTCCTGAAAACCGTTAATGTAGCATTCCCAACCGTAGCCAATGATTGGTAAAAGTCGGCTGAGTAATTGCTTTTACTCTTCATGTAATTCAGGATACCGACCATTTGGCTGGCAGTAATTGCATTAAAGCGCGACAATCCACTGCCATCGTTCATGAAAAAGCCCGTCATATCCAAGCCTTTTCCTTTCCAGAATTCCACCACGAATTTACAGCCATCTTTGGTGGTTCCCAGCCCGGTATCTCTGAATGCCAACTGTTTCAGGAAATGTTCGGCAAACAGGTTTACACTTTCATGGTTAGTCACTTTGATAATTTCCCGAAGCGCAGGCGATTGAATCACCGAAAGCACAAACGTTGAGTCGATAGTTGGTTTTGCTTTTTCGATCTTTGTTTCTCCTGAAATCGAAATGCCATTTGCAAGTAGTTTTTTTTTGAATTCGCTGCCTAAAAGTGCTGCAGGATCTGGTACCGAGGCTTTTATAACGAAGTCTCTTTTGTCTTTAGGAATGGTTCCCCGGATTGCCCGCCGGTTTTCCATGGGACTTCCAAAAACATACGCCTGATCGCTGTTGAGGTCTGATGAAAGCACCTCGTTTTGAAGCTCAAGTCCGGGAATTTCAGGATTGACTTGTTCTATTTTGGTTGACATTCCGGCCTCTTTGGCCGAACTTAGGTGTATCTCATATAAATTGTCGTAAACACTGATTCCGGAAGCTCCGGCACCGTAATAATTGCCGATATCTTCCCAAATCCAGGTATTCGGAATCATTTGCGATTCATAAATGGTGGCATCCATAATCACATTTCCGGTTACTACACGGATGTTTTTATTGCGGATTGCATTCATCCATTCTTCAGCAAAATGATTGTTCTCCGGAAAATATTTTGAACCGAGGGTTGGGTCGCCTCCTCCAACAATTTGAAGATCGCCGAAAAGAGTGTCGTTACGGATTATTCCTGAGTAGGAGAGTGTGGTTTGAAAACGAAAATCGGGGCCGAAAACTTCAAGCGCAGTAGCTGTGGTAATCACTTTCATGATGGAAGCCGGAACAAGACTTAGCTGAGGTTCTGATTTGATCAGCACTTCACCTGTTTGGTTGTCGTTCACTGCAATACAAACACTGGCATTTGACAGTCCGGGAGTTGTTTGCCAGCCAGTGATTTTTTGCTGCACGGAAATTACCTGGCTTTGTACATTGCATACCGCAGCCCAAAGAATAAATATTCCGCTGTATATAATTTTCCGGAGAATAAGTTGTTTGTTCATTGGAGTTGTTTTGTGTCGGCAAGATAAACAGTTTTGAATCAATTATGAAGAAATGCCTGATTTGGCTTGCATCTTCAATATAGTTAATCTTTTTGCATGTTTAAATTAAGGTTATGCCTTGTTTTAACTCAACTGTATTTCATCCGGATTTACTATCTTTGTAATGTTTTGAAAAAAGTCATTCAAAATCAGTATCTTAGACAAACAGAAAATTAATTATTAAGTTTAATTCTAAACCATATCACAATGTTAATTGATAAAGTATTTGGCAGGGAAATTTTGGATTCCCGTGGTAATCCAACTATTGAAGTAGAGGTTACCCTCGAATGTGGTGCAATGGGTCGCGCTGCTGTTCCATCAGGTGCATCAACCGGTGAAAACGAAGCATTGGAATTGCGCGATGGCGACAAAGGCCGTTATTTAGGTAAAGGTGTTTTAAAAGCTGTTGCCAACGTAAATACTGTTATTGCTAAAGAAATAATGGGCATGGACGCTTCAAATCAGGTTGCTATCGACAAAAAATTAATAGCACTTGACGGAACAAAAACCAAATCGAAACTGGGAGCCAACGCCATGTTGGGAGTTTCATTGGCAGTTGCAAGAGCTGCTGCTGAAGCGTTGGATTTGCCACTTTACCGCTACATCGGTGGAGCAAATGCAAAAACTTTACCGGTACCAATGATGAATATTATCAACGGTGGATCACATTCTGATGCTCCGATTGCTTTCCAGGAATTCATGATTCGTCCTATTGGCGCAACTTCGTTTCGCGAAGGGTTACGCATGGGAGCTGAAGTTTTCCATCACCTGAAAAAAGTTCTTCACGACCGTGGTTTAAGTACTGCCGTTGGTGACGAAGGTGGTTTCGCTCCTAAATTGAAAGGAACCGAAGATGCATTGAACAGCATCATTCAGGCAATCAAAAACGCCGGATACAAACCAGGTCGTGCACAGGACGGCGGCGATGTTTCTATCGCTTTGGATTGTGCTGCTTCTGAATTTTTTAAAGACGGTATCTACGATTATTCAAAATTCGAAGGACCAACCGGTGCAAAAAGAAACTCAACTGAACAGACCGAATTCCTTGCTCAATTGGTGGCAAACTTTCCAATCGACTCTGTCGAAGATGGAATGGACGAAAACGACTGGAAAGGTTGGGTTGAATTGACTAAGAAATTAGGCGACAAATGTCAGTTGGTTGGCGACGATTTATTCGTTACCAATGTTGAATACCTGAAAAAAGGAATCGAATTGGGAGCAGCCAACTCAATCCTGATTAAAGTCAACCAAATCGGAACTTTAACCGAAACTTTGGACGCTATTGAAATGGCTCACCGCGCAGGTTACACATCAGTAACTTCACACCGTTCAGGTGAAACTGAAGATTCTACCATCGCTGACATCGCAGTTGCCACCAATGCCGGACAAATCAAAACAGGTTCTTTGAGCCGTTCTGACCGTATGGCCAAATACAACCAGTTACTTCGCATCGAAGAAGAATTGGGCGCTTCAGCCATCTACGGATACAAAAAAGTGATTAAAAAATAAGCTGAATAAGCTACATTATAAAAGCCGGTCTCTGCAAGGGGAACCGGCTTTTTTTATGATTTAGCAACTCAGCGGGTGACTCAAAATCACCGCTGAGTATAATTGGAAGTTCTATTTTCCCCGATAAGGACCATCCCGTTCAACATCTATAGAGCCGCCGGTATAGCCACATTCACCCATTCTTGGTGAGTTCACTACTGGCATAGAACTGTAATCAGCAAAATCCTCACAAACTTCTTCGTGTTTTTCTGAACAAGCTTCGCAGAAAAAGGAGTCTTTCTCCCAACAGCAGGTAGAACACATGTTAACCGCAGGTTCTTTCTTGCAACTGGAGCACATTATTTTTAAAGGTTCATTTCTGGACATCAGAATCAGGCCTTCTTTCAGATTTAAATTGTAAGATTTCAAACCTTTTAAAAATACTCTGGTAGTGGTGCCAAAATCATAATCGTGAAATATTTTCACACGGGATTCAAATACATCGGCAACTTTTTGTTTCATTTTTACTTCAAAGCTTTTATGCCCGAATTCACTCATGTGTCCACAGCATTCCAGCCAGATGTTTCTAAGAAAACTGTCAATTTTCTCCATCTTGGAATCTCCCTTTACCAATAAGTGCAGGAACATTTCACCTGCTTCGACTTCAATATGGAAATAGGGTTTTGCCACCTTGCCTGCATCTTTTTTATCCATTTCCAAAAGATGCTTTGCCAGATGTTTCCCAATCTCCTTTTGTGAGAATATCTGCTTGCAATACAGGCATTCTCCCTCTGATTTTAGTTCTTCTTCTTCCATAAATTTGGTTTTATTAGTGTTAACTCAAAAATCGCAACTTAAAGATAGTGATAAATTTAAAAACATGAAGTCAGTAACTGTCGGATTTTATATTTCAGTCCGATCGTTATCTTTGGACTCCGAATGTATCAATTCAGCGGGTGAATAAAAGTCACCAGCTGAGTAATATTGGAAAATTTAACCATGTATAGCAAAGCCGAAACAAAAATGCTTCAAAAAGAATTCTGGATTGTGTTTGCCCGTCGTTGCGAGATTGTTCCGGAGTTGAAGTACAAGAAGAAAAAATGGGTGCTTTATGATACCGGCCTCAGCGGTATTGACCTGAAATTTGAAGTGACCCGACAGGAAGCAATTGTGATGATTGAAGTCAACAACAGGGAAGAAACACGCCGGCTGCATGCATTTGAAACCTTATGGAGATACCGATTTTTGCTTGAGGAAGGTTTTTCAGTTCCACTCATCTGGGATTCTTCTGTCGTCAGGGAAAGCGGACAGGAAGTATGCCGAATTTTCATCTCGTTGTCCAATGTAGATTTCCTGCAGCAAATTCAATGGCCAAACATTTTCAACTTCCTGATCGACAACATGCTCATTCTGGAGAACAACTTCATGGAAATTAAGGATGCTTTGGAAGAGGAGCTATATTGAAACAGTTCCAGGTTCCAGGTTTCAAATTCCAAGTTTGCTGCTAAGATGTGAACTTGTTGCGCTATCGTTTGCCCCCGATTTTCATCGGGGCAGGCTGTCTGGCTTTAGCCCTTCAAATAGATTGGGCTAAAGCCCTGGAAAATAGATTTTTTCATATCCGTCACATAAATGTGACGGCAAAGGATACCGCCTTCAATGTGCCAATCTGTTAATAAAAGCACTATTCTTTGCTGTCTGGCTTTAGCCGACGGACATGATTTATTGACTATGCCAATTAGCTGTGGCAGGAATACGTCTGAATCGGAAGTACTGCGGCTGTTCATAAAACTTCATATCGAACATATAACCATTCCTATGAAACTTGCCACCTGCTTCACAAGAAGCATTCGTCATCCATCCGTATCTTTTTGATTGTGTGTTTACTTCTGGAATATCAAAGTTGTGATAACTAATATTAATCTTTTCACCATCGTTTCCGAGCATTGTCACTTTAACATACAGTTCCCATGTGGCAGAATCCATTTTTATGATGGTTTGATCATCGGTGAGCAAAGTGCACCACTTGTACCCCTGATTCTGGCCCGGTATTATTTCATCCTGCAAAGCCGTCTTCCATGTGTACCAGGTTTGTTTACTAACAATTTCACGCACAATGGTTGCATCTTCTATTTTAACAAAAAGGCTAAATCTTTTATAAAGACCTGGATTATTCGGATCAATCTGCGTTTGTTCAATCTTCTTACCACCGATAAAAATAGTACTGCATAAAAGGATTAAAATGAATACGATTAAATTGATTTTTGGAGTTCTCATTTGATAAGGTTTTGCTGTGAATTAATAGTTATAAACATAACAAAAAAACCACTTGTTTTTGTTGAGTTTTTTATGTTTTTTTGACATAGTGAAAGTTGGTTTGAGCGGCACATGAAAGCGACGGTAAAATATAATGCAGCGAATATGTTTTTTCGGAATATTTGCATGAAAACATTTATTTGAAAAAGCTAAAATCTCATGAAATGCCTGGATATCCTTTGCCGTCTGGCTTCAGCCGACGGACATATTTTCTTCCATTTATTTTTCTTCCTCATGTAATGAAATCCCCGTCACTTCGTCTTAACTTTGAAAACCACCAGAAAAGAGTTTGAATGTTAGCCAGAGATTTTAAAACCGATGTACTTCCAATCAGCAACAAGTTGTTGCGGTTTGCCCTTCAGATTCTTCAGGATGAAGAAGAGGCTAAGGATGTACTTCAGGATATTTTCCTGAAACTTTGGCAAAAACGCGATGATCTGGGGAAGGTAGAAAATCTGGAAGCGTTCGCCATTCGTATGACCCGAAACCGCTGTTTGGATCTGATCCGCTCACGGAGAACTATTTCGCTGGAAGTGGTGAAGAAAAACAATCGGATGGAGGAGCACAATTCGGATATAAATTATCTTGAAAATGCGGAGATGGCTGATTTGGTGAAACGAATTATTGCTGAACTGCCCGATTTGCAGCGCACCATTATTCATCTGCGCGACATCGAACAGCTTGAATATGAAGAAATAGCCGAAGCGACTGAAATGAATGTGAATGCAATCAGGGTTAATTTATCGCGGGCACGCAAAAAAGTGCGTGACGAAATCTTAAAAATTCAAAATTATGGAATCACAGAAAATAAACATATTGCTGCAAAAGTACTTTGAAGCAGAAACCACTCTCGACGAGGAAAATGAACTGATCAATTATTTTAACTCAGGCGAAGTGGTTGCTGAATTGAAGTCTTTCGTTCCGATGTTTTCAGGATTGAAGTCACTTTCGGTCGATGAAAATAAGGACATGGGTGATGATTTGATGAACTACATTCTTGAATCGGAGCACAAGGAAAAACTGAAGTACCGCTGGATGTGGCAAGTGGTGACCGGAGTGGCTGCGTCTGTGATTCTGGTCATGCTGGCTGTAAATTTCTACAGCAATCAGACCAAATGGAAAGATACGTTTACTGATCCTGATATGGCTTATGCTGAAGCCACTAAAACCCTTGAATTTGTTGCCGGCAAATACAACAAAGGATTGGCGCAGTTGAAACCGATCGGGAAAATGGGAACTGCTATAATTCCTTTCTTTTCAGGAATGAAAACCCTGGATGAAGGATTTGAGAAACTTGAAGATGTAGAAAAACTGAATGAAAAACTTAAAAAATAATAGCCATGAAACGATTATTAATAGCATTGGTATTGCTCATTCCCTTGGTGGGAATGGCTCAGGACAACAGCCCTATTGACAAGCTTTTTAATAAGTATGCCAATAAAGATGGATTTACAACGGTTAATATCAGCGGCAAATTGCTGAGTTTTGCCAGCAAGTTGGACGACTCAAAAAGCAAAGAAGCAACTATGCTGGAGAAAATAAGCGGCATCCGAATTTTATCAGTTGATGATTCAGTAATGAATAAAAAACTCAATTTTTACAAAGAGCTGGAAGCTGATGGATTTTTCAAAAGCAACAAATATGAAGTGTTGATGGAGGTGACCGATAAGAATGAAGTGGTTCGGTTTTACGGACGAAGTGGTGAGAAAGGGAAGCTTTCGGAATTGTTGCTTGTGGTTGGCGGTAATTCCAACACGCTTATCAGCATTCGCGGACTTATCAATCCGGAAGACATCGGTAAAATCACCGGATCGCTCAATCTGGGAGTAAATACAGACAAGAAAAAATAAAGCATTCATTAAATTATAATCCATGCGTACGGAAAAAGATTTTTTAGGCGAACTGGAAATACCTGCAGATGTTTTGTACGGAATCCACTCATCAAGGGCAAAAGACAATTTTCCTGATCATACTCCATTTCATCTTGAATGGTACAAGGCAACAGCATTGGTTAAACTGGCCTGTTACCGCACTTACCGCAGTTTCAAAAAAGCAGTGCAGGAAAACGGTGGCGCCATCACTTTCATGGACAATAAGGTGCTGGATGCCCTGGAAAAAAGTGCTACTGAGGTTTCAGAAGGCAAACACTTCCACGACTTCATTGTTCCTGCCGTACAAGGCGGAGCAGGTACCAGTATCAACTTAAATTGTAACGAAATTATTACTAACAGGGCATTGCAGATACTTGGTCATAAACCAGGTGAATATGCTGTTATTGATCCTATTGAACATGCCAATGTTTACCAGTCAACCAATGATGTTATCCCAACCTCGCTAAAGGTAGCTGTCATGCAATTGTTGAACAAACTGGAAGTAAATATTAACATGCTTCGAGGCCAGGTTGAAGAATTGGAGAAAATGCACCTGAATTCCATCCGAATTGGCTATACTCAAATGCAGGAAGCAGTACCTTCCTCTTACGGACGATTATTCAGTACTTATGCCGAGGCATTGTCACGCGATTGGTGGCGTGTATCGAAATGTTTTGAACGGATAAAAACCGTAAATCTTGGAGGAGGCGCCATTGGCACCGGATTATCCATTCCCCGGTTCTTCATCATGGAAGTGGTACAGGAGCTTCAACGTTTAACTCACTTGCCCGTTACCCGTGGCGAGAACTTGCAGGATGCCACAAACAATCTGGATTCATTTGTCGAAGTTCATGCAACGTTAAAAGCACATGCAGTAAATCTCGAAAAAATGGTTTCCGATATTCGTTTGCTTGCTTCAGACATTGCAGGTTTGAAAGAAGTGACAATACCAAAAAAACAGGTAGGAAGTTCCATCATGCCGGGTAAGGTTAATCCGGTTATCCCGGAGTTCGTAATATGTGTTGCACATAAAGTTTATGCAAACGACATTCTTATTACTTCACTTTGCGCACAAGGTTGCCTTGAACTCAATGCGTACCTTCCTGTAATTGGCCATGCAATGATTGAAAGCTTAAAGCTTCTGATAGCGGCTGACGAAACCTTAAAAGCTAATTTGTTCAATGGCCTTACTATTCATGATAAAACAGCTGAATCCCGTTTGTTTCACAGTCCGGCAATAACAACTGCATTAAGCCCTTTTATTGGATATCACAAAGCCGCCGAACTGGCCAATGAAATGAAAATTACCGGCAACGATATTTTCGAAGCAAACCGAAAGCTTAAATTAGTGAATGATGATGAATTAAAAAGAGCAATGGAACCTCAGAATTTATTAAGATTGGGATATTCGATTAAAGATATATCTTCCTAATTTTGCAGTATGACAAGAGGGAAAGATGCAAAACCGCATATCGGTATTTTTGGACGCAGGAACATTGGTAAAAGCTCTATTATTAATGCGCTTGCAGGCTATGATGTGGCTATAGTTTCAGATATTGCCGGAACAACAACCGATCCGGTAAAAAAATCAATGGAAATACCAGGTATTGGTCCTGTTATTTTAATTGATACCGGAGGCATTGACGATATCGGTGAACTGGGTAGAAAACGCATCGAAAAATCTATTGAAGTTTTAAAAACAGTTGATGCCGCCTTACTTGTAATAGCAAACAATACTTTTGGAGAGGAAGAAAAGAAGCTGATTGAAGGTTTCAGCGATTATGAAATTCCTTTTGCGATTGTCTATAACAAGACTGACCTTGAACCTTTGATCAATGAAGAAAGGAACCGCATTTTATCATGGGTACAAATGCCAATTCTTTCATTTAGCGCGATAAAACCGGTCGAAATAGAATCTTTAATAGACACCATAAGGAATATTATCCCGGAATCGGCATATCAAACCAAATCGCTGATTGGCGACCTTTTAAAATATGGTGATACGGTTTTGTTAATTACTCCCATAGATATTGAAGCGCCTGAAGGTCGGTTAATTCTGCCTCAAATGCAGATAATCCGCGATATTCTCGATAACGATTGTGTCGCCGTAGTTGCAAAGGAACGTGAAATAGACAGTTATATTAAAAGAATGCAGCCACGTCCGGCACTTGCAATTACCGATAGTCAGGTTTTTCCCAAGGCGGATGCAAGTATTCCAAAGGACATTCCATTGACCAGTTTTAGTATTATATTGGCGAGGCACAAAGGCGATTTTCAGAACTATTTAAAAGGAACCCCGCACTTAAGTAGGTTGAAAGACGGCGATCGGATACTGATACTTGAATCATGCACCCACCATGTTTCGTGCGATGATATTGGCCGTGTTAAAATTCCACGTTGGATATCGAATTATAGTGGTAAAAATTTAACGTTCGAAGTTGTTGCAGGTCTGAATAAACTTCCTCAGGAAATAAACAACTATGCCATGGTAATTCAATGTGGTGGATGTATGATAACCCGCCGCCAAATTATCAACCGGCTGAAACCGGCCATTGATAATGGTATTCCGGTAACAAATTATGGAATGGCCATCGCATGGGTACATGGAATATACCAACGTGCAGTAGCGCCATTTACTAAGTTGTCGGATATTGACGGTTATTTATAGCGAGAAACAACCCAATCCTCCTTCCTTTCAAAAATTGTGTTACTTTTATTTCTGAAAAAATAAAAACAGCATGAATCCTCAGAATTTCTGGAAAAAATACGAATTTACTATCAATCAAACCTTTCTTTTTAAAGCCGGATTTGTGGAAGTGATGGTGAAACACATTTCCAATGGCTGGCTGATTAAAAGTAAAATCACTGACCAACTAAATACGGAATTGCTGGTTGAGGAAGTGGAGAGTTTTGACAATGATTCGGAAGTGTTCCATTTTCAAACCGGAAAATCACAACATTTGTTTGTGGTTCCTGCTCTTCCCAATAAAGCGGTGGTTTTCAGGAATAATAAAAACATTAAAATAAGTGCCGGCGAATCGGCCAATCTGTATTTCCGTATTCCGCTGACTATGCAATTTTACTTTCAGGAGGTGAAAGACGAAAACCGGTTGTTCGAAATCCCACTGCAACGACTGTCTGATACCTGGTTTGGCGAAGCCGACAATGGCGAACCGGCTTATTCGATTGGAAGCAATTACGATAATGAATTTGCTGAAATTAAAGCCTTGCCTTGGGAAGCTGTTTGTCCGGTTGAGATCATTAACAATACCACCGGAGTATTCGATCTTCAGCGCCTGATCCTCCGGGTGGATGATTTTTCTCTGTTTCTGAAAAGCAAACAGCTTCTATCCAATCATGTTGCTATCGAATTCAAGGGGCCCGAACATGCAGGAAGTGTGAACCTGACTTTGAGGAACGAGATTCACGGACAGAAACCACTACAGATGACTAAACCTCGCACTGCAGCGGCCAGGAACCTGCTGCGAAAGAGTTTCTATTTTATTAAAAACATCTATCAAAGCTAAGCTATGGATTTGGGCCTTTTAAATTATTTCAACAACGAAACCATCGATAAATTTTTTCGGATATTATTTATCCTGACCGCCGGCATTGGTTCCATTCACCTGATTTCGTACATGATAAAACGTTCGCTGCGCAAACAACTCTCGCGCCAGCGGATGATGTTGATTTCGCGCACGATCATTTATACCGGTTATATTGGCATTGTGTTGATTGTAATCCGCGAGCTGAACTATGATCTGACAGCGCTATTCGGAGCTGCCGGAGTGGTGGGTATCGTTATCGGGATCGCCTCACAAACCAGCATCGGAAACATTATCAGCGGCTTGTTCCTGGTGTCGGAAAAATCGTTTGAACTGGGAGATGTGGTGCGTATCGGCGACAAGACTGGAACCGTTTATTCTGTCGATCTGCTTTCTATCAAGATAAAAACATACGACAATTTATTGATCCGGATACCAAATCAGACGGTCATCTCAACCGAATTGGTGAATGTTACCAAATTCCCGATAAGACGGCTTGAATTTCAGATTGGTGTGGCTTACAAGGAAGATTTAAGAAAGGTAAAGTCAGTACTTGAAAATGTTGCCCGAAATAATCCTCTTTGCCTTGAAGAACCCGAACCGGTGATCATTTTTAAGGAGTTTGGCTCCAGCAGCATCAACATTTCTTTTGGCATCTGGTTCGAAAAAACGAATTATCTGGCCGTTCGAAATAGTGTATTCATTGAAATCAAAGAAGCCTTTGATCGTGAAGGCATCGAAATACCTTTCCCACATTTAAGTGTTTATGCCGGTGAAGCCAGTAAACCAATTTCGATAAAAATAAAGGAAGAAGAAAAATAAAGATTTTAATCCAAATCCGGTTCAAAAAAGCTCCATTTTATCTGCGGATTGTGCTTTTTAAGGGCAGCTTCGCAACGGTTGATGTTTTGGATTAACTGATTTGCCGTTTCCGTTGGTTTCATTTTGGCTTTAACTGCCACCATAATCTGAGCCCCAAGCTGTAAGGTAATCAGGTTAATCACCGAATCAATTTCATCCTGATCTTCAAGAAATCTGGTAATATCATCGCGCACTTCCGGATCAATGCTTTGTCCAATCAGAAGGCCCTTGATCTTCACCGCCATAAAAACTGAAATCACAATCAGCAAGGCGCCAATACCGATACTGCCAACAGCGTCAAAAATTGGATTTCCGGTAATCATGGCCATCATTACTGAAATAGTCGCGAACAGCAATCCCAGCAGGGCTGCCACATCTTCGCCCAACACCACCACCAGTTCGCTCTGGCGACTTGTTTTGACCCATCTCCAAAGACTTTGACCATGTTTCACTTTGTTGATCTGCGTGATACATGCCCACAGCGATGCTCCTTCCATTAGAGCGCTCACCAGCAAAACAACAATGGCAATATACGGATTGGAAAGTCCTTCATGCGAGCTGAGTTTATGAATTCCTTCGTAAATTGAAAACAGACCACCCATACTGAATAAAATCAGGGCAACCATAAACGACCAGAAAAAAATGGCCTTGCCAAAACCAAGAGGGTGATCAGGATTCGGGGCTTTTTTCGAAGCCCTCAAACCCACAAACAAAAGGCCCTGATTGCCGCAATCGGCAAAGGAGTGGATTGATTCGGCCAGCATTGCGCCCGAACCTGTGATAACTGCGGCAATGGTTTTAGTAATGGCAATTCCAAGGTTAGCAAGCAAGGCGAATAAAATTGATTTAACAGAAGCGTTTTCGTGTGACATAGCTGAAACGATGTATTGAAATGGGTTTTTAGTTTTCCTGAAAAACTAATCTGGCAAAAATAGAAAAGTTCTTTTTACCTGAACCGTTGAAGTCCTGAATCTTTTATCCAAACTGCCAAATCGTATTTTTGGCAACACATTTTCTTCCTCAAAAATGTTATTACTTTTACCGACAATGACGCAGGAGAAAGAACATATTCTTTTTGAAGACATCAGGAATGGCAAAGAGGAAGCTTTTAACAAGGCTTTTGATTTGTACTATTCGCGCCTTTGCTTTTATACCGATAAAATTCTCCATGATTTCGATTTGTCGCGATCGGTTGCCCAGCAGGTGTTTGTCGATTTGTGGATCAAACGCGAAAGGCTTCAGGTCGATTCGCTTCAATCCTATTTGTACAAGTCGGTACGGAATGCTTCACTCGATATGTTGAAACACAAAAAGGCCGAATCGAAATACCTTTCAACGCTCGAACGAGAAGAATCGGTTCAGTTGGCCGACCTGATGGAAGAGGCTGAACTGGCCGACCGCATCAACCGGGCCATTCAGCGCCTTCCGGAGAAATGCCGTGAAATTTTTGTCTTGTGCCGCTTCGAAGAACTGAAATATGCCGAAATAGCCACCCGACTCAACATTTCAGTAAAAACAGTGGAGATGCAGGTGAGTATCGCGCTTAAAAAATTACGAAAAGAATTATCTGATTATCAAATGATTCAATTGCTCACTATTATTTTTCCGAAAAAATATCCATCTCCTTACAGGGTAATTTAGCATCAAGTCGTCAAAGGGGTAAATAATGAAATTCCCAATTGACGAATGGAAAATGATCACAATCATACAGACTTACTAATTTCCGGTTATTTGAGCGGAGAAGCTGACCAAACGGAGAATAACGAATTAATACATTGGATCAGCGAATCGCCAGCAAACAAACGAATTTTTGAAGAGAGTCGGCGGATTTGGGAAAAGAGCCAAACTTATTTGGCTGCTTCTGAAATTGGTTCCGACCGCGAAAAAATCAAAGACCAAATTATTCAGCAACTTTCGAAATCTTCAAAAACAGTGAGCTTATCTGTATGGTTTTATCGGGTGGCCGCCATTCTGGCGCTGCCTATCATGCTTGGAATCGGTTGGTATTTGGGCTCAGATGGAAAGAATAGTGAAACCGCGATGTGCGAAGTTACAGCTCCCAAAGGTCAGATTTCAAAATGTGTGCTTGCTGATGGTACCCAGGTTTGGCTCAATGCCGGTTCCACCTTGAAATACGATCCTGCTTTAAAGGGGAATTTCCGCGAAGTAAGTCTTGATGGGGAAGCCTATTTTAAAGTCTCTAAAAACAAACATAAGCCATTTGTAGTAACCACTGTACATGCACAAATAAAAGTGTTGGGAACTGTTTTTAACCTGAAAGCTTATTCAGGAGATAATAATTTAGAGACCACTTTGGAGGAAGGTAGCATTGAATTTAGCCTGAACGGAAGTGCTACAAAACCAGTTGAGTTAAAGCCCGGAGAACAGCTTGTTTATAAAATTTCAGAAAAAAAGATTACCCTTGGAAAGGTTGAAACCTATCTGCATACCGCCTGGAAAGATGGAAAGTTTGTATTCAAAGATGCTGATTTAAAGACAATCATCAGCGAACTTGAAAAATTGTACGACGTCAGGATTCATCTGCAAAACGATTCGTTGTTGAAGTTGCATTTCAGAGGTATGTTTGAATATGAACAAAACATATTCAGCGCCCTCGAAGCCCTCGAACAAACTACGAATATGAAATACAAAATGAACGGACGGGATATCTGGTTGCAATAGAACTAACTAAAATATTAACTAAAATTGGAACGCTTATGATGAAATAACTGCCTTGTCTATTATTTCTGCAGTTCCGGACTTCCGGAAAAAACAACAGGAACAGCTGCGAACTGTCCCTGTTGCAAAAACGCAGAAACTGCGAAAAAACGAAAATCATTTTTTTAACTAAAAACAACCAAATTTATGAAAATTTATTGGCAATCGAATGATGGCTCTTTGCCTTCGTTCAAAAAAGTCTGGTTAATTATGAAATTGAATTTAATCTTGATCCTTTTTACGGTGCTGCAGGTGTCGGCTGGTGTTTCGGCTCAGAATACCCGCTTTGACCTGAAAATGCAGAATGCCACGATTTCACAGGTTTTTGATGAAATTGAGCGGCAATCTGATGTGTATTTTTTTTACAACAAAAACCAGATCGACGAAACCAGAACGATCAGCGTTGACTTCCGCAACAAAACCATTGACGATATACTGAAAAGTATGCTGTCGGAGTTGTCGCTAACCTACGAGCGTGCAGGAAAAAATGTTATTATAAAACCTGCAATCATGCAGAATAATAGCCTTCAACAGCAAAAATCGGTTTCGGGTAAAGTGACCGATTCCTCTGGAGCCTCGCTACCGGGTGTTTCGGTTGTGGTTAAAGGCACCACCAACGGGACGATTACCGATATGAATGGTAATTATTCACTACCAAATGTTCCTGAAAAGGCGACTTTGCAGTATTCGTTTGTGGGAATGAAAGGACAGGAAATTGCAGTTGCCGGCAAAACGACAATTAGTGTGACGTTGGAAGAAGATGCTATTGGTATTGACGAGGTTGTGGCGATTGGTTATGGCACCAGGAAAAAGGAAACATTAACCGGTGCAATTTCAAAGGCCGATGGAAAGGATTTAAAAACAAATCCATCTCCCAATCTAAGCAGTACTCTTGGAGGAAAAATTCCGGGAGTAATTTCAGTAAATTATTCTGGGCAACCTGGAGAAGATGGGAGCAAATTACTTATTCGTGGTTTGGGTACGCTCGGGAACAATAATCCACTTATCATCGTTGACGGGGTGGAAACCGGCAGCATTGATCGTATCGATCCCAATGATATCGAAAGCCTTTCGGTGTTGAAAGACGCTTCAGCAGCTATTTATGGATCGAAGGCGGCCAATGGGGTAATTATCGTTACTACAAAAAGAGGTGCAAATGGGAAACCTAAAATTGAGTATGGTTACAATTTGGGATTAGGTCAACCAACTACCAAACCTGAAATTGCCAATGCATACGAATACAACAAATATATTAATGCCTATTATGTTGCCAACAGCGAGGCTGACAAACAAATGTCGGATGCTGACCTTGAGAAACTTAGGAATGGCAGCGATCCTGATAATTACTTTGCAAATACCGACTGGTGGAAAACAGTTGTAAAAAATTATACTCCGATTCAACGTCATACGGCTTCAATCCGTGGAGGAAACGATGAATTAAAATACTTCGCTTCGGTTGGTTACCTCGACCAGAACAGCGTTTTCAAAAACGGAGCAGATGGCTTTACCCAGACGAACTACCGCGCCAACTTCGATTGGCAGTTCAACAAATACATTAAATTTGGTATTAACCTGAATGGCCGTTTTGATGAAAAAACCAAGCAGAATACCGACATGCGCGACATCTGGTGGATGGCTCAGGCGATCAACCCGCGTTTTCCTGCCTATTTCTCGAACGGACTTCCATGGGAAGGTAAAGAAGACGGATGGAACCCTGTAATGATGGTGAGTGATGCCGGCGGAACTACGGTAAATAAAACCAATTCGTACCGGAATATGGCTACTTTCGAAGTTAAAATTCCATGGATTGAAGGTCTTTCGGTTGATGGTTGGTACTCGCTCGATAAGGGTCAATCGAATAACCGCAGGCAACAATATCCCTGGACGGTCTATGGCCGAAAAAATGCTGATGGAGTCTATCCTCCAGCCATTTCAAAACGATTGGCTCAAATTAACCTTACCGAAGGAGCCGACTGGAATACTTCAGAAACCTTTAATTCAAAATTAAACTATGCACGGAAGTTTGGCAAGCATGAAATCAACGCGTTTGTTGCTTACGAACAGAATACTTACGATTCAAAATGGATTTCTGCTTTCAGAAACGATTTAATCAGTACAAGTCCTGATGCACAATTGTTTATGGGTTCACAAGTTGGTCAGGTTGCTAACGGCTCTGCTTATAAAATGAGCAGGCAGAACTATTTCTCAAGGGTGAGCTACAATTTTGCAAGCAAATATTTACTCGATTTAACCCTACGCCGCGATGGTTCACCGATTTTTCCTAAAAACAAGCGCTTTGGGACATTTCCCGGAGTATCTGCTTCATGGCGAATTTCGGAAGAAGATTTCCTGAAAAGTAGCGCGCCTTTCGTCAATAATCTGAAACTTCGCGCTTCATGGGGACAGCTTGGGAACGACCGCGTGGCCGAATACCAATACCTCACCGCTTACAATTATTCCGATGGGCAGGTTGTTATGGGCGAAGCTCAAAACTTGCAGGCAGCTTTCTATCCGGGCGTAAACGCGAACCCAAATATCACATGGGAAGTCGCCGACAATAAAAATATCGGGATTGATGCCGGTTTGTGGGATCGCCTGATTGAAGTCGAATTCGATGTTTACAGCAACAGCCGTAAAAACATTCTGATCCCCCGCAATGCCTCAATTCCTGACTATGTAGGCTTAAAACTTCCGGAAGAAAACCTTGGAAAAATGAAAAATTCAGGGTTCGAACTTCTGCTTACGCACAGCAAAAAAATTGGTGATTTTAATTACAGTGTTTCAGGAAATTACTCCTATAACAACAACAAAGTAATCGACATTGACGAAACACCAAATGTACTCGATTGGCAAAAACGCACCGGGAAACCATTCGGGGCCGAGTTGTACTACAAAACTGACGGTCTTTATTCGAAGGCTGATATTGATAACGCTAACCTGCCCAAATACGGCGGTGCAAAAGCTGGCGACATTAAAATTGTTGATTACAGTGCCGATGGTAAAATTGATGGTGACGACCGTGTGCGGGAAGAAAAAAGCATGGATGTTCCTCGTATTATGTACGGTTTTAATGTTAAAGCCGGGTACAAAGCATTCGATTTGAACATGGTATTCCAGGGCGCTGAAAAAGTTTACCGCTACCTTTATACTGCTGACATTGGTATCCGGGGGAACTTCCTGAAGGAATACTATACCAATTACTGGTCGGAATCGACTCAGAACGGTCGTTGGCCAAAAGCCAATCCGAATACCTTCGGAAGTACCAATAACAACGATTTCTTTGTTTTGCCAGCAGGGTACCTCCGTTTGAGTTCGATGGAACTGGGTTATACTGTGCCAAAGTCGATTACCAGCAGAATTGCATTGCAAAGCCTGAGATTCTATTTTAGCGGATCCAACTTATTTTTGATTTACAATAAACTGAAATATTTCGATCCCGAAGTAGCTGAATCAAGAGGTTACTATTATCCTAAACAACGAATTATCAATTTCGGAGTAAACGTTGCATTTTAATCTCTAACCATTAAAGTTTAACAAAATGAAAATAAGATATATATTTCTTGTATTGATATTGTCGCTGGGTGCAACCATGAGTTGTAACAAAGATCTGCTCGACATTAAACCAGTTGATAAATTTACAGAAGCCAATGTATTTACCGATGCCAAAACATTGGAGATATATGTGAATGGCTGTTATAAAGGATTCTATACTTTCGATGCCGTAGGTTGGTGGTTTGCACTTCCGCTCGAAAACTTCACCTCGCCACTTTCGGATGAAAACTATGCCAAGTTCGATTTCTGGGGAACCTGGGTGATCAATCACAACGGCGCTCTCGACCCTTCGAACTTAGGTTGTTTCCAGTGGAAATGGGGTAAACTTTACGAATCGATCAAAAACTGTAACCTGTTCCTGGACAACATTAAACTGGCAACCAACGTCGATCCTGCATTGGTCGCAAGATACACCGACGAAGTCAGATTTATTCGTGCCTATTTGTATTTCGACCTGATGCGCTATTGGGGTGGTGTACCACTTGTAAAAACTGTTCCTTCGCTCGACAAATTTGAAGTTATAGCTAAAAACACTCCAGATGAAGTTGCTAATTTTATTGTCAGCGAATTGGACGAAGTGCTCAAAGCGCCTCACATCCCTAATTCAACTGCAACCTGCGCTCCCGAATACAAAGGAAGAGTTACTGTTGCAGCTGTCAGTGCTTTAAAAGCACGTACACTTCTTTTTGCAGCAAGTCCGCTCTTCAATAAAAGCAACGAGAAAGCCAAATGGGATAAAGCAGCCACAGCCTGTAAAGCAGCCATCGATTTTGCTGAAGCCAACGGACATTCGCTTTTCCCAGACTACGGAAAACTCTTTATTACCCCATATAATTCAGAAGAGATTTTTATACGTTCGTATTGGAGCGGAAATACCGAACTCGACTGGGGTTTCAGATCAAACCTCGACACTTATTTGAATTCACCTTCAAACGGTGGCTGGTGCAGCCTTTGCCCGACACAAGACATGGTTGAATCGTATGAAACCCTTGATGGTAAAAAAATCAAGGATCCAACTTCAGGATACAAACTGGATAAATTTTGGGAAAACAGAGATCCGCGTCTGGCACAAAGTATTTTATTCGATGGTTCAGCATGGAAAGGCCATCAGATAGAGACTTTCCTTCCCGGTGGTGTTGATTCGAACGAAGCTCCGGCGGGATACTGGAATTATAGCGTAACCGGTTATTTTGTGAAGAAATTCCTGAAAGAAGATGTGACTCCGGGCGATTATGACACCAAAAAGGGCTCACCACAACACAATATCATTTTCCGTTTGGCCGAATTGTATCTCAACTATGCTGAAACTCAGATTGAATTGGGAAATGATGCCGAAGCTAGAAAATACATCAATTTGGTTCGTGCCCGGTCAAGTATGCCGGCTATCAATGATGGCGGTGCTATTTTGAAAGAGAGATATCGTAACGAACGGAAAGTTGAATTATTTATGGAAAACCACCGTTACAACGATTTGCGCCGTTGGGATATCGCTACCAGCGTTTTGGACAATAAAGCAACACGGGGAATCGAAATTAAAAAAGCTACCGACGGCTCAAAAGCTTATACCATCGTTAACCGCCAGGTAATCATGTTTCCTGAAAAGTACCGCTTTGTACCGATTCCAAAAGATGAAATCGACCGTAGCGATAAGGTGCTGATACAGAACCCAGGCTACTAACAATCAATTCGTTATAATAAAAAGACTTACACTGTGCGTAATTTCATGGTGCAAGTCTTTTGTTTTATATTCGGTTTTCAAACAATCTTAGATTTGTATATTTGACACATGTAAATTTGAACCTAAACCAACCAATGATGAAAAACCTTTTTCTTTGGCTTTTTAGCCTATTATTCATCCTTTCATGTTCATCGCCTACCGTAAAAACCAAAAATATCACCACTGAAAATCTGGAATATCTCATTGCATTATCTCCACCGATGGGTTGGAATAGTTATAATTGTTTCGGCGGAAATGTGACTGAAACCGAAGTGAAGGCCAACGCCGACTACATGGCCAAAAACCTGAAGCAATTTGGCTGGGAGTACATTGTGGTCGACTTCCTATGGTACTGCGACGACCAGAATTCAGCCGAAAAATTTGCCAACCGTCGTCCTGTTCAGCACATCGATGAGTTCGGTCGCTTAATTCCTTCAGTAAAACTGCACCCTTCTTCCAATGGAGAAAAAGGCTTCAAACCATTGGCAGACTATATTCATGGCAAAGGCTTGAAATTTGGGATTCACATCATGCGTGGTATTCCCCGTCAGGCTATTTCATTAAATACCCCAATTAAAAACTCAACTGCAAAAGGGGCTGAAGTGGCCAATTTAGCCGATACCTGCCTTTGGTATGGTGGACTAACCGGTTTAAATATGACCAAAGCTGGTGCTCAGGAATACTACAATTCATTGTTTGAACTATATGCCGAATGGGGTGTAGATTTTATTAAAGTAGATGATATTTCTTTCCCCTATCATGCTGATGAAATTGAGGCTGTTCACAAAGCCATCGTTCACTGTGGCCGTCCGATAGTATTAAGCCTTTCACCCGGCCCTGCATTTATCGGTAATCCGAAACACCTTGGCGAAAATGCCAATATGTGGCGCATCTCAGGAGATTTCTGGGACAAATGGTCTGCATTGAAACGGCAGTTGGAGCTATGCCGTGAGTGGGCGCCAATGGTCATCGAAGGTCATTGGCCTGATGCAGATATGCTCCCTCTGGGAAGACTTAATATAAGAACTGAATTAAAAGGCGTAAACCCACGTTACACCAATTTCACAAAAGACGAACAATATTTTCTGATGACTTTATGGTCGATTTTCCGTTCGCCATTGATGATTGGCGGAAATATGCCTGACAATGATGAATTTACTGTTTCGCTGATTACCAATGAAGAAATACTTCGGGTAAACCAAAATAGCACCAACAACAAGGAAATCAGCTTCAAAAACGGCGTCAGTATCTGGACAGCAAAAGACAAGGAAAATCCGGTGAAATATTTGGCCATCATGAATGTTTCAGATCAGACTTCCCACATAAGATGTACTCCTGAAGAACTTGGTGTTTCCAGCGAATTAATCGTTCGCGATCTTTGGAAAAAATCAGATATTGGCCCGGTTGGAAATGATTTAGCCATCAGTATTCCTGCACATGGCGCGATTCTTTATTCCATCAAATAATACACTAAACTGATGAGGAAATTTCTATTTCTATTTTCGACTGCTCTTATTCTTGCCTGCAACGGACAATCGGAGGCAAATACGCAAGAAGCGCGCGATCCGCTGAAATGGCCGTTTTCGCAAACCTCCATCTGGAATATGCCGGTTGGAGCGGATGCCAAATACGTGCATGCCAAAATCGAGAAAGCGATGGCAGCCGGGATGACCATTGACGAAGATTATATCGTAATGATGCCCGATGCCCCGCTGATGGACATTGCCCGGAATTTTGCCGGATGGAACCGAGACAAAAACCGATGTGCAGTAGAAGGGAAAGTGCTGTTTTCAGCACCCGTTCCGCAATCGTGGATTGTAAGCCCTGAAACCTGGGACGGCATAACGCCCAATGCCGGATTGGCTGTTTTGATGCCCGATAAACGGACCATCAAACAAACCCAGCCATTTGCACATTGCACTGCCGGACAGCCGGGAACCTCGCAATACATGTTCGAAGATGAGGATATTTATAGCGACGGAATATACGGATCACATGGTGGTTCGGGCCTGTCTGCTATTGGCGGAACGCTGCGCCTTGGTGAACTGACACCGAATTCCGGCCCGATCAGACACGCCTTGAAAGTGAATATCTTCGGCAAAAAAAACATCTATTACGATGCCGGAACCAAAGGCTACCGATGGCCAGCCAAACGTGCTGATGGTTACGCGGCCAACAATTATTACAAAGACCGTAAATCAGAAATAGTAAAAGCCTGTCGCATGGGTGCGTTGCTGGCACTTCCGGCAAAAATGAAGCTGGATTCGATGGGCTTCGAAACCACACCTGCACGGATTCTGGCCGAAGCTTTTAAGAATTTCGGCGCTTATCTGGTTGACGACACGGCCTGGGACGTTTATGCGATTATTACCGAATGGTCACCCGAAGGACGCTTTGACGAAGACTTCAAAAAGAACTGGGGATTTTCGATGAAGGCAAGCAGTAAAAACACACCATGGGCTCGCGATATGGATCGTATTTTTCTTAATTTGCAAGTGGTTGACAACAATTCGGCAACAACAGTAGGTGGTGGAGGTAAAACCCGCATGCCGCTTGCTCCTCCGTTTAGCAAATGAAAACAGAATTGGTCATTTGGGAAATTAACTTTTGAGTATGAAAAAAAGACTATTGATTTGTGTTGTACTATCTTTTGCAGTTTGGAATGTCTTCTCTTCGGAAAGGGAAGTAACGTTGCTCGATAAAGGCTGGTTGTTTATTCAAAAAGATGTCTCCAACGGCGAGTCAGTCCAATTTGACGACAGCGAATGGAAAAAAGTCCGGATTCCCCATGATTGGGCTATATCCGGTAATTTCGATATGAACATTGATATGCAGTCAGTACAAGTTGTGGAAGATGGTGAAAAAAAAGCAAAACTTCGCACTGGTCGAACTGGCGCGTTGCCTTGCTTCGGAATAGGTTGGTATCGAAAGGGTTTACCGATTTCAGCTTCTGATCAGGACAAGCGCGTATTTATTGAGTTTGATGGAGCCATGAGCCTGGCGAAAGTTTACCTGAATGGCGAATTCATTGGAGAACAGCCTTACGGTTATTCCTCGTTCTCGTTCGAACTGACGAAGTATGTCAAATACGGTGAGGATAATATTCTGGCTGTTCGTCTCGAAAATAAACCTGAATCCTCCCGCTGGTATCCCGGTGCCGGAATCTACCGGAATGTTCGGTTAGTTAAAACTTCTCCGATTCGAATTGCACATTGGGGAACCTATATTACAACTCCTGTAATTAATGCTAAAAGTGCCGAAGTTTCAATTAAAACTGAAATTGATGGTGTTGTTGATGCAAAATCAGAAATTAAACTTGTTACCGAAATATTTAATCCAAAAGGTGAAAAAGTAGGTGACGTTTCTTCCACAAAGAAAAACTTAGAAAATGTTCCTTTTGCTCAGACTTTGAAAATAAAAGATCCGCAATTATGGAGTATTGAAGCACCTTCTCGATATCGTGCGGTCAGTCGTTTGTATTCGGGAAATGAACTGCTGGATGAATACAGTACAGTTTTTGGGATCAGAAGTTTGCAGTTTGATAAAGACATGGGTTTTTCACTGAATGGAAAACATATAAAACTTCAGGGTGTTTGTATGCACCACGATTTGGGTCCAATTGGTTCAGCAGTTAATTATCGTGCAACTGAACGGCAAATGGAGATATTAAAGGAAATGGGTTGCAACTCGGTTCGTACTTCGCACAATCCACCTTCTCCTGAATTGCTTCAGATTTGCGACAGCATCGGATTGGTGGTGATGGTTGAAGCTTTCGATGAGTGGAAGAATGGTAAAAACAAAAATGGTTACGGAAATTATTTTGACCAATGGGCTGAAAAAGATTTATCAGCAATGATCCGTCGTGACCGGAATCATCCTTCAGTAATTATGTGGAGCATCGGAAATGAAATACGTGAACAAGGCATGGCTACAGGAAAAGAAACCGCTAAGTTTTTGGCTGATATTTGTCGAAAATTAGATCCAACCCGTCCGGTAACTGCCGGTTTCAATCAGCATACTGCAGCTATCAAAAATGGATTAGCCGATGAAGTTGATTTGGTTGGTTTCAACTACAAACCACACGATTATAAAAGTAAACATGCTGAATATCCGAATTTTGTACTTTTTGGAAGCGAAACTGCCTCAACGGTAAGCTCACGTGGCGAGTACAAGTTTCCGGTTATTGAAAACAAAGGCGCATGGTATCCCGATTATCAGGTTACGAGTTATGATTTGGAATATCCGCCGTGGGCAACAACTCCGGATACTGAGTTTGAAATGCAGGACGATTGCGAATTTATACTTGGTGAATATGTTTGGACCGGTTTTGATTATTTAGGCGAACCAACACCATACAATGAAGGAACTCCGGCGCGAAGCTCTTATTTTGGAATTGTTGACCTTGCCGGCATGAAAAAAGACCGTTTCTATCTTTACCAGAGTAAATGGAGCAGTGAACCTGTTTTACATCTTTTGCCACACTGGAACTGGCCGGAAAGATTGGGCCAAAATGTCCCGGTATATTGCTACACCAATTTCCCAAAGGCTGAGCTTTTTGTGAACGGAGTGAGTGCAGGAATCAGGCAGAAGGACAATAGCAACAAGTACACCCGGTACAGGATGATGTGGAAAGATGTCGTTTATCAGCCCGGTGAAATTAAGGTGGTTGGATACGATGAAAACAACAAGGCGGTTTCCGAACAAATCATTAAAACTGCTGGAGAACCGTATTCTTTAAAATTAACCGCCGACCGTGAAAAAATAAAATCGGATGGCAAGGATTTGTCGTTTGTAACGGTTGAGGTTCTCGATAAGGACGGAAATCTATGCCCGAAATCAGACTATTTGCTTTTCTTTACAGTTAATGGAGCCGGAAAACTGAAAGCAGTCTGCAACGGAAACCCTATCGATCAAACTTCTTTTTCCTCCAATTACATGCGGGTTTTTAATGGAAAGATGGTTGCTGTGATTGAATCTGGAGAAGAACCGGGAGAAATAAGTCTGTTTGTTTCAGGAGGGAAATTAATTGGAAAAGAAATTAAAATTAGTACTGAAAAAAAATAATTTGAATATTTTGGGGTTAAGATGTTGATATATATAAATATACGGTACTATCTAATTCGGACTATCTAAAATAGACTATCTAAAATGGATAGTGAGAATAGGTTTATTTATATTTGCAGAAAAAAGACGGATATGAAAAATAAAAACAATCCATTTCTACTGAAAGGTTATGTGTCCAGGGAACTCTTTTGTGACAGGCAAAAGGAAGTTGATCAGTTGTTTGTCAACATACAAAATGGAATAGATACTACTTTGATTTCGGCGCGAAGGATGGGGAAAACCGGACTTATTTTCCGTTTTTTTGATCATTTGCGCGAACAAGGAAATGTTAAGTCGATATATGTAGATATTTTTTCTTCCCGGAATTTGAGTGAGTTCATCAAATTATTGGCAGAAGCAATTTTACAGGGATTCCCGGAAAAAACACCAGTTGGGAAACAATTTTTGGAGTTTATCAAAGGGTTTCGCCCTTTGATTGGATACGATCCGTTGACCGGACAACCACAAATTCAGATCAATTATCAATCAGATCAGGAAAAGGAATACACTTTGCAGGGGCTTTTTAGCTTTCTTGAAAATCAGGAAGAATTGATCGTGGTTGCTTTTGATGAATTTCAACAGATTTCAGACTATCCCGAAAAGAACATTGAAGCGATTTTGCGTACTTACACCCAAAATTTGAAGAACATTCGTTTTATCTTTTGCGGAAGCCGGAAGTCTATGATGATTAATCTGTTTTCCAATGTAAAGCGTCCATTCTTTTCCAGCACACAATATCTTTCACTTGAAGAAATTGATAAAGAAGCATATTCGTTGTTCATCCGAAGTAAATTTTCAGAATCAGGTATTGACATCACCGATGAGGCCTTAAGTATGGTATTGAGCTGGAGCCTTACACACACTTTTTATACCCAAAGCTTGTGCAATATATTGTATTACATGGCCGAAAATCAGATTACAATTGATACGGTCAAACTTGCGTGTGTGGAATTGCTGAAAAGAAATGAACCTGTTTTTTACCAATACCGGCAACTATTAACCGCAGCTCAGTGGAATTTCCTTATTGCAATCGCCAAAGAAAGAGAGGTAAAACAACTCACTGCTCAGAAATTTATTTCGCAATATGAAATTGGCACGCCAGCAAATGCACGACGTATAAGCCGGTCATTGGCAGAGAAGGAATTACTGCTTGAACTTCATCATAAAAAGGAAACTTCTTATCGGGTTTATGATGTTTTTTTGTCACGATGGCTCGAGAA
>JBBRXN010000042.1:0-43852 GCA_038248385.1 Bacteroidales bacterium
ATTCGTTCAATAAAGAGCACATCAGTTTTTGCCTGATAGGTTGGTTTGGCATTTTCGAGCACCTTGCTCAGTGTGGGATTTGAAGAAAGGTCGAAACGTCCGGGGTAATATACACTTCCTTCCACATCTACATATCGGTCCATTGGCTTCCCGATGGATTTGATACGAACGACATCGCCATTCATCAGTGGAACTTTAACTTTTCCTGTCCTGACTTCTTCCAGGTTCCATTCCAGCAAACGTTCTTCTCCGTTGACATACCGTTTTATTTGAACGAAATCCGGAAATACATTCATTTTTACTCCTCCGGAATAGTGGATGAGGTCAGTCAAAGTTTCATTCGGCAGCATTTCGTAAAACATTGGGCGATTGACTGCTCCTTCGATGGAAACCAAAAGTTTCACAACAGGTACAAAAATAATATCATTGTTCTGAAGGTCGAATTTAAATTGATTGGCCGGATCGTTCATAAAGGCGTAAAGATCGATGTTAGTTCGGTTGTTTCCGCGGATTAGCTGAATATCGCGTACAGAACCTATGGCAGTAACCCCTCCGGCAACCGATAAAGCATTTAATGCGGAGTTAAGCGCCGAGAGGTTAAATCCACCGGTAATCTTTGCCTCACCAAATACATTGACCATGATGGTACGGGCAGTAATAATAGTGACTGCCAGTTGGTCAGACCTGAAAGTATAGGATGATTTCAGTCGTTCGCGTATCACTTCACGGGCCTGGGCAAGTGAAAGTCCTTTCAGGAATATTTTGGCGCTACCTGAAGGCTGAATGGAACCATCAGAAGCAATTTTTTGCTGAATGTCGGTTTGGGAAGCCCCGAATATGGTAATCCGGATTTCATCGCCATCGCCCAGCACATAAGTTTCGGGCGCCTGAGCTCCATCGGTTGTACGAAATACATCCAGCGACTGGTCGGTGAATAGTGAATGTCCGTAAATAGCTGATGTTCCCTCCTTTTTTGCTTCGGAAACCTTGATAACCCTTTGTGCTGCCTCTGCTGCGGCTTCCTGCCTGGTTGCTACACGCTCAACAGGAGTGGCTATTGCCTTAGTGGTGATTGCAGTATCTGGCTGGTTGGCGCTGCCGACATTAATGTTTATTGGTTGTGCGTTACCGGCATTTTTGCCCGTTGCTTTTTCTGCCTGAAGCTCATCCAAAACAGCTGTAACCCTTGCCTGATATTGAGGCAGCTCTGCCGGAGGTACATTCTCAAGGTCGATTCCTTTTTGTAGCAAGCGAACCCGGACTTCACTTTCGGTCAGCCCTCTTTTTTGCAATTCAGCGCTTATCTGCGCCATGATGGCGGGTGTAATCGTTTGTGCCTGAATAGTTATAGTTCCAAGTAAAAAGAAACATACCATTCCAATCAAAACAAAAAGGAAATGTAAATTATTGGATGTTGATTTCATATAAGGATGAATTAAAGATTTTTTTAAGTCGATTTTATTTGTCCGATTTCCAAATAAGCAATATCGGTTTGTTATTGTAATACTGTGCCATTTCTTCATTGGTAAGTAATATGTATTTAATTCTCCGGCTGATAAACTTCTCCGCTTTACCGACCAAAGTTTCAATATAAGTACGGTCGAGTTTGTTGCCCACCAGTGCAAGGTCGATGATCTTTGAATCTTTGCCTATGGCAAAATCCCCTGTCAGGTAAGCAGCCTGCAATTCGCCGATTTGTGTGGTAACCTGATCAATAATCTGGTCGATCCCGACAAACTTTCTTAGGATGTTATTTATGTCTTTAAATAAAGGATGTTGTGTATTGGCGAAGAACATTTTTTTGTTCCCCTCAATATTGGTATCGAGCAAACCTGCATTTTCCAACCTGTTCAGTTCTACCCTTATTGAATTGGTGGATTCACCAAATTCAGTTTCCAGACTTCTGAGGTAACTCCTGGTCTGACTGTTCAGAAAGAATTTAAGCAGGAGTTTGACCCTGGTTTTTGAAGTAATTAAACTTTCAATCATTTTTTAAGGGAAAAGGAAAAATTGAGGGGATTAGATGTAATGGCTTTTTCTATGAAGTAAATTGATTTTGAGTGCTTTAATAAGCTGAAAAACGTATTTTTATCACAGCTTCGCCTCCTCAGTCACAGAAAGATCAAGTATAAAATATGCCGTCAGCTAAAAATTGCAAGCAAAAAACAATCGAATTGATAAACCTCAAATGTGCTACTTTGAATACCTGCATACAAAATGAGTACAAATGTAACTCAAAAAGACATACAGGCAATATTTACAATGTTAAAAAACAATGATTTTTAAAAAAGATTTATTGTGGAGCTTTGAAAATTTATTTTTTGAATTTGTTTAAAATTCCCTTTTCACCCAAGCAATTATATCCTTTTCGGATAGGTCGTTCATGCAGTGGAAGTGTTTTTTTGGGCATTCACGAAAGCCTAGTTTCGAACAGGGGCGGCAGGATAAACCTTTAACTTCAAGAATTTCTGAACCTTCGCCTGCCAGATAGGGTGACATGCCCAATTCAGGAGTGGTATTTCCCCATACCGACAATATTTTTTTGCGGTAAGCTGCAGCAATGTGCATCAATCCGGTATCGTTCGAGATGACCAGTTTCGCATTTTTCACCAGCGATGCCGATTGGTTAATTCGTAGTTTTCCTGTGAAATCGATTACATTGCCGGTATTCCATTCTAAAATGTTTGCAGCCATTGCCTGTTCATTTTTCCCGCCAAGTAACACAAACGGGTAATCGACCGAACTAATCAGGTTGTGGTATTTTTCAACCGGCATTTTTTTCGTGGTATAGGTTCCGGCCAAAACCAGTGCTACATAACCACTTTTGAAATATTCGGGCAATTCGGTTATTCGCATTTCATCTTCATCAGGAATAAAATAATCGAGCCCTTTACCGTCATTTGTCACCTTAAAGTGGTTCAAAGTTGCCAGGTTACGGTCAACAATGTGGCAATCGGGCATAATATTTACCTTAAATTGTGTCAGCAAAAATTTGGGAATATTCAGTTTGTTGAAGCTGAATGATTTGGTTTTTAGTCCGAGTTTTACCCTCAGGCTGCGCAAATTATTGTGCAGATCAATAATGTAATCGTATTTTTCAGTTTTTAACTCACTTATGGTTTCGTTCAGTGAATTACCGAATAAATGGATTTTGGTGATAAATGGATTGGCTTGCAACAAATCCGCGTTACGCTTTTTGGTGAGATAATGTATTTCTGCCTCCGGAAACTGCATTTTCAGGCAGCGGACAACAGGCGATGTCAAAACGATGTCGCCAATGGAACTAAAGCGTATGATCAGGAATTTAGTCTTCATAATTAAAAACCCTGAAGTGCATGAACCTTCAGGGTTTAAATATAATTAGATTATCTCTTAGTCGCTATTCCGATTCAACAAGTACAATAATTTTATTGTCTTTGTTTTCAATAACTCCTCCGACAACTTCAAAAAAAAGTATCTGGCCGGATTCTTCCTCCACTTTAATCTTTCCTTTATCAAGAATAGAGATGATGGGAGCGTGATTTTTAAGAATCTCAAAAGATCCCAGACTACCGGGTAATTGAACCAGTTTAACTTTTCCTGAATAGATTCGTTTGTCGGGCGTTATGATTTCGAGTAACATGGATAAAAAGTTCAAAGTTTCAAGTTCAAAGTTTCAAGTTGGAAAAGGTGGATGGTAATCAGCGATTATTAAACGCCGGTCAGTAATTTTTCACCCTTTTCGATCGCCTGTTCAATGGTACCAACCAGATTGAATGCTGCTTCGGGATACTGATCTACTTCGCCATCCATAATCATATTGAACCCTTTGATGGTATCTTCAATTGCAACCAATTGTCCTTTGAGGCCTGTAAATTGCTGGGCTACAAAGAATGGCTGTGAAAGGAACCGCTGAACGCGACGGGCACGGTGCACAATTAATTTGTCTTCTTCTGACAGTTCGTCCATTCCCAGAATCGCGATGATGTCCTGCAATTCTTTGTATCGCTGCAAAATCATGATGACACGCTGTGCACAATCGTAATGTTCGTCGCCCACCACATCGCGCGACAGAATTCTGGACGTGGAATCCAACGGGTCAACTGCCGGGTAAATACCCAATTCAGATATTTTACGGCTCAAAACGGTAGTGGCATCGAGGTGGGCAAAAGTTGTTGCAGGAGCAGGGTCAGTCAAGTCATCGGCCGGCACGTAAACTGCCTGTACCGAAGTAATTGAACCATTTTTCGTGGAGGTAATCCTTTCCTGCATAATCCCCATTTCTGTGGCCAGTGTAGGCTGGTACCCAACAGCTGAAGGCATACGGCCAAGCAATGCCGACACTTCGGAACCTGCCTGGGTAAACCGGAAAACATTGTCAACAAAGAACAAAATATCGCGACCCTGTCCCACTGTTCCGTCACCGTCGCGTAAACTCTCGGCAATGGTCAATCCTGAAAGTGCAACCCGTGCACGTGCGCCGGGAGGTTCGTTCATCTGGCCAAAAACCAGTGCGAGTTTCGATTTTTTAACTGCTTCCGGATCAACTTTCGAAAGATCCCAATTGCCTTCCTCCATCGATTTTTTGAATTCTTCACCATAATTAACAATGTCGGCTTCAATCATTTCGCGGAGCAAATCGTTTCCTTCGCGGGTACGTTCACCAACGCCGGCAAACACAGACAAACCGCTGTGTGCCAGTGCGATATTGTTGATCAATTCCTGAATAAGTACTGTTTTCCCAACACCTGCACCGCCGAATAATCCGATTTTACCTCCTTTTGCATAAGGCTCAATCAGGTCAATTACTTTTATCCCGGTGAAAAGTACTTCGGTTTCGGTAGTCAGATCTTCATAAAGTGGTGGCTCGTTGTGTATGCTGAGACCATTTTTAGGCAGCATTTCCATTCCGTCAACCGGATTGCCGATTACATTGAGCAAACGGCCCAATGCAATTGCACCATCCGGCATGGTGATAGGTTTTCCGGTGGCAATTACTTTCATTCCGCGTCGGAATCCATCTGTCGAATCCATTGCGATAGCACGAACCGTATTTTCTCCGATGTGTTGCTCACATTCAAGAACGAGGTTTTCCTGTCCTTCGAGCACTACTTCAAGGGCATCATAAATTTGAGGAAGATGACCATCTTCCTGATCAAAACTGATATCGATAACCGGACCGATTACTTGTACAATTTTTCCAATATTTTGTGCCATATATTTTTTTTTACTTTAAAGCGGAAAATTACATAAAATGATACAAAATTTGTATCCGACCTGGACAAAAAGCGATCTTTAATCAAAAAAATCTGTTTCCGGATTCAATTTAATGATCCCTGCTCATGATTGAATTGGACAAATGTAACAGTTCTGCTTTGGTTTCTTTTGTCAAATCAATTTCATCCAGAACATTTAATGCAGATTGATAAAAATCTTCGATGCACTTTTCGGTTATCTCTTTAATATTCAGTTTTTTGTAAATTGATATGACCGTTTTGATTTTTTCCTGGTCATCAAATTCTGTTTTGCCCATCGAATCCAACAGTTCCTTTTTTGTCAGATCGTCCGATAATTCCAGCGCTTTCAACAGCAGAAATGTCTTTTTATTCGATACGATATCGCCTCCGATTTTCTTCCCGAATTTTTTCTGGTCGGCAAAAATATCCAGTAAATCGTCCTGGAGCTGGAAGGCAATTCCCAGATCAAGGCCGAATACATACAACAGATCGGCTATTCTTTGCGGGGCATTGGCTGCCATAGCACCCATTTTCAGGCTACAGGCCAGAAGTACGGCTGTTTTCAGCCGGATCATGTTTAAATATTCCGGAATTGAAACATTCATCCTTGTTTCAAAATCCATATCGAGTTGCTGGCCTTCACAAACTTCCAATGCTGTTTGCGAAAATAGCTGAATCATCCTGTTCAGGTTTTGAGTTTTGCTCTTTTGTAAATAATTATAGGCCATGATCGACATGGCATCGCCCGAAAGAATGGCAATGTTCGGGTTGTATTTTTTATGGACAGCCAACGAGTTTCTGCGCATGTCAGCCTGATCCATGATATCATCATGCAGTAAAGTGAAATTGTGGAAAACCTCTATGGCCAGAGCGGCAGGTAGAGCTTTTTCAACTTCGTCGGTGAATAGGTTACATGCCAGGAGAACCATCACCGGACGAATTCTTTTACCTCCCATCGAAAGGGTATAAGCGATTGGGCAATACAGATTTTTAGGTTCAGAATTGTTTAACCGAATGATCTCTCTGTTTATGTCTTCCGAAATAAGCGCTTGTAGCTCTCTGATTTTATACATAGCTGTTTTAATGGGATGGATTATACCTTGTTGTATAATAGTCTGTTAAGGAGTTCATTCTTGAATTTTGGCGATACCGGCAATTGTGTTTTATCAATCATTTCAACAACACCGCCATCTGTTTTCAGATACCGGTTGACATTCCGGAGGCTGATCAAATGGGAACGATGGATCCTGAAAAAACCATGGGAAACCAGCATGTTGTCGAATTCGAGTAAAGTACGGCTTATAAGCACCGATTTGCCGTCTTTATAAAATATCCGTGAATAATTTCTTTCTCCTTCACACCTGATGATGTCTTTTACCTTGACGATAGTAAATCCGTTGATTTCCGGGAGTGCAATGGTCGCATCATCATCATTGCTTCGGGTAAGGTTTTTTCTTAATACCTCGATTCGTTGTTTTTGGAGCAAAACCGGAATTTCGTTGATCCGACTGATTGTTGACCTTACATTTTCGATTAAAACAGGTTTCACGATATAGTCGAATGCGGAATATTTAAATGCTGTAATTGCATAATCGCTGTAAGAAGTAGTAAACACAACTTTAAAATTTACATCTGAAAGTTGTTCCAAAAGGCGAAACCCTGTCCCATCTGGCATTTCAATATCCAAAAAAACAAGATCCGGATCAACTTCAGCGATCAACAATAAACCGGAGGCAACAGAATCGGCTTCTCCCAGAATCTGAATTTCATCGAAATTCTGCTCCAAAATATGTCTCAATCCCCGCCGCGCCAGCTGATCGTCATCAATAATTATAGTATGGTACATCTATATTAGCGTTCTGATAATTTTTTTAAAAATAATACAATTGGTCGGACTTACCCAAATAGTTGATTAAATAAATTTTGATGCGATTGTTTCCAAACCAATATTCTTCTGTGCAAAACAGCTATAAATTTGTTTATATACCTAATTTTGGCAGATTAATAAATTTGATATGGCCGCTATTCTTATTATTGAAACATCTACCGAAGTATGCAGCGTTGCGTTGACTATTGATGGAATCCTTACTGATCTGAAAGAATCAAAGGAAGGGCAAAATCATGCACGACTGGTCACCGTATTTGCTGAAGAATTGCTGAAACGTAACAATGTAAAACCTGACGAGCTGGTTGCTGTTGCCGTCAGTAAGGGCCCCGGATCATACACCGGATTAAGGATAGGAGTTTCGACCGCAAAAGGAATTTGTTATGCACGCCATATTCCGCTCATTGCGATTGGTACGCTTGAAGCAATGGCCCGGCATGTTATTCAGAATCGAAAGTTTTACAATATTAAGGATGATAAACCAACACTTTTTTGTCCGATGATTGATGCCCGAAGGATGGAAGTCTTTTCTATGCTGTACAGTGAAGATGGCTCGGTAGTGAACCCAATAACAGCCATAATTGTTGAGGAAATGTTCCTTTCTGCTGAACTGGCCACAAATCAAGTTGTTTTTTTTGGAAACGGATCGGGAAAGTGCAGAAACATATTGCATTCCGCCAATGCTTTGTTTATTAGTGATTTAGATGCTTCAGCCAAATATATGTGCGATTTGGTGTGGAAATTGTATAACAAAAACCAGTTTGAAGACGTTGCCTACTTCGAGCCTTTCTACCTGAAAGATTTTGTAGCTACTGTTTCGAAAAAAAACATTCAAGGATGAGAATTAAAATGATTATTTGCCTGCTGTTGGTGTTTGCCCTGAAGATAAACGCCCAACCTATTGAAGAGATGGAATATATCCTCAGGTTTGGTTTTATAAAAGGTGGGAAGGCCACCTTAACAGCGCAAGAGGAAAAATTAAACAAGAAACAGGTCATTCATTACCGCATGAGGGGAAGAACTACCGGGTTGGTTGATAAAATTTATGAAGTAAACGATGTTTATGAAAGTTGGGTCAATCCTGTTACTTACTTGCCGGTAAAATCGGTTCGTAATGTGAAAGAGCAAAAGTACCGTTTCTATGATGAGGTGATTTACGATCAGAAGAACGATTCTATTTTCAGTTTAAAAGCTGGTCGTAAAAAGGTGCCTCACAATTTGAACGATCTGGTCAGTGTCTTCTTTTACATCCGTCAGAACAAATATTTCGAAGATATGCTTGCCGGAAAGCGAGTTGAGATTCCTGTTTTTCATGGCGATGATTTGTTTCTGATGCACCTTGAATATTTGGGAACCAAGACCATTGATACTAAAATTGGTAAAAAACTGTGTTATGTTGTTTCGCCAAAAGTGCCAAAAGGGAAACTCCTGAAAGGATCGGACGGATTGAGAATATATATTACCAATGATGAAAATCACTTGCCGATTTATGCCGAATTCGATATGCTGATGGGCGCCCTAAAATGCGAATTGAATTTATATAAAATAAATGGGGTGAATCAGATGGCCGCGGAATAATAATAATAGACTAAGCGTGATATATTTCAAATAAAATGCAGAAATATTTTGATTCAGCAATATTTCTCTATTTTTGCACCTGATTTGAAATTATTATAAACATTTTTTATGGCCATAACAACAGCAGATATTAAGAACGGATTGACAATAGAGTACAACGACCAGTTGTTTCAGATAGTTTCTTTCCAACATGTCAAACCCGGTAAAGGACCGGCCTTCGTCAGGACGAAACTCAAAAACATCAAAACAGGACGGACAATTGATAATACATTCAGTTCAGGAGTAAGAATTGAAGTAGTCAGAGTTGAACGACGCCCCTATCAGTATTTATATAAGGATGAAGCCGGTTTTAATTTCATGAATTCTGAAACTTTCGAACAGATTTCTATCGCTCCGGAATTGATTGACAATGCAGATTTAATGAAAGAAGGGCAAACCGTGGAGATGAATATCCATGCTGAAACCGAGACTCCTCTAACCGTTGAGTTGCCTGCTTTTGTCGAATTAAAAGTTGTTTCAACCATGGCCGGTGAAAAGGGAAATACGGCCAGTTCAAATGCATTAAAACCTGCAACCCTTGAAACAGGTGCCGAAATGATGGTTCCTATGTTTATCAACGACGACGATATCATAAAAATTGATACCCGCGACCGTACTTATTATGAACGGGTGAAGAAATAGAAGGAAACGTGGTTCAATATTCCGGGAATGGTCTGCAATGCAGGCCATTTTTTTTATGCATGATTCTCCGGCAAGACTTCAGCCGAAGTTGTTTTTCTTGTATAAATATCAATTGCAACAATCATTGCAGTAAATCCCCAAAATGGTACTGAAAGTTTATCGGTGTCCAGAAAATTGTTTAGAGTTCCATGAATGTAGTAGGTAATCAGACCAAGCAACGAACTCATTAGAATGGTTTTTAATCGTTTGTCGTTTGTTCGTGAATAGGCATGAATGGCGGTATAAACAACTGTTGCCAAAAGGATTAAAAACGAAACCAGTCCTATAAAGCCTGATTCAGCCAAAGGCCCAAGGTATTCACTATGCGCATTTCCCCCATCAGCCGAGTTGGTGCTGATGATTGTACGGTCAGACTTGAGCTGATAGGGAGCATATTTGAACATATAGGTTCCCGGTCCATAGCCAAAAAACGGTTTATCCTCAAACATCCTGATGGCACAACTCCAACGGTTAATCCTTTCCAGATTGGAGGCATCTGATGAAATATTGGAGATGGATGAAATATGCTCGCCCAGATTGGCCGATGATTCTGTATTGTTCCGCTCAAGATACATTAATATCGGATGTTGAAAAACAAGTAGCAGTGTAAGCAAAAACAAAAATATAAGAAACATAGTTTTAAACCTGATTTTCAGTCGGATAATTGCCCAGATGGCCAATGCCGCAACCATACTTACCCATGCCGCCCTGGCATACGACAAAATCAGTCCTAAGAGCAGAATGCCCAAAACAATCCGGATTAAAATTCTTGTAGTTGGCGAATAGATTTTTGTAAATGAAAAGCCAAACAGAAATGGAAGGTACATTGCGATAACTGCTCCATAAGAAGTATGATCGTTATAAAAAGGATTGACCACAGTATGAGCGGCTTGCTTGTCCCAAAGGCCATAGCCCAAATGACGGTAGGTGGCATAAAAAATTACAATCAACAATGGTACGGTATAAAACCAGACATATTTTTCTATATTTTTTCCTGATTCAAAAAGTTTTGCAGCAATCAGGTAAAAACCGACAATGAACCAGATTCTGGAGAGCAGGAACTTGAACGAAACAATGGGCATAGTGCTGGTAAGGCTTGTCAGTATAATCCAGAATAAGCTGAAGGCGATGGCCAGCGTTACCGGATGCCAGATGATATCGCGGTCGAATTTGCCCATCGCAAAATATTTCAAAATGAATATCAGCAATATTCCGAATAGTAAGGGCTCGGTAGGCAAAAACATGTTGAATGATAACCCGGGTATTATTTCAGAAAGCGGCAAGGAAAGCGGAGTAAAAAAAACTATCAGGTACAAGAGTTTATCGAAAGCGTAAATTGCCATCAGAACAATTCCAAAAGCCAGAGGTAACGCATTGATTATCATCGAATGCTTCTTAACCAGAAAAAAGGCATTCAGTAAAATAAACAATGCTGAAACAATGTAGAAAAGTGCAACTTTAATCCTGGCTTGGTACACAGGTTATGCTTTTTTTTTGTTTTCTATCAGTAAAATGACCAGAAGTGCAGCAAATAGTGCTGAAAGTGTTGAAATCAATACGATGATCGAACGAACCGGATAAGATTTTTTATCGGCCGGAACCGGATTTTGGATTCTTTGTCCGTAAGTAATTTTTTTATTTGCGCTACTAACTGATTGATCATAGACTTTCATAATTGAATCTTTCTGGCTGATCAGCTTTTTTTGTTGTTTGTCCAGAATTTCAAATTCTCCACCTTTCTCCGACAGATTTTTCAACCATTGGCTGAGCTCTTTCCCTCCTGATGTGTTCATTTTCTGTTGCGCCAAAACATTTACCATTCCTTTGGTTATTTCTTTAGCCTGTGTTCTGTAATCCAGAATCTGATACTCTTTGCGGAAAAAGTTTAACTTCTCTTCCAACGAATCAACTTTGTGACTGATTAATACATAATCTTTTTTTGCGATGTTCGCAACTTCGTCATGTTTAATTTTATGTAGGGTTCCGACTTTATCATCGAGGAATTTAATGATGGAGTCGCACATATTGCTGGCTCTTTTCGGATCGGTATCCAGAACAGAGATTTCAATGGTTTCGTATTCTGTCTTTTTAAAGTTGACATTATCATTGAATTCAGCCAGCATGTATGTCAGATATTGCGGATCCTTTTTGTCGATTTTATAAGCTTCGCTCAGGTTAAATGCGTCGATCACGCGTAGTTTAATATCCAAGGCACTTATTATTTCGAGTAATTGTTCACTTTGCGACTCCTCACTGAAAACATAAATGTTATTGCTTGGATAAATCCTGGCTGTTGATTTAAACTTTGGCTTGATAAAAATAGAAGAGGAAAAAAAGGCCGAAAGAATAATTGCCAGAATGCCGACAACAATCAAATGTTTCATCCATTTCCATATAATTTCAAGAAGATTCTGATTGTCAAAAAAGTTTGTCATAGAAAAGGTCTTTTGGTTGAATTTTTAACGAAACAACAGTGTATTTATTATTACTGAAAATCGAAATTTTTCCTGAAAGTTATTCAACAACCAGAAGAAAGTAATTCTTCTTCCCTTTTTGGATCAGAATATATTTGCCACCAATCAGGAATTCAGTATTTACAACCAATTCCTGATCGGCAATTTTTTCTTTGTTGATACTTAAGCCGTTTCCCTGGATCGTTCGGCGCAGTTCACCTTTTGAAGGGAATACCATGGTTTTTTCAGCCAATAGATCAACCACTTTTATGCCACTTTGCAGTTCTGTTCCTGAAATTTTAAATTGAGGAACACCTTCGAAAACAGCCAGAAAAGTTTCTTTGTCGAGCTTCCGGAGCAATTCGGCAGTTCCCTGTCCGAACAGAATCTGAGAGGCTTCAACAGCCATGTCAAAGTCTTCGCGCGAATGGACCATTACGGTTGTTTCTTCGGCCAGCCGTTTTTGCAGTGAGCGCAAATGAGGGGCTTCAGCATGTTGTATAATCAGTTCCGCGATTTCGGCTTTTGGCAGAAGGGTAAATATTTTTATATATTTTTCGGCATCTTCGTCTGAGGTATTTAGCCAGAACTGATAAAATTTATAGGGTGAAGTCAGTTTCGGATCGAGCCAAACATTTCCTGATTCGGTTTTCCCGAACTTGGTTCCATCGGCTTTTTTAATCAGTGGACAGGTAAGGGCAAAAGCTTCACCGCCTGTTTTTCTGCGGATCAGTTCGGTGCCGGTAGTAATATTTCCCCACTGGTCAGATCCGCCCATTTGCAGTTTTACATTTTTGGTCTGGTACAGATGAAGAAAATCGGTTCCCTGAACCAGCTGATAGGTAAACTCGGTGAATGACATACCGGTACTGCTTTCAGAATCCAACCGTTTTTTCACCGAATCTTTTGACATCATATAGTTAACAGTGATGTGTTTGCCGATGTCGCGAATGAAATCCAGAAAAGTAAATTCTTTCATCCAGTCGTAATTGTTGACCATTTCGGCTGCATTGGGAGCATCTGATTCGAAATCCAAAAACTTTGCCAACTGTTTTTTAAGGCATTCCTGGTTGTGGCGGAGTGTTGGCTCGTCCAGTAAATTTCGTTCCTGCGATTTGCCCGATGGGTCGCCAATCATTCCGGTTGCCCCGCCAACTAAGGCGATAGGTTTGTGTCCTGCAATCTGAAAATGTTTCAGCATCATTACACCTACCAAATGTCCAATATGAAGCGAATTGGCAGTCGGATCAATTCCAACATAAGCGGCTGTTAATTCCTTTTCGAGTTGTTCTTTTGTTCCGGGCATGATGTCGTGTATCATCCCTCGCCATTTAAGTTCGTCAACAAAATTCATTGTGCTTTTTCTTTTGATCATTAACATTATTCCCAAATTTACGGGAATCCGGCAGGAGCATTTCAAATGCCATTCTGCGGAAAATTTTGCCAAAGATATAAAATGAATGAATGATCAGGTTGTTTTTTGTTTTGGTTTCTGATCCGGATTGGATTCTTCCTCATTATTACCGTCATTCGCATTCCAAAGCTTGATAAACGGGAATAAAGTCGGAACCAATTGTTTCATGGGAACATATATTTTTGATTCCTCTTTTTGTTTGGCAGGTAAAATATGTACATTTTCGTCAATGCCGTCAAACAACAACAGCAAGATGCTAAGTATAACCGCCGTCTTTATTACGCCGAGGATGATACCGGCAAGGCGGTTTAAAAAACCCAGGAATACAGCCTTCACAACCGTATCGAGTATTTTACCAAGGATATGGATAAGAATCACAATGATAATAAATGTTACGAAAAAGGAAATGGTACTTAAATGTTCAGATTGGTAACCGGTGTGTTTGGTTATAAATCCGGCAGTAAAATCCGAAAATATTATTCCACCCCAGATGCCCAATAACAATGCTGCCAGCGAGGCAAGTTCAATTATAAAACCTTTACGAAATCCCTGAATTGCGGCAACGATAAGTATCAGGCTAAATACCAGATCAATGTAATTCATAAATTAAATGAGTTGAATGGTGATTTATTTTCAGTAAAAATAAGAAAATAATATTCCGGCAAACATCTGCTATCTTTAATTGGTGTTATTTTAAACAGTTCGAAATGCGATGTCCGCGTAACCTCAGTGAAGTCAGATTTTTTAATAAATTTGACGGCACCGAAAATCGATTTTCATGCCTGTTATAAATTCAATTATAAATTGGGTCAATTTTAAGCGTATATACGAGATTGAACTCTTTAAAAAACATCCGCACGAAGTTCAGCGTGAGGTTCTGTTCGAGCTTTTAAAGTTGGCTTCCAACACTGAAATCGGATTAAAATATAATTTCAGGAACATCCATTCAGAAAAGGAATTCCGTGAACAGGTTCCGGTGCAGGGATACGAAGAAATAAAAGGAACGATTGAAAGGATGATGCAGGGTGAAAAAAACCTGCTTTGGCCCGGAGAAACCAAATGGTTTGCAAAATCTTCGGGAACCACCCATGATAAGAGCAAATTTATACCGGTAAGTAAAGATTCGCTTGAAGATATTCATATCCGTGGCGGGCGTGATGTGTTGGCCATCTATCTGAAAAATAATCCTGAATCAGGTCTGTTATCCGGAAAATCACTTACCCTTGGTGGAAGCCATAAAGTTAACAGTGTGAATAACAATTGTTATTACGGCGACCTTTCGGCTATAATTATCGAAAATATTCCCTTTTGGACCGAATTTTACCGAACTCCTTCCACTGAAATATCTTTGCTCGAAGAGTTTGAAGAAAAGATTGAAAAGATCATTGAGCATTCATTAGGCGAAAATGTGACTTCATTTGCGGGTGTTCCGTCGTGGTACCTTGTTTTACTGAAACGGGTTCTGGAAGTTACCGGCAAAGACAATATTCTTGAAGTTTGGCCCAACCTTGAAGTTTTTACTCATGGCGGTGTGAAATTTGATCCGTATCGTGAGCAATACGAAAAGCTTATTCCGGGCAAACAGATGCACTACATGGAAACCTATAATGCATCGGAAGGTTTTTTCGGAATTCAGGATGAACCAGGCAAAAAAGACATGTTACTGATGCTCGACTACGGAATTTACTACGAGTTTATTCCGATGGATGAATTTCGTTACGATCACCCGAATGTAATTTCGTTGCAGGATGTCGAAATCGGGAAAAACTATGCGATGGTGATCTCCACCAATGGCGGCCTTTGGCGGTATTTGATAGGCGATACCATCAGATTTACTTCAAAAATTCCGTTTAAATTTGTAATTACCGGACGAACCAAGCATTTTATCAATGCTTTCGGCGAAGAACTGATCATCGATAATGCTGAAAAAGCCTTTAAAATTGCATGTGAGCGCACCGGCGCAATCATTTCGGAGTATTCCGGTGGTCCGATTTACATGAAAGACAACCAAAAAGGAGCTCATGAGTGGATCATCGAGTTTGAAAAACTACCCAACGATCTGGATCATTTTGTTTCATTATTCGACGGAACTTTAAAAACCACCAATTCGGATTATGAAGCAAAACGGCATAAAAACCTGAGCCTCGAAAAACCACATATTGTTTTGGCCAACAAAGGACTGTTTTATGAATGGATGAAAAGTCGGGGAAAAGTTGGTGGTCAGAATAAAATACCACGCTTGTCAAACGACCGGCAATACCTTGATCAGTTAATCGAATTTAATAATTCGATGTAAGCTTTTCAGAATCCTTGATGGTTCGACGTTTTATTTCGTATTTTAGGTCAAATTTTAAAAAAACAAAAAAGATGCATATTGCTTTAGCCGGAAACATCGGAGCTGGGAAGACCACTTTGACAGAATTACTTTCGAAACATTATAAATGGGCTGCCCATTATGAGGATGTTGATGAAAATCCTTACCTAAACGATTTTTATGAAGACATGCAGCGATGGTCGTTCAACCTTCAGATCTACTTCCTTAACAGTCGGTTCAAACAAGTAGTTGATATCCGGAATTCAGAGAAAACAGTGATACAAGACCGCACCATTTATGAAGATGCTGAAATTTTTGCACCCAATTTACATTCGATGGGATTGATGTCAACGCGCGATTTCAATAACTATCATAACCTTTTTCTGATGATGACCAAGTTCGTTCAGGCGCCTGATTTGCTTATTTATCTAAGGGCATCGGTTCCTACTCTGGTAAACCAGATACAGAAACGCGGGCGCGACTACGAGAACTCTATCAGGATCGATTACCTGAAACAACTGAATGAGCGTTACGAAGCTTGGGTCAATCGCTATAAAGCCGGTAAATTGCTGATTATTGATGTTGACCGTATCGATTTTCAGAACAACCCGGAAGATTTAAGTAACGTGATCGACAAAATCGACGCTCAGATTCACGGACTATTTTAATGGATATGAAACTTGTATTTGCAACAAATAATCAGCATAAACTTCAGGAGATTAAACAATTACTTGGTGATTCGTTCGGGCTGCTGAACCTGAATGATATTGGCTGTGAAGATGAAATTCCTGAAAATCAGGACACACTTGAAGGTAATGCAGCTGAGAAGTCGTTTTATATTTTCAATAAATTCGGGTTAAACTGCTTTGCCGATGATACCGGTCTCGAAATTGAAGCCTTGAACGGCGAACCCGGTGTTTACTCGGCGCGTTATGCCGGTGAGGAACGAAATTCAGTAAATAATATGGATCTGGTTTTAGCGAAATTAGATAAAATAAAAAACCGGAAAGCTCGTTTTAGAACTGTAATTTCGTTGGTGATTGACGGTCATGAAATTCAGTTCGAAGGTATAGTTGACGGTTGTATTTTGGAAGAAAAACGGGGAAATTCCGGTTTTGGATATGATCCGATTTTTCAGCCCGATGAATTGAATTTATCTTTTGCCGAAATGCCTTTGGATGAAAAGAACAAAATCAGTCATCGTGGAAGGGCCGTTCAGAAATTAGTTGAATATCTAATTCATTCAAATCCGGATGTTAAAGTATAAAATTGGATTTTTGTTTTTGTTGGTGTTTGTAATAAAACCGCAAGTTTTCGCGCAACCGATTATTGGCGAATGGACCGATTATCAGTCGTATGCCCATGCCAGGAATGTAGTCGATACCGGCGTGAAAATCTATTGCGTTACCGAAGGTGGTTTATTCTCCTATAATAAAAGCGATAACAGTATTCAAAAAATGTCGGGGATTAATGGCCTTTCTGATGTCAGAGCACAGCGGTTGGCTTTCAGCAAAGAGAACAATTTGTTGCTGATCGCTTATCAGAATGCAAATGTCGATTTATTGATCGGTAATGAAGTTTTTAACCTTTCAGACATTAAACGGAAACAAATATCGGCAGATAAAACCATTAACAATGTGCTTTTCTCAGGAAAGCTGGCCTATCTTTCCTGCGGGTTCGGAATTGTGGTCATCAACCTCGAACGAAAAGAAATTAAAGACACCTATTTTATTGGACAGGAAGGCGCATACCTTAATGTTCTGGGTATGGCAACTGATGGCACTTTTCTTTATGCGGCAACTGCAAATGGTATTTACAAAGCGCTTGCTTCTGAACCCAACCTTCAGAATTATAACAACTGGGTTCGACAGACAAATATTCCTCATTCAAATAAAAAGTTCAGTAAAATAATAAACTTCAAAGGAAAAATTATTGCCAATTATAATACCGATAATGATGCCTGGTCTGGAGATGAATTATATGAATTAAAAGGAAATATCTGGCTCCCATTTCTTTCTGAAATCAAATATGTTTCGGATGTAACATCAAACGGAAATTACATCGTTTTTTCAGGCAGAGAAGAGGTACGTGTTTATAATGAGAAATTTGACTGGGTAAAGTCTGTTCCAAAATTCTTGTTCCCGGGGAATAAAGCGGATAGTCTTTATGCTATGGGCGCTGTTTTGGACGATCAGAATGTACTTTGGATTGCCGACAAGAACAATGGATTGGTTAAAGTCACTTCTCAAACCGAAAAAATTGTTCCCGAAGGGCCTGCCGATAACAAAATATTTTCGCTGACCATAAATGGCAACGATCTTTGGATCGCTTCAGGAGGTTGGGATAGTTCATTGGGGAATCTCTATAATCAACCGCAATTCCAGCTTAGCCGTGAAGGAAAATGGTCGGTTTTCGATCGAAAAGTTTTTCCTGCTTCAAATGATTTCAGGGACATGGTTTGTATCGCTGTCGATCCGAAAAATCCTGATCATGTTTTTGCGGGTTCGTGGGGTGGGGGCGTACTCGAATTTAATGCCGGCAAGTTTATGAAGAGATATGACAATTTTAACAGCAGCCTGGAAACCCAGCTTCCCAACAAACCGAATGACCCTTATGTCCGCATTGGCGGAATGGATTTCGATTCGAAAGGTAACCTTTGGGTAAGCAACACTGGAGCAGCCAATGTGCTTTCTGTTTTTCAGACGGATGGAAAGTGGAAGTCATTTGAATTAAGCGGGATTGCCAATAAATTTACAGGGAAAGTAGTGGTCACCCAAAATGACGATAAATGGATCGTTGCTCCGCGAGGTCACAATTTATATGCGCTTAACAGCACCAATGACATCTCGAAGGAGCAGAAAGTAACTGCCTATTTTACCAATGGCAAGGTCGAGGTTTTTACCGAAATGAATGATGTATTTGCATTGGCAGAAGATAAAGACGGCGAACTATGGGTTGGCACCTCTGCCGGAGTAGCTGTTTTTAGCAATCCGAAAAAAATATGGGAGGATAACCGGATGTATGCTTCAAGGCCTGGATTAAATTTGGCTGACGGTAATTTTCATCCACTGCTTGAAACGGAAACCATTACCGCTATTGCTGTTGACGGGGCCAACCGGAAATGGTTTGGCACCAAGAATTCCGGTGTATATTTGATTTCAGCGGATGGCGAAACCGAGCTTGAACATTTTGATTCGGAGAACAGTCCGCTATCGGCCAATGATATTTCGGATATCGCTATTAATCAAAACACCGGTGAGGTATTTATCGGAACAGGTGCCGGTTTAATTTCATATATGGGCGAAGCAACAAAAAGTAACGATGAATTTACCGATGTATATGTCTATCCAAACCCGGTTCGGGAAACTTATGATGGACCTATCGTAGTAAAAGGACTTGTTAAAGATACTGATGTGAAAATAACAGACATCAGCGGTAATTTGGTATATCAAACCACTTCGTTGGGAGGCCAGGCAGTATGGGATGGTAATAATCTGAACGGAAACCGTTGTAAAACAGGAGTGTATCTGGTTTTTATGAACGATGCATCAGGAGATAAAACCAAGGTGACCAAACTTTTATTTATTCATTAAAATCGCGAAACAGTGCTCGAAAAAACGCGGGGCATTTTTTTACACTCAGTCAAATACTCCGAAACCAGTTTCATCGCCGTTATTTATACTGAAGCTTTTGGCCGACAATCGTTCGTCGTCAATGGTGCCAGAACTAAGAAATCGACTGTTAAAGCAGTTGTTTTTCAGCCACTTTATCTGCTCGATCTCGAAATTTACTACAAAGCAGGCCGCGAAATTCATCGTTTAAAAGATGTCCGGATTTCCAATCCTTTTTCGACCATTCCGTTTGACATCCGTAAAAGTTCTCAGGTCATGTTCCTGGCCGAAATACTTTACAAATGCTTGAAAGAAGAAGAACCAAACGCCGGATTGTTCAATTTCATCTTCAACTCACTAAGTTTTCTTGATTTGGCAGATCACGGGATCAGTAATTTTCACATCTGGTTTTTGTTTAAGCTGACCCAGTTTCTGGGTATTTATCCCAGTCATGAAAATGCACTGATCAGCAACTTTTTCGACTTACAAAAGGCGCAGTATGTAAGCCATGAACCTCTACACAATCAATTTACCGACAAGCATGTAACCATTTTGTTTTCCAGACTTTTTGAAGTTGACCACGCTACGCTCCGGAAGTTGGAATACACTCAGAATGACAGACGGTTGGTACTCGATAAACTGCTGGAGTATTACCGTATTCATTTCGATAATATGGGGGATGTCAAATCGTTGGTTATTCTACAAGAAGTTTTAAGGTGATACATTTAACGAATAATTTAGTAAATTTGAATACAAACGTAAAGGTTTTGTAAGTAAATAGCATATTTTTTTAACTTTGTAGGACAATAGTTATATGATGTCTCAACCGAAATTTACAATTACCAAAGGGAGTATATTTTCCGCCGTCAATAAACTGGTCATCGAAACCGGTGCCATTGATCTTTCACTTGGAAAAACTGATTTTCAGTGCCCTGAAAAACTGGCAGAACTGGCCGCAGCTTATATTCGTTCAGGTTACAATAACTATGCGCCCCATGAAGGTATTCCTGAATTACGTGAGGTAATTTCGTCCAGGGTTAAAAATATGTACAGGCATGCCTATAATCCCGAAACAGAAATAACCATCACGGCAGGACCGGTACAAGCAATAATGACTGCGATTAGTTCGGTTGTAAAAGATGAAGATGAGGTGATTCTTTTTGAACCCGCATACGAATCTTATGCCCCGGCGATTGCACATTCCGGTGGACGTCCGGTATATGTGGCGCTTAAATTACCTGATTTTCATATCGACTGGGAAGAAGTCAGGAAAATGGTTACCTCCAAAACGCGAATGATTATTCTCAACTCGCCTCACAATCCTACCGGTTCAGTATTGGCTGAATCAGATCTCATTCATTTGCAACGGTTGATTAACGGAACCAACATTGTTGTGCTGAGCGACGAAGTTTTTGAATCAATTGTATTCGATAATTCGACTCATCAAAGTGTCGCGAAGTTTGACAAGTTGGCTGAACGGAGCTTTGTTGTTTCTTCATTTGGCCCGGTATTCAATATCAATGGCTGGGGACTGGCTTATATTCTGGCACCCGAAAAACTAATGAATGAATTTCGAAGGATTCAGCAGTTCCAGATTTACAATGTGAATACTCCGCTTCAATATGCACTTTCAGAATTTTTACTGACCGAAGACTCAAAGAAGGATATTTCGGAATTATATCAGGGTAAGCGTAATTATTTTAACAGATGTCTCGATGGCAGCTTATTTAAAATAGTTCCTTCACAGGGAAGTTATTTTGAGATTCTTGATTATTCTGCCATTTCCGATGAATCGGATGCCGACTTTACTTATCGTTTGGCAACTGAATTCGGTGTAGGTGTTATTCCTGTTTCAGCATTTTTACACGAAAAGAACAAGATGAAAATGGTTCGTGTATGTTTTGCCAAAAACAATGAAACCCTCGAAAAGGCCGCTGAACGTTTACGGGGCATTCCTTCAGTAAAATAGATTTTATTTCAGTTCTTCTTTTTTTTAGTAATGGTATCATTCATTTTTTTAACGATAAATCCCATGTACTATGAAAACTAAAAATTTAATTTATCTAACACTGGTGGTTTTACTACTCGTTGGTTGTTCTTCCGGAAAACCAAAGATTGGTTTGTTGGTTCACAGTTTTGACACCCCTCGCTGGCAGAGGGATCAAAAGTATTTTACTGAAGCAGTTGATCAACTGGGAGGGGTATCCGTTGTCAATGTAGCTGAAAATGACCAGCAAAAACAAATTGAGCAAGCAAAGGAAATGATCAAAGCCGGCATATCTGTTTTGGTGGTCATACCGGTCAACCAGTTTTCTTCAGGAGAGATTGTAGAACTGGCACATCAAAGTAATATCAAAGTAATCGCTTATGACCGGATGATTAACAATTGCTGGCTCGATTACTATGTTTCTTCGGATAATATACGAATTGGAGAAATTCAGGCGGAATATCTGACAAACCTGATCCCTGCGGGTAATTATGCACTCATCGGAGGGCCAACTTCTGACAACAATAGTCGAATGATCTATCTGGGTCAGATGAATATTTTAACTCCTTATATTGAGAAAGGTCAGATAAATCTGGTTTACAGTGCATTTTCCGATAACTGGAATGAAGCAGAAGGATACAAGCATACTGCCGAGTTGCTTCAATCGACTAAAGGGGATGTGGATGCCATTATTGCCGGAAATGATGTCCTTGCGCTGGGCGTGCTGAGGGCTCTGAAAGAGAAGGGGAAGGAAGGGAAGGTTGCTGTTGCCGGGCAGGATGCCGACTTGCCAAACATTCAGCAGATTATCAAAGGAAATCAAACAATGACGGTTTATAAACCGATTAAAACAATGGCATTTACTGTTGCTGAACTTGCCATGCATCTGGCTCAAAATAGTCCGATACCGCAGGCAACTGTAACCCTTAGCAATGGTAACAGACTTGTTCCTTCCTATTTGGTCAATCCCATGGCTATCAATGAAAGTAATATTCAAATGACTGTTGTTGCCGAAGGTTATCAGGAAGCTGAAGATATCTTGAAATAAGCAATTGGGCGAATAAAATAAAAAAAAGGATACCGGTTGGTGTCCTTTTTTTTATTTCATTCCTGAATAACTTTATTTCTTTTTGATCAGTAACCAGGCGTCGTTGTATTTCGGATAATCAGTCCTGATTTTCTGAACACGTGTGCGGGCTGCAGCTTCATCAGTGAAAGTGTCGATACAAACCCTGTAATAACCTGTTTCGCTGTGTAGAATAATTGGTTTGAACCCTTGCTGAACCAATTCCTGTTTGAACCGTCCGGCATTTTCGTTGCTGCTGAAACTACCAACAATCAGGAAAAAGCTTTTGCTGTCGTAGGTTGCCTGATCTTCAGTTGAAGCCGTAAATTTCTCGCTACGTATAGAAACAGGTTTGCCTGTAGCAGCTTTGTCAGAAGGTTCGTACATTGTATCCGAAGTTGGATTTTCACGTACGGTTGATTTAGGCGCTGGTACTGAAAATACTTTGGTTTCTGCCGTCGTTTCTGTTTTTGGAGCTGAGTCGCCTTTTTTAGATGACTTGAATACTTTACAGCCGCTCGTAAGCAGTGCCAATGTAAAAGCAACTAAGATGATTCTCTTCATGTTCTTAACGTGTTAATTTGTTTTCAAATTTACGAAAGATCGGGTACCTATTTGTGAAAATAAGGTGCGTCAATCAATTATTTATTAACAATGCATTGTTAATGATACTTCCGGTATGTTTTATTTTTAAAGCTTGAACCCACATCTGCCAATGTAATCAGAAATTGAGCATTTTCTTCATAAAGCGTTGCCCCTTAACCGATCTGTAAAAACTGGCCTGACGAATGGCTCTCATACGGGTATCAAAGCTTTCCGAAAACATTAATACCCATGGTCCCCGGCCTTGAGTGGGAGCAATCTCATTCGCATTGTGCATTTCGAGTACTTTTTCAAGATCCTCAAAATAGCCGTAATAGAATGTCCCCGATACCTGGGAATATATAACGTAGGAATAGTATTTCATATTGCAAAAGTAATCAAATCCGGACGAAATTCATCCAGTTACTTTCTTCCTGGTAATCTTCGACTACTTGAGTTTTATTGCTGAAATCGAAATGCTGAAATAAAGAAGTGATTTCCTGTTTCAGGAAAACCAGCCCATTATTTATTAAATCGCTTCTGTATCCTTTCTCTCCCAGGTTAATAACCATTTCAAACGCTACGATTCGTCCAAGTATCTGACCCAATTCCACCATTTTTCGCTGCGGAAGCTCCAGGCTTAAATCAAAATCAAGAATCTCTTTCATCGAAGGAGCTGATTTCGAAGTCAGATAAAAGCTTTTAAGAAATTGATACAGGTTGCTTTCTTTAGTTTTCTTCATCATTTTTACCAGATTTTCTGAAATCTGGGCATACAAAATATCGTTCGACCCTTCAAAAATCTGGAACGGACGACTGTCAGTAATACTCCTTCCGGCGATATGGTTTAGTTTGTAAGCCTGAGCGCCAACCAGCTGAGTGGCCGATTGTGCGCATTCCTGCATCAGGTCTGTTACAACACTTTTTACTGAATTGGCTTCAAATCCGTGTGGGAAAAGATCTACTTCGATGCCGGCTTTTTCGCTGCTGTTGGCACACATGGCCGAACAAACAGTATAAGATGCCTGAAGACGGCCCAATCTTTGCTGAACCTGATCGTAAGTGAAAAGTGGTTTCCCGCCGATCAGCCTGTTGTTGGTATGGGCGATCGACTCATCCAGCAAACGCTGTATAAAGCCCATAGCCATGCCCGGAAATTGCATCCGGCTACGGTGAAGCAAGTCGAGCATCATTTTAACACCAGTTGTTTTCGGAACCAGTTTTTGTACTTTCGGTAATTCAACATCCAACCTGTTCCGTCCGTAAGGAATCTGATATAAGCCCAAATTCTCGTAAAACTCTTCAACAACAATCTGTTGTCCGGGACTGTTCACATCACAGATAAAGAAATCGATGTCACGTTTCAAATCGCCTGATTGACTTTTTTCCCTTGCGGTCAGTAACCAGAATTCGGCCCAGCCTGTAAGTCCGGCCCAATGCTTGGTTCCCTGAAGATGATATTTCCCGTTTTTTTCCGAAAAGGAAGTCTGCATATTCAGTGCATCGCTTCCAAAATCAGGTTCGGTGATCATCAGGCCGCCCATGTTTTGATGTTTCAGAAATCGTTCAAAGACGGGTGCTTTGGCTTCTTCCTGTGCATATTTCGCCACCGGCTGCAGAAACAATGCGGAATTGATTCCCAAAGTAAGCGACAATGCCAGCGATTCGTATGAAGCTGCTGCCAACAAGGCAATACTTTCATCCATTTTGCAACCCCTGCCACCATATTCGGATGGGATACCGACTGATAACGGATTTAAATCCATGATTTCGCGCATCACAAAAGGAGGCATGCCGCGTTTAACGGCCATTTGGTCAATATCAGCACGGACATGAAATACATGTTTCATCCGTGCTTTTAAATTGTTCAGAAATTCATTGAAGGGAATATTTTGCACATTCAGTTCAGTTATTGGGCTTTCAACTTTTAGTTTTGCCTGATTCATTAATCTTTATGTATTTTGTTCAGAAATGATTCTTAATGGATAAATTCGAACCCGAAAGAAATTTTAATTAATAAAAAAGGATAACGCATAAGCACGCTGAATGTTTTTGTTTTTACTTTTAACAGTCAGAAATATAATTTTCGTTTCTGGTATTTTGTAATTTTTCAAGCGGGTACAATACTCATAATCCAAAATTCAATTAATATGAAGAAGAAGAAATCGAATAAATTTTTGCCATACATTATTGCTTTTGTGGTAATTCTGATCATCGTATTGGTTATTGGTAAAAAACAAGGCTGGTTTGGAAAAGACTTTGAGATTAACGTGGCTACAAAAGTTGTTGAAAGCAAGACTATTACCGAGTTGATTACGGCCAACGGAAAGGTTCAGCCCGAAACCGAAATTAAAATCAGCCCGGATGTTTCAGGTGAAATTATAGAAATGACCATTGAGGAAGGCGATGAGGTAAAGAAAGGTCAGCTTTTATTGGTTATCAAACCCGATATTTATATCCAGTCGCTAAATAGGGCAGATGCAAGTTTAAGTTCGTCGCAGGCTCGTTTAGCACAGGCAGATGCCCGTCAAATTGAAAGTGAATTATCTTTCAAACGTGCAAACTCACTGTTCAAACAAGATGCAATTCCGGTATCTGACTTCGAAACTGCTCAGGCTTCATTTAAAGTGGCACAATCAGAAGTAAAAGCAGCACAGTTTGCGGTTAAATCGGCCGAAGCATCAGTTGCAGAAGCAAAGGAACAGCTCATAAAAACCAAAATTTATGCTCCGATGGACGGAACTGTTTCACGCAAGAATGTTGAAAAGGGTGAACGCGTGGTAGGTACAAATATGTATGCAGGTACAGAATTGCTTGTAATCGCCAATCTTCATCTGATGGAAGTAAAGGTTGATGTCAATGAAAATGATATTGTACGTGTAAACCTGAATGATACTGCTTTGGTTGAAGTAGATGCTTATCTTGGGCGCAAGTTTAAAGGAATTGTTACTGAAATTGCCAATTCGGCCAATGTGGTTGGCGGTTCAACTGATCAGGTAACTAATTTTAATGTAAAAATTCTCTTGCTTGATAGTTCATACAAAGACCTTACAGATTCTATCTCAGGAAAAAAATACCCTTTCCGTCCCGGAATGTCGGCTACAGTTGATATTCAGACCGAAACGAGGAATAATGTTATTTCAGTTCCGATTCAGGCAGTTACAACCCGTTCGTTGAAGAACATCAAGGAAGAACCTAAGAAGGTTGATGAAGAAAAACCTGAAGGAGAAACCGAAGCAGTTACTACACAGGAAAAAAAATCAGCTGACGACGTAAAAGTGGAGGTCGTATTTGTTTACAAAGAGGGGAAAGTATATAAACAAGCCGTTAAAACAGGGATTCAGGATAGTGAAAATATCGAAATTCTGGAAGGGTTAAAAGTTGGTGACGAAATTGTGGTTGCTCCGTTTAATGCCATCAATAAATTGCTGAACGACAGCTTGAAAGTTAAAAAAGTAGATGAAAAGGAACTTTTTAAGGTGAAAAAATAAGTTTAAATTTTGATGACCCAGTTGAAATAACCGGTACTACAGATGTATCGGTTATTTTTTTGTGACTATCCCGAAAAACAAAATATTCAGCATTTCTTCCACTGACTTCTGAAGATCTTCGTCCGACAGGTTTTTCAGTATCAGAGGAACTTCAAATCCATACAATGCTGTGACAATCGCTTTAGCTGTCAATTCAGGATTTTTAATGGTGAAAATTTCTTTTTGAATGCCTTCTTCCAGCATCTGTTTTACTTGTTTTACTTCTGCCTCAAAATGATCATTTCTTAGGTTGGTCACAAAGTAAAGATTGTCAAGCAGATCATTTTTAATGGCTTCATAGTAGTTAACCACCATCTTTAACGTCAGCATCCTGACATAAGTATATGTTTTCAGTTTTTGTATCGGATCTTCAATCGTGCAAATTTGTTCTTCAATTGCATTTACCCTGATTTCGGCCTCGGCATCAATCACTGCCTTAAAAATTTCATCCTTGCTTTTAAAGTAATAATAGATGGTGCTTTTCCCCTTGCGGGCTTCATGGGCAATGTCGTCAAGGGCTGTTTTTTTGTAGCCGAAACGTGCGAATACCAATCTGGCTGCTTGCACAACCTGTTCTCTTACTTCATCTTTCCCAATATTTTGCGGGTTGTTTTCCATCATCGTGCTGGTTTGTTCTATTGCAGCACCAATATAGCAGTTGTTTTTGGATAATTCAAATGCTTTTAGCTATCATTCCGACTGGCTGAAATAGTTGGCAGCGTTAATATTTTCCTTAAGCTCCTTTATGTGATAAATTTGATTACTACATTTGCTTTAACTGAAAGAATTAAATCCTATGGAATCAAAATTTCTCACATTATCCGCATCAGCCCTGATAAGTATTTCAAGCCTAACTGCCCAACAGAAACCAAATATCGTTTATATCCTGGCCGATGATTTAGGTTACGGCGATTTGAGTTGTTACGGACAAAAGCATTTCCAGACTCCAAATATCGACAAACTTGCCAGTCAGGGAATGTTATTTACACAGCATTATGCCGGATGCACCGTTTGTGCCCCATCTCGTTCATCGCTGATGACTGGGCTTACAACTGGTCATACGCCAATCCGGGGAAACAAGAGTGTAGAACCAGAGGGCCAATGGCCGATTCCTGCCGAATCGTTTACAATAGCTGAGATGTTAAAGCATGCAGGGTATGTAACTGGTGCTTTCGGAAAATGGGGACTTGGAGCTACTGGTTCTGAAGGCGATCCGAATAAGCAGGGCTTTGATGAATTTTATGGATATATTTGCCAAAGTCTTGCGCACAATTACTATCCCGATCATTTGTGGGACAATCAGACCAAGGTAATTCTTGAAGGTAATTCAGGTGCTAAATTTGGACAATATGCTCCGGAATTGATTCATAAACGGGCACTCCGGTTTATAGAAAAGAATAAGAAAAAACAATTTTTTCTATATTATCCTACCACCATTCCACATGCCGAATTACTGGTTCCTGAAGAGAATCTGAAAGCCTTCCGTGGAAAATATTTGCCTGAAAGGGAATTCAAAGGAGCAAAACCTGGTGACAAGGGCTTTCGGAACGGACCTTATGGAAATCAACCGGAAGCTCATGCCGCATTTGTAGCAATGATTACATTGCTTGACAAGCAAGTTAGCGAAGTAGTAGCTAAATTGAAAGAACTTGGACTCGACAAAAATACCATTATCTTGTTTTCCTCGGACAACGGTCCACATGTGGAAGGCGGTGCCGATCCTGATTATTTCGACAGCAATGGTCCGCTGAAAGGCTACAAACGCGATTTGTATGAAGGCGGAATCCGGGAACCTATGATTGCTTGTTGGCCGGGGAAAATTGCCGCCGGATCTAAAAGTGATCTTGTTTCAGCTTTTTGGGATGTGATGCCAACAATAGCTGAATTAGTGGGCGAAAAGATTCCTGAGAAAATTGATGGAATTTCATTCCTTCCAACGCTCTTAGGAAAATCGGGACAGAAACAACATCAAAGCATGTATTGGGAATTCCATGAACAAGATGGTCGTCAGGCCGTTCGCATGGTCGACTGGAAACTGGTTCGATACAATGTTTCAATTCCTGAAAAAATTACCACCGAATTGTACAACCTGAAAACCGACGTTGGTGAGGAAATTAATGTTGCAGGAAAAAATCCGGAAATCGTAAAGCAAATGCTCGAAATCATGGAGAATTCAAGGATTCCTTCTGATGTTTTTACTCTTAAAATAGTCGATTAAAAATGAAGACCTTCAAATATTTATTTAAGCTGTTATTTTGTGCAGCGCTCTTGGTTTTACTCAGTTCAGGAAGGAGCAAATCATCATTCATGTTGGTTTTATTGCCCGATACGCAAACTTATACATCCGTTTATCCTGAGATTTTCAAATCACAGACAAGTTGGATAGCCGAAAATGCCAAAAAAATTGCCTTTGTAATTCATCAGGGCGATATTACCGATAACAATAATGAGCCACAATGGAAAGTTGCCTCCGAATCATTGTACTTGCTCGATGGTAAAGTTCCCTATACCTGTGCACCGGGGAATCATGATACAGGTGTGGGTGGAAAAACTCTGGATCGCGATATGTCAATGTACAATAAGTATTTACCCTTCGAAAAATACAGTAAACTGCCGACTTTTGGAGGAACATTTATTCCCGGTCAGATGGAAAATTCATGGCATACATTTAAAGCTGGTGGATACAAATGGTTGATCCTGTCACTTGAATTTGGTCCCCGAAACAAAGTGCTCGACTGGGCTTCCGGTATCATCGAAAAACACCCAAAACACAAAGTGATCATTAATACCCATGCCTATTTGTATTCCGACGATACCCGAATGGGAGAAGGCAAAGGACATAAGTGGCTGCCACAGAATTATGCAATTGGGAAAGATATTGGGCCTGATGCTGTGAACAACGGAGAAAAAATTTGGGATAAGCTGGTAAAGAATTACGCGAATATCATGTTTGTTTTTTCCGGTCATGTATTGAATGATGGAACCGGAAAGCTGATAAGTAAAGGTATCCATGGAAACAAGGTTTATCAGATGCTGGCCAACTACCAGGGCGGAGTAGAAGGTACCGAAAAAGGCGGGAACGGATTCCTTCGTTTGGTTACAATTGATCCCGGCAATTCCACGGTTTCAGTAAAAACCTATTCACCATACACTGACAAATATAAAACGGAACCTGACCAGCAATTTACCTTTGAAAATGTAAAATTCTAAAAGTTTATTCACCCTCAATTATTACTTCATTCTTTTCCATCTTTTTTCCCCGTTTTTCTTCTACCCAATAGTAAATAATTGGCAGTACTAGTAATGTCAAAAAAGTGGAGGTGATCAATCCACCGATTACAACGGTTGCCAATGGTCGCTGCACTTCAGATCCCGGACCTGAATTAAATGCCATCGGGATGAAACCCAGGCTGGCTACCAGTGCGGTCATTAAAACCGGTCGCAACCGGTCGGCCGATCCGTCGATAATGGTTTTTCGCAGTGGTCCGCCCTCTTTCCGGAGTTCGTTGATATGGTCGAGCAGCACGATACCGTTAAGCACAGCGACTCCAAACAAAGCCACAAAACCAATACTGGCCGAAACGGAAAGGTACATTCCACGAACCCAAAGCAGAAAAATGCCTCCTGAAAATGCGAATGGCAGGTTCATTAAGATGATGATCGCGTAACGCATCTTCCCGAAGTTGAGGTACATGAGGCCGACAATGATGAACAGCGACAAAGGAACGACCAGCAATAAATGGTTCATGGCGCGTTTCTGGTTTTCGAAGGTTCCGCCGTATTCCAGAAAATAACCTGCCGGAACATTGGCTTTTTGATCAATGGCTTCCTGCAACTGGGTGACGTAAGTTCCCATGTCGATGTTCTTGATGTTGATGCCGACAATCAGTCTTCGCCAGCCATTTTCACGCTGTATTTCACGCGGGCCTTCCTGTGCAATAAGGCGGCTCACCCTTTTGATCGGGATAAATTCACCATTCGGCAATGGTACCGGTATTTCCTGAATTTTCTGCAATTCGGAACGAAATTCAGCCGGATACCGCACCTGAATATCGAACCGGCGCTGGCCTTCGTACAACTGACCGGCAACCTGTCCGCCAATTCCGGCTTCTATTACCGCCTGAACATCGTTCACATTCAGGCCAAACGAAGCCAACGCTTCACGGTCAATTTCGATGGTCAGATACGGTTGCCCGATGGGTTGCTCCACAAAAAAATTGGCAGTTCCCGCCATTCCGGATACAATGGTCGAAATTTTCCCGCCGATTTGGTTCAGTTGATCGAGGTCTTCACCATATATTTTTACTGCCAGATCAGATTTTACACCGCTGGTCAGTTCGTCAACGCGCATGGCAATGGGCTGTGTGAAATTGTAAGCCAGGCCGGGTTCAGTTTTCAGGAATGGTTCAATCTGATCAATGAGGTCTTGTTTTGTCAATCCTTTGCGCCATTCGCCGGCTGGTTTCAGTACAATCCATACATCGGTCTGGTGCACGCCCATCCAGTCGTTGGCCAAATCAGAACGCCCGGTTTTCGGCACAACGGTTTTAATTTCAGGAATATTTTCCATCAACTTTCCGGCCAGCCAGTTGGCATTGTCCATCGACTCTTTCAAAGTGACCGAAGGCATTCTGACCTGCTCGACCAGGATAGAACCTTCATCAAGTTCAGGAAGGAACTCAGTTCCGAGACGGTTCATTACGATCATCGAAAGGCCAAAAACAACCACCGCCGCAATGGTTACAAACCACCTGCGATCCAGATTTTTATCAAGGCCGCTGTAATAGCGGGGTTTTATCCAATCGATCACAAAGTTCCGGCGAACTTTTACACCTTTCCTGAAAACAATGGACGAAATGGCAGGCACAAAAATCAAGGCCAGCAGCAGAGAACCCAAAACTGCCGCTGCGACGGTAATCGCCATTGGCCGATATAGGATTCCTTCCATTCCGCTGAAAGTCATAATTGGAACATACACCATCAGGATAATCAGTACACCGAAGAAAATTGGCTGGACCACCTGTTTGGAGGCCGAAATCACCAGATCGTCCACATTTTCTCCTTTGTTCTTTTGCAGCCGGTGAACGATATTTTCGATCATCACTACCGAACCATCCACCACCATCCCAAAGTCGATGGCGCCCAAACTCATCAAGTTGGCCGCCAGACCGAATTCGCGCATCCCGATAAAGGCGAACAGCATCGAAAATGGAATAACTGCTGCCACGATCAATGCACCTGAAATCTCGCCAAGCAGCAACAAAAGCACCACGATCACCAGAAAACCTCCCTCGAGCAGGTTGGTCGAAATGGTTTCGGTCGTGCGATCAATCAGGTCCGACTGGTCGTAAAATTTTTCGATCTGAACCCCTTCAGGCAACGATTTGTTGATTTCAGTAATTTTAGCTTCTATTCCTGAAATTACTTCCCGCCCGTTTCCGCCACGAAGCATCATCACGATGCCGCTTACAATTTCGCCTTTTCCATCCTGCGTAACGCCGCCCTGCCGGATTTGCGTACTTACCACCACATCGGCAATGTCTTTGATATACACTGGTTTGTTTTTGATACTCCGGATAATGATGTTGCGAATATCTTCGGGTTTGTTGATTTGCCCGTACCCGCGAATGATGTATTGCTCGCGGTTGTGTTCCAGAAAATTTCCTCCTGAAACGCTGTTATTGTTTGCAATTGCATCCGTAATTTCTTTGATCCCAATACCATAAGTGCGGATTTTTTCAGGAGAAATAACTACTTCGTATTGCTTCACGAAACCTCCGAACGAATTGATTTCGGTCACGCCTTTCACTACTTTTAATTGGGGCGCGATGATCCAATCCTGAATTTCACGCAGTTCGGTGAGCGATTTATTTTCACCACGGACCGCATACTGGTATATTTCGCCCAATGCCGTTGAAATCGGCCCAAGTTGAGGCGCTGAAACATCAGGAGGCAAGTCCGATGAAATGGATTGGAGTCGCTGACTGACCATTTGCCGGGCAAAATAAATGTCGGTGCCTTCCTCAAATTCGATGGTAACCGCCGAAAGCGCGAACTGCGAGGTGGAGCGAACCTGTTTCACCTTTGGCAAGCCGTTCATGGCTGTTTCAATCGGGTAACTGACTAATTTTTCGACATCGAAAGGTGAAAAACGGCCTGCCTTGGTAATTACCAAAACCTGAACGGGCGTAACATCTGGCAATGAATTGATGGGGAGTTGAATGAGTGAAAAATAACCCGCAACTGCCATCAGGATTACCAGCGAAAGCGCCACAAATTTTTGCCTGACACTGAATGAAATGATTTGATTGAGCATGTTTTCAGGTTTGTTTTTTTAAGTTTATACAAATTAAAAAGTACTAATCTATTTGTCTTTAAACCTTATTTTAAATGGCTACCTCAGTAGAAAAACAGCACACAAAACACAAACCCTTATTACCTATAGTTGCAATTATTTCTTCTGAAATATTTGGTGAACGTGAAATAAGGAAGTGAACATGTTCAGGATTTGCATAAATGGCATAAAGGTGACTTTCATTGTTTTTTACTATTCCGGTGATGTATTTTTCTATACGCTCCCTGTGCTGATCAACAATCAAAGGCAATCGGTGTAAAGTGGTGAACACAAAATGTGTGTAGAGATTGTTGTATTCGACTTTCATAATAAGGTAATAAGGTTGGGGTTTGGTTTCTAATTGTTTTCTACTGAGGTAGCCTTTAATAAATTAGGTTTTAAAATATTTCAATTGTGCATTTATCTATTATTCTTATCCTGTTTTGTAAAACTCATTATTCTTCAGCAATTTTATCGAAGCGCGAAAGGGCTTTCAGGCTGAAAATCTGGGTACTTGCCAATCGCTCGTTTTTATCGAGTCCGCTGCGGACAATAGCATATTTTTCCCGAAATTCCTGTACGTCAACTTTCCGTTTTTCGTAGGTCGATTCGTTGATCTGCACAAACACAACCGGATCGTTTCCATCGTAAGTCAAGGCTTCAACCGGAACAGAAAGAACTTCGATTTTAGAAGTTGTTTCGATTGAAAGATGAAGGTTTTCGCCAGGTTTCGGCCAGTTTTGGTTCGTGGCCAATAAAATATTAACCACCACCGAACGGTTATTTTCGTCGAGTCCGGGGTTAATGGAAGTAACAACTGCCCGCATTTCAAAGGTTTCGTTTTGGCGTCGTATGATTTTGACAGAATCGCCGGCGCTGATAAAACGTGCATCTTCAGGAGAAACATAGCCGCGAACCAGTACGTGGCTGATGTCGAGCACCCGTGCCAGCATTTGGAGGGCATTCACCGACTGGCCCAGTTCAACTGTCCGCTGATCGGTAATTCCGCTGATGGGTGCATGGATTTTAAGTGTCGGGTCGATGCTTTCGGCTGTTTTGAACGCGATGATTTCCCGATCGGGGACGCCAATGGCTTTGAGTTTCGAAACTGCGGCGATTACCGATGTTTTGGCGCGTTGAAAGTCGCTACGGGCGCGGTCTAGCTCACTTTTTGAGCTGATGGTCTGTTCCACTAATTGTTCCAGCCGCTGAAAACGCGAAGTTTGAAAAGTTTCTTCTGAAACAGCCTGAAGGTATTCTGAAACCATGTTCCCAAATTCGAGGCTCTCGATGCTGAACATTTCCTGCCCTTTTGATACTGCCTGTCCTTCCTGTGCCGAGATCCGGCTGATGCGCCCGTCAATTGGCGTACTGATGATGCTGATGTGGTTGGGAGCAGGGAAAACCACGCCGGGAACGGAAATGCTGTAATTTAACGCGCTGCTGCCAACTTCGATAGTCTTGATTTTCAGCTCTGCCATTTCTTTAGCCGAAAGTTTTACCAGGTTTTCCGGTTTTACTCCTGAAACCGAAGGCGGTGAGTCGGCCAATGATTGCTCTTTTACCTTGGTTTCGGTTTTCGTTCCGCACGAAGAACCAAGATTCAATAAACAAAAAAGGCAAATTGCGGCAATTTGATGGGAATATGGTTTCATGTGAATATGTTTTTACATTTTAATAAACAAGTTCTAAATCGAGGAATCTTTCGAGTTCAACAAGCTGAATGTAAAAATCGTGCAAGGCCGATAAATAGCGTTGCTGGCTGTTGAGGTAAATCTGTTGCGCATTGATGAGGTTTAGCAAATCGACTTCACCCAAACGATACGCGCTCAGGGTAAGCGATTGCAACTTTTCGGCTTTGCTGCGGATGGTTTCGTCGTACCGTTTTATGGTCGAGCGGCTTACTTCGTAGCTGTGCCAGGCATGTTCAATCTGCTCTTTCACACCCGATCTGATTTCCTTTTGTTTCCACTGAATTTCTTCCTGACGGGCCAGGTTCATCTTTATTCTTCCTTTTTGTTCCAGCGGATACCAAATAGGGAAACTCAACCCGACTTCAAAACCATTAAAGTTGTAGCCTGTGCCGTAATCCTGTTTGTAAAGGTTAAATCGAATATCGGGCAAAATATTACTTTTGGCTTCTTTCAGGAAATAGGCAGATGCTTCCAATTCCCTTTCCGATGATTTGTACGAAGGTTGTTCGGTCAAAACCGATAAAGCTGTAATCTGAGAGATCCCGACATCTTTGCTTTGTAGCGTATCCATAAACTCAATGGTGTATTTTTGATTTTCCGGAGGCAATCCCATCAGTTTAAAAAGCGAATAACGGGCCTGATGAAGCTGGCTGCGGGCATTGTCGATGTCGTTGTTTGATTCGGCCACCTGTAATTCGGCTTTGGTCAGATCCATGCCATTTCCCATTCCGGTTTCGAACTGGGTATAAACGGCATTGTACAATTCGGTGGCAAGCTTCAGTTGCTGGCCGCGTAGTTTCTGAAGGTGAAGCGCATAAATTACTTCAATGTAGCGCGATTTTACGCCAACTTTAACTATTCGTTCTTCCTCCTGAATATTGAATTCCAACGCCTTTTCTTCTTCCCTGATGGCTTTTATGCGGTAGGAAGCGGTCATCGGAAAATCAACCGATTGGGAAATGCTGATGCGTTGTTCCTGAAATGGATCAGCCGCTTTGTTGTTGATCCCTTCCTTCATGTAGCTGATTTCAGGAGATGAAATGCCGGTTTGCGTTCGCCATTCTTCCTTTTTCTGATCCAACTGCGAACGCATCTGGTTGATTTGTGCATTGTTCTGAATGGATTGGTCAACCGCATCTTTAATGGTGAGCAACTGGGCTTTGGCGGGGGAAAAGGAAATGACAAAAAATGCTAAAAACAGAAATCTCCGGATATAATACATGATTGTTTGGCTTTTTTTAGAAGGCAAAAGTTAATAAAAATAATACTGAAAACTACGAAAACTTCAATACATTTTTTAGCTGTGTCAGGGTAAAATCTTTTCTCCGTCGCGAAATGCAAACTGAATCGCCATTTGATAAGGTGAGAATACCTCCGTCGTTTTTGGTGAATGAAGTTACATGGTGCAGATTCACCAAATGGGTTTTGTGTACGCGGATAAAGCCATATTCAGCAAGTAGTTCTTCGAACTCGATAAGCGTTTTGGCTACCAGCAAGGGTTTTTTATCTGTAAAATAAAGGTGGGTGTAATTGCTTTCTCCCTGACAGCGGACGATCGATTTGACTTCCACAAACTCGACTCGGTCAAAGGTTGGAAGGCCAATTTTTGGATTGGTTGGGTGCAAGGTGTTTTGGTATAGCTGCCTGATACGTTGGTTTTCACCTTGATTGCTGATGCGTTGACTCACCTTATCAACCGCGGCAATCAACTCGTTTAGATTAATTGGTTTCAGAATGTAATCGCTGGCCGAAAACCGAATTGCTTTGATGGCATAATTATCGTAAGCCGTAACGAAAATCACCTCGAACGGAAAGTTTTTGAAATGTTCGAGCAACTGAAACCCATTTCCTCCCGGCATTTCAATATCCAGAAAAATAAGCTGCGGCTGATGTTCCTGAATTTGTGCAATGGCCTGTTCAACCGATCGGGCTTCGCCAACCAACTTTATTTGCGAGCAGTGCGTTTTGATCAATCCAGAGAGGTTTTCCCGTCCGTTCTTTTCGTCGTCAACAATAAGTGCTGAAATAGGCATAAACAATTTTGAGTTTTAATAAACGTTCAATTATTAGCTGTCGCATTCTTTTTTTCAATCCATTTAATCCATTCTTGGCTCGACCAATTTTTCCCTTGAGGTTCTAATTCTATTAAGAAATTCTTTGCATCGGTCTTAAAAGTGTATAGGTTTGATTTCAAAAAGTCTTTTAAGGTTTCTGCACCTTGTTTAAAGAAAATCTCTTTGCTTTTAGTCGTATTCTTTGATATAATTTTCATTGCACAATAACAAATTCGAGGATCTGGAAATGAAAGCATTGATCCTAAAATCTCAAATTCTGTCGGTGACAAATTAATTTTTGAAAAATCAATTTTTTCATCAAGTAGTTGCCAACAATTATCTCTCAAAATCAAGTTCTCATTTGGAGTTAATGTCCCAATTAGCAAATCTCTAAGTTGATCATTATTTTTTGCCGTGAGTTGAGTTGTAGTTACCCTGTCTTTTAGTTTAATGTTGGAATATATGATATTTGTCGAAGCTTGCCATGATTTGTCAGAAGCCATTTTTGTATACTTATTCTCTGATATTTGTCTTACAATTGTAAGATTATCAATCAAATCATTATCTATTCTTCCAATAAGCTTGTCAATAGGACTATTATTACTATTATATCCAATTGAACAAGAATGAGTATAACCCATTTCACCCAATTGTGCCATACAACTATGTGATGTGCTGAGATCCACTCCAAATTTTTCTTTATATTTCTTCACAAAATCTTCTGTAGTACCATTATAACCCCAAATCTCAAAATGGCTCATTAACCCTTGTCCGAAACAAACAAAAGTGCTCACCATAAAAAATGCGAATAAAATGAAATTTTTTCTCATAAAATGATACTGTTTTTTCAAATGGTTAATGTTGTGTAAAGTTAGTTTATGCTCAATAAATTGTTATACAATTTTATAGTTTTCTGTCTGTTTTCATAATTGATGTAAATTGGTTCTCTGTTCTTTGATAGAATCAAAATATAAGGTGTAAATCCCTTTTCTATAAATAATTTCACATGACTTTTATCTGCGAGTCTAAAGTTGCCTATTCTAGTTTTGCCAAAGGCGTATCCATTAGTTCTCATTTCTATTTTAGGAAGAATTGAAACAGTATCAACTTGTAGCAAATCGCTAAATGGAATTGTTTGTCCATAAAATCCATCAATTGTAAATCCCTTATTATCAATTGTAATTTTCGTTGCTTGTTTGCTTGAAATAAACAGTGCTACGGGAATAATTAAAGCGATTGAAATAATTATCCACATAGGATTTATCTGTTTTCTTTTATCAAAATTATATGTTTGTTTGGAAAACTCTTTGTTTATAAGACTTTGAATATGTGACCTTATTTCATCAGGTCTATTGGTTCCAATCCTTACTACTGATTTTCTATTAATAAATTGCAGTTCTATGGCATTGAATCCAGAAACATTGTATAACCAGCCATTTGCAAGCAACCGAATTCCAATTCCACTTATTACAGAATTGGTAACTGGTATACATGATTTTATATCGGAAATTTTATAAGATTTTTGTACTAATCCAATACCAAGTTTAAATGAAACATGTGTGTTGTCAATGATTATTGTTAATTGGTAAAATGTCAGTAAACAAAGAAGTAAAGTCAAAACAACAAATAGTAGAATATATGTTTCTGGATTCGATGGAAATCCAGATTTAATCAGCGTCCAAGAAGAAAATAAAAGTAAAGGCAGCATTATAATCACTGAAAATGTTCCGAATTGTGTGTATTTTTTTGTCTCCATATAGAATTAACTTTGATTAGTAGCGCACTTATAGTTGTGCCCAACGTCATCACCAAATATAGGGCACTTTTCTGGTTTGTCACTTCAGTTAAACAGTTTTGTTTGGTTGATTTAGGGATCCGATCTTTTAAAAGATCAGATCCCTAAATCAACTTCTTTAATTTTTCGCCTCCGTTTTTTTCGTCATCAACTATAAGTGCTGAAATGGGCATAAGCGATTTAAATTAAGATTAAAGCTCCAATAGTCAACAGGGCTATATATGGTAATAAATCATTATATTCGAATTTACTTCTCCAGTAATTTTTGAATATCCTTGATCAACACATCAGAGATGTTTTCACAATACGAATACCATTTTGCAATTTTACCTGAGCGATCTATTAATACGAAATCCGGAAATTCACGGATACCCAAAGCGCCTGATGTTTGCTTATTCCCTGAACAAATCTGGAATTTCATTTCTTCCTTTAATGCATATTTTTTCAATATTTGTGGAGGATCGTAAGGATAATAAGCAATAAGTCGAAAGTCAGGGGAAGCAGAAAAACTCTTATAGATCCTCTTTAAATGAGGAACAGATTTAACACATGGACAACAATTAATCATTCCCATATATAACAGAAGTATGTCATTTTTTTTGTTGCCAATTGTAACAGGATGTCCAAAAACGGATGTTTCGGTCGATTCAGGTATCACTGCCCCGACTGGAAGTCTTTGAGCGATTTTATTGAATTTAGTACTTTGACTATCAGTATCGAGTTGATTAGCGTCAACCATAAATCTGTCCACCTGAAATTTTTGTGTATTATCTTTCGTTTCTGAATCAAATACATAATTTCTGAATTCATTTTTGTACAACAGTTGTGGTGTCTTGGTCAGATTGGCGAAGTTCATGACAACAGATGGTAAAAATGTTTTGGAATCAAACCAAACCTCTAATTCAAAAAGTGGATTATAATCGTCTACAAAACTAAGCCTATGAAGTAATTGCTTTCCTATTATTGTGTCATTCAGAAGCCTGATCTTTTCTTTGGGCAGTTTGGTGATTTGTTTATAAATGTATGGAAGTTGACTTTTAATAGTCCTGTCCAACGCAACTTTTGAAAAGCGATTTGAAATGTCAAGTTGCCTGAATTTTGGATCAGGGATTTTCTCGGCGACAACTGGTTCCTTGGAATAAAAGATTTGGCCATTGTAAACAACTTGCTCAAAAAAATCAAAATTGAAAGTCTTTTCCCTTTTCTCGAAGACGAAATTCATTGAATATAAACTGTCATATTCATTCATCTGAAAATAATATTTTGCTGCAAAATTCCATGTCTGCACCGTATCGGCTGGTGTTGGTTGGTAATAAGTATAAACACTTTCATACGAAACACCTTTGGTTTTTTGAATGGCATCAATCATTCGGTTGATGATCACGTCTTTTGGAGACTGAGCCAAAATCACAACTGGCAAAAACAGAAGTAGAAAGATTATTTTTTTCATAAAATCATTCATTATCGCTAAACAATTTTCAACTATTGCTATTAACATTATTTGGTATAGGCGCTTAAAGCGCACTATTTAAATGATTAATATAGAGCATTTAATGCAGAATAAAGGTCACACTTATGGTCCAATTCTGCGATTTAATGGAATAAACAAATAATATTTCAATTGCCTCCAGCTTTAGCTGGAGGATAAAAATCAATAATAAAAGGGCTTTAGCCAAAAATATTTATAGCTGTAAGTTCGTATCAATCAAATATTAATTCGGCTAAAGCCTTAAATATTTAATCCTATCAACCTCCAGCTAAAGCAGGAGGCAAATAATAAAAAATTAGTGCGCTCTAAACGCCTATACCATAACATTATTTCTATTTCATGATACACTTTTAAGAATATCAATGAATTAATCTTTTGTCTAACGGTAAATTTTGTACAGTTATTATTGTTCTTCCGGAATAACAATTTCAACCCGTGTACCTTCCATTCCCTGCTCTGTTAGGTCGGTCAGTTTGAAGGAATAATTGCCACCGTATTTTTCTTTCATCATCTTGATGCGTTCTTCATTCATTCGTAATCCAACACCGTTTGAATTGGTTTTTAATTGTTTTGCAGCTTCAATCCCAATGCCATTGTCTTCAACTATAATCTGAACTTCATTCGCATGTTTCAAAATCCTGATCGATAACCTTTTATCGCCTGTTTTATTCTGAAGACCGTGCAAAATGGCATTTTCAGCAACAGGCTGCAAAATCATGGAAGGTACCATAAACAGATTTTGGTCGATTTCATTGTCAACTTCAATGTCGTATTTAAAATCGAAACGCAATTGTTCCAGGTTCAGGTATTGTTCCAGCATTTCTATTTCTTCGGCCAGCGAAACTTCCTCTTTGTCAGAATTTCGTAATACTTTGCGTATCATTCCGGCAAAGTCTGATAAATACAAATGGGCCTCTTGGGCCCTGTTTTGTTGAATGAGGTTTTGCACCGAATTCAAACTGTTGAACAAGAAGTGCGGGTTCATTTGCGCCCGGATGGCGGCCATCTGCAATTCGCGAAGCCGCTTTTCCTGCCTCTGTTTTTTCAGGCGCTGTTTCATCCGGTATTTGTAAGTCAGGAAGAGGATCAGAAAAAGAATTATAAAACCAGATAGAAATAGGATGATTCCTTGCAGCGTTGATTTATTGATTTCTTTCTTTTTTGGTTTCAGACTTTCTTTCGCAATTGAGATAGCTTTCCCCAAATCTTTTTCAAGCCCGATGCGTTCGGCAGAGGCATTGTAAATGATATATGAATTGAGATTTTCAAGAAAAATATCGGTCAATCGGATAGAATCGTTCAGTAGAAAAAGCTGGTGCGAAATCGATTCTGCACGGTCGTTCCAGTCTTTCCACAAATCGAAGTTGGCGCCTTCGTTAATGAGCACAAAATTAAATTCAGGATGCTTTTTTACTTCATCGTCCATTTCATATCGTCCAACAGACCAATTGGTTCCGGTAAAAACAATTGCGGGTTTCTTTGAAATAAGTGAGCCAAGTTTAATCTCTTTTCTTTGAGGATCAAGAAATTTAGTATCAGGAATATATCTTGAATTTTTCCATTGTAGCTGATTGTAAATTAGCGCTTCGATTTCCTGATTGAAAGCTTTGTCGCTGCTTCTTTTTTGCATGAATTCCAGGGTTTCGAGCGCATAAGATTCCCATACATCAGCACTTTCATAGGCATAGAAACTTCCATTTGTTATTAAGTTCTTATTAAGCTGTTGCGCTATAGTCCGGTAAAGCGCCGATCCGCTTAGTACCATTTTCGTGAATTGAACCGTTCGCTCTAAATCGTTGCCTGAGATCGAGCTTGTAAATCTGTACATTATTGGATTTGCTGGAACAATTTGTCTGTATTTATAATAGACATACCGCGTGGCAAGGTCTCTTGAGAAGATACCATAATCGTTATAAATACGGTGAACTTCTACTGTGTCAAGTCTGCTATTAACCATACTTTCCAAGTGTTCAGGGATTATATTGATGCCCGCACGAATGTTTTGAGGAATTAGTCTTGCCGGCATTGCATCAAACAATTTGCTGTAAAAGATTGCCTGAAGTTCGTGTTCAATATAGGTTGCGGATTCCGGGCTCATTCCTTTCTTATGATCCTGCAACATTTCAGTCAACTTGTCAAATGAGCTTAGGTAGGTGTCTACCCACTTACTTCCCTCTCCATAATAGAGTCTAACGTTTGTTGAATTGAAAGTTGGAATTCCCCATTCCTGCTGATATTTCATTAAAAGTTCTGACTCAGCTTTTCGATCACCTGAAAATTCAACCGATTCATACTTCAGGATGGTTTTTGTTGAATCATTTTTCAGGATAAGCTTGGTTTTGAGGTAGATTGAGTCGCCTGGTTCGGCATAAAGCAGAAATTGTGCTGAATTGATGTTTTGCTTTTTGTTGGGCTGAACCAAAATAACCAGACCACTGTGCTGTAATTTGGTTTCGATCCTGAAGTTCCCGGCTTTGTCGAGGTAAACATCCTTGCTATCCAACTCACTTCCGAAAGCTTTGTTTAATGTATAGAGTATAATGTGGCCATTTACCGGGTTTTCGATGTGGCCACAAACAATGATGTTTTGCGATTTTTGGGTTGACCGTTTTATCAGTTTTAATTCACTTACTTTTTTTAGTTTGAAATTGCCTTGTGCAAACATCAGGCTCGATCCTTTTTGCGTTTTTTCTATTGGTTTTTCTTCCGAAAGATTTGTCAATAATCTGGTCTGTAGGTCGATTTGGCAATCTAGTTTTTTAATGGAATCCGGGTCACTATTTTTCAGCTTAATACTTTCGGCATTAAGCTCTTTTACTAAGAAATACTCGCCAAGTTTTTCTGATTTGTTTTTTAGTTGGTCAAAATCGGTGTTCAGGAACATGAAAGGCTTTAGAAAAAGGTCGCTTTGTAATTCGAGCATCTTTTTATTGATCCTTTCAATTGCCGATGAACGAATTTGATCTGAATAACCTTTGATTGACAAAATTCCGTGGCACTGTTCCAGGATTTCAAGCCGGTTGGTAAGTTGAACTGAATTGGTACTTAAGTCCAACTCATATTTAAACTGAATCGGATAAAGAATTTCTTCATGGATATCAATGTCGTATATTTTGTGGAAATATCTGTTCAATTGCGGAAAAGCATAATCTTTGGCATAGACATCATCCGATTGCAGGAATCTTTCGGTTTTTTTCAACATCTGCGCGGTGAAAATTAGCTTGTTATTGCTGGTTTTGCCGACTAATACAGAGAACCTGTTTGTTTGATACCGGTCGATAACTGGCTTTTGATCAGCCGGATAAAATACCTCTTTTTCCGTCCATTCATAAATCAGTTCCTCGTTTTCGTTGAGCTTGACCTGAACTTGTTTGGCATTTGAAGAGAGCGAAATCAGGAAAATAGCTATAATAATTGCCAGATAAAAAATGAATGTTTTCATGTTGATTCCTTGGTTTGTTTCTTCAAATGTGCGCGAAAAATTTAAAGATACAAATAAGTACTTATTGTACGGTAGAAATGATTGATTAAACGGTATATGGGATGCATATTGAAGTGAAAGATTCAGTCTGGAGTAGAAATTAGTAACTTTTTTGCAACGGTCCGCCTTCTTTCCGCAGTTTGTTGATGTGTTGAAGTAAACGTTAAGAACAGCGACCACAAGAAAAATTACCGAAATAAATTTTCCAATCAGAAAAAAAAATGTTTTCAGAATGTGTCCTGATTTTGCCTATTGTTTATCTTCGGCCAATGTTTGAAAAGTATAATTCAACAATCATATGGAAGAAAATAACGCTGACTTATTGAAGTCATACCATTCCTTACCCGACTTACACAAAAATGTTCTCAATGTATTTGTGATTAAGTTTTCGGGTGTGGCAAAGTACGATGCTCTCAAATATTTACAAGATAAAACAGGGAATAAAGCAACCCAAAAGGATTATCAAAGCGTGCTGAATACTTTGGTTGATAAGCAATTGGTAATGTTATCGGTAACCAGTTTTGATATTCCTTTTAGCCTGAAAGTTGAACTTTTCCCAAAGCTGATAAAGGAAGAAAAATACAACAGCCTTTTAACGAAAATTCAAATTGAGCACAATCCATTTGGGCACATTCCGGTTACTGAATAC
>JBBRXN010000043.1:0-43624 GCA_038248385.1 Bacteroidales bacterium
AAAGCTGGTTCGGCCATTCCACCGTGATTAAACCCATCCAATTCATAAAGCTTGGTTTGTTTATGACCAACCAAATTCATCATTCGCCACATATAAGCATTTTCTTCGTATCGCCCCAGCATTTCCAGCTCTCGGTCGCCTGAAATTAAATACAGTGGAGGTGCATCAGCCCGAACATGAAAAAGCGGCGCCATATCGTCGATGATCGGCTGTGTATCTTTTATTCCACGCTCTTTTCTCACTGTAAAATGAGTGATCATTTGTCCACTGAATGGCACCAGTTTATAGATCGAGTTGGCGTCAATTCCGTAAGCTTCCAGATAATGTTTATCCAGACCGATCATGCAGGTAAGGTAACCACCAGCCGAATGTCCCGACACAATAATTTTATTCAGATCACCGCCATATTTGGCAATATTTTTAAAAGTCCATGCCACAGCTGCTGCAGCATCATCGATATAGGCAGGACTTTTTGCTTTTGGACTCAACCTGTAATTAACCGCAACAATAGCGAGCCTTTTGTTTTTTAAACGAACAGGAATTGATTTTTCACCTCCAGTCAAACCTCCACCATGAAACCAAACCACGGTAGTAAAACTGTCCACATTTTCAGGAAAATAAATGTCCAACTTACAGCGTTCTTTCATGTATTCGTCCAAATTTTCTCCGGAACGGTATAAAATATTGGATTCGGTTTTGTATGTGACAGGAATTGTTTGAGCCTGAGCAGGAACAACAAAAACCGTTAAAAGAAAGAAAAAGAGCAATGTAAAAATACGATTCATATTAGAATTTTTTGTGTTTGAATAAAGTTAAGTGTTTTTACCTTAACGTAATAAGGGAATTAGTGTGCTGAGCACTTGGTGTCAACTGCTCTCTATCCCGAACAAAATATTTTCATCTTTGAGACTGTTAAAATCTTGTTTTGAAAACCAGATCAGAAAAAAAATGATTTTTTTTGAATCCAGCAATTAACTTTTTAAGCATTCATTAGTCAAAAGTACTTATTATTCATAAAAAGAGTAATTTTATAATTACATTAAACCAACTTAAACTGTGATTACAAAAAAGATTTTCAGGTTATCGGTAACAACTGTATTAATAGTTGTACTTGCCGGAATTGTGTTTTATCCTAAGATTAAATCCATAATAATGCCGGGAGCGGAAGGTTCGGGTGATACGAGGCCCCGGTCTGGTATTGAAGGTCCGAAAATATTACTGGCCAGCGGCTTTGTAATTGTTCCAACTCAAATGAATGAATTAATCAATGGTATTGGGACTCTATTGCCCGACGAAGAAGTTGATTTAGCTTTTGAAACTTCAGGGAAAGTGGTTGGCATTTTCTTTGAAGAAGGAACACGAGTAAAAAAAGGACAACTTCTGGCAAAAATAAATGACAGACCTTTGCAGGCTCAATTATTGAAGCTACAGGCACAGTTAAAACTTTCCGAAGAAAAGGAATTCAGGCAGCGGCAATTGCTCGATCGGGATGCAATCAGCCGGGAAAGCTACGATCAGATTGCTACTGAACTTCAATCGCTGAAAGCTGATATTTTACTGGTAGAAGCAAGAATTGCAGAGACTGAACTACGTGCTCCATTCGATGGAACTGTGGGATTGCGTATGATTAGTGAAGGCGCATTTACCAACACGCAAACAAAAATTGTACGATTAGTGAAAATTAGTCCTTTGAAGATTGAGTTTGCTGTAAACGAGCGATATGCAGGGCAGGTTGCCCCGGGATTTTCAATTACGTTTGTTACAAATAGTGCACCGAAGCAATTTGAAGCCCGTGTATATGCGGTTGATCCAAAAGTAGATCTCGCTACACGTACTATCGTTGTCCGGGCGCTTTATCCCAACCGAAACGAAGAGTTAAAACCTGGTAGTTCGGTTAGCGTCACTGCCCTTTTATCAGAAATTGAAAATGCAGTTTCTATTCCAACTGAAGCAATAATTCCAGAGATGGATGGTGAAAAGGTATTCATTTACAAAAATGGCAAAGCAGAAGAGGTAAAAGTAACTACCGGTCTTCGCACTGAATCGCATATTCAAATTAAGGAAGGTCTTAATTTTGGAGATACCTTGTTAACTTCAGCTATTTTGCAGCTCAGGCAAAGTATTCCGGTACAGCTTGATACGTTGGTTACAAACCAAAAATTAGAACAATAAAATCATGAGTCTTTCATCAACCAGCATAGAACGTCCGGTACTGGCAACTGTATTTTCTCTTGTTATTCTTTTGTTTGGGGCAATAGGAATGACTTACCTTGGAGTAAGAGAATTCCCAAGTGTCGATCCACCGCTAATATCTGTAAGTACTTCGTATCCGGGAGCAAATTCCGATGTAGTTGAAACCCAAATTACCGAGCCTCTTGAGCAATCCATTAACGGCATTCCGGGAATTCGAACATTGACCAGCAGAAGTAGCCAGGGGCGCAGTGAAATTTCGGTAGAATTTGAACTTACAGTTAATCTGGAAACAGCTGCAAATGATGTACGCGATAAAGTTTCGCAGGCACAGCGGTATTTACCACGCGATTGCGATCCTCCAACGGTTTCAAAGGCTGATGCTGATGCCAGTCCAATAATGTTTATTGCAGTTAAAAGTCCAAAACGTTCGTTGCTGGAGCTTTCGGAAATCGTTGAACTTACATTTAAAGAGCAGTTGCAAACCATTTCGGGGGTCAGTTCAATCATGATTTGGGGAGAAAAGCGTTATGCTATGCGCATTTGGCTCGACCCGGCAAAATTGGCTGGCTATCAAATGACTCCCCTCGACGTGCGCAATGCCATTACTCGTGAAAATATAGAACTCCCGGCAGGTAGCATTGAAGGAAATACCACGGAATTAACCATCCGTACCCTCGGATTAATGAAAACACCGGAAGAATTTAACAATTTAATTCTTAAACAAGTCGGTGACCAGTCAATCCGGGTGCGCGATATTGGTCGTGCAGAACTTGGGCCGGAAGATCTCCGTGGAATTATGAAAATGAACGGGATTCCAATGGTAGGAACTGTTATTGTTCCTCAACCGGGTGCAAACCATATCGATATTGTTGACGATGTTTATAAACGACTTGAATACATTAAAAAAGATCTACCCGATGATGTGGAAATTGAAGTCGGTTTCGACAACACTCAATACATTCGCACTTCGATCAAGGAAGTAAAAAGTACCATTTACCTCGCATTTTTCCTTGTAGTTCTCATTATTTTTATTTTTCTGCGCGACTGGAGAACCACAATTTTACCCATCCTTGTAATTCCTGTTTCATTGGTTGGTTCATTTTTTATTATGTACCTGGCGGGATATACCATTAACGTTTTGACCCTTTTAGCCATTGTTCTTTCCATTGGTTTGGTAGTTGACGACGCCATAATTATGATGGAAAATATTTATGTAAAAATTGAACAGGGAATGAGTCCGCGTGAAGCGGGGATCAAAGGGGCCAATGAAATATTTTTTGCAATCATTGCGACAACTATAACGCTAATTGCGGTTTTCTTTCCCATTGTTTTTCTCGAAGGAATGACTGGACGGCTATTCCGCGAATTCAGTATTGTAATTGCAGGTGCGGTTGCTATCTCATCGTTTGTAGCGCTAACGCTTACACCCATGTTGTCAACAAAGATTCTGAGAAGCCACCATAAAAGGAGTAAAGCTTATAACTGGTCAGAAAAATTCTTCATCAAACTAAACAGCGGATACCAAAATTCGCTCAACTCATTACTAAAACGAAAATATATATCGTTGCTTATCCTGCTTGGCTCTGTTTTTCTGATTTTTATACTTTGGAAAAATATACCGGCTGAAATGGCGCCACTTGAAGACAGGTCACAATTAAGTATTAATATGACCACTCCTGAAGGTTCAACTTATGAATTTAATGCAGCATACACCGAAGAAGTAGCTGCACTGGTTGAAAGAACCGTTCCTGAATGTGATAAATTAACTACAATGATAATGGGAGGCCACGCACATGTCCGTATTGTTTTGGTACCTCCATCAGAAAGGAAACGTTCGCAGAAAGAAATTGCCACCCAGCTTAGCGGAGAACTTCGGAAGATGACAAAAGCAAGGGCAAGTGTTATTCAGCAATCCACTTTTGGAGGAAGACGCGCAGGGCTTCCAATTCAGTATGTTCTACAAGCCCCCAGCATCGAAAAACTGCGTGAAATTTTACCGGCATTCATGGCTGAAGTTCAGGATAACCCCACATTTCAAATGGCTGATGTGGACTTGAAATTTACTAAACCTGAAATGCAAATCGTAATCAACCGCGACAAGGCAAACCTGCTTGGTGTATCAACTCAAAATATTGGGCAAACGCTTCAACTGGCTCTAAGCGGGCAACGATTCGGGTATTATATTATGAATGGGAAACAATATCAGATTTTGGGTGAACTGGCACGCCAGGATCGAAATAAACCACAGGATTTAAAATCGCTTTATGTGAGAAATAATGACGGTCAAATGGTTCAGCTCGATAATTTTGTAAACCTTCAGGAATCAACAGCTCCTCCGCAATTGTACCGCTATAACAGGTTTGTTGCCGCGACTGTTACAGCCGGGTTATCAGAAGGAAAAACAATCAGTCAAGGTCTTGCCGAAATGGATAAAATTTCGGCAAAAGTACTCGATGATTCTTTCCGAACCGCACTCGCCGGTGACTCAAAGGATTTCACGGAAAGCTCTTCAAGTTTAATGTTTGCTTTTCTTTTGGCGTTGGTGTTAATTTTTCTGGTGTTATCAGCCCAGTTCGAAAGTTTTAAGGATCCGATTATTGTGATGATGACTGTACCTTTGGCACTCACCGGAGCATTTATTTTTATGTGGTTTTTTAACATTACCATGAATATTTTCAGCCAGATTGGAATTATAATGTTGATTGGCCTTGTTTCGAAAAACGGGATATTAATTGTTGAATTTGCGAACCAGCGCAAACTGGCAGGCATGAGTAAACTGGATGCAATCAGGTTTGCTTCTGCTGCACGTTTTCGTCCTATTTTAATGACCAGTTTATCAACCATTCTGGGTATTCTTCCATTGGCAATCGGATTTGGAGAAGGAGCTCAGAGTCGTGTTGCAATGGGTATTGCTGTTGTTGGTGGACTTACACTTTCCACGTTTCTAACACTTTATGTTATTCCTGGTATTTATCTGTTTATTTCAAGTGAATCAAAAAATATTAATAATGAACCGACTAGTCCTGTCAAAACCGAATCTTCCAATAGTATTTAGAAGTTTTATTTCGATCTTACTGATATTGTTTATCCCTAACATAGCAAATACACAGGAAATGTATGATTTGAGCCGTTGTGTTGTACTTGGGTTGGAACGTAATTTTTCAATAAAAGTAGCCCGCAACATCGAGCAAATTTCTGTAAACAACTATATAAAAGGCAATGCAGGTTTTTTACCAAAAGTTACTACATCCAGCGGATTCGGTGGTACGGTGAATTCCACCACCCAAAATTTGAACGATGGCTCTCAAAATAATACAAAGGGCATTTACAACACCTCGGGATCGGCAGCGTTAAATGCAAACCTCACTTTGTTTAATGGGTTTAATGTTCAAACTACCTGGCAAAAATTAAATGAACTAAAGCAGATGGGAGAGCTCAACACCCAAATGGCCATGGAAAACCTCATTTCCCAGATCATTGTCGAGTACTATTTTTACATTGAGCAACAAAACTTTTTTAAGAATATGGAGTATGCCGTATCGCTTTCAAAAGAGAGGGTACGGATAGATAAGGAACGTTACCTGCTGGGCTCCTCTTCGAAACTGGAATTGCTGCAATCTATTGTTTATCTTAATGCCGACAGCGCCCGGCTGGCAAAACAGAGTGAACAGATTCTTGAATCGGAAGTGCGGATAAAAAAACTGATGGCATTTGAAAATCTGGAAGAAAAGGTTGTACTGAAAGATACCTCTATTGTTTTTAATCCTGATCTGGTTTATGCTGAATTATTTAAATCGACCCTTGATTACAATACCGGCCTGCTGATTGCATCTAAAAACCAGCGCATTTCTGAACTCGATTATAAAATTATTTCATCACGGGCCTATCCTTACCTAAACTTAACTTCAGGCTATAATTATGCATACCGGGGTTTCGGTTCCGGAACAATCAGTGACTACGGAGCAGTGTCAATTAACAATCAACACACCCGCAGCCTGAATTACGGGCTCACACTCGGTATGGATATTTTTGACGGGAATAAACGTCGTCTGGAAAAAGGCAATGCACGCATTCAAATCGAGAACCGATTATACCAGTTTCAGGAAGTAGAGCAGGATATTAAAGCCGAGTTACTTACCGTTTACTATGCTTACGAAAACAACCTGCGACTGGTAACCATGGAAGAACAAAATTTAGAAGTTGCCCGTGAGAACCTGAGTATTGCGCTTGAAAGATATCGCCTGGGCGCTCTGTCAGGCCTGGAATTGCGTGAGGTTCAGAAAAGTTTACTTGATGCAGAAGAGCGGTTAATCACGGTTAAGTATCAAACCAAACTGGCCGAAATTTCATTGCTTCAAATCTCCGGGAAATTAATGGACTATGTATCGTAAAATAGTATAGATTTAAACACTTTTTACCTCAGCACTTTTCTCTTTATATTCGGCAATAATATTTTTAACCATTTGTGGTGAAACACGACCATACACCTTTTCGCCAACCGTTACTACAGGTGCCAAACCACAGGCACCCACACAACGAAGACAATTGAGCGAAAACTTGTTGTCGGCGGTACTTTGGCCAACTTCGATGTTCAACTGTCGTTTAAATTCGGCAAGTACTTGTTCTGAACCACGCACGTAACAAGCCGTTCCCATGCAAATTGAAATTGGAAATTCTCCCATCGGGATCATGGTAAAATAAGAATAAAAAGTAACCACACCATAAACCTGGGCAACCGAAATGTTCAGTTCTTTGGCAATTACTTCCTGTACTTCGGCAGGCAAATAGCCCAGTTTACCTTGCACCTGATGCAAAACATTAATCAATTCACTGCCCTCGTTCCTGAAATCGGAACAGACCTCCTTGATTACACTGACGGTTTTTTCTGAAAGTTTTATTCCTGGCATATCGTTATGTTTTTTCGTTTTGAAATGAATTTTATTTGGTCATTTAATCATCATTATTTGGTCATTAAATGGTCATTGATTGTCATTAGAGTTATAATCTTTGAAATGAAATCGACCGTAACCTTCACTAATGTTGGCTGAAACAGAATCAGCTGCATCAATCAATTGGGTGCCGGTTGAAAATTTATGAAAATTATCCCATTGAATCACCAAATCATGAACCTCATCGGCAAGATCCATCGATATTTCATAAACCTGTAAATCTTCTAACTTCATTTTTAGCGGTTTTACTATTTATGACTATTGAATTACAATAAATGAACTCCCAATACAATTAAATGACCAACTTTTGACCTTTTTTAATGACAATTTAATGACCACAAATGACAATTTAATGACTATTGAATGACCACAAATGACTCTTTTAATGACAATAAATGACAATCATTGAACATTCCCTAACTCCTGTCAAAATACTTGGTATGCAGCAGATGATGCGCTTTTTCGCTCATCGGGGCACCCAGAAACTCTTCGTACAGCTTAACGATGTATGGATTTTCGTGCGATTTCCGGAGTGTCTTGTTTCGGTCTTCGGAATAAATGGCACGTTGTCGTTTTTTTAGGATTTCGGCATCGCCGTGATGATACGGCTGACCACCTCCACCAATGCACCCGCCCGGACACGACATGATTTCAATGGCATGAAATTCACTGGTACCTGCCTGAATTTCTTCGAGCAACTTGCGCGCGTTTCCCAAACCATGCGCAATTCCGATATTGATAGGTATTCCGTTGAAATCGATGGTTGCCTTCCGTAATCCTTCCATTCCGCGTAATTCTTCAAATTCGAGTCGGGGCAAAGGTTTCCCTGTGAAAATTTCATAAGCTGTGCGAACGGCAGCTTCAATTACGCCACCGGTGGTGCCGAAAATTACAGCAGCGCCAGTCGATTCACCAAGTGGCTGATCAAAATCTTCATTCGGAAGTGACTTGAATTCAATATTTCCCAGATTGATCAAATGAGCCAACTCGCGGGTTGTCAGGGCATAATCAACATCAGGATTTCCGTTAACTGAAAATTCAGGACGACTGCTTTCATATTTTTTTGCCAGACAAGGCATGATGGATACCACGACCAGATTCTCGCGTTTCACATTTATTTTATCAGCAAAATAGGTTTTGGCAATCGAGCCAAACATTTGCTGTGGCGAACGCGCTGTTGATGGAATATCTTTCAGTTCAGGAAAAGAATGTTCGAAAAATTTCACCCAGGCCGGACAACATGAAGTCAGGATTGGCAGTTTCACATTGGGATCACCAGCCATAAATGATGACAGACGATTGAGTAATTCGGTTCCTTCCTCCAAGATGGTCAGGTCGGCAGCAAAATCGGTATCAAAAACGTAATTGAATCCCAGACGGCGCAATGCTGCGACCATTTTCCCGGTGACAAGTGTACCGGCAGGCATCCCGAATTCCTCGCCCAGGGCAGCACGAACAGCAGGAGCAGTTTGTACAATCACAGTTTTGGAAGGATCGGAAAGTGCCCGTATTACAGCGCCGGTCTCATCAACTTCAGTAAGAGCACCCGTTGGACAAACTGCCACACATTGACCGCAATAAGTGCAAACAGAATGGTCGAGGTTCATTTCGAATGCAGGAGCCACAACAGCATTAAAACCGCGATTGATAGCCGAAAGAACGCCGACGGTCTGCACATCGTTGCACATGGTTTCGCAGCGGCGGCACATGATACATTTATTAATATCACGAATAATTGCCGGTGAGGTATCCTCGCGATACATCGATTTTTCACCTTGATAGTGAATCTGACGGACTCCGAGGTGATGTGCCATATTCTGTAATTCGCAGTTACCCGATTTGGCGCAAATCAAACAATCTGCAGGGTGATCGGATAAAATCAGTTCAACCACAGTTCTTCGGGCATTCACGACCCGGATGGTGTGTGTGCTGATTTCCATACCTTCAGCAGCTTCGGTACAACAGGCCGGAGCCAGGTTTCGACGGCCTTTTACTTCTACCACACAAACACGGCAACCACCAGGTTTATTTTCGATGTTCATATCATCCAGCTTCATATGACAAAGCGTTGGGATATCAATTCCAATGCTCGATGCAGCTTTCAATACCGTAGTTCCTTTGCGGACAACTACAGGCTTATTATCTATTGTCAGGTTGATCATTTCCATAAAAATACTTTTAGGCAATTAAAACTGCATCAAACTTACATTTCTCCAAACACACGCCACACTTAATGCACAACGACTGGTCGATGTAATGCGCGGCACGTCTTTCTCCTGAAATGGCGCCCACCGGACAATTCCTGAAGCACAAGGTGCAACCGGTACATTTGTCAACATCAATTGAAAAGTGCATCAAAGCTTTGCATTGACCAGCAGGGCATGACGCTGTGGTGACATGGGCAAGATATTCGTCGTAGAAATGGTCGAGTGTTGAAAGTACAGGGTTGGGCGATGTTTGCCCCAAACCACAAAGTGAAGTGTCCTTAATTACATTGCTTAGCAACCTCAATCTGTTAAGATCTTCCTTTGTACCATTTCCGTCAGTTATTTTTTCAAGAATTTCATGCAGCCGTTTATTGCCGATCCGGCATGGGGCGCATTTTCCGCACGATTCTTCAAGGGTAAATTCGAGGTAAAATTTGGCAATGGAAACCATGCAATTCGAATCATCCAATACAATCATGCCACCGGAACCCATCATTGAACCTGCTGCCAGCAAATTGTCGTAATCAATGGGCGTATCCAGAAACGATTTGGTTAAACAACCGCCTGAAGGGCCGCCGGTTTGAACGGCCTTGAATTCGCGGCCATCTTTGATTCCGCCTCCGATATCGTATATAATTTCGCGAAGTGTAATTCCCATCGGAACTTCAATCAAACCCACATTGTTGATATTTCCGGCAAGGGCAAATACTTTGGTGCCCTTCGAGTTGGCTGTTCCGATAGACGAAAACCATTCAGGGCCTTTGTTAATGATCACCGGAATATTGGCAAATGTCTCCACATTGTTCACATTGGTTGGTTTGCCATTGTATCCTTTTTCGGCCGGGAACGGAGGTTTTACGGTTGGTTCGCCTCGCAGGCCTTCCATGGAATGGATCAGCGCAGTTTCTTCTCCGCAAACAAAAGCTCCAGCTCCGTATCTTATCTCAACGTCAAAATTAAAACCGGTGCCCAAGATGTCATCGCCTAGCAATCCATAATCCCTTGCCTGATTGATGGCTATTTTCAGCCGTTCGATGGCTAAAGGATATTCCGCACGGATGTACACCAGCCCTTTGTCTGCGCCAATGCAATATCCGCAAATGGCCATTGATTCGAGCACCGAATGCGGGTCGCCCTCCAAAATAGAGCGGTCCATAAAAGCGCCCGGATCGCCTTCATCAGCATTGCAAACCACATATTTCTGGTCGCTCACCGATTTTCGTGTCAATTCCCATTTCAGACCGGTTGGGAAACCACCGCCACCACGACCGCGCAGCCCCGAATCTTTGATCATTTTAATCACCTCATCCGGAGTTTTTTCTGAAAGGCAGGTGCCAAGAGCGGCATAACCGTCGCGCCCGATGTACTCTTCAACGTTTTCAGGATTGATAAAACCGCAGTTTCGCAAAGCAATTCGAATCTGTTTTTTGTAAAAATCCATTCCCTTCGAATCGCCAATCAACTCATGGGTTTCAGGATCTTTGTAAAGCAAACGTTCAACTTTCCGGCCTTTAATAACATGTTCCTTTACAATTTCTGCCACATCTTCAGGAGTAACCTGAGTGTAGAAAGTGTTATCAGGCAGAATTTTTACGATTGGACCTTTTTCGCAAAATCCGAAACATCCGGTTAAAACAACCTGTATTTCATCAGAAAGACCAAACTCATTGAGCCGTTGTTGAAAATTCGATTTGATCAGTTCGCTTTGCGAAGCCTTGCATCCGGTGCCTCCGCAAACAAGGATATGCATATTGTATTCGGCCATAATTGTCCGTTTATTTTAATTAATTGTCAATTGTAGTGTAGGTTACTGGAATAATCCCATCCACCAATTCATTCAATTTAATGTGTTTCTCAATGATTTCCTGCGCTTTGGTTCTGTTTACAAAACCATAAACCACAGGCGCTTGTCCCGGAATGGTGAGTTCGATGGTTGGTTCGGCATAGCAGTAACCCATACAGCCGGTCTGGGTAATAACAGCATCAATTCCCTGATGATCGAGCTCTTCAATCATGTAATTCATGGTTTCTTTTGCTCCTGAAGCAATGCCGCAGGTAGCCATCGAAACTTTGATTTGAACCAGTTGTTCGGGGCTGTCGCCCATTTCTCTCAGTTTGATTTTCGACTGAACTTCAGATTGCAGTTTCTTCAAGTCAGCCAAAGTTTTTATTTTATTCATTGTTGAGTTAATTTGTGATGTTAAAATGGCATCGATCATTATTCGTTAAAGGTCAGTACATTAAAACTGAAAATCTCTAAGATTTGTCACTATTCGCTAATTTGGATTTGTTCTAAACTCCCTCGCAGCATTTCCTTCAGAAATAATCTCACATCAGGATGTGTAATCGGAACATTTTCAAGCGTTTGCTTAATATTGCGTGTATCAAGTTCAAATACTCCGGAAGGCGTTTGATGTTTAAAGACATAGTCAGCAGTTCCGGGGGAGCAAAATAAAATCAGCAGCGTTCCGACCAAATCGCCCATTATTGGCCGGTCGAGGTGATCCATTCCAAATACGGCAATGATTTTTGTGCCTTTTCCTAATTCAGATTCAATACTGAATGAACCACCTGCCAACTCGGCGTTTTGTTTGAAAAGCGACAAACCCAATCCAACCTTGCGGGTGGTGCGTGAAGTATAAAAAGGATCGATAGATTGTTGCAACTGGTCTTTGCTCATGCCTTTTCCATCGTCAGTAATGGTAATAATTAATTGATTATCTGCCGGCTGTTCGGCGATTTCAATGTCTATCAACATGGCTTTTGCCCTGATTGAATTTTGGACAATATCGAGAATATGTAGAGAAAGATCTTTCATGAAAAAAATTCCAAATTCCAAATTCCAAATTTCAAGTCCATTTTGTCATTTTTTTGTCGTTAAGTCTTTCATAGTCATTAAAATGCAAATATCTGAAGTCGTCAATGACAAGAAATGACGTGAAACAAATGACCACAAATGACCACTTTCCCACCCTTGAATGCCAACTTTTACTACGGTATCTTCACCTTTCTTCCATCCTCCCGCAACAACGCTTTCCGGATTTCAGAAAAAGTGGACGATTCCATTTCAAAGTTGGTATAGGTTTTTCCCAAATCAGCCGGATAATGGGAATCCGAGAATTTCACCAAAGTGACCGCCTGACTAATCCTGAATTTTTCACGAACGGCCTTTTCTTCCGCTCCTTTCGATATCTGAAGCGCTTCGACTTTTAGTTCAGGAGGAAAAAATCCCAACTGACTGAACAGGCTGTTCCTTGGCCGGTCGATATGCGCAGGGATAAAAATTCCGGAGAGTTCGTGTACTTTTTGCTCAATTTCTTCGACACTCACATCCAACGATGTTCCCAGATAGTTTTCTTGTTGTTCCAGAATATTTTCTTCCTCGTCAACTACCAATTGATAACCAAACAAATCCGGATCGTTCAGGATAAAAGACAGGTGCTGATCGAGGTAATACTGAAATTCGGCCAAGGCATCAAAATCCTGGAACAAACCTAAGCAGTGAACCTCTTCGCGTGAATTCATTTCGCAACCGGGAATAACCGTCAAACCCAATTTTTGACCCAGTTTCCAAACCAGCTCACAGTGCTTGGTGCTGTTGTGATCGGTGATCCCGATGATATCCAATCCCCGCGCATGAGCCAATGAAACAATTCTGGCAGGACTCATTTCCAGATCGCCGCATGGCGACAAAACCGTGTGGATATGAAGATCAGTCCTGAAGGTTTGCATGGCTATTTGTTGAAAATTTGGAACAGCTTGCCTGCAATTTCAAATGTCGGCAAACTGGTTCCCAAAATGGGAATATTTTCATCGTTGGAATGCATGGCCGTATTTTCCTGTGGTTCGAGGTTGTTCACCAGGATAACGGCAGCCAAATCCTTCAGCGAAGCAATGGCCATTACGTTATGGTGCACCTGCAAGGTAATCCAAACCTCTCCTTCACGGGCATTCCCCATTACATCACTCAACAGGTCGGAAACATATCCGCCCGAAATTTCACGATCCAAACCTTTTTGGCCTGAATACACTTTTAAATCGAGTTTTTCAACAATTTCAGAAACCTTCATTTCGTCGTCCTCTTTTATTACAATCTGCTTTAAATCTATCTGTTCCCCATTTTTTCTGCACATTCAGGAGTGCTTTTCCGGCAGTGATTCGCCCTTCGTCTTCCCACATTTGTTGCAGAAAAATACAATCCGACATTTTTGCCTTGTTGTTCACCATATCTTCAGCCAGAGCGTGGCAGTTGGGCGCACCACAGGCTCCGCAATCGATGCCAGGCAATGAACACACTATTCGTTGTGCTCTGGTCATTTTTTCCATCGCTTTCACCCGATCCTTCCCGAAGATAAAAATCGGTTTCGGGCCGACAGAATCGATCACCAGCTTTTGTTTCAATTCTTCAGTATTAATCCTGATGGCTGATTCCGGAATATCTTTTGCTGACGGATAACGTTTTGCCCGTTGCTCAAGCTTTTCAACGGTCATAAACCTGTTTCCTGTCAAGAGAATACCACCGGCACAGCTCTGGTCACAGGCACGCAATTCCAGAAAATCAATTCCCTGTACCTGATCATTTTCGAGCCTTTCCAAAAATCTGACGACATTGTGAATCCCATCAATGGCAATACTTCTGGAACCAAAATGACGAGACTCGCCGCGGGTCAGGCTCCATAAAATCCCCTCTTCAGAAAGGTTTTCACGCTGTTGTGAATTATCTTCAGGCTCAACATCCGAAATCACTTTCATCACCTCATTGTATAGGTGGTTCATGTTGACAATGCCATCTACAATTGATTCGCGCTCGCCTACCGGACTTTTTACCGAAGCAATTTTGGCAATGCATGGAGTCGCATAGAAAAGGCCGATCTCATCTCTTTGGGCGCCTTCGAGCAGCAATCGCTCAATTGCAAAATGGGCAGCAAGATCATGTGGAGCTTTCAGGAGTATCAGATTGTCGATTAGGGAAGGATACCGTCCCTGAATGAGCCGGACAATAGCAGGGCAGTAAGTGGAAATGGCCGGCTTGGGATTTTTCCCGTTCCGGCAATATTCATTTACTGAATCAAAGAGCAATTGCATAGGTTGTTCGACTTCAAAAACATGGGTAAATCCTACCTTTTTCAAGCCGCTGTATATCTGCGTTTCGCTGTATTTCTCCGGAAATTGGCCAATCATGATGGATGGGAAAAGGACCACGCGGTATTTGAAAGCTTTAATTTTCGCCAGATCGTCCTGTTCAACACAGAATGCCTTCGCCGGACAGGCACGGTGGCACTGACCGCAGTCAACACAGCGTTCGTGATCAATGATTGCCAATCCGTTAACTATACGAATGGCTTCGGTAGGGCATACAGTCATACAATGTGTACAACCGATACATTTCTTTATATCAACTTTTAAGGCGTGGTAATTCGGTAATCCACTCATGAAAAATAATTTATCATTTTAACCTTAGTCCCTTTTTTCACATCCGATTCAATCAGTAGCTCATCCGTATTCTTTTTTATATTGGGCAAGCCCATCCCGGCGCCAAAACCCATTTCCCGCACTTTATTACTGGCAGTTGAATATCCTGCCTGCATGGCCAGATCAATGTCGGGAATTCCCGGTCCTTCGTCGGTAACCAGAATCGTGATTTTATTCTCTTCGATTTCAACCTCAACAATACCGCGCCAGGCATGAGCCACCACATTCACCTCGGCTTCGTATAGCGCAATCACAATGTTTTTAATGGTTTTGCCATCAATATCCAATTGTTTCAACACCTTTTTAACTTCGCTCGACGGATGCCCGGCATGTGTGAAATCACCTCCCTGTATGGTAAAGAATAGTTTCACGAGGCCTCCCCCCAATAGCCTCCCCCAAACCCCCTCCGAAAGAGAGGGCTTAAAAAATCGGCATCAATCGCTTTTCGTATTACTTGAATCTTTTTCGACATTGAATATTAAATTTTTGAAACAAGAATCTATATTTTTGCACCCAATCCCCCTCCTTCGGAGGGGTTAGGGGAGGCTTCAATAAATCGGTTTTAGCCCTGCCTGAAATAAAAGCCCACTTGATTTGAAAAGCGAATAAGGTGATTCAAGAATGCACATTCCGCTCTCCTGTGCCAGTTCGAGCATTTGTTGATTCGCCTTTTTATTGCGAACAAATACGATGGCGCGGATATCAGCCATTTCGGCAGTACGGATTGCCTGAAGGTTGACCATTCCTGTCAGCAGGATCAGATTGTCGGTATCAAGAGTCAAGACATCACTCATCAGGTCGGAACTGTATCCCATTTCCACCTCTTCATCAAGGTAATTGGCGCCACACGATATCGTAGCATCAAGGATTACAGCGATCTCTTTTAGCTTCATTTTGATTTTTAAAGGGTTTGTTGCAAATTTCTGAAAAAATAACTGAAAAATGATGATATAAATCGGGATTGGTCCTTATTTAAAATGGTTATGGAGAAGGAATTGAAATAGTAAAAAGATGAAACTTCAGGTAAGATTGTATAGATTTGTCATTAAGTTCGAAATTTACACACCATGATTTACGAAGAAAAAACATTCAACCAAGGATTCATTGATGATCCGGAATTGCATCAGAAAATTATAGATGCATTGCCAATTCCGATTTTTTACCGCGACCTTAAAGGCATTTACATGGCTTGCAACCTGGCACAGGAGAAACTGCTTGGCCTGCCTAAATCTCAAATAATCGGGAAAACAGTTTTCGATATCCAGCCGTTCGAGATTGCCGAAATTTATGCCAAACGCGATCAGGAACTACTTGATAGTCCCGGAGACCAGAATTATGAAGCAAAATTCCGCGATGCTTCGGGTGTTTTACACGATGTAGTTTTCAACAAGGCAGTTATCCGTAATTTCGAAGGTGAAACGACAGGCATTGTAGGATCGATTTTCGACATCACCGAACGTAAAAAAGCGGAAAAGAAACTTGAAAAAGCCCGTGAGTCTGCTGTTATCGCCTCGGCCATGATGCATAAAATCAGGGCAGGGATTATTATTGTTGACAGCGATTTTAAAGTGATTGACTCGAACGAAGCATTTGCTAGGCTTTTCGGGCCCGAAATTGAAGAACTTTATGAAACCATTCCCGGCCTGCACGGCGCTGATTTGAAAGAACTGGTTCCGGAGGTTGTTTTCAAGATGTTCTCATCGACATTGATTTCAGGAGAAAATACGATCGAACGAGACCTAAAAATTCAGAATAAATTATTGCATGTTTCGGTAATCACTATTTACAAACACCGCGTGGTAGGCGCATTGCTGCGCGATATGTCGGCCCCTTCGCTTGTTCGCGAAGAAATTATCAGCCGTGCTCAACGCGTGAACCGGCAAAATCTTGAAACGGTGCAAAAAATTGCCTTCCTGTTGGGAGATAATGCATCATTAACCGAAGAACTTTTAAACTCGATTATTGAATCATATCAGTATGGAGAAGATGAGTAGGAGAAGCCTCCCCCAACCCCTCCGAAGGAGGGGAGAAAGAACCGGTACTTGGATTATTTCTATTTTAAAATCAGGCAACCTAATTCAGGTAAACTTGGAACTTTGAACCTGAAACTTGAAACTTATTAATATGGCCGATTATCACATAGAAGTAGATGTTCATCAGCTCAATTGTCATGGACAGGTTGTTTGCGGTGATGTTTTCCATTCGCGTCTGATAAAGGCGGAAGGACGTAGCATTTTGGTACTTTCGGATGGGATTGGACATGGAGTAAAAGCCAATGTACTAGCCACTTTAACAGCCTCAATGGCTTTGAACTATGCTTCATTCCACACCAAACCCGAGGTTGCTGCCAATATTTTTATGCGTGCGCTGCCTAAAAGCAGAGATGGCAAGGAAAGTTATGCCACTTTTACTATCATCGAGATTGAAGATGCCGGACAGGTTCGGATTATCAATTACGATAATCCGCGCTCGGTAATTTTCAGAAAAGGGCAGGTTTTTAATCCAAAAGAGGTACATATTCCAATCAGAGGCGAAGAAAATATAGGTAAAATTCTTCGGATAAGGGAGTTTTCACCCATGCTTGAAGACCGGATTATTTTTATGTCCGATGGAATTGTGCAGTCAGGATTGGGAAGTAAACGATACCCTTCAGGATGGGAACTGGAAAAAATTGAAAAATTTGCTGAAAACCAAATTGCCCGCGAATTTGAAATTTCTGCCACCAAACTGGCTCGAAAAATTCTGAACCAGGCTTCGATGAACGATGGTTTTGAAATGCGTGACGATGCCAGTTGTGGAGTGGTTTATTTCAGGCAACCCCGCCAATTTATGTTGATTACTGGACCACCGTTCTATAAAATTAAGGATGCTGACTTTGTGAAAAAAATTCAGGATTTTCCAGGTAAAAAAATCATTTGCGGAGGAACAACAGCAGAAATTATTGCCCGCGAACTGGATATTGAAATTAATATTCAGCACCGCTTCTCGGAAAAAACATTGCCACCGGCAGCCAAAATGGAAGGTTTTGAAATCGTTACCGAAGGAATTCTCACCTTGGGACGGGTGGAAGAAATACTGGAAACCTTCACTACCGACATGCGTTTAGGCGACAGCCCTCCGGAAGAAGTGGTAAAATTGTTGACCCAACACGACGACATTCATATTATTGTCGGAACCCGTATCAACTGGGCACATCAGGATCCTGACCAACCTGTGGAGCTTGAAATCCGCAAGTCGGTAGTTCGGCGTATCGTACGATTGTTGGAAACCCGTTTCTTCAAAAAGGTTACAGTAGAGTTGGTGTGAGTAATTTTTTCGGTTGATTTATGTTACAAATGGTCAATCTTTTCGGATGAAGTGAATAAGTTTTTTGAATCAATCGGACTATCTTTATGCCATATTGTAACTACTACAATAATTTTCCAACCTAAAACCTATCATAATGAAACCAGTATTTCTAATCTCTTTTATTTTTTTCGCATTTGGCTACCTGATAGCCAAAGGACAAACTCAAAATGTCCACCTAAATTCCCTGGGTTTTCTGCCCCGGCAAACTAAAAAAGCCTCCATTGTTGGCGAAACCAAATCCTTTGTTGTGAAAAAGGCTTCCGATAAATCCGTTGTTTTTAAAGGCGAAACTGCAAAATCGGTTTTCCAGAAAGATGTGAACCAAAGTGTTTCGGTGGCCGATTTTTCTTCTGTCACTAAAAACGGCAAATATTACCTCGAAACAGCTGAAGGTATCAAATCCACTGAGTTCGAGATATCACCCAAAGTTTACAATCAGGCGTTTTATACCAGTATGCGTGGTTTTTATTTGTGGCGGTGCGGCACAGCAGTCGATGGAACCCACAACGGCATCCATTTTGCCCATGCAGCCTGCCATGCCGATGATGGCTATGAAGATTTCGTCGGAAAACCGGGAGAACGCCGCAATGGAACAGGTGGTTGGCACGATGCCGGTGACTACGGAAAATATGTGGTAAACGCCGGAGTGACAGTTGGTATGATGTTTATGGCATGGGATCAGTTTGAAAATAATCTGAAAAAAATTTCACTCGACTTGCCCGAAACTGCAAAAGGCTTTCCGGATTTCCTGAAAGAATTGAAATGGGAAACAGATTGGTTACTGACCATGCAATACACCGATGGTTCCGGAAAAGTATCACACAAACTGACAAGGAAGAATTTTGCACCCTTTATTAAAGCAGAAGACGATAAAGAAAAAAGATTTTTTACCGAATGGAGTTCTGCGGCTGTTGCCGATTTTGTTGCAATGATGGCACAGGCAGCCCGCTATTTCGAACCATACGACAAAGCCTATTCTCAAAAATGCCTTGCTGTCGCACAATTGAGCTATAAATTCCTGAAAGAAAATCCGGAAGACAAACGATTTGTACAGGGAGAATTCAAAACAGGAGGATACCAAACCACCGATCCCGACGATCGCCTTTGGGCAGCGGTTGAAATGTGGGAAACCACCGGCGATGCTTCTTTCCTGAAAGAATTTGAAGCACAAGCAACTAAAATGAATTTCAAAATTGATGAGGATTGGGATTGGGGTGATGTTTCGAATTTGGGAATGTTTCAATATGCCCTTTCCAAAAAATCAGGAAAGAATACTGAAATCCTGAACACAATTAAAAAAAATATTGTTGAAGTTGCCAATTCAATCGTTAAAAATGCCAATTCGGATGTTTTCGGACGCCCATTAATAAGGTATTATTGGGGATGCAACGGCACCATTGCCCGTCAGGTGCTGAACCTTCAGGTAGCAAATAAAATTTCTCCTGATGCAAAATACATCAATGCTTCACAGGATGCAATTGCCCATCTGTTTGGTCGCAATTTTTATAACCGCTCGTATGTCACCGGTTTGGGAATAAATCCTGCAATGAATCCACACGACCGGCGTTCAGGCTCCGATAATGAAGTGCAACCCTGGCCGGGTTATATTGTGGGCGGCGGACATTCCGCAACAGGATGGAACGACAAAGAGGAAGATTATTCGACCAATGAGATCGCCATCAACTGGCAGGGTGCTTTGGTTTATGCGTTGGCAGGATTTGTAGGAAAGTGAAGCATCGTCTGGTAAGTGGTTTTTTTTAAATCAGAAAGGCAGATCCCATTCGAGACCTGCCTTTCTGATTATGCAAACGATACAATTTTACACCATCGGATATTTTTTAAATATTTCTTCTGATTTCATTAAGATATCAACATACTGTGCGCGTTGGTATGTGTAAGGATCTTTAAGGTTTTTTCTTGATAAATTTCCACGGAAGTCAGCCAATTTCTTGTATCCTTTTTTGTCCATCCATGCCTGAACTTCGGTAAGCATTGTAGCCACAGATTCCGGCTGATTTTTGTAGATAGCCGAAACAATTTGCACCACATCGGCACCGGCAAGCAGCAGACGGATCACATCTTCGGAAGTATAAATACCGCGACTGGCGCATATACTGGCTTCGATATTTCCATGAAGCAAACCTACATAACGCAATGAAAGATGATGATCGCGGGCCTGTGTCAATTCCCATGGAAAATGAAACACTTCGTTTTCGATATCGATTTCAGGTTGGAAAAAGCGGTTAAACATTACAAAGCCATCTACTCCGGCTTCATCAAGTTTCTTGATGAAATTTAAGGTATTGGTATAGAAAGGACTCAACTTAACACTGACCGGTATTTTAACAGCTTTCTTGACACTTCTAACAATCTGATATTGTTTATCTTCAATCGAAGAAGCACCTACTTCAAAGTAACCCGGTGTGGCATAAAGATTTAACTCGAGGCCGTCAACACCGGTTTCTTCCAGCAATTTGGCATATTCAACCCAACTGGGCTCATACAAGGCATTTAAACTTGCAAAAACCGGAACCGAAGTATTTTGTTTCAGCTTTTTCAGGTTGTATAGGTGTTCTTTCGGGCCGGCGTGTTCAATGTCCGGGAAAAGCCGGGTCATTTCAGCATTCCGGTTGGCATATTCGTTCAATTCTTCATCAAACTGAAGACTTTCCAGTTGAATTTGTTCTTCGAAGAGCGACTTATAGACAATCGCACCAATGCCGGCTTCTTCGAGTTCTTTAATTACTTCGGGTTTGGTTACAAGATTACTGGCGCCTAAAATCAACGGATTTTTTAATTTGACGCCCATGTAAGTAGTTGATAAATCTGCCATAATATTCGGTTTTAGTGTTTTCGTTTTATAAGTTAAACTCTTTGTATGCCCTTTTTGTTCAGTAAAATATAAAAAAAAGAAACCCCGGAGAAATTCACCGGGGTGTCCAATGTATTAACTATGGATATTTTACAATAAACTATAAGCAACAGTCAATCCAACCATCACGATGGAAACCATACTCATCAGTTTAATCAGGATATTTAATGATGGACCTGAAGTATCTTTAAACGGATCTCCAACAGTATCGCCGGTAATAGCTGCCTTGTGGCAATCAGAACCTTTTCCGCCATAATTTCCTTCTTCAATGTATTTTTTGGCATTGTCCCATGCACCACCGGAATTGGCCATAAAAATGGCAAGAATAAATCCGGTTGATATGCCACCTAAAAGTAAGCCAATTACTCCCGAAACCCCAAAAATAATACCTGTGATAATTGGGATAAAAATGGCCAGAAATGAAGGAAGCATCATCTCTTTCTGTGCACCTTTGGTCGAAATTTCAACGCAACGAGCATAATCCGGTTCAGCCTTTCCTTCGAGAATGCCTTTGATTTCGCGAAACTGACGACGAACTTCTTCAACCATACTTTGAGCAGCACGACCTACTGCATTCATGGTGAGACCACTGAATAAGAATGCAGCCATTGAGCCGAGGAATGCACCCACCAGAACCCGGGGATTCATAATATCAAGGTGTAAATATTGCATCATCTGTGGGATAGATGCTTTATGGATATCCACGTTATCGAAATGATTATTTGTGGCAAATTGTGCAAATTCAGCCACCTTTTCAGGAATACGTGCAATAGCAATTTTTACTTCTTCTATGTAAGAAGCCATCAATGCCAAAGCAGTTAAAGCAGCCGACCCGATAGCAAATCCTTTCCCGGTAGCAGCAGTAGTATTTCCAAGTGTGTCCAAAGCATCGGTACGTTTGCGAACTTCTTCGCCTAAACCGCTCATTTCAGCGTTTCCTCCTGCATTGTCAGCAATCGGGCCATAAGCGTCAGTAGCCAGTGTAATTCCTAAAGTTGACAACATACCAACGGCTGCAATTGCAATACCATAAAGGCCAAAGGCGATATTATCAAAATTAAAACCGGAAGCAAACAAGAAGGCAAGAATAATAGAAGTACCCACGATTAAAACAGGAAAAGCTGTAGAAATCATTCCGGTACCAATACCGGAGATGATTACTGTGGCATGGCCAGTTTTAGTAGAATTAGCAATGTTTCTTGTTGGTTTATATCCTGAAGAAGTGTAATATTCAGTTATTTTACCTATCCCAATACCACCGGCCAAACCGGTCATCATAGCACCCCAAATACCTAAGAAATTGGGAATTTCCAGAAATCTCAGAATGAAATAGGAAAAGAATGCAATAAGGACAGAACTTACATTAACACCACGACCCAGCGCAGCCAACAATTCCTTTTGTGACGCACCTTCTTTGGCTTTAACCAGAAAGATACCCAGTATAGAAAGTATAATTCCGACTGCAGCAATAATCATAGGAGCAATAACAGCATTGAATTGAATTTTCAATGCTTCTTCTGCATTTACATTTATTCCAATGGCAGCCAAATTTGAAGCAACAAAAGCAGTTGCACCAAGAGCTGCTGTAGAAAGAATTGCACCACAATACGATTCGTACAAGTCGGCGCCCATACCTGCCACGTCACCAACATTATCGCCCACATTGTCAGCAATAGTAGCTGGATTACGTGGATCATCTTCCGGAATTCCGGCTTCAACTTTACCAACCAGGTCGGCGCCTACATCTGCTGCTTTGGTAAAAATACCTCCGCCGACACGGGCAAACAATGCCTGTGTTGATGCGCCCATACCAAAAGTAAGAGTTGTGGTAGTGATGATGATTAGTTTCATACTTGGATCAGCAGCAATAATTCCATTGGTGGTTGAATCCAATCCGCCGATAACAAATTGCAGTGCATAAAACCAAATGGAAATGTCAAGTAATCCCAATCCTACTACAACCAAACCCATAACTGCTCCTGAACGAAAAGCAATCCTAAGTCCGGCGTTTAGTGAACGTTGCGCGGCATTGGCAGTACGGGCAGACGCATAAGTTGCAGTCCGCATTCCGAAGAATCCAGCCAATCCGGAGAAAAAACCACCGGTTAAAAAGGCAAACGGCACCCATGGATTCTGGATTTTCAACACATAAGCCATGATGGCAAACAACAAGGTTATTACTATAAAAACAATTGTTACAACCTTGTACTGTTGTTTAAGATATGCCATTGCCCCGTCGCGGACATGCTTGGCAATTTTTTTCATTGTATCAGTACCTTCACTTTCCTTCATCATTTGCTTGAAGAAATAAAAGGCAAAAGTAAGTGCCAGAATAGAGCTGATAGGCACCAGCCAGAAAATAGAATTCATAGTTTTTGGATTTTATGCAACAAAGTTGCTGTTAGTTAATTGTGTTTTTAGTTGAATTGAAAGCTCCGAAATTAACAATTAATGACATGAATATCAAAAAGCCTTAATGTTATATGACAGCATCTTCTCAAATCTTCCATGTAAGACAAAAATAGAAATTCAAAGTAATTTCAATCATTAACCGCACATCAGCTAACAATTTATAAACAAATTCTTAATATTCATATCAATCAGACATTTTAATCTATTCTATAACTCCCTTTTCAAGCGCCGATTTATTATTTCGGCCTGGAAGATTCAGGAAAAGTAATGAAGAAGCAATGAGTATCATACCTGAAACAGAAACAACATCCGGAGATTCGTCAGGAAGGATAATCCAGCTGAGAATGGCGCCCGAAACCGGAATCAGAAATTTCCAGATGTTCAGTATAGAAACTTTAACCGATGGCCTCCTGAGAAGCGTATTCCAAATCGAAATGGCAGCGGCAGACAAGAAACTCAACCAGCCAAGGGCCACAAAATATTCAGGAGGAAAAACCCGGTAATGAAGCCCCTCAACCGGAATGGAAATTACAAAAAGTGAAATGCCCCCAATTAAGAGTGAAGCTGAAGTTAAAACCAAAGGTGAGATAGTCTGCTTTTTTTTGGCAACTACCACATTGGTAATTCCTGAAGCAAGATTATTCAGCAACAGTAAAACCACCCCGGTTATTGCAATGGAAGCACCTGACGGAAGCCTATCGCGCCCAAGGGTGATCACTGCTACACCTATTATTCCAAGCAATATACTTCCTGTTTTAAACCAATCCATCCGATCGCCCGAAATGGTGAAATGCGCCACCAAAGCCACAAACAGCGGAGACGAACCAACAATCATGGCGGCAATGGAAGCCGGAACCATACTGACGCCCAAATAAAACAGCGAATATTGAAGAATTACCTGCAAAAAGGCAATCAGGCAGACGTATCCAAAATTCTCTCTTACTTCTTTCCTGAAACGGGCAAAATCATTGACAACCGGAATCAACATCAGTCCTGAAATGAAAAATCGGATTCCTGCAAACTGCAAAGGAGAATGGTATTTCAGTCCTATTTTTACGCCCACAAATGCCGACGACCAAAGCAAACAGGCAATAACAGCAAGAAAGGTTGTTTTGGAAAAGTGTTTTTTCATATAATGATTACGACCTGAGTTTATAAACCAGATCCCACAAAACAATGCCGGCACTAACCGAAATATTAAACGAATGTTTAGTGCCGTATTGTGGTATTTCAATGGCGCCATCGCACAAATTGACCACCGATTGCTGAACGCCTTTCACTTCATTTCCGAAAATCAGGGCCAGTTTCTGGTCCTTTTCAGGAGTATAATCAGGAAGTGAAATACTGTGTTCAACCTGTTCAACCGCAAACACTCGATAACCGAGTTCTTTCAGCTTTTTCACAGCAGCTTCAGTTTCTTCAAAATATTCCCAGGGAACCGATTTTTCAGCATCAAGCGCAGTTTTATGGATATCTTTATTGGGAGGTGTGGCTGTAATTCCGCACAACATTATATTTTCAATCAGCAAAGCATCCGAAGTACGAAATACAGAACCTATGTTGTTGCAACTGCGGACATTATCCAAAACCACGGTTATCGGGGTCTTTACCATTTCCTTATATTCGACCACCGACAAGCGGTCGAGTTCGCTATTCCTTAATTTGCGCATAAAAAGTGCCTAAAGTATATTAAAGTGCCTAAAGTGCCTAAAGTAAAAAATAATGCTTTGATGTCAAGTTTCTGAAAGTACTTTAGGCACTCCGAAATTTAGGCACTTCAAACTTTTTTTCTTCTGATGGGCATACTCATGCAGCGGGCGCCTCCACCTCCACGTGCGAGTTCGGAGCCGGGAATGGTAACCACGCATTTCCCTTCCGGAATATCGCACAATCCGCTCAATAAATCTTTTGCCTGAACGATCTGAAATCCATTCTTGTTGAGTTGTTCAATAGTATGGACATTCCGTTCGTAACCAATAACTTTTCCGGGAGCAAAAGCGAAAAAGTTGGCGCCGCTGTGCCATTGTTCGCGTTCCTGAGTCCAACTGTCAATTCCACCGCCGCAGCGCACAGGCTTCATGTCGATCCCCAGTCTTTTCAGGGCTTTTGGCAGGTTTTTTTCCTCATCAATACTGATTACTTCTCCGTTTTCAATCTGAATATGAATGGTATGAAAACGATTGGTTCCCATGATCAGCGGTTCGTAAACCATACAGGCGTCCACATCAAGAAACGTGAATACCATGTCGAGATGAATGAATGATTCAGGCGTATCGGGCAATTCCTGAATCAGAATATGTCGCAAACCGTCCTTTTTGGCTTTTATTTTTTCGAGAATAAAATCGATGCCTTGTGTAGTAGTACGGATGCCGGTGCCAATAACCAGCACATCTTCGCGACCGACCTGAAAATCACCGCCTTCAATTGAAATGCCCGGATATTTGAGGATGATTTCAGGAGAGTTGGGATTGATGGTGGAAGTTTCGAGCATCGGATGGTGCTTAAAAATAGCATCCATGATCACGGCTTCGCGGTCGCGCACTTTGCTGGCCATTTTCCCGATCAGCACCTCATTACCAAACGCCATGGAAGCATCGCGTGTGAAAAGGAAATTGTGCAGCGGGCGAAGGCTGAAACGTTCAAGGCTCAGGTAGCGGGTCAGGTTATTACGTTCGAGGTAAACACCCTGGATGAGTTGCCGGGCAAGCTCCGTGGCATTTTGCTCCATTAGTCGGGGTAAAATTTCCATCGCTCCTTCATTGCCGCAAATATTTTTCAGCAAACTGGTTTTTACCTGATCATTGGTTAAAATGTCCGAAAGCAAATCCCTGACTTCAAATGTGCGGGTGATTTTATTCAGAACACCTTTAAAAATAGCGTATTCTTCACCGGCTACCGATAAATTCAGGATGTCGCTGTACAATGCACGTTCAGCATTTTCAGGAGTCATTTCCTCTACTTCCAGTCCGGGGGTGTGAATGATTACCCCTTCCAGCTGGCCAAATTCTGAACAAACATCAATTTTCAATTGTTGATTTGATTGCATATTTTCATTTTTTAGCGCGCTAAAGATACAAACATTGCGTGTCAGGATGATCTTAACTTATTTTTTCGTTTCGGTTTTACAACATATAGCTATCTTCGTTGCCGAATACAGGTATAATGAAAAAGCTTTTTATGATTTTGATTTTTTTCGGGGTGGCTGCATTGGCATCTGCGCAGGAACCTGCATTCCCTCAATACCTGATAGGAATAAGGATTGACAATGATACGCTTCCACATATAGATCTGCAATCAATAGATGTTTTCCCAAAAGCCAGTTTTAAATCGAAACAAGAAGAACAGCAATACTGGCGGTTGGTGTGGAAGGTAAAAAAAGTATATCCGTATGCAAAAGAGGCAGCCCGGCTTTATCAGAAATACCAGCAGGAAGTGCCCGCAACAGCCAAACGACGCGATCGTCGGGTTTATGTAAAAAAAGCTGAAGATGAGCTGATGAAACTTTACGGGCCAAAATTAAAACAAATGACTATTTCAGAAGGCAGGATATTAATTAAGCTGATCGACCGCGAAACTCATACTACTTCATTTGATTTGATTGATCAGGTAAAAGGCGGTGTTCCGGCTGTTTTCTGGCAAGGAGTTGCCCGCATTTTTGGAAACAATTTGAAGTCGCATTACGATCCTTATGGCGAGGACCGTCAGATTGAGCGGATCATTTTTTACATCGAAGCAGGGATAATCTGAAATTTTTGAAGCATCTTATTCACTGGGAAACCAACAACTTAAGCAGCAAGTTCATTCGCAGCCCACTGCGACTATGACTGGACACTATGACTGCGACTGCGACTTCTTATTTCCCTCTTGCTTTTGCACATTCCATTACGGTATAGATCAGAATTTTAAAATCGACATAAAGTGAAATATTTTTGAGATATACCATGTCGTACTGAAGCCGTTCCACCATTTCATCAATGTTTGAGGCATAACCATATTTAACCTGACCCCATGAGGTAATTCCTGGTCTGACCTTTAGCAGGTGGCTGACATAAGGAGCAATTTTTGCAATTTGGTCGATGTAAAATTTGCGTTCGGGACGCGGGCCAACCAACGACATTTCACCTAAAAGCACATTCACAAATTGCGGAATTTCGTCCAGATGTGTCCTTCGCATAAACTGACCGATTGGGGTAATCCGGCTGTCGTTCGAGCTTGACAGCAATGGCCCGTTTGTTTCGGCATCCTTAACCATTGTCCTGAATTTGTAGATAGTAAAAGGCTTCCCGAATTTCCCGATTCGTTCCTGAGTATATAAAACCGGTCCTTTAGAACTTGTTTTTATCATGATTGCCAGCGTAATAAAAACAGGGGAAAAGATAATCATAGACAATAGTGAAATCACAACATCCAATAGTCGCTTAATATTTTCCTGCCACACAGGCATCAATCCATTTGAAATTTTCAGCAAAGGAGTGCTGAAAATCGTACTCGCTTTTGCCTGATTGGAAAGGATATCAAATAAATCGGGAATCCCCCAAACAATGTGAGCCCGGTTTTCAAGCATTGTAAGTATTTCGCTGAGCAGTTTGTGTTCGGATGATTCGAGAGCGATGATAATTTCCTCCACTTCGAGATCGCTGATCACTTTTTGCACATTTTTATAGGTTCCGAGATTGGGTGCATACTTTTCCAATGGATAGGATTCACTTTCGTCAACAGTCAGGAATCCGATAACTTTATTTCCCGCCGGCCTTTTCTGAACCATCATGTCCTCAACAATACGAACCGCTTTTTCATTTGCGCCAATAATAATGGTATTGAATCCGATGATGCGTTGGTGAATTTTATGTGTTGTCCGGGTTGTTAAAATGAGCCGGAACAGGTAGGTAAAACTGAAATGCAACAGGAGCAGGGTAAAATAAAGGTTATAGTATTTTGAGTAATCGCTGACCCAATCGTTCAATAAAAGAAGAAAAAATATAACAGTTACACCACCAACGGAAGTCATTATGGTTTTACCGAGTTCGAGCAGGCGCGATTTGCGGTAGATATTAGAATACTGCCCGGTGATGTAATAAAGTGTAATCCAGAACGCAGGGATAAAAATTAATGCCAGATAATACTTATAATCAAATTCAACTGAAATTTCATAACCCAGTTTCAGCGGTTCAATATAAATTTTCCGATAGATATAAAATAATGTCCAACTGATTATTGCGGCAATAATATCGAAAACCAGATACCTGGCGACCTGTAAATGTTTATGCATAGAAATAAAATGGTTCGGACTTCATACGCACGTATGAACGCTTTAATCCTGGAAATATTGCGGCAAAAGTAGAATTTTAATATTAAAAATGGATTTCATTAAAGCGCAAATGTTCACTGATTTCATCTACGATCCGGATGCCGTTCAGTAAATTGTCGAACGAATTTGCATGTTTATTATGAAGGTGAATAATCCTGATAAAATTTTCTATGGAAGTAAATTCTTGATTAATATGAGGATATGAGATATAAAGTGGCGCCTGAAAATCAAATTTTGTTTTCCCTGATGAATTGAAAATTTCACAATAGCCGGAGGTTTTTTCCTTTGAAATAGTTAGGTTGACCACACTTCCGTTTTCGTATTCAACCCGGACATTGACAACCAGTTGGCCTGCTGAATCTTCGATCCCAAAAACATCTGTTTTTTTATAATTACTATGAATTACCCGGTTGATGGCCGTAACCAAAAGGAGCATTTCATTGGCCGGTTTGTTAGCAGAACCTTCAAAACAAGTTCTTAAATTTATCAACAGAGGTTTCTCTTGTTTATTAAGGTATGGATCGAAATGCGGAATAAAATCGAAAGGGTTGTAGATAAAATTAACAATCCCGGCTTCCTTTTCCAGATCTATCAATTCTTTTATTTCCCTGATATTCAGATTGGGTATTGTTTTCAGGTAAATGTGTTTGCTTTTCCTTAATATCAACCTGATCAAATCGCTACTGATACTTTTATCGCTCAGTATCAGGATGGCATCCGACATTTCCATCAGTTCAACCGGGCTGAAGAATTCAGTAAAACCATCAGGGACGGTTGTATTTCCCGAAAAATAAACTCCTTCAACAGTAACTTCTGGCAAAGTTTTGATCTGCCTCATGAGTTCCTGATTGCTTGTTTGGTCTCCAAATATTCCGAGTTTTAACATACTTGCAAAATAGGAATAAATTAAAATTCCGTAATATTGTTGGACTAAATACTTTTCAACGTCGATTGTTAATAATGTTTGAACTTACAGGATCTTTTGAACCTGTATTTACCTAAATTTGGAAAAAAGGATAATCTTATGGAGTTTCAGGATACATTACGACATCAGGGATTAAGAAAAAGAATGGTCGAAGGTATTCGTATCAAAGGAATTAAAGACGATAAAGTACTGGAAGCGATCGGAAATGTACCGCGTCATCTGTTTATGGACAGCAGTTTTCTTCAATTTGCATATAAAGATCAGGCATTTCCGATTGGTGCAGGGCAAACAATAAGCCAGCCTTTTACTGTAGCCATGCAAACCCACCTGTTACAGGTCGAACGCCATGATAAAATTCTGGAGGTTGGCACAGGTTCCGGTTATCAGGCTGCTGTTTTGCTGGAAATGGGCGCCACTGTCTATACCATCGAACGCCAGCGGGAGTTGTATTTAAAGGTACAGTCGCTTCTCCCGCAAATCGGCTATCATCCTAAATTTTTCTATGGCGATGGCTACAAAGGACTACCTACTTACGGCCCTTTCGATAAAATTATTGTAACTGCCGGAGCTCCTGTTATTCCTGAAGAATTACTTGCTCAACTGAAAGTTGGCGGACGAATGGTGATTCCGATGGGTCCGCGCGAAAAACAAACCATGTACGTTTTGGTAAAAACCAGCGAAACCGAATATTACAAAGAATCGCACGGATCATTCGTATTTGTTCCGATGCTAAAAGGCTTAGATAAATAATTTACCATGTTACAAATAAAAAAATTCACCTTCAATCAGGTTCAGGAAAATACTTTCGTTGTTTACGATGAAACAAACGAGTGCGTCATTATTGATGCAGGGTGTTATTTCGAAAACGAACGTAAGGAACTTGACGCATTCATTGCTGAAAAACAGTTAAAACCGGTCAGGTTGATTAATACACATTGTCATTTCGACCACATAATGGGTGTAACGCATTGTTGCAACAAGTATCAACTTCAGTTTGAAATTCATCCTGATGAACTTCCACTGATTGAACAGGCTTCAGAACACGGCGATTTGTTCGGCATTTCGATGGAACCGGTTGGTGTTCCCGATGCGTATTTCAGGGAAGGAGATCAGATTACTTTCGGTAATTCAACCTTGCAGGTAATTGCAGCTCCTGGTCATTCACCGGGCGGAGTGGTCTTTTACAATCCGGAGCAAAAAATACTGATTGCCGGAGATGTGCTGTTTTACGGAAGCATTGGCAGAACTGATCTTCCGGGTGGAAGCTTCGAACGATTGGTGGGTAATATCAAAACAAAACTGTTGATTTTGCCTGAAGAAACCGTTGTGTATTGTGGCCATGGCCCCGAAACCACTATCGGCTTTGAAAAGAAAAACAATCCGTTTTTAACTTAAAGGCAGTTCAGTATTGCCAATATATGTGAATGCCCTTTCAGTGGCGTTGTACTATTAAATTTGATTATCTTTGTTTTATGAGAGCAATAAAAAATATAGAAACAAAAATTAGCAAGTTGTCTCCTGGATTAATGGGAGAACTTGACCACTTTTTAGACTATTTGATAAACAAGAAAGTGACTGCCAGACAAAAAAAATTAAGACAAGATTGGGCTGGAGGATTAAAAGATTTAAAAATGTCAGCCCTTGATTTACAAAAAAAAGCACTGGATTGGAGGTGAAAATAAAATATCTGGTTGATACCAATGTTTGGTTAGAGCGACTTTTAGATCAGGAAAAATCTGAGATTGCTTCAAGATTTTTTGATCTGATTTCGTTAGAGGATTTGTTTGTTAGCGATTTCTCCATTCATTCCATTGGGGTAATCTTGACGCGACTGAAGAAATCTGATATTTTCGAAAAATTTATTGCTGATTTATTTGTTGATGGACAGATAGAACAGCTTTCACTTAGTGCAGGCGATCTGATGGATGTGATTTCAAACATACAAAAATTCAATCTTGACTTCGACGATGCCTACCAGCTTTCTGTTTCCCAAAAATACGAATTGGTAATTATTACATTCGACAAAGATTTTAATGTAAAAGGAATCAGGAAGAATACACCTGAAGAAATAATTTTGCAACAGGGAACAATAGACTGGGAAGCGCTGATATAATGAAAATTGCAAATTTTTGATCATAAATGTTTATAAATCACCCTTCATAACTCTTCTCCTTTTTGCCTTCTGTAAAAGAAGAGACTAATAAAAATCATTTAATCCAATTCGTTTTTCTTCCTAATATTGCAGGCAAAAAATAAAGCACACAAAATCTAAAAAATATGGCAAGCGATAAATTTGTAATGCGTCACATCGGTCCACGCGATCATGAAATTCAGGAAATGCTCGAAATCCTTGGCGTTTCTTCGTTGGATGAATTAATGAATCAGACTGTTCCGGAAAATATCCGACTGAAAAAACCATTGAATCTGGAAGATGGCCTGACCGAGCGTCAGTATTTCCGTAAAATTTTGGCCCTGGCACAAAAAAATAAAGTTTTCAATACGTACATCGGAATGGGTTATTACGATACCATCACTCCGGCAGTAATCTTGCGCAATGTGCTCGAAAATCCGGTATGGTACACCAGTTATACCCCATATCAGGCAGAAATTTCGCAGGGCCGGTTGGAAGCTTTGCTGAATTTTCAGACCATGGTTTGCGAATTGACCGGAATGGAATTGGCTAATGCAGGTCTGCTCGATGAAGCGACTGCTGCCGCCGAAGCAATGATCATGATGCACAACTCACGTTCGCGATCCAAAGCAAAAACAGGTGCAAATGTTGTTTGGGTCGATGAAAAAATTTGGCCTCAGACATTGGATGTTCTTATTACACGGGCGAATCCGCTGGGCATTGAACTGAGGGTGGCTACCTGGGAAAACTTCGAACTGGATGAAAACGCCTTCGGAGTAATCGTCCAATACCCAAATTCCGACGGACAAATCGTTGATTATTCACCGTTGGTAAAATCCGCACACGAAAAAGAAATTTTTGTATCGGTAGCTGCCGATTTATTGAGCTTGGCAATTCTGACTCCTCCCGGAGAATGGGATGCTGATATTGTATTTGGAAGCTCCCAACGGTTTGGAGTTCCAATGGGTTATGGTGGCCCCCATGCTGCCTTTTTTGCATCCAAAGATGAATTCAAAAGAACTTTGCCCGGACGTATCATTGGAATTACCAAAGATGCTTCTGGCAAACGTGCCGTGCGTATGGCTTTGCAAACGCGCGAGCAACATATCAAACGCGAAAAAGCAACTTCAAATATTTGTACTTCGCAGGCGCTGCTTTCAAATATGGCAGGATTTTATGCAGTTTATCACGGGCCCGAAGGTATTTCACAAATTGCATCCCGCATTCACTGTATTGCTGCTTTGCTCGAAAAGGAAATTACGGCTTTGGGCTACACTCAGTTAAACTCCAATTATTTCGACACCATTCGTTTCGCGTTGCCACGCCATGTAAAACACGAAGATGTAGAATGGCTGTCGCTCGAACTGGAAATGAATTTCCGCTATTTTGAAAATGGTGAAGTTGGACTAAGCATTGATGAAACAACCAACCTGGACGATATCAACTGGATTATCGAAGTATTTGCCAAAGCGGCCAATAAACCATTTCGTAAAACAACCGGATATTCCGAAGTTTGCACCATTCAACCTGGATTTCTCAGAACTTCGTCTTTTATGAAACAGGAAGTTTTCAACAAATACCGCTCTGAAACCGAAATGTTGCGTTACATTAAAAGACTCGAACACAAGGATATTTCGCTTACACATTCAATGATTCCATTGGGTTCGTGTACCATGAAACTGAATGCAGCAACTGAAATGCTGCCATTAAGCTGGATCGAATTTAATGGAATCCACCCATTTGTTCCGAAAAATCAGGCTCGTGGCTACCACGAGATGATGGAAGAACTGCGTCGCGATCTGGCCGAAATTACCGGATTTGCTGATGTCAGCCTTCAGCCAAATTCTGGAGCTGCCGGGGAGTATGCCGGATTGATGGTTATCCGCGAATACCATATCAGTCGGGGCGAAGGTCACCGCAATGTGGTGCTGATTCCGTCTTCAGCGCATGGTACCAATCCTGCCAGCGCTGTAATGGCCGGTATGAAAGTAGTGGTGACACCCTGCGACGAACGTGGAAACATTGACGTGGAAGTTTTACGCCAGAAAGCAGAAGAATTCAAGGATACTTTGTCGTGTTTTATGGTGACTTATCCATCTACTCACGGAGTTTACGAATCATCGATTACCGAATTGTGCGAAATTATTCATTCTCATGGCGGACAGGTTTATATGGACGGCGCCAACATGAACGCACAGGTTGGGCTGACCAATCCAAGCCGTATTGGAGCCGATGTTTGCCACCTGAACCTGCACAAGACCTTCGCCATTCCTCATGGAGGTGGCGGTCCCGGTGTTGGCCCGATAGCAGTTGCACCTCATCTGGTGGAATTCCTGCCTTCACATCCGGTAATGAACAACGGTCATGTGGGAATTACAGCAGTGTCTGCTGCTCCGTGGGGAAGTGCATCAGTGTTGCCGATTACTTATGGATACATCAAAATGCTGGGTGCCGACGGATTAAAACGTGCTTCTGAAATGGCTATCCTGAATGCCAACTACATTGCCAATGCATTAAAAGATAACTACGGAATTTTATATACCGGTGAAAATGGTCGTGTGGCTCACGAAATGATACTGGAAAGCCGTCACTTGAAAGCTGCTTCAGGCATTTCCGAAACCGACATTTCCAAACGACTGATGGATTACGGGTTCCACGCACCAACACTTTCATTCCCGGTTCATGGAACTTTAATGGTAGAACCTACCGAAAGCGAATCGAAACAGGAGCTCGACCGGTTTATTGAAGCGATGAACAGCATTTTCAACGAGATTCAGGAAGTTGCTGCAGGACAAATGGACAAGGAAGACAATCCGTTGAAGAATGCGCCGCATACTTCGGATGTGGTAACTGCCGATGAATGGAACCATTCGTACAGCCGCCAAACAGCCGTATTCCCGCTCGTCTGGCTCAAGGAAAACAAATACTGGCCACCGGTAGCTCGTGTTGATGATGCTTATGGAGATCGCAATCTGGTTTGCACCTGCGAACCGATTGAAAGCTACAAATAAATTTTTACCCCTGACAGGGGTTGGAACCCTGTCAGGGGTTTTTTATCTCGAAATGGTTGTCAACTTGTCAACTTTATTTTTAACTTTGCTATTGTTTTGAATGGCTTAATATAAAACTGTCGATGCGGATCATATCAACAAAGCATTTCAGGGAATTTGCAATCCGGCATCCGGTTTGTGGTAAACAACTTCATCTGTTGGAGAAAGATTTTGAAAAACAAAACTTCGGGAATCCAAACCAATTAAAGAGCTATTTCCCCAATGTTAGTTTGCTCAATGATAACCGTGTAGTTTTAAATATCCACGGCAACGATTACCGATTGGTGCTTAAAATCAATTTTCAGGCGAAAATTGTATTTGTTCGTTTTCTCGGCACTCATGCCGAATACGATAAGATAGATGCCAATAAAATTTAACCGAATGTTTAAAAAGGAGGAAAGAAGATGGCAATAAGTGTAATAAAAACAGATGAAGAATACGAAAATGTTTTGGCTCGGATTGAACAAATCATGGAAGCTGAACCCAATACTCCGGAAGGCGACGAACTCGAACTGCTTAGTTTGCTGGTTGAAAAGTACGAGCAGGAAAAATACCCTCTCCCCGAAGCTGATCCAGTGGATGTAATACGCTATTATATGGAGCAAAGAGGACTGAAAGCAAAGGATTTAGCAGGAATTATTGGAGACAAAACCCTTGTTTCAAAAGTGATGAACAGGGAGCGAAAATTAAACTTACGAATGGTCCGTAACCTTCACCAAAAGGCAAAAATTCCATACAGTCTTCTGATGAATGAATACTGATGCCTTTGCCCCATTCAATACCGGGGGTCAATAATAGTAAACTCCTTCGGAGTTATTTGAAATTAGTTGTAGCTTTGGGAAAAAGAGCAGTTGTTACCCAACACTATAAGCTAAAAAGTATGAAAACAAAAAATACCGGCCTGAAAAAACGCATTAAAAGTTTCGGATTTGCATTTGCAGGAATATATGACCTGGTTAAATCGGAGCCGAATGCGCGGATCCATTTGTTAGCGACCATTGTTGCTTTAGGTGCAGGTTTTTACCTGAAAATATCAAATCCGGAATGGTGTGTTGTACTGATTGTAATTGCCTTGGTATGGGCGGCCGAAGCATTCAATACTGTAATTGAAAAATTGGCAGACCACTTGTTCCCTGAATATCACGAAACGGCACGAATAGTAAAGGATATTTCTGCCGGAGCAGTTTTAGTTTGTGCAATAGTCGCATTGGTCTGTGGATTCATAATATTCCTGCCTAAAATTATTCTTTTATTTTTCTAACCGAATCGAGGTTCAGCTCAAAAAGAGTTGATAATATAAATGGAACCAATTACTGACCAACATTAGCCTACGCTGACGATGTCTTTGGCGATCGAAATTTGGGTTGCACATACGAACCGATTGAGAGCTACAATTAAGGCAAAAAAAAAGAGGACAACTTTCGTTATCCTCTTAAGTGGGCGATGACGGATTCGAACCGCCGACCCTCTGGGTGTAAACCAGATGCTCTGAACCAGCTGAGCTAATCGCCCGTTTTGTTGATGTTTTTTGAACGCGCTTTATTTTTTAAAGCGTTGCAAAGATAGACCCATTTTTGAAATGTGCAAACAAAATATTTAAAAAATCTTACAAAACTTCTGCTACCACAAAATTGCTTCCGCCTACAAACACCAGGTCATTTTTGCCTGCATTTGCAAGGGCTGCTGAAAATGCCTGATGAACAAACGGATAACAATTTCCCTTCAACCCGAATTTGACGGCCATGGCTGCAAGCTCTTCCGGAGGAGTTGCCCTGGGAATTGCCGCTTTTGTAAAATAATACTCTGCATTGGTCGGAAGAAGCGATAATACTTCATTCTGATCTTTATCGTTTACCATGCCAATCACAATATGCAGCTTTTCCCAGGCTGTCTGGCCGATTTGTTCGACCACCAATTTAATACCTGCCGAATTGTGACCGGTATCGCAAATTGTCAAAGGATTGTGCCCGATAATTTGCCAGCGACCCATTAAACCAGTATTCCTGATGGTATGCATTAATCCCCGACGGATGATCTCTTCCGATAAATTCCATCCATTTTCGTATAATAGGTCAATTGTTTTTAACACCGTGGGCACATTGAGCCGTTGATAAATGCCCAGTAAATCCAACTGCAAATCAGGATAAACCACTACTCCATTGCTGCGGATATTCAGGCTTTGCTTTCCATCAATGGTCAGCATTCCGTAACCGGCTTCATAATATTGGTCGGCAAAATCGAGAGTTGAACCTGCTTTGTCAGCGATTTCTTCAAAAACGAAATTCGTTTCCGGAGATGATTCCCCGATTACCACAGGAATATTTCTTTTTATGATTCCGGCCTTTTCCGCAGCAATTTTGGGCAAAGTATTACCTAATAATGCCATGTGATCGAAACTGATGTTCGTAATGACCGACACCTCAGGAGTTATGATATTTGTAGAATCGAGCCTTCCACCCAGCCCGACCTCAATCACGGCCACATCAACCTGCATGGCGCGGAAATAATCAAAAGCCATCGAAACGGTGAGTTCAAAAAACGAAGGTTCCATTTTTTCGGTTTCATTTTTCGCCAAAAACGATTCGGTGAACAGCACCACGGCTTCTTCAGTGATCATTTCGCCGTTTACACGAATGCGTTCCCTGAAATCCTTCAGATGTGGCGAGGTATAAAGCCCGGTTTTGTACCCTGCTTCCTGTAAAACTGAAGCAAGAATATGCGAAACAGATCCTTTTCCGTTTGTTCCGGCCACATGAATACTCTTAAATGACCTGTGCGGATATTCATACATTTCATCCAGCCGGATGGTATTATCAAGGTTATCCTTATATGCTGCCGGGCCAGTGCGTTGAAACATTGGCAATTGACTGTATAAATAATCAAGTATCTCTTTATAAGTCTTCATCCCTTCAAATCTTATCAACAATTTACTTCGGCAAAGTTGACAATTAAAGAATTATCATTCGACTATTGGACCTGATTTTTTCTATTTTTATCGAAACCTTAAAGCAAAACGGGATGCCTGCTAAAAAACAAACAAAGATTTTCGTGCTCGACACCAATGTGATTCTGCATGACCATACTTGCATATATCAATTTCAGGATAATGACATCGTGATTCCGATTACAGTTTTGGAAGAACTTGATAAATTCAAGCGCGGGAACGACCCGATCAACTTTCAGGCCCGCGAATTTGTGCGCGAACTGGACGAAATAATCGGTGACCAGCTTTTTAACGGAGGCATTAAATTGGGGCCTGACAAAGGGAAACTGATCGTCGAAACCGGCAAGCCTTTTTCGGATGAACTTAAACAATCTTTCCGTGAAGACATTCCTGATCACCGAATCCTGGCCATAACCATGTATGTTGCCCAGAAATTCCCAACCCGGCCTTGCATATTGGTTACCAAGGATATCAATCTGAGGATGAAGGCCAAATCGTTGAAAATTCAGGCGGAAGACTACTACAACGACAAAGTAAAAGACATTCAGATATTTAACAAGAGTGTTGCCGAACTGGAAAATTTTGACGATACGCTGATTGAAAAATTATACAATGAGAATTCCCTTCCGGTTGAATTGATGAATTTGGGAAGAACTCCGGACATAAATGAGTATTTTATTATTAAGTCGCAAAAAGCAAGTGTTTTAGGTCGTTATGACGGAGGACTGAAAAAAATGGTCAGGGTCGAGAAAAAAACTGCCTACGGAATCAAACCACGGAATGCCGAACAGACTTTTAGTCTCGATGCACTCTTTAATCCTGAAATTAAATTAGTTGCCCTTACCGGAAAAGCCGGAACCGGGAAAACACTGCTGGCATTGGCCGCTGCACTCGAACAGCATAAAAATTTCGGACAAATTTTGCTTGCCCGTCCCATTGTGGCGCTGAGTAACCGCGATTTGGGTTTTCTCCCGGGCGATGCACAGGAAAAAATCAGCCCATACATGCAACCACTTTTCGACAACCTATCTGTCATCAAGCATAGCTTCAATGTTCGTAGTACTGAATACCAAAAAATAGAAGAATTACTGAAGGAAGATCAGCTGATTATCACACCGTTGGCATATATCCGCGGAAGAAGTTTATCCAATTCGTATTTTATCATCGACGAAGCGCAAAACCTCACCCCGCACGAAATAAAAACCATTATCACCCGTGCCGGTGAAGGAACCAAGCTGGTATTTACCGGCGACCTTCAGCAAATTGATTCACCTTACCTCGACATGAAATCGAATGGCCTGGCCTACATGACAGAAAAGATGCGAAACCACGAAATTTTCGCACATGTAAACCTGATTAAAGGCGAGAGGAGTTATCTGGCTGAACTGGCGAGCGATTTATTGTAGGTTTTTGTCAGAAACAAAATAATAAGAAGGGATGCTTGTTCATACAATGTCAAAAATTTGACCAAAAGAACAAATGATTTGAACAAACAAAATCAAGATTAAGTATTTTTTTTATGATCCTTCATATTGTTCACTATTTAGAACTATTCAAAAATACATCTGTTTGTCCCTTCAAGTCAATAGTACTAAAGCACCATTTTTTACTTTTGCTTAAATTGGTGCATCACTTGTTTCACGCAGTTCTGACTCATTCGAGGTTTAATCGGCGTACAATTCAGATGAATTGAATTTAGAAAGTGAAAAGCACGGATTGCAAATCCGCGCTAGCTGGAGTGATAAGGCATAGATTACAAATCTACACCAACTGGGAGCCTTAATCATTGAGCCTGAACTGTTGGTAGTGGCATACAGTTGAAGTTTCAATGCCTTATCGCCCACTTGCAGATATACTTCTGCCATCTGTATTTTTTCATAACGCTATAAATGTCCACACAAAAGTACCTCCAAAATCATCATATCCGGACATTTCAAGTCTGGATAGTGTTAATTCTGTGATTGTAAAATACAAGACATACACGTGGACTCCACTGGAATCCGTCCAAGAAGAAGTCGTTTGAATGGATTGATCATCGTTATATAAATTCCATGCTTGAATATCTAGATTGTCGCCATCACCGGAACATAAAACGTAGTTAATCGTGAATATTCCATCAGTACCAAATGTAACAAAAGGACAAGTGTCAAAGGTATAAACTCCATTTTCAGAAAATGATTCAAATCTCCAGTTGTGAGAAGTAAGTAGATCTTTTACCGTTTTGGTTCTAAAACTAATTTCATTTCCATAAGTAGTGCCGAAACTGTTTGTAGCATAAGCTCTTACATAATAAGTAGTATCTTTAATCAAATCGGTTAGATTACTTATATAACTTCCCGTTCCGGTACCATCTGAAGTAATATTATTATCTACTACATTTAAAATAGTTGGATTTGGAGAAGTACTCCAGATTACACCTCTGGCTGTTATTGGAGAGCCGCCATCGCTTGTAATATTACCTCCAGAAATTGCAGTATTTTGAGTAATGGAGGTCACTTCCGTAGTCGTCAAAATCGGGAGGTCTGATTGAAGGGCTTTTATACTAAACGAAAAAGTACGAGTCAATACAGTTCCATCTGGTTGTGTAACTTCAACGGTTATAACCTCGTGTGTTCCTGAATCAGTCCCTGGAACGGTTAAAGTAAAAATACCTTCTGACTGTGTGTTCGTAATGGTGTATGAAACACTACCTGAATAACGATCACTGCCTAAAATTGATAATTTAACTGTTGTGCCAGTTCTTAAACAAAATATGTTGCAAATGGCATTATAATCTACTCCAGGATTTGGCGATGCTGGATCTAGTGTTAAAGTTCGTATAGTAGATTCTGAATTAAGTTCTATGTTTAAATTAGGAAATGGTCCATATCCAGATACTGGTTCAAATTTACTAAATGAGTTGTATGGTTGACCGTTTGCTATCGCATATATAATGATATCTTCTGAAAAAGACCTATTTAAAGTTGGAGCATTACAAATTTCTTTGATAATTGATGGGCCGTCTGGAACTAGGGAAGCACCCAACGTTGAACAATAAAGGTTCAAGCCGGAAGTAGTTGTTAAACATGATTCTTCTATTATTGCAGCGACGGGAGCTGCAACACCAGTGGAAGCCAGAGCTACAGCAATAGCTGAACATAAATACAATGGTAATCCCGGAACTTTGTTTATATAGCAAGCAATTTTCAAAACACCAGCTACAGAATTACAAATCTCAGATGGGTTATACTTAGGTGCTAAGTTAGTGGGAATAGAAGCTACATACTTGCCCTTTTCAATATTTTTTGCTGGAAAGGAGCCAAGTGTTTTACCTGATTTATTTTTCACTATTACAGTAACTTCTGCATCCGAAGGTCCACCACATGAAGTTACATTAATTGTGCAATTACCATAATATTCTGCAAATGTATTTATTGCCTTAGGAATTTCTACATTAGTATATTTCAATTTGAGTGATTTGTTTAAGCGTGTAGTGATATGTTTAATATTTACAGATTTTAATGACCCATCAGAAAAATCAACATTTGTATTAATCTGATTTTTACCATCATTAGTTAAAATTGATAAAATAGCGTTTTGATCTGAAATCCAATTAAACTCAAACTGTATTCCATTTTGTGTAAAGATTTTTGTAGGACGCCCACTATCATCTAATATATAAGTGATGGTATCTTCTGCCATTTTTACCCTAATCTGATTAATTTTCAAAGGCACTCCATTTTCGTCTCTTCGTCCATAGAAGTCAATGTCTCCATCTTTTGTCGAACAAGTTGCTATCAGAGGATCAAATCCGTTTGTCATCACCACAAAACCAGAAATTACAATTTTCGCTGTATCAGAATAAACAGGCGAGCAAGTTCCCTCTGTGATTTCTGCACGGTACATTGCTTCAGTCATCGGACTAACTTTAATAGAATCAGCATTTTTACCCTCAATGTCAACCCAATTCGAATTATCCAAAGATTCTTGCCATTGGATATTTCCTTGATGAGGTCCGGCCAGAATTGTTACAGAATCCTGAGTTATAGGAATGGAATCAGTTCTGGTATAGATTTTTTGCCCAAATACTTGAATGGAAGTAAATAAAATTAAAATGATAAATATTTGTTTCATGATGGAGTAATTTTTCAATTTTAAAAATCCGGAATAGATTATTGAACAGCAGTCATAATTTCTTATTAATTAACTATGATCTTGCGGCTTAACACATTTGTTCCATAACTGATTTGCAGGTAATAAACACCTTTGGCAAGAGCAGCCTTGCCAAACGGAATTTGTTGAGCACCTGAAATATGTTCAATTCTTTGTTTGAGAATTGTTTCACCTCCAGATGAAAAGAGTTCAAATTCAAACATCCCTGACTTATCTGATTCCAGTTCAATAGTAAATCTTCCATTATTTGGATTCGGAAAAATCTTACAGGTGAATTCTGAAGTTTGAATCGTTGTCACATCTGTTTTTATTGCATTGAATGAGGCTGATTCACTGCTGCAACCGGAATCGTAAGTAACATTTACTTTGTAATTTCCAGAGCCTTCAACAACCAATTTTTGTTTGTTTTCGCCTAATAACTCCACTCCATCTTTAAACCATTGGTTTCCAATAGGTGAAGAAGACTTTAAGGTGTCACTCAATTGCGTAATTATTGGAATATCAGGTATCGCATATTCCTGATGAATTGCCAAAGTAATCCGCTGTGCAGAAGCAAGCAGAAATATGAAATTGAGAGCCAGTAATAGTATATTTTTCTTCATTTCATTCAATTTTATTTTTAACTATTCAAATTTAATTCCTGTGTATTTATTCATATTTTTTCATTTTTCATATTCAGCCTTACTTTGTTGAAAAAGCATTTAATTGAGATAAAAGTCTGCGGGGTGTCTTTGGAAGGCAGATCCATCCAGAACTGTCCACCTATTGTTTCACCGTCAAAATTATTAAGATTAAATTCAACATCTCTTAACGGTTGCTCCCAAGAAACATCATAGTAGGTCGAATAATCCTTGATAGCACCAGACATATTCGAATAGCTGGCGAACCCTCCTGTTATGCCAAATTGTTGGTATTGGTTATTATTAAAATTGAAAACACCTTCTCTTGGAAAATTTCCATGATTTTTTTCAGGTTTAAAAGCGATTAGAATTGATTGGCCTTTGCCATCATCAGCCCCAATAAAAAGGCTGGAGTCATTAACTGAAGTATAAAGACGTGTGGCTTTGAAGTTATATACCTCATTGGTTATAGCTGAATCCCCTATGTTTGCCCAGAAATATAATGCCGAATCATTCGGATAATCGCCATTTGGCGAATCATCTTTTTGTTGACAGCCATTGAAAATAAGTGGCGATAGGAGAATCGAAGTAACAATAAAAAATCTACGGACGATAATAAATAGTTTCATGATCCTTTATTTTTTAATTTATATACATTAGTGTTGCACTATAAGTCGAACAAATTCAATAGTTTTCAGCTTATAAAGCTATCTATGTTAACATGTTGACTGCAAATTATTTAGTCCCAAAATCAAAATTCATTCCAACTGAAAAAGTTAACCTGTTTGTGTTTTTTATATTCAGTATTTGAGTGATATTATCTGTTATGAGATATGTATCACCAAAAAATGCTTTCATTCTTATCCCTACTCCAAAATCGTTGAATTTTGTACCTGCTGTATAACTCACAGAAGTTGAAAGCTTTTGGCCAATGCTGCCGTTCAGCGAAACGGTGGCCGATTTTTCAGTTACCCAGTTATAGGAAGTGTTTCGAAGCAAAATTCCACAATTCCATTTTGGGGAAAACTGCTGGCTTAATCC
>JBBRXN010000044.1:0-42944 GCA_038248385.1 Bacteroidales bacterium
CGGTATGTTGGTTGTCCCGATCGCGCACCTTCGTTTAAAAGCAACAGTTGGGAAGTTGGGGTACGAAGTTCGTCAAAGAACTACACCTACTACATTCCTTTGGATAAATCTATGGTTGGGAAAGAGATCGAAACATTTGTTCTGGGAATGAATCCAACAATTGGTGAATTAAAACCCGAAGTTTACATCACGGCCTATCCGGCACCATACAGTCAAAAGACATTGATTATAAAGTAAATTGATTACAACGATCAGGTAAAACCCTCAAATTCAAAACAAGCATGAATCCAATCGGAAAAATAGAAGGCATTGCGCTAATTCTTTTTTGTTTTATTAGCTCCAGTGCCCAGGAAGTAAAATGGACTGCCCAGTGGATCATGCATCCAACAGTTGAACCGCACTCCCATGCAGTGATACTATTCCGCAAAGATTTCCAACTTCATGCAAAACCTAAAAGAATAGGCACAATGATGAAAGGAGCTTTATTCTTTGCCGTTCGGCTTTAGCCAATGGAAATTGAACAAATAAAAACTAAACTATATGCCAAAAAAACTTACATTAATCTTCGCAATTTGTATATCTTTTGCTTTGTCATCCGGGGTACAGGACCTGAAAAACTGGTTCGTTTTTATGCCTGAAGATGAACCTTCCGGAGCCATTACGGACATGGCCGATTGGCTTGATAAACCTGCAGGCAAACATGGTTTTGTGCTGATGAAAGGTGACCAACTTGTTTTTGAAGATGGTACTTCCGTAAAATTTTGGGGAACAAATATTGCCAGTCGCCTTCCATTTATGAAACCCGAAGAATCAACCAAATGGGCTGATTTTCTTTCGCGATTTGGCTTTAATGGCGTGCGTTTCCATAAATTCACCTGGGACGCAACCGATGGAATTCATTCCACCATAATTACCGATGAAAACTGGAAAAACCATGATTTTTTGTGCAACGAGCTTCGCAATAAAGGTATTTATTACGGTTGGTCACACATTTACGGACACAGGGTGCTGCCCGGCGACAGTGCGCGGATTGTTGCCTATTCTGAATTGGCAGCCACCAAATTTCCCTGGTCGCATCTCAATGGAACCACTTCGGCGCTGGTCAATTTTGCCGAAGACCTTCAGGCGCTCAACATCGAGCTGACGGTGAACATGCTCAATCATGTCAATCCGCTTACCGGACTGAAATATGCCAACGATCCGGCCTTGAGCTTTATCGAGTTCCAGAACGAAGACAATATTTTCTGGTCGGCTATCGAGGAAACGCTGAAGCAAACACCCACCTATCGGGCCATCCTTTGCCGCAAATTCAGCCAATGGCTGAAAGCCAAATACGAAACCGACGAGCAACTTAAAAAAACCTGGAACAACGAAGGGTTGCCTTCAGGAGAAAGTATTACCGCAGAAAACATATATCCGCAACCCAACCACGGGCTGTTTAGTTGGGAATATGAGCAGGCATTGAAAGAAAAACGCCCGGTGAAACAGCACATTCTCGACAAGGCGAATTTCCTATACGACGAGCAAATGAAATTCTATAAAAAGTTTGAAAATGCCATTCGCGAAACCGGCTACAAAGGCCCTCTGGTAGGCAGTTGCTGGCAGGCAGGAAACGGTTTGGCTCATCTGCTCAACCTCCATGCCGATGCAACGGTAGGCATGATTGACCGGCACAACTATTTTGGGGGCGGAAAGGGGCACCAGTTAGCTCCGGGGAAATTCGACAACTCAGCTATGGTTTCCAAAATCGGCTCGGGTTTGTTTGGCGCCGGATTACAACAGGTTAGTGACAGGTCTTTTGCTTTTTCGGAATGGATGAGCCTGATCCCAAATGAGTGGACTGCCGAAAGCTCACCAATTGTAGCTGTTTACGGCATGGGCTTGCAAGGCTGGGATGCCTCTTATGTGTTTGCCACTGACATTCCGCGCTACCAGCCAGCCATTCACTCCGGAAGGGGCGGCGGAATTTACAACGCCACTTCGCCCACGCAAATGGCGCTTTACCCGGCTTTGGCACGGATGATTTATAGGAGAGATATCACTGAAGGGGAAACGGTTGTGAACCGAAAAGTAAGTTTATCTTCCATTCTGAATGGGGCAACTCCTTTGAATGAATCGGTGAAGCAGGATTTTGACCGGAAAGTCATTGAAGGTTCATTTCCGCTCCAATTGATGGCTGCAGGGAAAGTGGTGCTTAGTTTTACTGATGAAAACAAGACGGAATTCATGAAGGGATTTGAGTCGCTTTGGAAAGATTCGGTGATGAGTTCAACCACCGGGCAACTGAAATGGAGCGAAAAAGGGAAGGGCTTTTTTACTATCAACACCGCCGGAACGAAAGGATTTGTGGGCTTCTCCGACAAAAAACCGATGCAGTTGGACGAACTTACCCTCAAAACCGATAATGAATTTGCTGTGATTCTGATTACCAGTCTGGAAAAAGAGAAGGGAATTGCCAATGCAAACAAAATTTTGGTTACCACAATCGCCCGGGCGCAGAACAGTGGGATGAAATATAGCGACGACCGTACCGAATTGCTGGCACGTGGCGAAGCACCCGTTTTGCTCGAACCGGTGAACCTTTCCATAAAGATTGACCGCAAAGTCAAACCAAAAATCACTATTTTGGACCATTCAGGAAAGAAAACCAATCAGGTACTTTCGGCTGAAAATGGCTGGATCAACCTCGATGGCGCTAAAACAAAGACGATTTATTATTTGATAGAATATTAAAATCAACAAGATGAAGAAATCAATCCTCAAAAACCTATTTCTGTTTACAGTGGCAGGACTTTTCGTGTCGTGTCAACCTGCAAAAAAAATGTGGGAGCTGAATTCCCCTTCCAACAACCTGCGCATTACTGTGGCAGCGACTGAAGACGGTGAGACCACGCTCGTTTACAAAGTTGACCGTTTGAAGGACGGACAGTCAATTGCGGTGATCGAAAACTCGCCGCTTGGCATTGACCGTAAAGATCAGCAGTTCAGTACCAGTCTGGAATTCGTATCGAGTGGCGAAGTAAAAACCATTGATGAAACTTATACTATGCACATTGGTCGCCAAACAGAATGCCGCAACCACGCCAACGAACTGGAGCTTACTTTCAGAAACCGGCAAGGTTCGCTGATTCAGTTGGTTTTGAGGGCTTACAACGATGGCGTGGCTTTCCGCTACGTATTCCCCGAAAAATCTGATAGCGCTTTCACCGTTGTGCGCGAGCTGACTGGGTTTAAAGTTCCTGAAAAAGGAAAATCGTGGATTCAACGGTACGATGTGCCATCGAAATGGACGCCTGCATACGAAAAATTCTACGAAGACGGAATGTCCATCGGAACTGCCTCTCCAAATGCCGAAGGCTGGGCATTTCCCGCTTTATTCAACTCGAACAACAACTGGCTGCTCATTTCCGAAGCCAATCTCGCCCCGGATTATTGTGGCATCCGAATGGAACAAAATGCCCCGGGCGGAATGTACCGCGTGCGTTTCCCCGAAGCCAAAGATGCCGAAGGATATGGAGCTGTTGAGCCGGTTTCATCAACTCCGTGGGTGATGCCCTGGAGAATCGTTGTTGTTGGGGAGTCGCTTGCAACTATTTTCGAAACAAACCTGATCAACAATTTAGCTGATCCAACAGTTGCAGGCGATTTTTCGTGGGTAAAACCCGGACGTTCTTCATGGAGCTGGCTATCGGAGAACGACAGTCCGAAGAAATTTCAGTCCTTAAAAGAATTTGTTGATTTGTCTGCCGAAATGAATTGGGAATACTCGCTGGTTGACGCCAACTGGGACCTGATGAAAGGCGGAAACATTGAACAGCTTGTTCAGTATGCCAATTCAAAAGGTGTGGGAATTCTGATGTGGTACAATTCCGGCGGTCCGCAAAATGTAGTGACCGAGCGTCCGCGCGACATCATGTTCGATCCGCAGTCGCGCAAAGCGGAGTTTAAAAAACTGAAGGAATGGGGAGTGAAAGGTGTGAAAATTGATTTTTGGCACAGCGACAAACAAAACCTGATTGCACTTTACCACGACGTAATGAAAGATGCAGCCGATAATCAGATCATGGTGAATTTTCACGGTTGCACCATCCCACGCGGTTGGTCGCGTACCTATCCGAACCTGATTGGCCTCGAATCGGTGAAAGGCGAAGAATGCTACCTGTTCGACCAGCCCTATACCAAAGCTGCGCCCGTTCAGAATACGATTCTGCCATTCACCCGCAACGTGATTGGCCCAATGGATTATACTCCGGTAGGCTTCAGCGACCTCAAATATCCACACATTACCACCAACGCTCACGAATTGGCTTTGTCTCTGGTGTTCAACGCCGGCATTCTTCATTTTGCCGATAACGCGAAAACCTATCGTTCACAACCGGAATTTATAAAAGCGTTCCTGAAAACTGTTCCGGTCGTGTTCGACGAAACGCATTTCATTTCTGGCGAACCCGGAAAATCCATTGTGATGGCCAGTAGAAAAGGGAATGAATGGTATGTTGCCGGAATCAATGGAGAAAAATCGGTCAAGGAAATTTCGGTGGAGTTGCCGTTTATTTCATCGGGTGAATTTGAATTGAGCCTGATTTCCGATGGCGCAGATACCCGGACTTTTGCCCATGAAATGAAAGCCTTTAAAGCCGCTGAATCAATTCCGGTGAAAATGCTGGAGCATGGAGGATTTGTAGCTGTATTAAAAGGAAAATCCATAACGCGATGAAATTACTGATTACCCCCTTTTTAATGTTTTTCCTTATCGCACCAGCGTTTGGAATACAGATCGGCCACCTGAAAACCGATAGCCGGACGACTCCGCTTGGTTTTGATAATCCGGTTCCGGAATTTAGCTGGGTTTTGCAATCTGCGGAAAGCGGAACCGAACAAACCGCTTTCGAAATTCTGCTTAGCGACGATCAGAAAAAACTTGATTCCGGAAATCTTTGGAAATCAGGCAAAATTTCCGGCAACCAAACTTTCGGAGTCAGATACTCCGGAAAACCTTTAAAATCGTTTACCCGCTATTTCTGGAAAGTGCGAGTTTGGGATGAAAATGGAAAAGTTTCAGATTGGAGCGAATCTTCGTGGTTTGAAACAAGCATGATGAAGCCTTCGGACTGGAAAGCACTTTGGATTTCAGACCAAAACCCTTTGCCGGAAAAGGACGAAGATTTTTATAAAGAAACGCCAAACCCATTACTGCGAAAAGAAATCAAGCTTAAAAAAGAGATAAAATCGGCAAGGTTGTACATTGCCGGACTGGGATATTCAATTGCATACATCAACGGTCAGCGGGTGGGCGATCACATGCTTGATATGCCTTGGACACAATTTGACAAGCAGATAATGTACAATACATTTGATGTGACAACCATGTTGCGTAAAGGTAAAAATGCTTTGGGAGTAATGCTTGGGAATGGCTGGTACAATCCGATGCCTCTCAAGCTTTTCCGGACATGGAACCTGCGCGAAACCCTCACTATTGGCAAACCTTGCATGAAAGCGCAGTTGCGAATCATCTATGATGATGGCTCGATAGAAACTATTTTGTCGGATGAAAGCTGGAAAGCTGGCGATGGACCTCTCCTGAAGAACAGCGTTTACCTGGGCGAATTATACGATGCCCGACTCGAACAAATTGGCTGGTCAGAACCAGGTTTTGATGACAGCAATTGGCAGAAAGCAAAACCGGAAGCCGGGCCAAAAGGGCAGTTGATTGCACAGTATATTCCGCCGGTAAGGGTAACAAAAATCCTGAAACCGGTGAAAATGACCGAATCCAAACCGGGAGTTTACCTGTTCGATTTCGGGCAGAATTTTGCCGGAGTTCCACGGCTGAAAGTAAAAGGACCAACCGGTACAAAGGTTACTATGCGAGGTGGAGAAGATATTCATCCGGATGGAACCCTCAATTACCTGACAGTGATTACCGGGCAACTGAAAGCGATGTGGAACCTGAATGGCGGACCCGGTTGCCCCGACGACCCGATGATGGTAAATACCTATATTTTGAAAGGCATAGGCAATGAGGTTTTTACACCTGAATTCACCTTTTCAAGCTTCAGATATGTGGAAGTGACTGGTTTCCCAGGAAAGCCCGATTTAAATTCGGTAGAAGGAGTGCGCATGAATACCGACCTTCAGGAAACCGGAAGTTTTGAATGCTCGAATGACATGTTTAATCAAATTCAGGAAATGGTCAAATGGACATTTCTGAGCAATGTTTTCAGCGTTCAGAGCGATTGCCCGGCACGCGAAAAGTTGGGATACGGCGCCGATATTGTGGTTACAGCCGAGGCTTTCAGCTACAATTTTGACATGAGCAGTTTCTACCGGAAAGCGGTTCAGGATTTTGTAAACGATGTCAGGCCAAACGGCGGAATGTCAGAAATTGCGCCCAACATCGGGATCAATGGCGAAAGTATGGGCGGAGAAACCGGTTCGCCCGGCTGGCAACTTGCTTACCCGTTCGGCATCAAAGTGTTGTACGATTATTACGGCGATCGTCGGACGGCAGAAAAAAACTACGAAACGCTGAAACGACAGGTCGGTTTTATGCATTCGGTTACGCCAGGACACATTGTTCAAAAGTGTATCAGCGATCACGAAAGTATTGATAAAAAACCGGTTGCGCTTTCAGCAACAGCATTCTACTACCACCATGTTATTATCCTGAAAGAGTTTGCTTCGGTACTGAATAAAAAGGATGATGCCGAAACTTACCGCAAACTCGCCGATGAAATAAAAACTGCATTCGTAAAAACTTTCCTCAAACCAGGAACCGGGGTTTTCGACAACGGAACGCAGGCAGCACAGCTTATAGCGCTTTATTACAATCTGGTTCCGGAGAATGAAAAGCAAGCCGCCATTGATCACCTGTTGCTCGAAATCTACAACAAGCACAAGGGACATTTGTCAACCGGAATTTTTGCCACCAAGTTCATGTTCGACTTCTTCAGGAGGGAAAACCGAAACGATGTTGCCTACACAATTGCCAATCAGCGCGACTTTCCGGGATGGGGGAACATGCTGGCACACGGGGCAACGACACTTTACGAAAGCTGGGCATATCCTGATACCGTTTGCTCACAAAATCACCCGATGTTTGGTTCCATTTCCGAATGGTTTTACCGATCATTGCTGGGAATAAATGCCTCAGCGCCAGGATTTGCCAATTTCGAAATTAAACCACAACCAGCAGGAGATCTGGCCTGGGCCAAAGGATATTACGATGCCGTAGTTGGCCGCATTTCGAGTGATTGGAAAATTGAGGGAACACGTTTTTTCCTGAAAGTTTCTGTTCCGGCAAATACGCAAGCAACGATTTTTGTGCCTTCGTTACCCGAAAAGTCAGTATTGGAAAATGATCAACATGTCGAAAAATCTTTAGGATTGAAATTCATAGAATACAATGATGGATATGCAGTTTTCGAAGCCGGCTCAGGAAATTATTCATTTGAATCAAAATACCAGAGGTAAATTATAAAATCGTATTTTTACTGTGTAGTACAGAATTGAATTTTCGACAGTAACAGACATTATGACTGAACAACTGGAAATTAATACTGGTTTTATTGGCGAAATTAAATCGCTGATCGAAAAAAGCAAGCAAAATATTGCCGTTTCGGTTAATGCCGAAATGACACTTTTGTATTGGAATATTGGTGAGCGAATTAATTCTGAGGTTCTTAAAAACAACAGGGCTGAGTATGGTAAGGAAATTGTCGTAACGCTGGCACGACAATTAACCATTGAATATGGAGGTGGTTGGGGAGATAAACAATTGAGGTTATGCATGAAGTTTGCTCAGACATTTAGCGATTTACAGATTGTCTACACACTGTGTAGACAATTGAGCTGGTCGCATTTGAGACTGGTCATGTTTATTGATGATGAGTTAAAAAGAATGTTTTACATCGAAATATGCAAGCTCGAAAAGTGGAGTGTTCGAGCATTCCGCGAACGCATTCAATCAATGCTTTACGAGCGGACATCCATCAGTAAAAAACCCGAAGAAACCATTAAAAATGATTTGATTTTGCTTAAAGATGAGCTGAAACTGAATCCTGACTTGGTTTTCCGTGATCCGTATTTTCTCGATTTTTTAGGACTGAAAGACACATTCTCGGAAAAGGATCTTGAAACGGCAATCATTGCCGAACTACAGCGGTTCATCATAGAACTGGGCAGCGATTTCGCATTTATGGCCCGGCAGAAAAGAATTACTATTGATGGCAAAGATTACAAAATTGATTTGCTGTTTTACCATCGCCGACTGAAAAGTCTGGTAGCGATCGACCTGAAAATCGGAGAATTTGATGCAGCCTACAAGGGAGAGATGGAACTTTATTTGCGTTATCTCGAAAAGCACGAAAGTGTTGAAGGTGAAAATAGTCCGGTTGGCCTAATTCTTTGCGCCGGAAAAAGCCCTGAACATGTTGAATTATTGCAATTGGATAAAAGCAACATTAAAGTGGCCGATTACCTTACCCAATTACCGCCTAAGGAACTCTTGCTCGAAAAACTCCATAAAGCCATTGAAATTGCCCGAACAAAACAGCTTGAATATTAGAAAATTTAAAAATATCAAACTAATATAAAGATGAAACCCCCAACTAAAACTATAGAATTGATTGGTATTCGCTTGTATGCCCTTTTTGCCTTACGGCTGGCCATAAGCTGGCATTTCCTGTGCGAAGGAGTAAACAACTAATGATGATGCAGAACTGGTAATCTGAAAGTTCCCGATAATTTGGGTCGCAATAATATTCACCTGGTTTTGGAAGTCCGCGATAATGGAACTCCTTCACTGTTGAGCTACCACAGGATAATTTTGACAAGATGACGAGTAAACTTTAAGTTAATTTGTTCCGGTTAGAACAATCAGTATATCAATGAAAACCTAAAAGATCAAACCAATGAAGCCTATTTCATGTATTTTCATATTTTGCTTGTTTCATACAGGTATCTCAATGGCCGCCGATTACAACATCCTAAATCACGGCGCTAAAAACGGCCAGCTTTCCACTTCTGCCATTCAAAGAGCAGTTGATGAATGCACTTCTTCCGGCGGAGGACGTGTAGTTGTTCCTTCCGGAACTTTCGTTACCGGAACCATTATTCTCAAAAGCAATGTAAATCTTTACCTTGAAAGCGGAGCCATTCTTCAGGGCAGTAAAGATTTGAAGGATTACTCGCATAACGGTCGTTCCCCAGGAATGGTTTACTGCGAGGATGCCATCAATGTGGGTATTTCGGGAAACGGAACCATTGATGCCAGCGGCGATGCGTTTTACGATTTCAGCAAAAACCACGTGTACGATGAGTTCGATAAAAGCCGCACACGTCAGAAGGAAAACTACATGCCCGAAGGCACATTTTTTACCGATGGGCCTATGAAGCGCACCAAAGCTCCTGGCATGACCATCGTATTTTTTCATTGCACCAATGTTTTTATAACCGGCATCACCATTAAGGACACGCCTGTTTGGGCCACACGTTTTGGCTTCTGCGATGGTTTGCTCATCGATGGCATAACGATTAAGAACAATCCGCTGGTTCCCAACAGCGACGGTATTCATTGTACCATTTCCCGAAACATCCGTATCTCCAACTGCAACATTTCAGCAGGCGATGATGCCATTGTACTGACCGGTTTCCCAATGGATGAAGAAACCCCGGGTCTCAATACAACAGAACAAAAACTTCCGAAATACGGCAACAAAACCATTTACGGCGAAAATATGACCGTAACCAATTGTGTGCTTAAATCGAGTTCGTCCGGAATCCGCATTGGATACGGTCAGCACCCGATTCGCAGGTGTACGTTTTCGAATATCGTGATCCATGATTCGCACCGGGGTATCGGCATTTTTGCACACGACGCCAGCAACATCGAAGACCTGATTTTTTCTGACATCATTATTGAAACCCGTTTGTACAATGGCCAGTGGTGGGGACATGGCGAACCGATTCATCTTTCGTGCATTTCCAGGTTTGAAGGCCAGCCAGCCGGACAAATTAAAAACGTGCAGTTCAATAACATCAACGCCATTGGCGAACAAGGCATTTTGATGTTTGGGCAAAAAGAAAGTCCTATGGAAAACATTCAGTTCAACAATGTTCAACTTAGGATAAGAAAAGGAAAGGAAACATTGGGCTATGCGGGAAATTTCGATCTGCGGCCAGCTACCCCAAAATCCATGCAGATATTTGAGCATGACATTCCCGGAATTTATGCCCAACATGTGAAAGGTCTATCCATCCGCCATTTCAACTTAAGCTGGAATATTGATCTTCCTGAATTCTTCACGCATGGCATTGAATGTAAGGATGTGACCGATTTACTGATTACTGATTTCGTTGGAACCAGAAATCCAAATGCGTCAGGTAGTCAGAAAATTAAGCTGAGCAATTCGACATATTTGAAGCAGTCGGTTGATTGAATTAATAAATATTTCTCCAATAGAATTAATTAGCTAATTTTAGCCACCATACTAAATTCAAACGATAACCAATTATGAGAAAACTAATTTCAATCCTGACTTTTTGTTTGTGTACAACTTCCTTAATTTTTGCCCAATCAGGCGGCAAAGTTTCTGACAACTTATCAATTCCAAGCAAAATCCTGAAAATGGATAGGAAATATGCCATTTACCTCCCGGCTGACTATGAAACTTCGCAACGCAGCTACCCGGTTTTGTACCTTCTTCACGGTGCAGGTGACGATCAAACCGGCTGGGTGCAGTTTGGCGAGGTGAAGAACATTGCCGACAAAGCCATTGCTGAAGGAAAATGCACAGCTATGATTATCGTGATGCCTGATGGAAATACCGGTCAGCGTGGTTATTTCAACAGCCCGAAAAGCGACTGGAATTACGAAGATTTTTTCTTTCAGGAATTTGTGCCAACCATCGAAAAAACCTACCGGATCAGGGCTGAAAAACGTTACCGTGCCATTTCAGGTTTATCAATGGGTGGCGGCGGAACATTCATGTATGCCCTTCATCATCCTGAATTGTTTTCATCAGCCTGTCCGCTGAGCGCTTATTGCGGACCTCTTACAATTGAAGAACTTGCCCGCCCCTGGGAAAAGCAACTCGAAGGAATTTCCGATGAACTAAAGCAAAAATATTTTGAACAGCACAGCGCTTTGGAACTGATTAAAGCGATTCCCGAAGACCAGAAAAAAGCAGTTCGTTGGTACATCGATTGTGGTGACGATGATTTTCTGTTTGAAGGAAACAGCCTCGTTCACATCGCCATGCGAAAAAAAGAGATTCCTCATGAATTCCGCATCCGTGACGGCGCTCACAATTGGACCTACTGGCGCGAATCGTTGCCAACCGTTCTGGAATTCGTATCACAAGCCTTTCATCAGTATTAGAAACTATAATAAATGTTTAAATTTTCCAGGATCTTGATTCTTTGTGGATGCATGTTGCCCATTAATGTTTTGGCTCATGAGGTCATGACATGGGTTCCGCCCAATTTGATCAAAGAATCAAAGATGGTGCTGGAAAGTTCTTATGGAGGAATCCCTGTAAAAAGTACACTTTCGAGAGTGGGATTACAATTTTGGAACCTCAGTTCAAAAGCTACTGTCAGTCTGTTGAATAATACTGATGCCGACGTAAAATGGTTTGTCAATTGGGGAAAACAAAATAGCATTGAAATTTTATTAACAGTCATCAACTACGGAACTACCGAGCACAACTACAATGGTTTCGACTGGACACTGGTACGTTCTGCCTGTTATGGTGCACAAGGGAACACTTTGATATCCAACTTACTTAAAGAAGTTGATAAATATGATCTTGCCGGGATTGACCTCGATTTTGAAGGAGAATACAATCAGGGTGGTCCGTTCACAAACGATGACAATATCAAATACGCTGAGTTTGTCAATAATCTCTGCGATTCCCTTCATTCGAGAGGAAAGCTTTGTACCATCGATTCGTATCCGGATAATCAATGGGGCGCACCCAGGCCCGACTGGTGGAGTTCATGGAAAGGAAAGATTGATGCCATTCATACAATGGGATATACCTCATCATATTGGAGCAGTCCAACAGAAAATAGCTATCAGGGCCAGCAGAATCTTGCGATCAAAGCTGGTATCAGCCCCGGGAAACTCCTTATGGGAATGCCAATGTGGGTCAATAAATGGGCGGGTGCCGACAATAATATCGGTACTACCAATGTTGAGAACCTGAATTTCATTAAAAACTGTCTGAAATACCAGACAGGGATAGCGCTTTGGGATATTCATACTCCAGTAGATGTGATCAAAGGAACAAGCATTCATCCATGGACTGATGTTTCTGTCTGGCGGTTAATAAAAGCCATTCATGACGGAACCATTCCTGATCCGGGTCAATGTCCGGCGAAAGCTTCTTCTGAAAAGGTGATTGATGATATGAGCAACATGGGAATAAACCTGAAAGGTGGCCTTTGGAGTGCATTTAGCGACAACTATTCACGCACTTCAGCCGACCTGCCAAATTCCACAAAAGTACTTACGACCGACCGCAAATTCGATATGGCATTGCAATACGGTACTTATGGCGATGTCGTTCCCGGTTATTTTGACAAACCGGTTTCAGGGCCGGAAATTGGAAGTATAATAAAAACTTTTGGCAAGGCAGGAACAAATCCGGCTGAGGCTGGGTTTGTAATGAATTTCATGCCTGTTGACCGTTCTCTGGATGCTACTGCCCAACCATGGGAGATTGCAAAAATTGGAGTTGAAAGAGATTTTTCAGCATTTAAAAAATTGGTAATCGGAGCTCAGGGTACTGCCGGAAAAAAGATACGCATCTACTTGAGAACGAAAGCTCAACAATCTGTCTATGCAGCTGGATATGGTTCTTATTTTACCTGTTCAGGTAAATATGAAGATTTTGAACTTCCGTTTGCCTCGCTGAAACCGATCTGGGGCAGCAGCCCGACAGGCTTTGATGCCAAACACTCATTAATTCTGACAATCGAGTATGTCGATGTTGCTCCGCCCGGCGAACTTAAACTCAATATTGCCGGGGTGGCTGTTGATACGAGTGTAGTCTCCATCAAACATCTCAATGTTACTCATACTCTGCAAAACAAAACAGATCAGTCATTTTTCCAACTCAGATCCGATGGAATTTATTTTAATTCGGCGGAAGAAACTGTCGTTAGTTTATATTCTCTGGACGGCCAATTACTTTTGAATTCATCCTTTTGTGATAATCATTTGAACTGGGGATCAAATGTTTCTTCAGGTATTTATGTTGTCCGTATTCAGCGTGCAAACAGGGTAGTCTCCGAAAAAATATCTGTTAGAAAATAAATCTGGAATCTCTATAAACAAGAATTAAATCTTTAAAACTAAACACTATGAACACATCACGTCGGTCATTTATTCAAAACAGCTCAATTCTGCTTGCCGGAACCGCCCTTTTATCAAAAACTGCCTTTGCTGCTGTGAAATCATCAGAAATTATTGGAATCCAACTCTATTCTGTTCGTGACGACATGAAAAAAGATCCGCTTGGTACGCTGAAACAAGTGGCCAAAATGGGTTACAAACATGTTGAACATGCCAACTACATCGACCGTAAATTCTATGGCTATACAGCAAAAGAGTTCAAAAAAGTTCTCGATGACCTTGGCCTGAAAATGCCTTCCGGACATACTGTGATGGGTAAAAACCATTGGGACGCCACGAAAAAAGACTTTTCTGATTCATGGAAATATACGGTTGAAGATGCAGCCTATATGGGTCAGAAATATGTGATTAGTCCCTGGATGGACGAAAGTATGCGCAAGACCTACGACGATTTAATGGTTTACCTCGACGTTTTCGATAAATGCGGTGATTTGTGCAAAAAATCGGGAATGAAATTTGGCTACCATAACCATTGGGCCGAATTTACTGAAGAATTGAACGGCATGAAACTTTTCGATATCATGATGCAAAAGCTTGATGTTAATAAAGTTGTCATGCAGCTTGATATTGGAAATATGTACATTGGTGGTGCAAAAGCAATTGATGTGATTGGCCAGTATCCCGGGAAATTTGAACTGATTCACGTGAAAGACGAAATTGCAGTTGATACAAAGGAAAAATTCGAAAGCGCCATTCTGGGCAAAGGCATTATCCCGGTTAAAGAAGTTATTGATCTTTGCCGAAAATCAGGCGGGACCAAAGTTTACATTATCGAACAGGAATCCTATCAGGGAAAAGCTCCTTTGGCATGCATTGAGGAAGACTTGAAAATAATGAAAAGTTGGGGGTATCAATAACAGGATAAAATAAAATCAGGAAATTTTCACTTATGTATTTCTGACGGATTGACCGGATTCAATCCGTCAGATTATGGTGTTTTGAATGAATTATGCTAACCGCAAACAATAACTAAACCGAAATGAAAAACTTACTTCTGACTGCTTTGATTCTGATTTCTATCATTGCATATTCTCAATCCAACCTGAAAAATATTTCCGGGGAAATCCTTTATTCCTGGGAAACCCAGCAGGCAAAGGTATTGCCAAATGGGGATCTGCAATGGGCTCCGTTACCTTTCGAATTAGTGAAAGGTACTTCGGTGCGATACATCGATTTTGATGGTGGCAACGATTCCAACGATGGATTAAGCCCGGCAACCGCATGGAAACGTCACCCCTGGGATGTCCTGGCAACCGCAAATGCAAAAGCTGGTTCAGGAATACAGACCTACATTTTTAAACGCGGTGTGGTTTATCGTGGTGTTTTAACTGCAAAGGAATCAGGTACGGCGGGCAACCCTATCCGGTTAACTTCAGATCCCGATTGGGGAACCGGAGAAGCTGGAATTTATGGGTCGGTGCTGGCTACCGGAGGCTGGACGAAGGCCAACACAACCATTGCGCCGACTATTCCCAATCCAGATCTGGTTTGGTACAAAGATTTTTCAGGAATTGAAAATCCGACCAAAGTGGTTGGCGAAGTAACTACTTCAGGAATTAAAAGGGTTTACCTTGCACGCACGCCAAACTTTGTGAACACACCCACCGAACCCATGCAAAAATGGTGGACGTTTACAGCTAAAAGTAAATCGGGATCGGTTCTGACGCTTACCGATACAAAAAATTTCACATGGACTGATGCGAACGCTTTAAAAGGCGGCGATGTGTGGGCTACCGAAGATGTTGTGGTAATGAGTACCTTATGGAAACAAAAAATTTCAGATTATAATCCAACCTCGAAAACCATTACTGTACCTGATCAGAATTTTGGCGGAAAAGACTGCAAATATTATGTAGAGAATACGCCTTATATGCTCGATGCTCCCGGCGAATATTACTACGATCGGTCGAATGGCCGCATGTTTATCAGGTTAGAAGGAGATAAGGATCCAAATACATCAACCATTGAGGTGGCCTCGAAAGCAACATTGATTACTATTTCAGGAAGAGGCAACATTGAAATCAGTGGGTTGACTATTGGTTTTACTACCTTCGACAATGTACGCTACGGGCAGGCCGATGGAGTGCCAGCCATCAAACTTGACAACTGCTCAAATATCACAATTAAAAACTGCAAATTTCAATTTCTGAATGGGGCAATCATGGCCAACGGCACCGGCAAAAATCTGATTGTTTCCGACAATGAAATGAATTTCATGGACGATTTCTCCATCTTGCTGAATGGTCCGGATGAAGTTTCCATTCTCCGGAACAAAATTTTCGAAAATGGTACCCGTCATTTAGGCCGCTGGTACAGTTCTATTCCTGCCATTGCCGGAGACCTGACTACTGGCGAAATTGCCGGGAACATCATCGAATATACCTGGGGCAGCGGTATTAATTTCAGTTGGGGAAAGGGTGGCAGTTCCACCGCCACCGTTCCGTTCATTCGCGGATTGGTGCATCACAACAGGGTGTCGCATTCGCTTCAGGGCGTGAACGATTATGGCGGCATCGAGAGCTGGCAGGGCGGTCCGGTTTATACTTACAATAACATTTCTGAAGACGCCCAAGGTTGGCATTACAACTGGTGGGTGGGCAACATCAAGTCGCTGGGCTATCCGTTTTATTTCGACGGAGCCTTCAAACAATACATTTTCAACAACATTGTGAAAGGTACAGGATGGAACCGGAATTCGGCAGCCTACAATCAGGTGCTCGGTTATTACAATATGTACGTGCACAATGTGGCATACAATGTGGCTTCGCTCACCGGATCGGGCGATGGAAACCTGGCCCTCGACGGACAAAATTATTACCTGGCCAATGTGAGCGACAGCACCGAGCGCCAGTTCGACCACACTACCCGCGTTTCAGGAATTCCATTCGAATCGTTCTACAATAACTTTTTCCGCGGAAATGTTTTTCAGGGTACTTTCGTGACCAATGTTCCAAATACAAGGTTTATATTCTCGTTCAGCCAGTTTGTGGACAAGCTCAATTCGTATTCTCCTGATATCAGTCAGGTTGGTTTTGAAGCCTCCAAACGGGTTTTTGAGAGAGCCAAATCAGGCGATTTCAGGCCAACAGCTGCCAGCGAGCTAATCGATCAGGGAGTGAAGTTTTTTGCGCCATTCCCGTTGAGCAGCGTGGTGGGTGAATGGAATTTTTGTAAGCACAAGGTCGATTCAAGCCTTGTCAAAGGCGAAAACTTCTACTTCACCAGTGAGTTTACCAACCGTGAGACCTACAATAAATTTCCGAAAAACCACCTGAAAGCCTACGGATTAACTGCCGGAAGCTTTGTAAAAGGAAATCTGGAAGATTTTACCGAAGGTGCACTGGCTTTTGACGGAGAGCAAACGTATTGCAGCCTGAAAAACGATGTGACCAGCAAAACCATCTGCAACAATGTAGACATGACCACCAACAGTTTTATTCTTGAAATTTACTTCAAAACAGCATCGGGTCATATCGGCGGAGCGCTTATCTCGAAATTCGGAACGTCCGGATATGGTTACCAAATTGATGTAAATGCTGAAGGAAATGCCCGATTCAGTATCCTGAATAACGGAAATGCCGCTTTTAGCCAATCAGGTTCAGTAGTTGTCAACGATGGAAACTGGCACCATTTGCTAATTGAGGCTAATCGCCCGGCTTCTTCAGTAAAAATTTACATTGATGGAACTTTGGCAAACGGAACGAGTAACGGAACGCTGCCCGCAACAGGAGTTTCGTTTACCAATACAAGTGATTTACTAATCGGGAAAAACAGGGACGGCAATTTCTTCTCCGGAACACTCGACTTTATCCGAATCTCAAAAGGGACGCTGGCTGATGCCAAAACCACCATTGACGAATTGTACAAATGGGAATTCAACGGGCCTTTTCTGCACGATATTGCCGGGAATGAACCCATCGGCAAACGGGATGCCGGAGCTTTGGAGAGAGGTGCCAAACTTTGCAATATGACAGTTTCTTCCAACCCACTTTATTTTGACCAGTATGGTGGAACAAAATCCTTTACAATTAATGCTGAAAAGGGTTTTGAGATTATTAAAAAAGATGGATATTTTATCAATTACACCGTGGCGAATAATGTTGTAACTGTTACTGTTGGAGGTGCAATGCTAACTGGTTCAGGAGGAAACAACGCAATAAGAGCAGGCGAAATTTACATTTACGGGTGTAACGAAACCCAGAAAGTTAAAATTATTCAGCAAATAGGAACGGCGGTTAACCTCATCAAACAAAGCCAAATAAAGGTGATGCCCAACCCGGTATCGGGCGGGCAATTGATCATTTCACTTCCTGAAGAATTGAAAACAAGCCGGGCCAGGTTTATAGACATCAACGGGAAAGTAATTTCTGAAGATTTTTTGTTTTCAGGCATCAATTCTGTAACTGTTAATTTTCGCTCAGGCATTTACCTCCTGAACATTTTGGGTCAGGAAGTCAATTACACAACCAAAATTGTGGTAAACTAAACCATCAAACCTATGATACGAGCCATTCTGATTTTAGCCTGTCTGTTTTTTATTGGTGCTTTTCAGGGATTCTCCCAGTCTGTAGAAATCAGGAAAAACGGAAATAACTGGCAATTGAAAGTGAATCAAAAACCATTTTTCATCAAAGGCGTGGTTGGACATACCTACCTTGAAAAAGTAAAAGCCTATGGAGGCAATTCAGTGAGGATTGGCCACAAAAAAGAGGAACTCGACCGTGCCCATCAACTTGGATTAAATGCTTTGGTGGGTTTACCTGCCAATGCCGAACGCTATGGAATGAATTATGATGATGCAGCAGCGGTAAAAAAACAAACTGCCGCAATTATCGAAATCGTAAAGAAAACCAAAGATCATCCGGCAGTCTTAATGTGGACCATTGGCAACGAACTGGATTATATTCCCGGAACTTTACCCTTTAAATTAAGCCTTTGGGATGCTGTGAACGAAACCGCCAAAGCCATTAAAGCTGTCGATCCGAATCATCCGGTGATGACAGTTATTGGTACCAGCATGATGGAAAAAGTTGCTGATATCGTGAAACAATGTCCTGACATTGATCTGCTGGGAATTAACAGCTACGGCGATATTTATACTCTACCCGAAACGCTGAAAAAGTATGGATGGATAAAGCCATATATAATTTCTGAATGGGGACCAGATGGCTATTGGGAAGTGAAGAAAACCAAATGGGGGGCGCCTTACGAGCAGACAGGCCGTGAAAAATACGATTGCTATAATCAGAAATATAAAACTGCCATCGATAACGGCAATGGTCAATGTCTGGGTTCATACGTGTTTTACTGGTCAGGATTCAAGCAGGAAACCACCCACACCTGGTTCTGCATGTTTAACGTTGACGGACTGGAATCGCCCCTGGTAGGTCTGATGCAACAAATGTGGACCGGTCAGAAACCTAAAAATTCTGCACCTGTCGTTGATTCGCTGAACATCGGGAAATTCGTCCGGTATCATGATATCTATCTGAAACCTGGCTCGGCAAATTCGTGTAAAGTAACCGCGTCCGACACCGAAAATGATCCATTGACTTACAAATGGGAAATCAGGCCTGAAGCGGTTTATGCCTCTTATGCCGGACAAGGTGAGAAAGTCCCTGACCCACTTGCAGGATTGATTGATGAGGAAAAAGCCGCGATCCATTTTACGGCTCCCAAAGAAAAAGGAGCTTACCGGCTATTCGTATATGTCTATGATGGCAAAGGACATTTTTCAACGGCCAACCTACCTTTTCTTGTAGAATAAGTGGCAGTCAAAATTTGATTGATATGAATAAAATATTTCTTCTGCTACTTCTTCTTTTACAGGCTTTTGCGAGCTTTGCACAGTCATGGGCTCTTCCCGAATTGCCCGATACCACCAGCTATGGCCGGTACACTTCAAGAACCATGAATTTGCTTCAGTCAAGTACTCCTGAAAAGCCAAATATGGTAAAGATTCTGGTTTACGGGCAATCCATCAGTGCCCAGGACTGGTGGTTGCCAGTGAAGAAAAGCATCCAGAATCGGTATCCGAGTGTTCAGCTGATCATGGAAAACAAAGCTATCGGCGGGTTTGCTTCGCAGATTCTTTGCAAAACGGTCGAAATGGACGTGAGTTCGTTCTATCCGGATATGGTTTTGCTGCACATTTACGGAAGCAACCAACTATACGATTCGGTTTTATACACCATCCGAAGCCGCACTGCTGCTGAAGTTGCGATACAGACCGATCATTTCACCGGAGAAAATGCCTGGAGTGATTCGATGTCGTACCACATGTTGCCCGCAATGGCCGAAAAATACAAATGCGACCTGATCAACATCCGTGATCCCTGGAAAAAATACCTGAAAGATCATCATCTTCAAGCCAAAGATTTATTGAAAGACGATGTTCACCTGAATAAATACGGTGAATTTCTGATGGCCGAACTCATCAAACCATTGTTTCAGTACAAATCGAAATATCAGCCTGATCCGTTTGGATTGTGCACAACTTTGTTTGCAGGAAAGGATTACAAGATCAAAAATGGGAAAGTGGTATTGCCATTTTCAGGAAACCGCGTTGATGTAATAATTCCGGAAAATTCTGCTTCGGTAAAGGCAACTGTTTTCCTTGATAACAGGCGCCCTTCCGAATTTCAGGGAACCTATTTTATGAGCCGGCCTTATTCTGCCAACGGAAAATCATGGCCATGGTATTTGCCTGCTATGATTCATGTTGCACATCAAACACCTTGGGTTGCTGAAGAATGGACTTGTAAGTTTGCCGCAGCAACCGCTCCGTTTGAAGATTTCAGTTTCGAAATAAGCGGTTCCTTTACCGGGAAAGATGGTTCAGGAAAAGCAAGCGAAGATTTTATTTCCAACTCAAAACGGATAATCATTAGCAAGGGCGATGCTGAAAATGGTGGCGACTGGCATCTTAACCGTTCGTTTAAAGTATTGAAAACGACCGTCAATCCCGGAGATGAAGTGAAATGGAAAACCTTTTCAATCAGCAGAGATTTAATCACATTTGAAGAGATGAGAGCTGCCAACCACGGCACTTTGATTACTTTGTTTCAGGGAGTTCCCAATACGAGCCATGTTCTGAAAATTGATGGTAAAGGGAAACTACCCATTCAGGAAATAAAAGTTTACCGGCCATTTTACAAACCTTAAAAATCAATCAACTGCTTGTACGTATAAGTAAAATGCTAAATTTGTCAGTCAATAATGAATCGTTTAAACCAACCTCTAAACCGAATATCAAATGAAAGTTTGTTCAATATTTTACTTTATTCTCCTTTTCACCTCCACCAGCATTTTTGCTTCCGATATTGTCGAGGTTCTGCCATTGACCAACCAAATTATCATGCTTCACTTCGACGATGGTTATGCCGTTTATCACAAAAAAGGTCAATCCAGAACCAACGAAAAAGTGATTGTTGAGTTTTTTAATCCTACTGAAGCAGCAAAACCAGTAAATTATCTGCTGAAAAGCACTGACGATTCTAATTTTTTGAATGGGAAAAATCCGGTGGATGTAGGCCGAAAATCCAAAGGAGTTGAATTTACCTGGTTGTGCCAGGGATGGGGATCAAATGGTTGTGTCAATAACATTCCCGATCATGTTGAAGAACACTGGATTTATCTGTTTCTTCCGCAGGCCATGCAGAGCGGAAAAACCTACACGCTCGAAACCGGGTCACTTGCCAAAAACGGAACCAGATGGACATTTAATTTTGATGAAAAGAAGTTGCGTTCAGAAGCAGTTCATGTCAACCAGATTGGTTACAATCCTGAGGCTGCCGAAAAATTTGCCTACGTTTATCATTGGGCAGGCGACAAAGGCGGTATCAACCTTACGGCTTTCTCCGGAAAGAATTTTTATTTACTGAATCTTCAAACCGGACAAACTGCTTTTACAGGTCAGGTGACTTTCAGGAAAAATAAAACAAATGCAGAAACCGGACAGGCAAGCGAAACTCCATCGGCCAATTTTTTGGCTGCCGATGTTTATGAATGTAATTTCTCTTCGTTCAATGAACCCGGCAACTACAAATTGGTAGTTGAAGGAATCGGTTCGTCTTTTCCATTCAGGATTGCCAATGATTTGTACCGCGATGTATTTTATACCACCATCCGGGGTCTGTATCATAACCGTAGTGGCATCGAACTTAAAAAACCATACACTGAATTTGAACGTAAAGCACCGCACAACCCACTGATTACGCCCGGATTTGCCGGGAAACTAAAATATACCACTTCGCGTTTTATCGATTGGACCAATGGCGATGCTGCTGCAGCAGACAAACCAGCCATTGAAGCGGGAATAAAAGGATCTGTTGATACATGGGGCTGGTATCAGGATGCCGGCGACTGGGATGGCTATTATTCCCATCTCACAATTCCTTCCATGTTGTTGTTGGCTTGGCAGATTACTCCGGAAAATTTTGCTGACGGAGAGTTAAATATACCGGAGGGTAAAAACGGGATTCCGGATATTCTGGATGAAGCAAGTTGGCTGCCCCGTTATTTTTACCGGACCCGTCAGGAATTAATAAAAAAGGGATACGGAACCGGAGGTATTGGGTCACGCGTATGCGGCGATCATTTCGGAGGCGATGGCGAAGGAAAACCCTCATACGAAGATGTGATCCGCACCTGGATAATTTCAGGTGAAGATCCGCATACCACTTACAAATACGCGGCTTTGGCGGCACAACTGGCTTTCTGCCTGAAAACACTGAATGTTGCCGACCCTGAAGGCATTGACTGGGAAAAAGAAGCCCGGGAAGCTTATGATTGGGCCAAAGCCAACACCAAACCGGGTGACGAAATTACCAAGCCTGCCATGAGTTCACTATTGAAGGACATCCGTAGTTTTGCTGCTGCCAGTTTATACCAGTTTACCGGTGAAAGCAAGTACCACGATCAGCTTAAAAACGACTTCAGTTCTATCTTAATAACCAGCACTCTCAATGAAGAAAACCGTTTTGGAGCATTCGTTTATGCTGCCATACAAAATCAGGCAACCGATGCAACATTGAAATCCAGACTGAATTCGGCTATCAGGAATACTGCAAATGCATTGGTTAACACTGCAAATAAAAGGGCCTGCCGCTGGGGAGGCGATTTCAACATGCCAATGCTGGTAGGCCAATCAACAACTCCAAGGGTTTTCGAGGTGATGTTGGCTTGGTATATCTCTAAAGACACCGATGCAGCCAGGGCAAAAGATTATAAAACCTGTTTGCAGAATACTGCTGATTATTTTCTGGGGAACAATCCGCTGAATACAACCTGGATCACCGGACTCGGATTGCGCAGACCGGAAAGGGTTTTCCACATGGATTCGTGGTACAACGGAAAAGATGAAATGGCTCCCGGAATCACTCCTTATGGACCGTGGCGCAAAGAATCTTATGAAACCGGACAAGGTCCATGGGAAATGGCCTGGGCTTTCAAAAGCATTTATCCTGCTAATGTGACCAATTGGCCAGGCCACGAACGCTGGTTCGGCAATTATACGAGCCCGATGAATGCTGAATTTACCGTTCATCAAAATACAATTTTGAATGCAGTGGTTTATGGTTTTCTGTGCGACAAAGCTTCCGGTATTTATCAGGCCAACAACAGACCGGTTGTTGATGGAATGACAGTAAAGAAAATTAATGCAGAAACCGCTACTGACGAGTTGATCGTCGAAGCCATGGTTTCAGACCCGGATGCCGACAGTCGCATTTATAAAGTTGAATTTTTTGATGACTGGCATAAAATTGGGGAAGCATTTGAAGCTCCTTACAAAATTAACTGGACCTGCTCAGGAACACGCGATTTCGACATTACAGCCAAAGTTTATGACGAGCTTGGCGCAACTAATAAATCGACCAGTTTGAAGAGAGCATCGATTATTACAGCACTTAACAATCCTGAAATGACTGAACCACAGCTAAAAGTGTTTCCGAATCCAAGCAATGGAGTGATTAATTTTCAGTTTCAGAACATCGGGAATAAATCCATTCAGCTAAGTATTTTTAATCCTGAAGGTAAATTGATGAAGAACTTTAAAGTGGAAAATAATCCAATAGGCTATTCATGGCTGACTTGGAATCCGGAAAAGCAAAATTGTCCGCAGGGACTGTATTTGTACAATTCAATTATCTCCTCAGGAAAAGAAATAAAACAAGATGAAGGTAAAATTGTGTATCGAAAGAATTAAAAATAATTCGATAATCCGACCTGCAAAACCAATAAATAATGATCTTTTAAACTAAAACCGGATACCAAATCATGAAAAAAATACGAATTTTAGGAAGCTTGATCCTTTTTCTCTGGATGGCATTCAATGCTTCGGCCCAATCAAATAAAATTCGTTTGCTGGTGCGGTCCGATGATATGGCTTCGAGCCATGCGGCCAACGAGAGTTGCATCAAAGCGGCAACCAAAGGTATCAGCCGCTCAGTTGAAATTATGGTGCCTTGCCCGTGGTTTTTCGAGGCTGCCCAATTGCTGAAAGAAAATCCGGGTATCGATGTGGGCGTTCACCTGACACTGACCAGCGAATGGGACGGCATCAAATGGGGACCGATTACCCCTTCCCCATCACTGGCCGATGCAGATGGCAATTTTTTGGCCGGAACCGGTGACTGGTATAACAAGAAATACAAATTGGAAGAGGTGGAAGCCGAATTGCGCAAGCAAATTGAACTGGCTGTGCGTGAAATCCCAACCGTGACACATCTTTCGTCGCACATGGGAGCTCCCGACTGCAAACCGGAACTAAAAAATCTGGTAAAGAAGCTGGCTAAAGAATACAAGCTGATATACGAAACGGAAGGATTGACAGAAATTCCAAATTTTGGATGGGACAAGGCTCAATCGCAAAAGGAGAAAGAAGCCGCATTCGTTACCATGTTGAAATCGTTAAAATCAGGTAAGACGTATCTGTTTGTTGAACATCCGGCCAATAAATCAGAAGAAATGAAGGCTGTCGGGAACAAAGAAATGAAAACCGTTGCCCGAGACCGGCATTGGGTAACCGAAGTATTTACCAGCGATTTGGTTCTGAAAACCATCAAGGACAGAGGAATCGAATTGATTAATTACACCAGGATCGGAACTCCGGGGAAATAAAGGCAGGAAAATTCCAAATTCCAAGTTGTAAATTCCAGAACTGGCGGAAGTGCTATTTTTTCTTTGTAATCAGTACTTTGTCTATTTTGTTGCGGTCAATGTCAACCACTTCGATGATGCAATCGGAGTAAACAAACTTATCGCCCAATTCAGGAATTTTATTGATTTGGTTGAACACAAAACCGGCAACGGTAGCAAAATCTATCTCATCGAAGTCAATAGTAAAATCTTCAATCAGATCGACAAGTATTTCGATCGGAGCATCTCCGCTTACCAATACCGATTGGTCATCGCGTACAAAAATATCCGGCTCAGTGATTTCATTTTCCTCCGGAAAGTCGCCAATTATACTCTCCAGAATATCGTGCAGGGTTATAATTCCTTCGAGACTTCCATATTCATTTACAACTACCGAAAAATATATTTGTTTCTGTTTGAAAATGTTCAGTACTTTCTGCGCTATAGTACTTTCAGGAATAATGATAGGTGAACGCAAGATCTGACTGATTTCCAAAGGGTGATCCGAATAATAATTCAACAGGTATTCCTTTACGCGCAAAACTCCCACGAAATCGTCCTGATACTTATGGCAGGCCAAAGTTTTGCTATGTTTCAATTTTAGAATTTCGGCATGAAGCAATTCTTTAGGAAGGTCAATATCTACCCATTCCACATCGGTGCGGTGGGTCATGATGTGCCTGGCTCGCTTATCCGAAAAATAGAATACCTTTTCGTGCATTGAGTTTTGGTCCTTTTCAATTACGCCTTCATAAGATGCAATCTTGATCATCTGCCGTAGTTCAACTTCGGTCATTTGCTCCGAATTGGTTTTTATGCCAATCAGGCGGTTGACAAGATTGGTCGAGATGGCCAGCAATCGCACAAACGGGTAAAAAGCAGTACTGATATAATAGATGGCAGGAGCAACTATAACGGCTATTTTCTCCGGATTTCCCAAGGCGATGGTTTTTGGCACCAATTCACCAATCACGATCGAAATAAAAGTAATAACCAGTACAGTCAGTGTCAACGCGATTTCGTGCGCATACTGGGCAATTGATTCAAATTGGGCGAAAAAGGGAGTAAAGTCATTCGCAAGATTTAGCCCGCCATAAACACCGGTCACAATGCCTATCAGGGTAATTCCAACCTGTATGGCCGATAGAAAATTTTCTGAATTTTCGCGTAATTTCAAGGCAATCCGGGCCCCCTTCTTCCCATTGATTTTGAATTGCTCAAGGCGGGCTTGTTTGCTTGAAATCAAAGCGACTTCGGATAGCGCAAAAAAACCATTTATTAAAATCAGGATGAATAATACAAGAATTTCCATAGCATTTTGAATTGTGGGGGTAAAGATACCATTTTTTGAAAAGTGACGGTAAAACTACTTCATCCTGCGCGTCCGACAAAATTCCGATCATAGAAAATACTACCCTTTTAAAACCGCATTGATTACTTTAATTGTAATTTTTACTGAAAGTTCACTTGCTTAGGGTAGTTCGTTTGAAGAAAAATTTTCAGGAATATCGAATTTAAGTACTTTTATAGCCAATACATAAAAATCCAACCAATGACTAAATTTATTTCCATTCTTTCCGGAGCACTGCTTTTGTTGGCAGCCTGTACCAGTAATTCACCCAAATTAATTCAGGAAGATCGCCTGACCGGTTTTGTCGATCCGTTTATCGGAACCGGCTATCATGGACATACTTACCCGGGAGCAGCTTTCCCATTTGGACAAATCCAATTGAGCCCCGATAATGGTACTCAGGGTTGGGACTGGTGTTCAGGCTATCACTATTCCGACAGTATCGTGGCAGGATTCAGTCATTTGCACCTGAGCGGCACCGGAATCGGCGATCTGGCTGATATTTCTTTTCTGCCTGTAACTTCCGAAGTTACATTTAAAGCAGGAGAACAAAATGCGGATTTTGTCACTCGTTACGCCGGAAAATATAGTCACGATCAGGAAAAAGCAACACCAGGTTATTATGCTGTCACCTTGAAGAACAATGGCATAAAAGCTGAATTTACTGTGACCGAAAGAGCTGGATTACATCGCTATTCTTTTCCTGAAGGAGGCGAAAATAACCTGATTATCAATTTGGGGTTTGCCATCAATTGGGACAAACCATACAAAACAACTTTGAATGTGGTTGATAGTTTACTTGTTACCGGATCTCGTTTGTCGAATGGATGGGCTGCCGATCAGCACGTATTTTTTGCTGTTCGTTTTTCAAAACCAATTGTAAAGTCTGAAATTGCCAATGTGGGAGGCGAAGGCAGAACTGTCGGGTTCCTGAAATTCAAAGAGAAACAGGTGATGGCCAAAGTGGGTGTTTCATCAGTCAGTATCGAAAATGCTTTGGCCAACCTTGATTTATCCTTGCCCGGATGGGATTTTGATGCCACTCAAAAAGCCGCATCGGATGCCTGGGAAAAAGAGCTTTCGAAAATCCGTATCCAGTCTGCCGATTCGGTTCAGAAAACTATTTTTTACACTTCGTTGTATCATACCATGGTCGCTCCTGCCTTGTTTTCCGACTCGAACGGTGAATTTAAAGGAACAAAAGGCGATGTTCAAAAAGCTGCCGGGTACAACCGCTACACCGTTTTTTCGCTGTGGGACACTTACCGCGCTTTGCATCCGCTTTTCACCCTCACCCAACAATCGCGGGTAAACGACATGGTAAAATCCATGCTCGATCATTACAAACAAACAGGATTGCTTCCGGTATGGGAGCTCGAAGGAAATGAAACATTCTGCATGGTTGGCAATCATTCCATTCCCGTTATTGCTGAAGCCATCCTGAAAGGAATTGGCGATTTCGATCAACAGCTGGCATTTGAAGCGATGAAAAAAACTTCGATGTTCGACCGCGACGGAATGGGATTGTACGATCAGCTGGGTTACATGCCGGCTGATAAAATTCAGCAGTCGGTTGCCAAATCGTTGGAAGTGGCAATTGACGACTGGTGTGTGGCCGCCGTGGCCCGGAAACTCGGCAAAACCGAAGATGCTGAATATTTTAGTTTGCGTGCTGAAAGTTTCCGGGCATATTTCGATAAAGAAACCGGATTTATGCGCGGACAACTGAGTAACGGAAAGTGGACAACTCCTTTTGATCCGGCTTTTTCGAAACATGAAGGCAGCGATTACACTGAAGGAAATGCCTGGCAGTATTTGTGGTTAGTTCCGCAAAACGTAAATGGTTTGATTGATTTGCTTGGTGGCAAAGAAGCTTTCGCTGACAAACTTGATCAGTTGTTTAAAGTTCAGGAAGGCGTAAAAGGGAAAGAGGCTTCGTCAGATATTTCGGGATTGATTGGCGCTTATGCACATGGCAACGAACCCGGGCACCATACTACTTTCCTTTTTAATTACGCAGGAAGGGCATGGCGTACGCAGGAACTGAACCGCCAGATTCAGACCGAAATGTACACCAACAAGCCTGAAGGATTGTGCGGAAACGAAGATTGCGGACAAATGTCGGCCTGGTATATTTTTAGCGCAATGGGCTTTTATCCGGTAAATCCTGCTGAATTGAAATATCAATTTGGTTCGCCTCTGGTTCAGGAAGCAAAAATTGAAGTGGCGCAGGGTAAATATTTTACCATGAAAGCTCCGCTGGCATCGGTCGCCAATAAATACATTCAGGAAGTAAAACTGAATGGACAAAAGTTGAATCGCTCGTTTATTACCCATCAGGAAATAATGGATGGCGGAACGCTTGAGTTCACAATGGGAGTACAACCAAATAAGAATTTGTATCAATAGTTTCTGAATGTGTGAATTATGTAACCTATTTCCAAATTTGTGTAACACTTTTCAGATTAACCTTTCTCATCTTTGCTTTGTAATAATTCAGTTACAAAGTTAAACTTATCAGTATGCCAATTCTAAATGTAGTACTCGTCCTCATAGTCGTTGGAGTAGTTCTCTGGCTTATCAACGCATTTATTCCCATGCAGCGGACCATTAAAAGCATCCTTAATGTTGTAGTCATTATCGTCGTTGTAATTTGGTTGCTGAAGGTATTTGGTTTGCTTAGTTCTTTCCAGCAATTTCATATTTAGTTTCAATTGCTTAGAAAAAATAGAATTAATTAATTGAATAAAGTACCATCATATTTAAGGAAAGCCCTCAAAGTGATCTTATGGGTGATACTAAGCTTTGTGCTTATATTCATTCTCGTTGCTTTACTAATACGGATTCCTTCTGTTCAAACAAAGATTGTTCATTATGCCACGTCTTTTGTCAGCAAAAAAACCCATACAAAGGTTGAGATCAAAAGTGTCAGCATTGCATTTCCCAAATCAGTCGTAATTCAAGGTCTTTATCTTGAAGACCTGAATAGGGATACTTTGCTTTACGCCGGAAAGGCAAAAGTAAACATGGCACTTTACGACCTGTTAAAAAGTAAGATCGCCATCAATTCGTTCGATCTGGAAGACGCAACCGTAAAGTTGCACAGCACTAAATCCGATCCGCTGTTCAATTACAATTTCCTGCTTACCGCATTTGGCGATACGGCTGTTCAGGTAAAAGCGGATACACTGACTGCCTCTAAATGGAAATTCAGCCTTGGAGATGTGTCTTTGAAAAACGTCAGGTTCTCATACCACGATGAATATGCAGGGATGAATGTGTTTGCGGTTGTTAAAAATTTACAACTTAGCGTGGATGAGATCGATCCGGGAAAATCGGTGTATCAATTCGATAAATTGATTGCGGATGGTTTAACGGCAAAGATCCGGATGATCGAATCAGGTAATACACCTATTAATAATCCAAAGAGTGTTTCTCCAAAAGTTGGCGCTAAAAAACTTCAGCTCAACAATTCGACGGTTAGTTTTGCCGATTCGGTAGGCTTTCTGTCAGTTGCTGCCGTGATCGACCAATGTAAACTGGAAGCTGCTTCCATCGACTTGCAAAAGCAGTTGCTGTCTTCTGAATCTGTTTATTTATCCAAAAGTCAGGTTCAGTATCGCACTTTCGCTCCCGAAATTCCTTTAGATTCAATCCTTCCGGTTGTCACTTCAGGAAGCAATTGGAAAGTTACAATGAACCGCATTGAACTAAATGACAATACCATTATTTATAAATCAGGAAATAATCCTGAGCTGAAAAATATTTTTGATCCTGATCATGTCACATTCAGCCATTTATCGCTCGCGGCAACCGAATTTCAGTATTCAACCGATCTGACAAAAGTGATGGTAAAAGAATTCAGCGCTATCGATCAGAACAACTTTGCCATCACCAATGTCGAAACCGATTTCAGTATGGACGGACATTCCATTACGGCAAAAAAGCTGAAAGCAAACACCACCAATTCAAGCATCGACGCTGATTTCAACATCCAATATTCTTCAATGGCTGCATTGACCGATTCCATGAAATTCAGTAACCTGAAATTGGACTTGCGAAATCTTCGTTTCAAAAACGCTGATGCCCTTTATTTTAAACCGGACCTGAACCAGCAGCCATTCTTTAAAAACAGTTCAACAATTACCAACGCTTCAGGAATAATCAGCGGGCAATTGAATAATCTGAGCGGAAAAAATGTAGCTGTTAAAACCGGGACGAATACGATCTTAAAAACCAATTTCAATATCAAAGGCCTGCCCAGATATGAAACGGCATTTTACAATTTCCCCAATCTGAAATTCAGTTCAGGCAAAAAGGATTTGGTAATGATGGCCGGCCCGTATATTCCCGACAGTATAGGTATTCCTGAAAATATCAGCCTGCAGCTTGCTTTTAAAGGAAAGATGAAATCGTTTGAGACCACCGCGAATGTGATTAGCAGTTTTGGAAACGCGGACCTAATTGCTTCCATTGATCCGGCTGAAAATTTCAGCGGCAAAGTAATCCTGAGCAATTTTAATGTGGGCAGCTTATTGAAAGACACAACGATGTATGGCCCGGTTTCGTTAACCGCCGAAGCCGACGGAAAAGGTCTGGACATGAATACGATCAAAGCCAAAATCAAGGCTGATGTAACTGAAATTTATCTGAATAAATATACCTATCACAAGCTAAAGATGGATGGCACCGTCAATGGAAAGCAATTCGAAGGGAAAATAAATCTGGACGATGAAAATGCGGTATTCGATTTTGACGGGCTGGTAAACTTAAACCCCAATCAGGAAGAGTATAAATTTAAGCTGAATGTGTTGGGAGCGGATCTTAAGAAACTAAAGTTAACAGAATCCGATATTCAGATAAGCTTTGTGAGCGCGGCCGATTTAAAAGGCGGATCGGTTGAACAGATGAACGGGACAGCCGGAATCACCAATATTGTAGTTGCCCGCGACGGAAAAAAATACATCCTCGATTCCTTTTTAACGGCTTCGGTAAACGAACCGAACAAAACAGAAATAAATGTCAGCAGTGCGCTGATCGACATCAAATATTCGGGAACACTTTCGCCGATTGCGCTGCCTGCCTTACTCAATCAGTTTATAAACAGTTATTTTCCGGTATCCAAAACAACTCAGCCGGTCAAGAAAAGCGACAAATCCAATTTCAATTTCGAGATACAATTCCACAATCATCCCATTCTTTCGAAAGTACTTTTGCCTGAACTAAAAGAGTTCGAGCCGGGAATCATCAGCGGAAGCTTCGACAGTGAGAAAAACGACCTGAAGCTGAATGCCAGAATGAAGAAAATTGTTTACGGAACGACTGAAATTAAAGACTTAGCAATAGATGTGAATACTGACAGTAAGGCGCTCAATTATAAGATATCGAGTACTGCAATTTCAAACTCACAAATCAAATTAGATAATTTTTCGCTGGACGGGAAACTGGCTGATCACATCCTGTTTGCAAATGTATCTTCAACCGACGGCAAAAAGAAAAAGTTGCTGATCAAATCTCAGCTTGTAAAAGAGAATGAAAACTACAAGCTGACACTCGATCCGAAAGAATTTTACCTCGTGAATAACAAGTGGGACATTGCCGCCGATAATTCAATCGAATTCGGGAGCGAGGGATTTAAGATCCATCATTTTTTCATTAATCATGGAGAAAGTCAGATCAATGTCGCCTCGGTTCACGATCGGTTCAATGATGATCTGAACATTGCCATCAACAAATTCAAGCTCGGTGACATTTCGCGGATTGTAGATAAAGATACCTCAATTGTTCAGGGAACTGTGGATGGAAATGTATTGCTGAAGCGGGTGACCGATTCGTATGGTTTAATCTCGGATGTAAAAATCAGCGACCTGATTGTTAAGGAAATTCCAATCGGAAATTTAACCATTAAAGCAGAGCGGACGGATGCCAGTAAATTTGATATTGATGTGAATTTATCGGGCGCTGACAACAACCTTACCGCGAGCGGTTTTTTCATTCCTAATGGTCCGATCAACATAAAAACATCAATCCAATCGCTTTCGATGAAAACCATTGAAGCATTTTCAATGGGCCAAATCACCGAAGCCGCCGGAACCCTGACCGGAGATTTTTTAATTGAAGGAACTACCAGTGCCCCCGAACTGACCGGAAACCTGGTTTTCAACGACGCGTTTTTGAAACCTTCCTTCCTGAATAACCGGCTCGAAATAAAAAATGAAACGGTTCAGTTGAAAAAGGACGGAATTCATTTCGACTCTTTTACCATGTTGGATGTCGATCAGCATACTGCAATCATTGATGGATCGGTTCTGATGAAACAATTTTCAAATTTCATTTTCGACTTAAACGTCAACACAAAAGACTTTTTATTATTCAACACTACGGTAAAGAATAACAAGGAATTTTTTGGGCGAATGGTTGTTGACAGCAAGATTAATGTGAACGGACCGATGAGTCTTCCGGTTGTGAATGCAAGGGTGACCATGAAAAAAGGCTCGAACTTTACATTTTCAGTTCCTGAAGACAAACTGACTACCGATAAGGGCGAAGATGTGGTTGAATTTGTAAACAAAACGAAATTCCATCCGATTCTGACCAGAGGCGATAAAAAGGGAGGCCGAACTACCGGCACAAGTGGATACGATCTCTCCTCCATCATTGAAATAGACAAGGAAGCAACATTACGGCTATTAATGGATCCTGCTTCTACTGACTCGCTGGTTGTCAGAGGCGAGGCCGCGTTAAGTTTCACCATGGACCAAAGCGGCAAAATGAGCCTTACCGGCGCTTACAATTTAAGTGATGGCAGTTACCTTGTCTCATTGGAATCGGTGATTAAAAAGAAATTTGACATTGATGCCGGAAGTACAATTATCTGGAACGGTGATCCAATGGATGCCAACATTTCCATCAACGCAAAATACACTGTCAGGGCGTCGCCAATTGACCTTGTAGCTGATCAGATATCAGGTTTAAGCGAGGTTGATAAAGGTGGGTATAAACAGAAATATCCATTTCAGGTATTGCTGAAATTGCGTGGTGAAATTTTGCATCCGGTAATTAGTTTCGAGATACAATTGAAGCCTGAAGACAAAGGAATTTTGGGAGGGGCCGTCAACCAGAAACTGAACATGTTAAATACAGATGAATCGGCATTGAATAAACAGGTTTTTGCCTTGTTGGTATTGGGTCGGTTTGTTCAGGAAAATCCATTTCAATCAGAAGCTGCAGGAGGAACTTCAACTTTAATCCGCTCAACGGTGGGCAAATTTCTATCGGCACAGTTAAATCAACTGAGTTCTAAAGTGATTCCCGGAATGGAGTTGAATTTTGACATTCAATCGTACGATGAGTTTCAGACCGGAACAGCAAAAGGAAGAACACAGGTTGAAATTGGCGTAAAGAAGCAACTCTTTAATGAAAGATTGTCGGTAGAACTTGGAGGTTCGGTGGATGTTGAGGGAGACCGGGCAAAACAAAATTCGGCAAGCGATATTACCGGTGATGTAACTGTAGAATATAAACTGACTCCTGACGGTCGTTTCCGGATGAAAGGATTCAGGCACAATCAATATGAAGGGGCCATTGAAGGTCAGTTGGTTGAAACCGGAATAGGTATTATGTTTGTGCGCGATTTCAATCGGTGGAGCAGGTTGTTTAAAACGTATAAAAGAAAGCCCCCTGAATCCCCCGAAGGGGGACTTGAAGAAGGAAGCCCCCTGAATAAATAGGGAAAATGATAACAACTTTGACTATATTTTGAAATGATAAAAAGACCAATAATGAAGACTTTGCTTTCTTTAAGCCTCCCCTTCGGGGGAGGTTTGAAGGGGGCTATTTTTATTTTCCTGCTGCTTCTGGCATCATGTAGCGGTACGAGGCATTTGCCCAACGGCGAAAAGCTTTATACTGGTGCGGAAATTAAATTGGAATCAACGGAAAAGGTCAATAAAAAAATGATCAAAGCTCTAGCAGAAGGGGCTGTACGGCCATTACCGAATAAAGGCTTTTTTGGGATTCGCCCGAAATTGTGGCTGAATAATCTGGCCGGTGAAGAGCCAAAAACCAAATTGGAAAAGTGGCTGAAAAAAACCGGCGAACTTCCGGTACTCATGAGCAGCGTTAAAACCGGAGTTACATGTGAGATCATTGACGCGAAACTTTTTAATCTGGGGATATTTAAAAGTTTTACTGAATCGAAAACAGTTGAAAAGAAGCATTCTGTCAAAGTAATTTATACCAGCCACGTTCACAAGCCATACATTGTTAAAAAACTTGATTATACTATTTCAGATGATAGTTTAAGCCACCTGATTCTTGAGATAAAAGATAAAACATTGATTAAACCGGGGGATGATTATAACCTCGACCTTTTGAAAAACGAGCGGATGCGAATCGACGCATTCTTAAAAAACAACGGATATTTCTACTTCAACCCTGATTATTTGCTATTTAAAGCCGACACTTCAAACGTAAATAAAGATGTTAGATTCACATTAACCTTAAAAGACAGTATTCCGGAAGATGCTTTAACTGTTTACCACATCAACAATGTATTTGTCAACCAGAACTATTCTTTAAATGAGCGGCGTGCCAGTAAAACGCAAGACACATTAATGGTTGATGACATAGTTTTTTTCGGGAAAGAAGCGAGAATGACAATCAAACCAAAAGTACTTTCCAAATCAATTTATTTGCAGAAAGGGGAAGTCTTTTCCCGGCAAAATCACATCATCACCCTGAACCGCCTGATGTCGATGGGTAATTTCAAACTGGTACAGGTGAATTTTGCTGAAAACAGGGATTCAATTCCGGGTTTATTGGATGTAAATATTCTGATGACCCCGATGCAAAAACGAACATTCAGGGCCGAATTAGACCTGGTTTCAAAATCGAACAATTACGCCGGACCACGAATGAATCTTAGTATCCTGAACCGAAATACATTTGGAAAGGCGGAATTACTCAATCTAAACCTGGCCGGATCATTCGAGGCACAAATTGGTGGAATCGGTGAAAATCTGTATTCCTATTCCTACAACCCGCAGTTGGAGCTGACATTTCCGCGTTTCATTACCCCGTTTAGCATCAGGCAGTCAAACAGTATTTTCGTTCCAAAAACAAGTTTATTGCTGTCATATAATTATCTGAAACGGGTCAACTATTTTGACATGCGCACTTTCAAATTTGTTTATGGTTTTAAGTGGAAAGAAAATATCAGGAAGGAACATGAATTAAATCCAATCGACATAAGTTATACTTCAGTCGGAAACAAATCAATCTTATTTACCGATTTGCTTGAAGCCAATCCTTTTTTAAAAAAAAGCTACGAAGAGCAGTTTATAGCCGGAGGAAGTTATTCGTTTACTTACAGCGAGCAAATGCTGACCGGTAAAAAGCTGCAATCCTACCTTCATTTATCATCGGAGCTTGCCGGCAATACATTTGCTTTGGCAAGTATAATTGGCGGCAATAAAATATCATCCGGGAATCCTTCCAAAATGGTTGGTTCTATCTTTTCGCAATACGCGAAAATGAGTCTGGACGGCCGTACTTACTACAATTTTAAAGACAAGAACAAGCTGGCTTTGCGCTTTTTTGCCGGGGTGGCCAAACCTTATGGCAACTCTTCCATTATGCCTTATACCAAACAGTTTTTCAGCGGAGGACCGAACAGTATCCGTGCTTTCCAGATTAATTCAGTTGGTCCGGGCACTTTCTATCAGGATATTGGCAAAAGAGGTTTTTTGCAATTGGGAGGCGATGTAAAACTGGAAGCGAATGCTGAGTACCGTTTTGGTATTTACCGTTTTTTCAAGGGCGCCTTGTTTGTTGATGCCGGGAATGTGTGGCTGCTGAAATCTAATCCGGCCCCCACGGGAAGTCCGTTTATGTTTTCAAAATTTATGAATGAGATAGCTGTTGGAACAGGAGTGGGATTCAGGGTTGACGTTTCCTTTTTCATCCTGCGGTTCGATTTGGCCATGCCATTAAGAAAACCATGGCTCGAAGAAAATAACCGATGGGTAGCCAATGAGATCAACTTCGCAAGTTCAATATGGAGAAAAGACAACCTGGTTCTGAATGTCGCGATCGGATATCCATTTTAAGGCTGGCAATTCAGTCATATTTTGGTCGATATTTTATATTTCTGTTTTCCTATTCTGCCTGTATTCGGAAGGAGAACATCCAAATGCTTTGATGAAGTGCTCGTAAAAATAAGCACGACTGTTGAAACCGGTCTGATCGATGATTTCGCTCACAGATAAAGAAGTGGAATCGAGTAAAATGGAGGCTTTTCTCATTCTTCGCTGATTGATCAGTCCGTGCGGCGTGGTTCCCAAAACGGCTTTGGTTTTATTGTAAAGAGCAGATTTACTGATGGCGAGCCTTTCGCACAGTTTTTCGGCCAAAAGCGTTTCGTCATCAATGTTCTCGTCAATATAATTCAGTAATTTCTGAAAAAACGGATCCGGAATTTCATTGATCAACGGTGTACTTTCATCAGGACTACTAAATTTTTTCCTTATATTCTGCCTCGTTCTAAGGAGTTTTTCAATTCTGATTTTAAGATGATCGGGATGAAATGGCTTTGAGATATAGGAGTCTGCCCCCGCCTGAAGGCCTTTGATCCGATCTTCAATTTCTTCTTTAGCAGTAAGTAGAATTATGGGCAAATGGCTGGTATCAAAGTTCTCCCTGATTTTAAAGCATAATTCAACGCCGTCCATAACAGGCATCATCACATCCGAAACAACCAGGTCGATCTGTTGTTTTTCAATAATAAGCAAAGCTTCACTGCCATTTCCGGCGAAGCAAAGGTTATACAAAGGATTAAGCATATCTCTTAACAATGCAAGTATATCCTTATCATCATCCACTAATAAAACATTTGGTTTTCCCGGAGAAACATCAGCCGATGAATGAGTTTCTTCTTTTCCGGGTTCATCAATTAAAACCATTTCTTCCGGATCAGCCTGTTGTTTTTCCATCAGGCTGGACGTATTCAGCTGATGAACATTTGGAAACCGGCAAGTGAAAATTGTCCCTTCATCTGGACTGCTCTCGAAAGTGATCGTTCCCTGAAGTAATTCAACAATTCCTTTGGTAACTGCCAGCCCGAGCCCGGTTGATTTGTAGTCAGGAAAACTATCTCTTTTTTGAGCCGAAGAAATTCCAAAGGGTTCAAAAACCTTGTTTTTAAATTCAGGATTAATCCCTATACCATTGTCTTCAACTTCAGCAACAAACTCATTCTCATTGAATGATATTCTTACTTTTACCCAGCCACCCGGATGGTTATATTTTATTGAATTGGAAACCAGATTGGTAATAATGCGTTGGTATTTATCGGCATCAGTATTTACTAAAACATCCTTTTCGTTACAAATTACTTCGCAGGTAATTTCGCGTTTTTCAGCCAACAGCTCCAGATCCGAAATAACTTCCAGCGCCAGCATCCCGGGATTCACTTTACTGATGTTGAGTTGTTCTTTTCCTTTTTCAAGTTTTCTGAACTGGATGATTTCAAGTACCAATTTGTGCAATTTGACACTGTTATTGTAAACTTTCAGCAAACGCGGATTTTTACCGGTGGCTTCGGCTTCTTCAAGCAAGGCATGTATATGAGAGGTAATGAGCGTTAGCGGAGTACGGAACTCATGAGCCACATTGGTAAAAAACTCAATTTTATAATTCTGAAGTTCCTTTTCGTTCTGCTGTTTATATTCAAGTAGTGCCGCTTCCTTTTTGCGCGATTCACGCCGGATGTACGACCGGATAATGAATAACTGAATACCAATAACCAGAATGATATAGCCGGCAATTGCCCATTTCGTCTGCCAGAATGGTGGATTGATAACGATTTCAACCTCTTTGATCTGATCGGACCATGTTCCGTTTTCGTCGCTTACCCTCAATTGAAGAAAGTATTTATCAGGATTAAGATTGGTAAAACTGATGGCCTGATTTTGCAGAATTGTTGTCCATACGTCGTCAAAGTTCTTTAAACGGTACGAGATACGGTGCCGCTCTTTTCCCCAGTAACACAAAGTGGAAACAAAAAAAGTGAGGGCATTCTGGTTGCTATTTAGCACCAGTCGCGACTGAAGGTTCATCCGGTTTTTAAGCACACTTTCATCAGCGATTTCAACAGGTTGGTTCCTGATATATAAATCGTTGATCGCAAGGGGCGGGAAAAAGGAGGCAAACTTAATTTCCTGCGTTTGTATCATATCAACGCCCATTGTTCCCCCAACATACAATTGTCCGGTTGAACTGTCGAAAAAGGAAGCTCCATCGCTGTATTCAACATTGATGAGCCCATCATTCGAGGTAAAGCTTTTTACCGTCTGAGTCCTCACATCAATGCACGAAAGCCCCTGGTTGGTAGTTGTCCAAATATTTCCCTGCTGATCCATCTGTATTGTATGGATGGAGGTATTGGATAAATCTTCCTGAAGTTTCAACCCGGAAATTTCAACCGACCCGTTTAATTCAGGCGAAATGAAATAAATGCCTGAACTACTTCCAACCCAGATGTTGTTTTGCTGATCGGTAAACAATGAAAGTATATCATCATTTTTAATCAGGGATGGATGCGTCTGTGAATTGAATTGTGAAACTACCCGTTTTGTAATCGTATTGTACTGGTAAACCCCAAATCCCCGTGTACCAATCCAGATTATTCCGGGTCGCTCCTGTGTCAACGCATATACGATCTGCTTTTGCTGTCCACTTATATCGGTTTTTTTATCCAGAATCAGCTGCTCATAATATACAGGACCTGGATGTTCGTTTTTGTCAAATTCAACCATGATCACCCCAAATCCGCTTGTACCAAGGTATAACCGCTTATCATCGTCTTCGATAATACGATAAACTGAAGCAAAGGCCGGTTCATTATTCAATTTGAAATCCCTTGGGAAATTTCTGATCTTTTTAAAATCAGGAGAAATAATATCAATTCCACTCCCATCGGTACCCACCCAAATTGTTCCATCAGCCTGTTCATGAAAAGAAAGAACAGAATTGTTGCTCAGGCCGTCTTTCACCGAAATCGTTTTAACAGGCTTTCCTTTCGCATTAAAAACATCGATTCCACCACCTTTGGTACCAATCAGCAGGTCCCTGTTTCGGGTAACGAGGATACACCGTACGATGGGGTACGACAATTGCCTTGAAGAGAGACTTTTGTTGGGAAAATCGGTCAACTTCAGATTATAAACACCATTTCCGTCGGTGCCGATCCATAAAATATCGGGCGCTGTTTCACAGATGCTTAAAACCCTGGTTGCGATCGGGTTTTTAACAAACAGGTCAGAAGGGATATTAAGCATTTCAAAATCTCCGGAAGTGGTATCTAAACTGAAGATTTTCCCCTTTTCGGTTCCTGCCCAAAGTCTTCCGGGAGTGGCTGACAGAGCAAATGAAGTAATGATATCATCAGGAATGACAAGCTGTTTTACTTCTATTTTATCAATATCCACCATCACTGCATTTCCACCCCGTTGAGTAATCAGCAGATAAGGATGCTTGTTGATCAAAACGCCCAATGAAGAAGTAATTGCCGAATTCATCGGCAAATGAGTCAATTCATGAAGTCGATTTCCTGAAATTTTCAAAAGTTGATTGCTGCCTGAGATACAATAAAAATCAGAACCGATTGAATGCAAGCGCTTCACGCTCAAAGAAGCCTGAAGTGAAGCCGGTTCAAACTTTATTGCCGGAAATTGTTTGGCGATGCTATCGAAACTAAAAATACCTCTGCCGAAAACAGCCACTTTTGTCCCGAATTCATCAGAATGGCACAATGAAATATCATTTTCATAATTGATCTGTTCGGGTTCATTGGTAAAAAACGGATAGAAACGATCGTAAGAATTATCGTACAACACGACACCTTTGTTGGTCAGCATCCAAATTGGCCCTTTCGACGTTGGATAAAGCTCCCTAACCACATGGTTATGTATGGCAAATTCTTTATTCCCGGGTAAATATGTGACAATATTGGTGCCATCATACCTGTTTAATCCATTCCAGGTTCCAAACCAGACATACCCTTCAGCATCCCGTGCAATGGCGTTGACTGCTCCGTTCGACAATCCTTCACGACGCGAAATTGAATGTACATTGGTTCTGTATTGAGCGCTTAACAGATGATGAAATGCAAGGCAACAAAACAGGAAGAATATTTTTTTTGTCATGTATTTTTAACCCCGAATAATTAATAAACCACGAAAAAAGCTGACATTCAATTGAAATACACTGCATCAACGCAGCTGAATTTTTCTACAAAATTTTTCATTACAAAGATACAACAAGCCAAATCTCAATTACAACATTGAGGTAAAAAAGATTTAACTCAGCATTTTTTGTGTTTTCATCCTATTGAGCCCTCGAGCTATTGATCGAATGAATATGCAGTGATCGGATCCGAAAATCTCTATTCAACTAAAACCAAACCTGAGTGTAAAAACCTTACCTTTGAAAGCTTTACCAATAAGTTGGAACACATAGAAAAAGGGATATGCAAAATCTGGATCGACTATTAAAGGAATATAAGAATGCCCCGGAAATATTTCAAGCCGGGAGATACTGGAAAGCTTACGAAGATAAGATTGCCAATGAAATAAAAAGCGCTGATATCGAACAACTTCGGAGCGGTAAATATCCAATTTTCGGAACTTTTGGTTTTAGCGAATCGGTTTACAATTACCAATACAACATGCCGTTTCACACTAAAATCATTAAAAAAATCATTCGCAAGCTATTCATTACCAATAAAGCCACCTTGCCTTATTCGCTCAGGTTATGCGATATCAGGGAAATGGCATTTAATCATTGTATCCTTCAGGGAAAATTGGCCAATTCCAAACCGATTGCTGAGATCGAAGCAAGCACCTTTGGAAATCCTTCCGATTTGTTCGAAATAGATGGTAAAAAATACACCATGCAATTTCTGAATTTCTATATCCGCTTTTGTTTTGCAAAACAATATTTAAACCTGAAAGGCGATGAAACCATTGTCGAATTGGGTTCAGGCTCAGGATTTCAGGTAGAAATACTGAAGAAAATATTTCCCGACCTGACAATTCTTTGTTTTGATTTACCCGCTCCTTTGTACCTGTGCGAACAATATCTTTCGAAAGTTCTGGGTGAAAATAAAGTGGTAAGATCTGACCGGACCATCGATACAACCGATTTAAATGCGGTGATTCAGAAAGGAAAAGTTCACTTTTTTGGAAACTGGATGTTCCCTCTGCTCAAATCATTCAAATTTGACGTATTTTGGAATGGTGCCAGTTTTGGCGAAATGGAGCCTGAAATTGTAAAAAACTACCTGAGTTACGTCAAAGACAATTGCCGGGCGGTCTTTCTTTTACAAGCCCGTCACGGAAAAGAAAGCTCTAAAAGTTCAGGAGTGGTAAATCCGATAAGGTTTAACGATTACAACACCATGCTGAACGGCTTCAATCTGGCAAAAGAATCGGATGCGTTTGAAGCCAACCGACGAATGTCGCAGAGCGGCGGATATTTTCAGGCTGTCTGGGAAAAAGTTTGATTTAGAGCTGCATCCCCGACTTGTTGGAATTTGAATTAAGAAAGTCGAATAGATTGCTAAGTTGCCGCCCGCCGCAATATCAAAAGCGATCAGCTTTTTTATTTTTTATTTGGCGCAAACTCCGATTCAAGAAGATCAAGTTTATACTCATCGGTTTCGCCAAACCATTTCTGAAGGTGTTCCCGGGCATTTTTTCTGATTTCGGGAGTGATATGAATGGCCATCTGGCGAAGAATCAGCAATAATACTCCCAGGTCATCGGCAAAACCAATTAACGGGGCAAAGTCGGGAATAAAGTCGATTGATATCACTTCAGACTCACATTTGCATAATCAACACTTAAATGGCCATACTGGCTTTCAATCAGATTTAACGCTTCATTCACCGTGTCGATTGTGTCAGCTTGCAACAATCGGATGCGGTGCTCGCGGAAATTGGGCAAGGTCGGGAAATATTTGGCGAAGTGACGGCGCATCATCAAAATACCGCTGCGCACATTGTCTTTCCATTCAATCGACATATTTAACTGATCGCGAACATTCTGAACCACATCAGCAACTGTAGGTGGAGGGAGGAGTTCTCCGGTTTTCAGGTAATGTTTTACTTCTGAAAATATCCAAGGGCGGCCAATCGCACCCCGGCCAATCATCAGTGCATCTACTCCGGTTTGATCCAAAAATGCTTTGGCTTTTTCCGGCCCGTTGATATCGCCGTTTCCGATAATGGGAATTGTCATGCGCGGATTGTTCTTCACATCGCCAATCAAAGTCCAGTCGGCTTCACCGGCATATAGCTGACTGCGGGTACGACCGTGAATGGCCAATGCAGCAATCCCTGCATCCTGCAAACGCTCGGCGATACCGACAATAATTTTGTTGTTTTCGTCCCAGCCCAGGCGGGTTTTGGCGGTAACCGGTATTTTAACCGCTTTCACAATGGCTTCGGTCATTCGCTGCATTTTATCCGGATCGAGCAACATACCTGCACCGGCTCCGTGGCGTATGATTTTCTTCATCGGACAACCATAATTGATATCAATAAAATCGGGCTGTAATTCTTCGGCCACTTTGGCGGCCCCAACCATCGAATCGATGTCATGTCCATAAATCTGGATAGCCACCGGACGGTCGAAATCGAACAAAGTCATTTTTTCCTTTGTCTTCTGAATATCGCGAATCAATGCTTCCGACGAAACAAATTCGGTGTACATCACATCGGCACCATACTTTTTGCACATATACCGAAACGATTTATACGTCACATCTTCCATTGGCGCCAAAAACAGCGGCATCTCACCCAAATCAATATTTCCGATTTTCACAGTCTTTAATTTTGAGTCCTCTCTGACAACCCTATTTATCTCAAGCTAATGAGAATTGGGTATTTTCGGAACTTGACAGGTTGTTTTGCAATATTGCCGTTAATAATGATTTAATCGCAAAATAGAGGACAGAAAGTAATGATTTGATCGC
>JBBRXN010000045.1:0-41970 GCA_038248385.1 Bacteroidales bacterium
ACTTATTATTAAAAAAGGAGTCGGGCCAAGGCGGTTCGCCCTTGCAAACAGTTTTAATCATTGTCAAATTAAAAAAAGAATTACCATGATGAACAAACAAAAAACCAGTAAAGCATGGCGTTGGAAGGTGGCGACCTTTCTCCCATTGCTTGCCCTGCTGCTGATGGCTTTCGGCAACAGAAGCGAAAAAGTGTCCACAAAAGAAAACGCACCTGAAAAAGTTGTTGAATCCTCCCAAGCTGTTCTGGAAACACAAAGTTTACAGTCAGGTCTATTAATTGAAATCAGAAAAGATGGCAATTACATTGACAATAAATTGTGTACAGTAGAAGAATTAAAGCGTCAAGTGGAGGTTTGGAACAAGAGTCGTGTAAATAACTCTTATCAATTAAAAGTAAAATCAGAAAAAGAAGCTTCACTCGCTCAGGTTAATCAAGTTCTACAAATACTTCGAAATGCACAAATCAAAAACATAGATCAGTCTGAACTTAATCCAGATCAAATCGTGTATTATATTGTTGAAGTTATGCCGGAGTTTCCCGGAGGTGAAAAAGCACTGCGTCAATGGATAAATGACCATGTTCAATATCCGATTGAAGCAAAAACAAAAAGTGTGGAAGGAAAAGTCTTTGTCAATTTTATTATTGATGCTCAAGGAAAGGTCATTAATCCAAAAATTGCAAGGAGTGCAAATCCTGCTATGGATGCTGAAGCTTTGAGAATAATTTCACAGTTACCTGACTGGACTCCTGGCAAGCAGAAAGGAGTTCCAGTTAATGTTTCATATACTCAACCAGTATATTTTAGCCTCAAATAAATTCGTTCTGTTAGTTTAGATTAGAAAAGCTGTCGGCAAGGTGCGTCTCCATTGCCGGCAGCTTAAAAAATTGGAATCAAAAATTAAGTCCGGGAGCAATTCCGGGCCCGACTCTAAGTCGGACTCGGAATAAGAAAAAAAGTCTTGAATATTTTATAAGATTGACTGTTAACTCAGTTTAGCAATGGATGTTGGAAAAATATGATCTGTTCTGTTAGTTAGATTAGAAAAGCTGTCGGCCTGGTGCGTCTTTTGGCCGGCAGCTTAAAAAATTGGAATCAAAAATTAAGTCCGGGAGCAATTCCGGGCCCGACTCGAAGTCGGACTCGGACGGAGGAAAAGTGAATTACGATTACAACAGAAAGTTGAGGTTTTATATCTTATATCGTTTCGGGCAACTAAAAGAGATTAAAACTTTAAGGCTCTGATTTTTGTGAAAAGACCGGAGCCTTAAAATCCGAAATACCTGCCAATGGGCAGCCCGGAATTCGGGTGGGCAGGTTCACTATTATTTCAGCTTTTGAGGCAGTTTGCCCTTACAAAACAAAACTGTTTAACAGAGGCGATAGAGCAAAAAGCATGATATATTTGGGGATATTTACCCGTTATAACCAATGCCAAGCGCTTTGTATGGAGGATTTCTGTTGACAAAAATAAATTAGGAAATAGTTGTCTGAATAGTTAACTTTGCTTTATGAATTTTGAGAGACAAGTAATCGCATATAAGAACTATTTTCTCGACTTCTACGGAAAACAGGCTGACAATGTCCAGGCAAAAATTGGGTGGACTTTAAACTTAATCCGTGTGACCAAACAAGTCCCAGAGAAATATTTTCAGCATTTGAAAGGAACAAAGGGACTCTATGAAATAAGAGTTGAAGTTGGAAATAATATTTATCGAATCTTTTCCTTCTTTGACAAAGGGAATTTAGTGGTTCTTGGAAACGCTTTCCAAAAGAAAACTCAGAAGACACCGAAACAAGAATTAGAAAAGGCACTTAAAATAATGGAGGAATATCAAGATGAATTCAAAAAGTAATATCACGACATTAGACCAAATTCTCGACAATAAGTATGGTGAAAAAGGACAACCCAAAAGAGAAGAATGGGAACAACAGTTTGAGTCCTTCAGACTTGGAGTTTTGCTCGAAGAAGCAAGACTAAAACTTGGTATGACACAAGAAGAACTTGCCAAAAAATGCGGGACAAACAAATCGTACATTTCAAGAATTGAAAATAATGCATCGGACATCCGTCTATCAACACTAATGAAAATTATTCAACAGGGGCTTGGCGGACATTTAAAATTGACATTACAACTGTAAGGTAATTAGGTTGCCAGGCTGTAATTTTCTTGCCGGCAGCTTAAAAAAAACAGAGTCAAAATTTAAGTTCGGGAGCAATTCCGGGCCCGGTTCGAAGTCGGACTCGGACTCGGAATAAGAAAAAAAGCTGTTTCGAGATTTTGAATTAATACCAAGAATTGGTTTTTTTGAAAAAATATTCTACAATGGCAAAAAATACATCTATACTACTTGGAGAATATTTCGAAAACTTTGTTAATGAGAAAATCTCTACTGGAAAATATTCGTCTGCCAATGAGGTTATTAGAACAGCTCTTCGTCTTTTCGAGAATGAGGAAAATAGGTATAAAGCTCTAATTAAGGAGCTTGAAATTGGAGAGAAGAGTGGATTTATAAAAGACTTTGACCGAACCGAAAATCTTAAAAATCTTCATGCGAAACACTTGAAGAAATGAGATACTTCATTAGCGAGAATGCAAATCAAGTTTTCGAAAAGATATGGTTGTACACATTTGAAAACTGGTCGCTTGAGCAAGCTGATAGATACTACAATCTAATTTTAGACGAAATCGAATTTATATCTGAGAACTTTGAAAGCGGAAAATCTGATGACCATATTAAGAAAGGATATAGAGCATCAATTGTGAAGTCGCACATTATTTTCTATAAAAAATCCAAAAGAAATATTGTTGAAATAATAAGAGTTTTACACCAGAAAATGGACATTGAAAACCGAATATACGAATAAAAAACTGCCTATTTATTGTTGGCAAATCCGGAAGAGTATCTTCCGGAACTTCAAAAGAGTCCTTTTCTTCCTGCTCAATTTCTTTGTATTTATACTTCAAATACTCCCAATTATCGATAGGAATAAACACCCCTGTTTTCCTCCCTTTATTATCGGATATGTATTGTAAGTTCATTTTTGTGTTTTTATTTGGTTGCAGAAAAACAAGTTCTTTTAATAGTCAAACAACAAGTCAAAAATACAAAACTTAGAACTTGCTTCAAAGCAAAAAAAATCCCGACTCTGGTTAAAGCCGGGATTCGTATTTTTGGTTGTTTTTTCTTTTCTAATTTGCCGATTCAAACTGCTTTAAAAACCGAACATCGTTTTCAAAGAAATGGCGGATATCCTTGATGCCGTATTTCAGCATGGTGATTCGTTCTATTCCCATTCCGAAGGCAAAACCGGTGTATTTTTTACTGTCGATGTTGCATGCTTCCAAAACGTTCGGATCAACCATTCCGCAGCCTAAAATTTCGAGCCAGCCGGTGTATTTACAGACATTGCATCCTTCTCCGCCACAAATCGAGCAACTTACATCCATTTCGGCCGATGGTTCGGTAAACGGGAAATAAGATGGACGCAAACGGATTTGAGATTTCTCGCCGAAAAGCTCACGTGCAAAATACAGCAAAGTTTGTTTCAGGTCGGCAAACGAAACATTCTCGTCAACATACAAACCTTCAATCTGGTGGAATATACAATGTGAACGGGCAGAAATGGCTTCGTTCCTGAATACACGTCCGGGAAAAATAGCTCGAATTGGCGGCTGGGTTTTTTCCATCACACGTATTTGTACGCTGGAAGTATGTGTCCGAAGCAGTACATCCGGATCTTTTTCGATGAAAAATGTATCCTGCATATCGCGGGCCGGATGTTCCGGCGGAAAATTAAGCGCTGAAAATACATGCCAGTCATCTTCAATTTCAGGTCCTTCAGCAATGGTGAATCCAAGGCGGGTAAAAATGTCGATCATTTCGTTTTTCACAATCGATAGCGGATGCCGGCTACCGAGTTTCACTGGTTCGCCGGGCATGGTCAGGTCAAGTGCTGAATCGCCCTGTTCGGCAGCTTCAAAACTATCTTTCATTTCGTTGATTTTGTTGACAGCAAACTCTTTCAAATCGTTAATTGCCTGTCCAACTTCTTTCTTTATTTCAGCAGGAACATCTTTGAATTCATTAAAAAGCTGCCCTACCAATCCTTTTTTGCTGATATATTTAATACGTAATTCTTCGACTTCTTCTTTGGCCGAAACTGTAATTTGTTCAATTTCAGCTTTTAATTCTTTGATTTTATCTAACATTTGATCCATGCTATTGAATTTGAGCGGCAAAGATAATGATTCGGATATAATTATTCCAGAATACTGATTTTTTTGACCCGTATGTCTTTTTTTGGCCTGAAGTCGCTTGAAACTTCAAGATTCGAAATCTGGTCAGCAATATTCATTCCTTCGACCACCTCTCCAAAAATAGTATATGTTCCGTCTAAGTGAGGCGCACCGCCTATGGTTTTATAGGTATTCCGTTGTTCTTCGGTAAATTGGTGATCGTTTTCTTTTTCAAGTTCATCAAGTTCAATATCATTATAAATCCGGCCCGTAATGATATAAAACTGTGAACCGTCAGAGCGTTTCCGCATATTTTGCTGTTCCGGTTTTCGCGGCGAACCGATTACTCCCCGTTTGTGATACAAACCCGGAAAAATATGGGCAGGTAAAGTATATCCCGGTCCTTTCCAGCCAACCACATCGTCAGGGCCGGCATCGCGGGTATCTGCGGCACCGCTCTGGATGCAAAATCCATGGATCACTCTGTGGAAAAGTAATCCGTCGTAATAATTTTCGCGTACCAGCTTGATGAAATTATCGCGGTATTGGGGTGTTTTATCGTACAGTTTAATTCTGATATTTCCCATATCGGTTTCAATCACCAATCCTTTAATCTTGCTGTTATCCTGAATTGACTGACCGATTGTCGGGCTATTTAATTCGCTTAAATTCTGAACATTGCCGGCTTTTTTTAGTAGAGCGGCAATAAATATGGAAGGTGTCACAAAAGTTTTGCTTTCATAATCGTCAACCTGCATAAACGCCAACCCGATACATTTTTTATTGACATCAAAAACCGGACTTCCTGCACTTTTTGAACGTAACTGGTTGGTAATTTTGTAAAGTTTCGTCCCAAACAAGTTCGAGTAACTTAATACACTTCCTTCGTGTAGCGGGACAACGTTGGTTGTTGGCTTACTCAGATAAATGGCTTTTTCTTTATCTGCCAAAATAGAATCTGACAGAACAACAGGAGTTCTTTGAATTCCTTCTATTTTTAATAAAATGAGGTCGTTAATACGATCGAATCCCAAAAACCCGGTTACCTGATAAGTACTATCGTTGTCGAATGGGACAATTACCGCTTTATTGGCCGATTCAAAAAACGACAGGCGGGTAACAGCAATATCACGGGCAATAAAAAATCCCATTCCGCTTTCCAGAATCCGGTTGTTTTCGTAGGTATCAATTTTAAAAACCACTGAAGAGATTTCAGCAAAACTGCCTGTGGATTGCTCATTTTTTACTTCCGGTGCAGTTTCGGTAGATTTTTGAGACTGTTTCTTTTCAGGCGAGCCGCAGCCAATCATGAAAAATAAGATCCAAACTATGTATTTTATTTGTATCATATTTAATCAATTATAGTAACTGTCATTTTCACATCGGTAAAAGGGCGGTCGTTTTCATCCTTTTTCAGTGCCGCGATTTTATCAATCACTTCAAAACCTGAAATACATTCTCCGAAGATGGTATATTTTCCGTCCAGATCCGGATATCCGCCAATGGTGGTATAGGCTTTCCGCTGCTCTTCATTAAAGAAGAGTTTCCCGGGATGTAGTTGAAAATCGGTATCAATCTGTCGCTTAACTTCGTCAGCTATTTTCCTGAACTCATCCACTTTTTTTTCGGATTTCAGTTTTGCTAATTTGGTTTTTACTTCCGGAGTGAGGTAGCGCGCATTTATTTTGTTTTGAATTGGCCGGTTTACAGCCATCTCAAGGGTGTCAAGTTTTCCGGAGGTATAAACCTGGCCTTTGATGATAAAAAACTGAGAAATATCCGACTGCTTGAACGGGTTGATATTATCAGGTTGCCGGGGAGCGCACAATGCCCCTTTTTTATGGAAGAACTGTGGTAAGATTTCATCATCCACCGTTTTGTCCGGATCGCCATAACCAATGCGTTTGCCGGGAGCCGCATTGCGCGATGAACCCGATCCACCCTGAATCAGATAATCCTGTATAACCCGGTAGAAAAGTGTCTGATCGTAATAACCTTCTTTAGCAAGCTGTAAGAATGCATCGCGGTGTTTGGGCGTTTCGTCGTACAACCTGAACTTCATCGTTCCGAGGTTGGTCGAAATCTGCACAATACGGCTTTGCGCAAAAAGCTGGCCTATAAAAAAAAAGAGGAGGAATGTGAATACGATTCTTTTCATCTGTTATTTGATCATTTTTATGCTGAATTTAATGTCCTTCTGAGGTCTGTTGTTCTGATCGGTCGGCTGTTGTGCAATTTTGTCGATTACATCCATTCCTTCAGTAACTTCGCCAAAAATAGTGTAGTTATTATCAAGTGACGGATATCCGCCAACAGTGGTGTAGGCCTTTTTTTGCTCTTCAGTAAAATGGATAGGTGCCAATTTTGCTGCTTCTTCTGAAACGGCTTTGCGAATGGCATTGATACGAGCAGTCAATTCATCCTGTTTGCCTTCTGACGCCAGTTTATTTAATTCAGGTTCAATTGCTTTCACCTTTATTTGCATCATATTCATTTTGCGCGATTCCTCCAGTTTTGTTTGCAGCGAATCAAGTTCACCGGGCCTGAATACTTTCCCCTGAAGAATGTAGAACTGTGAAGCTGAAGATTTTTTCTCCGGATTTCGCTGATCTCCTTCGCGCGCAGCTGCTAAAACGCCTCTTCGATGGAAAAATTTTGGATTGATTTCAGCAGGAATGGTATAACCCAAATCGCCGCCACCCAATATTTTGCCGGGTTCAACATTCTTCGAGTTAGGATCGCCTCCCTGAACCATAAAACCCTGAATCACCCGATGGAAAAGCAGATCGGTATAAAAACCATCATTGGTCAATTTAATGAAATTGTCGCGGTGGAGGGGAGTTTCGTTGTACAGTTTAACTTTAATGATCCCGAATTCGGTTTCGATCTGTACCATTTTCTCCTGTTTATTGTTATCTGCCAATCCGCACGATAGGTTAACAAACAAACCTGTAAAAACGAAAATAAAAGCTAACTTATTCATTTTAAATGTGTTTTGGTATATTATTTCAGGCAATATCATCCGGAAAAAGGTAGAAGTTTTTTTTCAGAAATGTAGCAAAGATAATCAAATCAAAATTCGATCAAAAATCCTTATTTTGTTTGCTCATTGAATTCATCAGACCTGATTTATCTATTGTAATTCTGCACTATGGAAAAGCTGATAATTGACGATCGCCAGTTTCTTGAAAGATTAACTCTTTCGCATGTCGAGACTATTTTTAATGCCATTGACCAAAACCGTAAATTTCTTCGGAGATGGCTTCCATTTGTTGATTTTACCAATAAATTAATTGATACTGAAAGGTTTGTGCGTTCAATTCTTGAAAAGCCATCTGCCAGCCGCGACGAAGTTTATGTAGTTTGGTACAAGCATGAATTTGCAGGCCTGATTGGTTTTAAAGAAGCCGACCGGATTAACGATAAAATCGAAATTGGCTATTGGCTGATTGAAAAAATGACCGGCAGGGGAATTGCTACGGCAGCAGTACGAAAAATGGTGAACCTTGCTTTCCGTAACATGGATATGAACCGTGTGCAAATTAGGTGCGGAGTTGGAAACGATAAAAGCTCGGCAATTCCACGCCGGCTTGGTTTTTCTTTTGAAGGAATTGAACGAAGTGGTGAACGCCATAACCACTCTTATATTGACCTCGAAGTATATAGTCTTCTGAAAAAAGAATGGACCGAAACCTTGTTTTAGCCATTTCGGAGCGTCAAACATTAAATTTGTTGAAACAAAAAGGTATTTGACTTGTTTGATCAATTGTTCGAATAACTAATTTCTTACTTTTGCGAGGTTCAATCTGAATTATTTATCGATTTTAAATGATTTGGAGTTAATACAGAAGACAATAGAAAACAAAACAATGGAAAACAAAACAATGAAACGCACCTTGTATAAGGTCCTGCGTAAAACTGGTGTTCCACGTGACCAGATAAAACTTGAAGCTTCATTCAATGAAGACCTGAATTTTGATCAGGTTGATTGGGCTCTTTTTGTATATTATCTGGAAGGCTTTTTCAAGATACATCTTGAAGATCGTGAAATAAGCGAATTATCTCACGTTGATGACACATTAAAAATTGTAGGTAAAAGAGCTTGTGCTGAGTGTTACTAAAACATCCGGCAGGCTTGGTTATTTTTCATAAATTGGGTATTCAGTTCGCTGGATACCTTTTTTTGATTTCAATTTTAATTGTTCAGCTCCTTTTAAACTTTTAATATACTTTTGTTGAAAAATATCCTTATGCCAAAATTCAAACGAATTCTTTTGAAGTTGAGTGGCGAATCACTCATGGGTGCACAACAATACGGAATTGATCAGCAAAGACTGACTGATTATGCCGAGCAGATTAAAGAGATTGCCGATTCCGGTGTTCAGATCGGGATTGTAATTGGTGGCGGCAACATTTTCAGGGGATTGAGCGGGGCTACCAAAGGATTTGACCGTGTGAAAGGCGACCAGATGGGAATGCTTGCAACAGTAATTAACAGTCTGGCACTAAATTCTGCACTTCAGGGTGTTGGCTGCAAATCGCGCGTTTTAACGGCTATCCGTATGGAACCTATCGGTGAGTTTTACTCGAAAGACCGGGCCATTGAAGTTCTCGAAAGAGGAGAGGTGGCTATTTTTTCGGCGGGTACCGGAAATCCTTATTTTACTACTGATACCGGTTCTTCCTTGCGTGGAATTGAAATTGAAGCCGATGTGATGCTGAAAGGTACCAGGGTTGATGGCGTTTACACTGCCGATCCGGAGAAAGATTCTTCAGCCACTAAATTTGAAAAGATATCCTTCGACGAGGTACACCGACTTGGATTAAAAGTAATGGATCTTACCGCGACTGCCATGTGCAAGGAAAATAATCTGCCGATTATCGTCTTTAATATGGATGTAAAAGGAAATCTTAAGAAAGTTTTGGAAGGACAAAACCTTGGAACATACGTTCATCGCTAAAAAAAATGGTTATTTTTATTTAAAAAAGATTAAAATTTTAATTTTATTTAAATATTTCTATATTTGTTCCCAGCACTTTTAATAAACGAAAAGAGTTAGTTCACATGCACGAAGAGGTTCAAATGGTTATTGATATTTGCAGGGAGAGAATGGAACACGCATTGGCCCATCTCGATAAAGAGTTGGTTCATATTCGCGCCGGAAAGGCATCTCCCAGAATGTTGGACTCCGTTATGGTTCTTTATTACGGAAATATGGTTCCAATCGCACAGGTATCAAACATCAGTACTCCCGATGCCAGAACAATTGTAGTTCAGCCTTGGGAAAAGCCAATGATTCATCCCATTGAAAAAGCGATTATCAATTCGAATCTTGGTTTTAACCCAGATAACAATGGGGAAATTATTCGCATCAATGTTCCTTCGCCAACCGAGCAACGCCGGAAAGAAATGGTGAAAGTGGTAAACAAAGAAGGTGAAATTGCAAAAGTCAGTTTAAGAAGTGTCCGTAAAGATACCAATGATAATTTGAAGAAATTATTGAAGGACGGTCTTTCTGAAGATGATGAAAAAGATGCTGAAGATTTGGTACAGGATATGATTACCAGTTTCAGCAAAAAAATAGACAAAATGCTCGACGACAAAAATGTTGAGATTTTAACGATATAATTGTTTCTAGTTTTCTGTTTTCTGAACATTGTTTAATTGTTTTCATGGCTTTGAGGCGGCTTGTTGAAGCCGTCTCAATTTTTTTTATAGTATCATGAACTGAACCAATGTATTACGGAATATGAAAACCAATTCAATCAAATACTCCGCAGTTCATCTACTTTTTTCATAAAAGCCGATACTCTTTCCATCGATACTTTGTTTTTCCAATCACCATCATATTTAAAGTGAGAACCTACAATAAATGCATCGGCCAGGTTCCAGTAGCTTTCAAGGTTTTCAGTAGTGATTCCGGAGCCAATAATTACCGGCAATTCAGTAGATGAAAATGCAATCCTGACATCTTCAACTGATGGTTCTTTACCGGTCGAGGTTCCTGTGATGATTATTCCATCACTTAAAAAGAATGCAGCGGTTTCGATATGTTCCTTCAAACTAATATCTGCAGTGATGGCATGTGAGGAGTGCTTTTTCTGAACATCGGTAAAAATTCTGATGTTTTCAGCGCCAATTTGTTTCCGGTAGCGGAGCAACTCACCGGCACAGCTTTCGAGATAACCTTCATCAGCCAAATGGGCAAATACGAATCCTTCGGCTCTGATAAAATCGAGATCGGCTGCGAGAGCAACAGCAAGCGCTTCCTTGTTGGCAGCTGCAAGAATTTGGATTCCCAACGGAACCTGAATCTTTTTGCGTAGTTCAACCGAAATGGCAGTCATGCAAGCCACCACTTCCGGCCCCATTGTCTTTTTCAGGTAAGGAACATCATGCATGTTTTCGATCAGAATAGCGTCAACGCCGGCATCCTGAAGAATCAACGCTTCGTCAACCGCTTGTTTTACGATTGCAGAAATTACCTTACTATTACGAGGAGTTCCGGGCAGTGCATCCACATGAACCATTCCGATGATCCACTTTCCGCCTTTTATCTGGTCAATATTTTTTGTTTCCATACCTTAAAAATACAGGTTTTAAAAAGAGTGATGCTAATTTCTGAACTAAAATATAAAATCAGAACAATCTATCTTGTTCATGTCGTTTAAAGTTCATAATTTCAGGATATTATTGAAGGATTGAATTTATTGTGAACAGTTAAATATCATTCATCATTTTGCCTGAAAATATTTATATTGTAAACTGCTGTATATGAAAAAGATAGTATTTTTATTTGCCTGTTTGGCTATTTCATTGTGTGTTCCTGCTCAGATCGGACAGATCAATAAATTAACCGAGAATGAAAAGAAGGAAGGCTGGCACCTGCTTTTCAATGGTATAAATCTGGCTGGCTGGAAAACTTTTCAGGGAAAAGAAATTACAGGGTGGAAAGTAATCGACGGGGTGCTTAATAATTCGGGTGTTGGCAGCGATCACGGCGGGGACATTGTTACGCGCGAAAAATTTCAGAATTTTGAACTTAGCATTGAATGGAAAATTGCCCCAAAAAGCAACAGTGGGATCTTTTACCACGTAAATGAAAAAATCGGTAAAGCAATTTATGAATCGGGACCCGAATATCAGTTGATCGATGACAGAGGTTGGCCTGATAAATTACACGACTATCAGTATTCAGGAGCTAATTACGGAATGGACGCTCCTCTAAATGCGGTGGTGAAAAATCTGAATGAATGGAATCAGACGCGCATTCTTGTTGACGGAACTCATGTTCAGCATTACCTGAATGGTGTAAAAGTGGTTGACTATTATTTATGGGATGCTGATTGGAAATCGCGCAAGGAGAAAGGAAAATGGAAAGATTTTCCCTACTACGGAATGGCAAAAAAAGGCCAGGTCGGATTACAGGATCATGGCGGATTGGCACAATTCAGAAATATTAAAATTAAAGAAATAAAATAGCCGATGATAGGGATGGTCGATTATCATACCCATTCAATCCTGTCGGACGGGAATGATAAGTATGAAGAAATGGTTCGTGTGGCAATTGCCAAAGGTTTGGATGAAATAGGATTTAGTGATCATGTTTGCCTGAAACCGGTAGATTGGGCGATCAAGATGGTTGATATTCCGGTAATGACCGAACAAATTCTTGATTTGAAACTGAAATACAAAGATGAAATAAATATCTTGTATGGTATTGAAATGGATTATTTTCCGGAACGTGAGACCGAACTGAAAGAATTAATTGAAGACATCCCGCTTGACTATGTCATCGGATCGGTTCATTTTATTGAAGACTGGAATTTTGATACAGACGAGTCGCTATACGGAAAATGGCCGAATGACCAACTTTATGAAAATTATTTTGAATTGATTCAGCAGGCAACCGTATCAGGTCTCTTCGATATTATTGGACACCTTGACATCATTAAAAAATTCAGGATATATCCTGAATCCAATCAGGAAAAACTGTTTGAGGATACCATCAAATTAATTAAAAAGCACAATTTGGTGGTTGAATTAAATACCGGTGGAATTGACAGACCTTGTGCCGAGTTTACTCCGGGCCCAAAGTTGCTTGAGATGTGTTACTGGAACAATGTTCCAATAACACTATGTTCTGATGCTCATCATGCATTTCAAATTGCACGTCATTTCGAATCTGCCATTGATTTACTCCAGCAAATCGGTTATAGTGAAATTGCGACCTTTAAAAACCGCAACCGGAAAATGATCAGATTATAGACGATTAATTATTTTCCAAAATTCTGAATATTTCATCCAATCGGGGAGTCAGGATAATTTCGGTACGGCGGTTTTTCTGGCGGGCTTCCGGAGTTTTAGCTTCATCAATCGGGAAAAATTCACCTCTTCCAGCCGATGTAATTCGTTTTGGATCAACTGCCTTATTTTTCAGCAAAATTCGGGTAACAGCAGTCGCACGCATCACACTTAAATCCCAGTTGTCTTTGACCATTCCGGTTCCGCGCATCGGCACATCGTCTGTATGGCCTTCAACCAGCACGTTGATATCAGTATTCTGACCCAGAACCTCAGCCAGGTTCGAAAGCGCCTGCTGGCCCTTGGGATCGACATCCCATTGTCCGGTTTTAAACAGAAGCTGCTCGTCAAGCGAAACATACACTTTCCCGTTTTTCTCCTGAATAGTTAATCCTTTGTTGTTGAACCCTAATAATGCATCCATCACTTTCTGTCTGAGTTGCTTCACGGCTTCGTCCTTTTGTTTGAGGGCATCTTCCAGTTCCTTCATCCTGACACTGCGTTGTGCCAGTTCATTTTGAGCCGATTTCAGAATATCCTCCCGCTTTTGCAAGTCGGTTTGTGTTTGCTGAAGTTTTTCCATTAAACGGGCAATTTCATCTGAACTACCGGTTTTTAAACTTTTTAACTGATCTTCAAGTTCCGCATTTATTTTGCTGAACCGCTGGTTGGTTTCCAGCGAATTTTTGAGGTTCCGGGCCGACTCATCCTGAGTTGCTGACAGATCTTCTATGTCTTTCAACTGTTTTTCAACCCTGCTTTGTAATTCTGTAACTTGAACTTTCAAAGTTTGATTCTGTTCTTTCAAGGTCTGTACAGTATTTTCACATTCCTGAAAATCGGAGGTGAGTTGGTTAAATTTTTTAGATGAAACGCAGGATGTTATCAAAAAAATAACGGAAATAAACAATATTTTATTCATGGCATGTGTTTTTAGTCGGGTAAATATAGAACTTTGCCGGGTCTTCGTCAATAGTTGTATATTTGAATTTCAAAATTTAAAGTTGATGGTTGAAAAAACAGGAAGTTTGCTGGATCAGATAAACGATCCTTCCGAACTGAGAACGTTAAAAGTGGATCAGTTACCTAAAGTTTGCGACGAACTTCGGGATTATATAATTGACGCAGTTTCAACCAATCCTGGTCATTTTGGGGCCAGCCTTGGCGTTGTTGAACTAACTGTTGCATTGCACTATGTATTTAAAACCCCTTACGATCTGCTTGTTTGGGATGTTGGTCATCAGGCTTATGGTCATAAAATTCTGACCGGACGCAGAGCTGTTTTTCATACCAACCGTAAATTTAAAGGCATCAGCGGATTCCCAAAACCTTCAGAAAGCATTTACGATACTTTTGGTGTCGGGCATTCAAGTACTTCCATTTCCGCAGCACTCGGAATGGCAGTAGCTTCAAGGCTGAAAGATGAAAAAGACCGAAAGATTGTAGCGATTATTGGTGATGGGGCAATGTCGGGCGGAATGGCTTTTGAAGGCCTGAACAATGCAGCCGTTAACAAATCTGATCTGTTGGTAATTCTGAATGATAACAACATGTCAATCGACCCGAATGTAGGTGGTATGAGTAATTATTTGTTGAATATTACTAAATCACAGGCCTATAACAAGCTTAAGCGCGACGTTTGGGACGGATTGGGAAAATTGAACGGATTTGGACCCAAGGCACGCCGATTGGTTCAAAAAACCGAAAATGCCGTCAAATCGATGTTGCTCAAGCAATCGAACCTATTTGAAGGCCTCGGATTTCGCTATTTTGGACCGGTTGACGGACATGATGTTGTATATTTAACAGAAGTACTTGAAAGTTTAAAATATATTCCCGGACCCAAACTGTTGCATGTGATCACGAAAAAGGGGAAAGGATTCAAACAGGCTGAACTTCATCAGACTGAATATCATTCACCCGGAAAGTTTGACAAGGTAACCGGTGAACTTCTTGACTGTGAGTGTGCTGTCAATAAGCCGCCCAAATTTCAGAATGTATTTGGAAATACAATTGTTGAGTTGGCTAAAATGAACGAAAGAATTGTTGCGATTACTCCGGCTATGCCGACGGGTTGTTCACTAAATATGATGATGGAGAAAATGCCTCACCGGGTTTTTGATGTTGGAATAGCCGAGCAACATGCTGTTACTTTCTCAGCCGGGTTGGCTATTCAGGGAATGCTTCCGTTTTGCAATATTTATTCAACCTTTATGCAAAGGGCTTACGATCAGGTAATTCATGATGTTGCTATTCAGAATCTTCAGGTAGTTTTTTGTCTCGATCGCGGTGGTTTGGTTGGTTCTGACGGTGCTACGCATCACGGAGTGTTCGATCTTGCTTTTATGCGTTCAATCCCCAATATGATTGTTTCGGCTCCGATGGACGAACTGGAATTGCGTAATATGATGTTTACCGCACAAAATGAAAATCACGGGCCATTTTCGATCAGGTATCCGCGCGGTTGTGGTTGTATAATTGATTGGCGTCAACCCATGGCAGCTATTCCGATTGGCAGGAGCAGGCAGCTTTCAGAAGGATCCGATCTTGCTGTCTTAACTATTGGCACTACAGGAATTCAAACAGGGAGAGCGGTGAAGATGCTTGAAAAGGACGGAATCATGGCTTCTCATTACGATATGCGGTTCGTAAAACCACTCGATGAAGAAACCTTGCACCACGTTTTCAGTAATTTTAAACACGTAATTACAATTGAAGATGGTGTTTTACAGGGAGGATTCGGCAGTGCTGTTCTCGAATTTATGGCCGACCATCAATATTCCGCTCATCTGAAACGAATCGGTATTCCTGATAAATTTATTGATCATGGCACTTCCGAAGAATTGAACCGCGAGTATGGACTTGATCAGCATGGGATTTATCAAACTGTTAAAGCATTTATGCTGAAAGAATAAGCTGAACGGATACTATTTAGCAGTGCAAATCGTTTATCTGGCATAATCAATAAATATTTTCACTTTGGAATTCTATTATAGGAAACGTCGTTGGAAAATCCTGCTTCTTTTACTGGCAGTCCTGATTGGTATTGGCTCATTTTTCTATACCAACTGGTTGGTAAAAAAAATGGCTTTGGAAGAACGTAAAAACGTTGAGTTATGGGCCGAAGCTACCCAAAAACTTATTAATACCGATATTGCTTCTAATCAAGATATTACATTCCTAAATGACATTATAATCCGTAACACAACTATTCCGATTATTACAACTGATAGTTTGGATCATATTGGTGATTCGAGAAATATTTCTTTTTCAGAAAAAAATAAGGATAAAGTATTGTTAAGAGAGTTACACAAAATGAAAGTGGAGAATGATCCCATCATTATTTCAGTTTCTGAAACCGAAAAGCAATATTTGTTTTACCGTGATTCAGTCTTACTCGAAAATCTAAAATATTATCCTTTTATCCAGTTCGCAATCATTTTTTTATTCATTTTAGTGGCCTATCTGGCGTTCAGTTCTTCGCGAAATGCCGAACAAAACCAGGTTTGGGTGGGGATGTCAAAAGAAACTGCCCATCAGCTTGGAACTCCTATTTCTTCATTAATGGCTTGGGTAGAGTTGCTCAAAATGCAAAACATAGATCCGACCCTTATTCAGGAATTTGAAAAAGATACCCAACGACTTGAAAAAATAACTGAACGGTTTTCCAAAATTGGTTCAGTTCCGGAGCTTATTAAAACCGATGTTGCTGAAACGATCCGTTCGACAGTAACCTATCTGAGAACGCGTTCTTCAGCAAAGGTGAAATTCATACTGGATTTTGACGAACAGGCGAAAATTGAAGTTCCATTAAATGCTTCCCTTTTTAGTTGGGTCATCGAAAATCTCTGCAAAAATGCCATTGATGCCATGAACAACTTCGGAACTATTCAGATTTCAATTGTTGAAAAAGGAGACCAGGTTTTGATTGACGTGGCAGATACCGGAAAGGGAATTTCGAAAAGCTATCATAAAACGGTTTTTCAACCAGGGTTTACCACCAAGAGAAGAGGGTGGGGGCTTGGCCTTTCTCTGGCCAAAAGAATTGTTGAAAATTATCATAAAGGGAAAATATTTCTGAAACAATCTGAAATCAACAAAGGAACGACATTCAGGATTATACTTCAGAAGGGATAACTTATTAACAATTTGCTTTGTGTTTAAATTGTTGACATCGAATGATTTATAGACTTTAATGGTTTTTGGGACGAAACAATGTTAAAAAAATCAATATATTTTTCGTGTTTGCTTATTTTTTATACTTTTGCAAAACTTTTTTCAAGCAATGAGCATACAAACTTATTATAACATTGCGTTCAAAGGGCTTTCAATAGGAAAGCATATTTTTGATTACGAAATTGATGGCAAATTCTTTCGTGAGTTTGATGGTGGAGTAATCGATGAGGGAAAAGTTAATGTTCGTCTGACCCTTGAAAAGCAGAGTTCTCTCATGGTTTTTTGGTTTGATCTGAAAGGAACTGTTCGGGTTCAATGCGATCGTTGCCTTGAAATGTACGATCAACCGATTGAGAGTAAAGAACGGATTTTTGTCAGGTTAGGCGAAAAAGAGTTTACTGATGGCGATGATTTAATTTGGGTTAGTACAAACGATTATCAACTGAATGTTTCACAGTTGATTTATGAGTTTATCTGTTTGGCAATTCCAATTAAAAAGGTTCATCCTGACGATGAGAACGGCAACACAACATGTGATCCGGAAATGATCGAAAAGTTGAACAAGTATATTATCAGGGAAGGCGAGTTAAATAACCCGGCCTGGAATGATTTAAAGAAATTATTAGATAACGAATAAAGATAAGTTAAGATGGCACATCCAAAACACAAGATTTCGAAAACCCGCAGAGACAAGAGAAGAACACATTACAAAGCTACACCTGCTACATTGGCAGCTTGTTCTAATTGTGGTACTACTGTTAAATATCATACTGTTTGTCCGGAATGTGGATATTACAGAGGTAAGTTGGCAATCGAAAAAGACGTAACAGTTTAATAACTGCACCATTATGATCAGAGGAACATGGTTCTTCTGATCTTTTTATACCTTCCTGTTTTAATATTCGAACAATTTAATTAATTGTTTTAAAAGGAGTTAGGCAAATATTTGCCTGATTTTGCTTTGCTTTTCGATTTTTTCATTCTAACTTCGCCGCATTTTATTTTCCGAATTTACAGTTTCATTTGTTGATTTTCCGGCATATTCAGGAGGTTCATCGTGTTTAATTTTGATTTAAACGATTTAATATGAATAAAATTCGTGCTGCAATTACAGGCATCGGAGCATTTTTACCGGAATACCGTTTGACCAACGAAGAGATAAGCCAGTTGGTTGAGACTTCTGATGAATGGATCATGCAACGTATCGGCATTAAGGAGCGTCGTATTTTGAAAGATAAAGGCCTGGCTACATCCGATATGGGAGTTGCTGCGATTAAAGAACTTCTGGAAAAAACAGGAACCAAACCTGAAGAAATTGATTTGTTAATTTGTGCCACTATGACTCCGGATAGCCCACTTCCGGCAACTGCAAATATTATCAATTTCAAGGCCGGATTAATTAATGCCTGGAGCTTCGATCTTACCGCAGCCTGTTCGGGATTCGTTTATGCCTTGACCACCGGTGCGAAATTTATCGAAAGTGGGCAGTATAAAAAGGTGATTATCCTGGGCGCCGATATGATGTCATCGGTCATCAATTACAAAGACCGTGCAACCTGTCCGTTATTTGGCGACGGGGCTGCTGCCGTATTAATCGAGCCTACTTTCGAAGATGTTGGAGTGATTGACCATATCAACCGCGTAGATGGTGCAGGAGCCCAATTCCTTCATATTAAAAGCGGAGGATCATTGACCCCGGCTTCCTACGAAACCATCGATAATGATGAACATTTTATATTTCAGGAAGGACAGACTGTTTTTAAAACAGCTGTTTCGAATATGGCTGATGTAGCTTTGGAAATGATGCAAAAACATCAGGTTACTATTGATAATTTAGACTGGTTGGTTCCGCATCAGGCAAATCTGAGAATTATTGATGCCGTTGGCCGACGCATGGGAATTGACAAGGAAAAGGTGATGGTGAATATTCAGATGTATGGAAATACTACTGCAGCAACCATTCCACTATGTTTGTATGATTATGAAAGTCAGTTGAAAAAAGGAGATAATATTATTCTGGTTGCTTTCGGTGCAGGCTTTACCTGGGGAAGTATTTACCTGAAATGGGCCTACGATCCGAAAAAATAATCAAAACCGTAACTATACCTAATCATTTTATCTATGGAAAAGTTGATTATCAGAAGTCACGAAGAGTTTGAAAAGTATGTTGGACAAGAACTGGGTATTTCGGAATATATGACCATTACTCAGGAACAGATCAACAAATTTGCAGATGCGACTTTCGACCATCAATGGATTCATGTTGATGAGGAAAGGGCCAAAAATGAAGGAGCTTTTGGAAGTACCATTGCCCATGGTTATTTGACACTGTCATTGCTTGCCTATATGTGGGACCAAATTATTCAGGTTGAAAACAATAAAATGCTGGTTAATTACGGAATTGAGAATTTCAGGTTTAATCAGCCGGTACTGGTGAACAGCCGGATCAGAACTCGAGTTAATCTGAAATCCATTTCAAATCTCAGAGGCATTTCGAAAGTTCAGCTCGACGTAAAGATGGAAATTGAAGGAAACCGAAAACCCGCTTACGAAGGCAATATCACCTTTCTGTACCATTTCATTTAAAATATTAAGAGTAATAGATAATTTTCAAAACGTGTTTCGATTCGGGAACACGTTTTTTTTGTCTTTCTCCTGATAAATTTTGAGATACCTTCACCAAGCTTTACTATATTTGAAGTTCGTTCGAAAACAATTAAACTATGGCAAAAGAAAATAATGTAATTAATCCGCAGGTAATCAATTTGATTGCCAAAGGAACCAATATTACAGGCGACCTTCTATCTGACGGTGATATCCGTATTGACGGGGAATTAACTGGAAATCTGGAAACAAAAGGAAGATTGGTTATCGGAGCTTCGGGGAGACTGGAAGGCGATGTCAAATGTAAAAGCTGCGAAATTGCAGGAACTCAAAAAGGGAAATTGTTTATTGAAGAGTTACTTTCACTTAAAGCTTCCTCCGCTGTTTCGGGCGAAATTATCACCGGTAAATTATCAATTGAACCAGGAGCATTCTTCGCCGGTACTTGTACCATGAGAGATGAATCTTCCGGCAATGAATAAAGACAACTCTAAAAAACCGAAGAAGCAGATTGATGATTTTATACGATATTCCAGCCTGGCTTTTGAAATGATTGCCATAATGGGTGTCGGGGTTTTTGCAGGTATAAAAATTGACCATTGGCTGGGACTTAACTTTCCCGCCTTCACGCTGGGATTAATGATTTTATCAGTAGCAGGGGCAATTTATCATGCAATCCGGAAGTTTTTGTAGTTCATGTTTTAATATTTTACGTTTATCAAATAGAAATAATTCACTGTGAATCCCGGTATGAAGAGTTTTATTATAAAATCTACTTTCCTGACAATCATTGTTCTCCTATTGGGAGCAATTGTATATTCCACGGCATTCAATCCATTTTATTTGTCAGTCTTACCTGTGGTACTGCTCTTTTACTATATCACAACAAACCTTGTGCATGCTTATCTGTTAAAGATCGCCGGCAAGTCGGGTTCAAGATTTACCTCACAATACATGGCAACGAGTTTTATAAAAATGTTTTTTTATTTGGCGGTTGCTATTTTTTATGTGATTATTAATAAGGAGGATGCAAGGATTTTTTTAGTCAATTATTTGCTTCTTTATGTCGTTTATACCACTTTCGAAGTAATTGAGATTTCGAAAGTGGTAAGACAAATGAACAAGTAAATTACTCTTTCCCATCGAAGATTGTTTTTAATCGTATAAAAAATTAAATTTGTGCACCGCTGAATACAATGAAAAAAATAATGATACAAATTATACGACCTTTAATAATTATCATTTTAGCAATCTTTACCGGATCCGGATTTGTTCAGGCCGGTGAAGAATCAGGAAAGGCAACAGACTCAATACATGTAGAGAGCTTCGATGCCGGTAAATTTGTGATTGAACATGTTTCTGATGCTTTTGAATGGCACATTGCGACATTTGGAAAAACTCACATCAGTGTTCCCCTTCCTGTTATTCTTTACAGTTCAGACAAAGGATGGAACTTTTTCATGTCTTCCAGATTTCATCATGGGCACGAAACTTACAACGGCTTCCGTATTGAAAACGAAGGAGAGAATGAAGGGAAAATTGTTGAAGTAAATGAAAATGGAGAAGTTGTTGACTTGCCTTTTGACTTGTCAATTACCAAAACAGTAGCCGGATTATTCGTAAGTGTAATTATTCTGTTGCTTATTTTCCTGAACATTGCCAAATCAGCCCAAAGGCGCACTAACAAGGCACCTGTCGGGATGCAAAACCTTTTTGAGCCCATCATTCTTTTTATTCGCGACGAAGTTGCCAAACCTGCGATTGGTGAAAAAAAGTTCGAAAAATTCATGCCTTTTCTGTTAACTGCTTTTTTCTTTATCCTGATTAATAATCTACTTGGATTAATCCCCGTTTTTCCCTTTGGATCAAATGTTACGGGAAATATTGCCGTGACAATGGTTTTGGCATTGTTTACCTTTTTCATTACAAGTATAAACGGAAATAAACACTATTGGAAAGAAATCTATAATCCCGACGTTCCGTGGTGGTTGAAATATCCCATTCCTTTAATGCCGATTGTTGAGCTTTCAGGAGTAATTACAAAACCATTTGTATTGATGGTCCGGTTGTTTGCAAATATGCTGGCCGGTCACATGATCGTGACAGTTTTTGTCAGCCTGATATTTATTTTCAACAAACTGATGGGCGTTGAGGCAGGATTGGGTGTTTCGGTTGTTTCTGTGGCATTTTCAGTCTTTATTGTTTTGCTTGACATATTGGTTTCGTTTATTCAGGCGTACGTATTTACATTGTTATCAGCACTTTATTTCGGGATGGCAACATCTGAGCATCATTAATTTTCACTATTATAAATTCAATTGATTATGACTGCATTATTCATCATTTTAGCAGATTTGGCTCTCGGACAAATGGGAGCTGCATTGGGAGCAGGTTTAGCAGCTATTGGCGCAGGTATTGGTATTGGCAAAATCGGAGCCAGTGCGATGGAAGCAATTGCCCGTCAACCTGAAGCCAGCGGTGACATTCGTTCAAATATGATCGTTTCGGCAGCTTTGATCGAAGGGGTTGCATTTTTTGCCGTGATCATCTGTGCGTTGGTAATTTTCATTTAAGAAATTTTTGTTTTGTGGCCCGCTCCCGGGATTGCCGGGAGTTGGGGCTTCATTTAACCAAAAATCAAAACAATTATGGGATTTGTAACTCCGGATTACGGTACAATATTTTGGATGCTCATTATTTTCGGGATCGTTCTGTTGATCATGAAAAAATTTGCATGGGGGCCTATCTTGAAAGCCTTGAAAGATCGTGAAAAATCAATTGCTGATGCATTGAATTCAGCCGAAAAAGCCCGAAAAGAAGTTGCCGGATTAAAAGCCAGCAACGAACGGATTATTCTTGAGGCTAAAAAGGAAAAAGACCTGATACTGAAGGAAGCCAGGGATATTAAAGATAAAATTATTGCTGAAGCTAAATTACAGGCCAATGCTGAAACCCAAAAAGGTATCGAATATGCCCGACAACAAATCATTGCAGAAAAAAACGCTGCCATTAACGACATAAAAGAGCAGGTAGCAGAATTGTCGGTAATGATTGCTGAAAAAGTGATAAAAAAACAGCTGGACAATCCCCAAAGTCAGGATATACTTGTTAAAGATCTTTTAAAAGATCTGAAGTTGAAATAATTGATATGGATCAAAGTAAAATCAACGTCCGATACGCCAAAGCGTTTTTTTCGCTGGCCAAAGAAAAGGGTTTGACCCTAAAGCTTAGAGAAGATGCCAGCTTAATTTCTTCTGTTTGTGACTCAATCAGCGATTTTATTATCCTGATTGATAGTCCTATAGTTTCAACTTCAGGAAAGATTAAAGCTATTAAAAGCATTTTTGAGGGAAAAATAAACCCATTGTCGCTTAATTTTTTGGTACTCATTACTGAAAACCACAGGGAAAAATACATTCCGGGGATATTCAGAAATCTGGAAGAATTGTACCGAAAACAGGAAGGAATAAAATCTGCGATCCTCACCACAGCAAAACCATTGGACGGAGCCATTGTTGAGCAAATCAGAAAATCACTTGAAACAGAATTCGAAGCCAAAGTTGAGCTAAGCCAAAGGATTGATGAAGAACTGATTGGAGGTTTTATACTTCGGGTAGATGATAATCAATACGATGCAAGTATTTTGGCCCAACTAAAAAAAGTGAAAGAAAAATTGCTTCAAACTGAATTGAAATAGAATAACGACTGATAATAATAATAGAAAATGGCAAATATAAAACCTGCTGAAGTTTCAGTAATACTCAGGCAACAATTAGAAGGATTTAAAAGTCAGGTTGAACTTGAAGAAGTGGGAACTGTACTTCAGGTTGGCGATGGAATTGCCCGTATTTACGGCCTTTCGAATGTTGGATCGAACGAAATGATTGAATTTGATTCTGGCGTAATAGGGATTGTTTTAAACCTTGAAGAAGACAATGTTGGAGCGGTAATCCTCGGTCTTACAAAAGAGATTAAAGAAGGCGACACGGTAAAACGTTTGCGCAGAACTGCTTCTATTGAGGTAGGAGAAGGCCTTCTCGGCAGGGTTATCAATACCTTGGGTGAACCCATTGATGGAAAAGGAACAATCACCGGCGAGAAATTTTTAATGCCTTTGGAGAGAAAAGCCCCGGGAGTAATTTTCCGGCAACCTGTAACTCAACCATTGCAGACAGGTTTAAAAGCGATCGATGCCATGATCCCAATTGGCCGCGGGCAGCGCGAATTGATCATTGGCGACCGCCAAACAGGTAAAACTGCAGTTGCAATTGATACGATTATCAACCAACGCGAAAATTTTGAAAAGGGACAACCGGTATATTGTATCTATGTAGCCATAGGTCAAAAAGGTTCAACAATTGCCAATCTGGCGCATACGCTCGAAAAACACGGTGCGATGAAATATACCGTGATTGTAATGGCCACCGCTTCTGATCCTGCTGCCCTTCAGTTTTATGCACCTTTTGCAGGTGCTGCAATCGGAGAATATTTTCGTGATACAGGTCGCGATGCTTTGATTGTTTATGATGATTTGTCGAAACAAGCCGTTTCGTACCGCGAAGTTTCATTGTTATTGCGTCGTCCGCCAGGCCGCGAAGCCTATCCGGGTGATGTTTTTTACTTGCATTCCCGTTTGCTGGAGCGTGCAGCTAAGATTATAAAATCGGATGAAATGGCTGCCCAAATGAACGATTTGCCTGAATGTCTGAAAGGGAAAGTGAAAGGCGGCGGCTCACTAACAGCTTTACCAATTATTGAAACTCAGGCCGGCGATGTTTCGGCATACATTCCGACCAATGTAATTTCGATTACTGATGGCCAGATCTTTCTGGAGTCCAATCTATTCAACGCCGGAGTTCGTCCTGCCATTAATGTTGGTATTTCGGTTTCACGTGTTGGGGGAAATGCCCAGATTAAGTCGATGAAGAAAATAGCAGGAACCCTGAAACTTGATCAGGCACAATTTCGTGAACTGGAGGCTTTCTCAAAATTTGGTTCCGACCTGGATGTTGCCACCATGCGTGTTTTGGATAAAGGCCGGAAAAACGTTGAAATATTAAAACAACCGCAATATGCGCCGTTTAAGATTGAACATCAGATTGCAATTATTTACTGTGGTGTAAAAGAACTATTGCGTGATATTCCGGTTGAAAAAGTAAAAGCATTTGAAAGCGATTTTCTGGAATTAATGGAAATGCAATACAGGCCAGTTCTTGACCAATTGAAGGCGGGAATTTTATCGGACAATGAAACGCAGGCAATTGAAAAGGCGGCTGCAGAAGTAGCCGAAAGATATACAGAATAGAACGGATTTTACTGAACACTCATTTGTTGATTTGAAATGGCTAATTTAAAAGAAATACGAACCAGAATAACATCTGTAAAAACCACCAGACAGGTGACCAGTGCCATGAAAATGGTATCGGCAGCCAAGCTGAAAAGGGCTCAGGATGCTATTTTGCAGATTCGCCCTTATGCCTTTAAGCTTTCTGAATTGATTTCTTTAATTAGCTCAGTTCTGGAAGATTCAGATGATTCGGTTTATACTGCCAGTCGTAATCCTGAAAAAGTATTGATTGTTGTCGTAAGTTCTAACCGTGGTCTATGTGGAGGATTTAATTCGTACGTTACGAAAAAGGCAATTTCGGTTGCCAGGACGACTTATGCGAAACAATTAAAATCAGGGAAGCTTGATTTTTTAGCAATTGGCAAACAGACAGAGAAAATTTTACGATCCTATAATTTGCAACCTATTTCCGGTCACAATCAGCTCTTTGATAATTTGACTTTCGATAATGTTTCTGAAGTAACTAAATCAGTCATGGCTGATTTTGTAAATGGTAAATACGATCGGGTTGAATTGGTTTACAACAAGTTCATCAATGCTGCTATTCAGGAACAGGTGAGTGAGCAACTTTTACCTGTTTTACCAGCAGTTCCAGACAAAAATAAACAAGTGAATACAAATTACATTTTTGAACCTTCGTTGGAATACATTATTGAGGAACTTATACCCAAGTCACTTAAAATTCAGTTTTATAAAGCTTTGCTTAATTCGCACGCAGCAGAGCATGGAGCACGGATGACGGCCATGCACAAGGCTACTGATAATGCTTCGGATTTAATCAATGAACTGACCTTAGTATTTAACAAGGCTCGTCAGGCGGCCATCACCAATGCTATTCTGGAAGTAACCAACGGTGCGGAAGCATTGAATGGATAAGATATTCTAAAAATAAAGTTAATTCCCGGTCACTAAGCGATCGGGAATTTTTTTTCTAAACTGAAATTAATCGACTTCAATAAATACAATGAATGGTGAGTTTTTTCGAAATTGTATAAATATTTCATGAATAATACGATCAGAATTTTAGCTTATTACGTATAAATAAGTTGTTAAAAAAAACACTAAAATATTCAAAATGAAAAGGTCTCTTCTTCTAATTTGGTCTGGATTGCTGCTTTTTTTGTCGAATAGTTGCAATCTAGACAATCTGGATTTCAGTAAATTATCAAGGGAAACAAATCTAAGCCCTGAATTTGTTGCACCGCTCGCCAAAGCCAATATTACAGTTTGGGATTTGGTACAATCGGCAAACACCGGTAACAATGATGTGATTACACTAGATGCGAATAAGCTGATTAAAATTGTTTCCAGACAGGAGAACCTTTACCATTACAATGTACGTGATTTTCTCGATTTCCCAAAGAAACCGAATGATAAGGTCCGCACCTCATTTAACATTACACTAAACAACCTGGTTGATCTTATAAAGCCGCAACTCGATGGAATAAGGCAGTTCGATGGGACGAGTCAATCTTTTCCTGCTGTTTTGTTTTCCGGACCGGCTGTGAATTTCATTAATGATGAACCGGTTACTGATTTTACTACTATTACCCTGAGCAAGGGAAATCTGGAAATTATACTGGAAAATAAAATGAAAGTACCGATTACTATAACTGGTAGCTTGTTCGATGCATTTTACAACAAGACAATCAAAGAATTTACTTTTAAAAATATACTTCCAGGCAAATCGGCAAATGACCCACTTTTTTCCTTGAGAGGAGTGCAGCTTTCCAATCAGGTCGAGTTCCATCTGAATAGTTTACAAACTTCTGGGTCTTCGACTCCTGTTTTAATAAAACTTTCTGATTATTTTAAATTGGATTTCAACATTACTGACATTGAATTTCAGTCGATTACCGGCGATTTCGGAAAAAGATCAGTGCAAGTTGAAGGAATGTTTGACCTTAATGTTGATTTGCTCGACAAAATTGATGGCAGCTTTAAACTGGCCAATCCGAAGCTCGAACTTACCATCCGCAATCCAATCGGGATACCGGCCACTATTGATTTTAAAATGACGGCAACAAATAAAACGAATACCGTTGTATTAACACGAACTCCTTCCACATTCGATATTCCTGTTCCTTCCAAAATCAATGAAACTGCAACCGGCACGTATGTGTTTGATAAAGATAACTCAAACATAATACCCTTTATTGCTCTGCCGCCAACAGGTCAGATAAAGTACAGCGGAAAGGTTGATTTTAACACGAACCCGGTATCACCGCAAAACCTGAACTTTTTGGGTTTAAATACCACATTTGACATTGACCTTTTAGTGGAACTTCCGTTGGAACTTAAAACCAGTAATCTGGCTTTTAAAGACACCAGCAGCATTTCCGGAGGTGATTTTGATAAATTAGAAAGTGCAGAATTAATTGTCAATGCGAAGAATGGTATTCCTCTGGACATCGACTTGCAACTGCTGTTTATTGATACCATCGTACCAAATAAACAATACGGAACATCAAAAATCACAAAGATTCTGGCAGCAGCACAAGTGAGTGCTTCAGGTGTGATAACTCCGGTTCAGTCGTCACAAACATTTATTCTCGATAAAAGTGAGATGGAAAATCTTCGCAAGGCCAATGGTTTGGTTTTTATCGGAAGGGTAAGTTCGCCGGATTCGGGAACTAAAGTGGCACAATTGTACGCCGACAGTAAAATAGAGATGAATGTGGTAATAAAGTCAAAAGTTAACCTGTAATACCGGTCTGCCATGAGAAATACATTTATTAAATTACTGATATTTTGCTTGATATTGATTGTTGGAGTATCATCAGTATCGGCGCAGGAAAGTACCACTCTTCAATTTATGAAGGGAGTTCCGCAGTCGGACTTGCAAAATCCTGCCTTGCACAACGATTCGTGTAAAGTGGTAATCAGCTTGCCTGTGTTATCCGGAATGTATCTTGATTTCAACAGCGGTTTTGCAGTCAACGATTTGATGCATAAAGGAACCGGAATCCTTGCCGACTCATTGGTTCTGGACATTGAAAAATTCTATAATGCTATTAAAACTACAAATACAGTCGAGCAACAACTCAGCATTCCGATGTTTTATCTCGGTATCCGGAGTAAAAAATCGTTTTTCAGCCTCGGAATCACCGAGAAAGAAATTGCTCAGTTTGGTTTTGATAAAAGGCTGGTAACATTGATAAAAGACGGTAATGCTCCTTATATAGGTCAGAATTATGATATGGGAAGTCAGAATATAAATGCCATTCATTATCGTGAGTATTCTTTAGGCTATTCCAAAGAATTGATGAATAATAAGTTGACAATTGGAATAAAGGTGAAAGCCTTGTTCGGAAAATCTGCAATTCAGACCAAAAGATGGAATATGAAAGTTGAAACTGCGGCTGACATTTCCTATGTTAATTTAAACTCTGATATGAAAATAAACATGTCAGCGCCTGCCACAGTTAAATATGATCAGGACGGATATTTCTCAAAAATGGAAAATGATAATTTTAAGATAAAGGATTATCTGCTTCAGAAAGGAAACAAAGGGATGGCTTTTGATCTGGGAGCAGTTTACAAGCCTTCCCCGAAAATCACACTTTCGGGTAGTATTATCGATGTAGGGAAAATCTCCTTTAAAACCGATGTTAACAATCTTACTTATGCCTGGACCTACAAATGGGAAGGAATTGATATTTCGAATTCGATTGATAAATCAAACGCTAATTATAAAGATCCTAATGATTTGTTGAAAGATGAAACCAAAAAAATTGAAAATTCGTTCAACCCAAAACAGAGCGAAATCGGATCACAAGCATTTGATGTAACCCTTCCGACCAAAATTTACCTGGGAGGTACCTATCAGTTAAATAGCACATTGAACATTGGCTTGCTCGACAGGTTGTATAAAAACGGAAACTTCAGCCAAAATACGGTTACTTTATCGGCCAATACCATGTTGGGTAAGTTCTTCGGCCTTTCGGGCAGCTATTCAATAATTGGCAGCTCATATAGTAACCTTGGTCTTGGAATGGTTTTCAACATGGGTATTATCCAATTGTATATGGTGAGCGACAATGTGTTGGCACTGGCTGATCCCTCAAAGGCGAAGTATGCGAATGCCCGGGTTGGTCTGAATTTTCTCTTCGGGAAAAAATACGCACCAGAAGATAAATAAAGAGGATAATGAAAAGGGAGGCGACTCCCTTTTATATTTGTCTGCTGTAAATCCAAAGAAATAGCAATAGAACATTCACCTTGCCGATAAAGCATGGCCGTTTCCCAATTAATTACTAATTTTACCGGCTCATATTTTTAATGGTTATGAATTATTTATTTGTCATACTTGTCCTGACAAATTTTCTAAAAACTGTCGGTATTATCGTAATACTCTATTACGGGTTTAAATTTGTTGGACGCTTACTTTTTCCCGTTTTGGTTAAAAAGGCTGTCAACAACATGCAGGCCCGTCAATCGTCGTATCGTACTGAACAGAAACCTGAAGGCGAAGTGACCATCGAAAAAAAGCACGGTCAACAAGGACGTCACGCAAGAAGTGATGGCGAATATGTTGATTTCGAGGAAGTTGAATAATCCAATTAATATAAATTATGGCTCAGGAAGATGTTTTTAAAAAACTGGTTGCCCATTGTAAGGAATATGGTTTTGTATTTCAGTCGAGTGAAATTTACGATGGGTTAAGTGCAGTTTACGATTACGCTCAAAATGGTGTTGAATTAAAAAACAACATTAAAAAATATTGGTGGGATTCTATGGTTTTGTTGCACGACAATATCGTTGGAATTGACTCGGCTATTTTTATGCATCCTACCATTTGGAAGGCCTCGGGCCATGTCGATGCATTTAACGACCCATTGATCGACAATAAAGACTCAAAGAAAAGATACCGTGCTGATGTACTGATTGAAGAACAGCTGGCCAAATACGAGGATAAAATCGAAAAGGAAATTGAAAAAGCACACAAACGTTTTGGCGAAACCTTCGATGAAAAACAATTCCGCGAAACCAATGGTCGGGTTTTGGAATATCAGCAAAAATGGAATGAATTGCAAGATCGGTTTGTTAAGGCTTTGAATGATAGCAATCTCGATGAACTCAAGCAAATCATTGTCGATCAGGAAATTGTTTGCCCGGTTTCAGGAACACGCAATTGGACTGAAGTCCGTCAGTTTAACCTGATGTTTTCTACTGATATGGGATCAACTGCTGATGGAGCAATGAAAATATACCTTCGTCCTGAAACTGCCCAGGGTATTTTTGTGAATTACCTGAATGTGCAGAAAACCGGTCGTATGAAAATTCCGTTTGGAATTGCTCAAATTGGGAAAGCCTTCAGGAATGAGATTGTCGCCCGCCAGTTTATTTTCCGTATGCGTGAATTCGAACAGATGGAAATGCAGTTTTTTGTTCGCCCGGGAAGTGAATTGGAATGGTTCCGGAAATGGAGACAAACCCGCATGAACTGGCACCAGGCACTCGGTTTTGGAAGCGAGAACTATCGTTTCCACGAACACGACAAACTTGCACATTATGCCAATGCCGCGGTTGACATTGAATATCGTTTCCCGTTTGGTTTCAAGGAAGTGGAGGGAATTCATTCCCGTACGGATTTTGACCTTTCGCAACACCAGAAATTTTCAGGAAAAAAAATTCAGTATTTCGATCCTGAATTAAATGAATCGTATATTCCATTCGTTGTCGAAACCTCAATTGGCGTTGATCGAATGTTCCTGCAAATCATGGCTGCTTCGTATGCTGAAGAAGAGTTGGTTAATGAAGAAGGTAAAAAAGACATGCGTGTGGTACTTCGTTTGCCTGCTCCTCTGGCACCGGTAAAACTGGCAGTGATGCCTTTGATGAAGAAGGACGGGCTTTCTGAAAAAGCACGCGAAATTATCAATGAACTTAAATTTGACTTCAACTGCCAGTACGACGAAAAGGATTCAATCGGAAAACGCTACCGCCGTCAGGATGCCATTGGTACCCCTTTCTGTGTGACCGTTGATCATCAGTCGATGGAAGACAATACAGTGACTATTCGTTATCGCGACACCATGCTTCAGGACCGTGTGGCTATCAGTGAATTAAAGTATATTATTGCCGGTGAAGTCAGTATGAAAAAGCTGTTTGCAATATTGTAAATGCCAGATTTATAAGCTATAATGAATCCGATGCCCGAAAGGTGTCAGATTTTTTTTATGATATTTTGAATGATAATATATCGAATCCTTTTATCGCTTCGAAGGTCAAGGTATTGATGAAATATCCCTACTATTAGGGATTGATGCACCTTTTTTCATGGTGTACTTTTACTGCATCAAAATATCAACCTTGAAGAGCATGAACTATTTGCAGAAAGGATTTATGATGCTGTTGTTTCTTAGTACTTTAAAAGGATATCCACAAACCACTGATGATGTAAAATCATCTGCGTGGCAGTTGAACGCGACATATAAAGGGGATTTTGTTTCCAATTTTAGCGGTGGAATTAAATCCGGATTGACTTATCTGGGACTGGCAGATTTATACATCAACTTTGATACAGAAAAGGCCGGAATTTGGAAAGGAGGCAATTTTTTGATTCGGGGGGCAAATTCACATGGTGGTGAGCCTTCAGCCGATTTAGTCGGCGACTTCCAGGCTGTGTCGAACATCGAAGCGGGAAACCATACTTTTTTATATGAATTATGGTACGAACAAACATTTTCGAATGTCACGGCGACCTTTGGGCTTCAGGATTTGAATGCTGAATTTGCAAACAGCAACACGGCCGCCACTTTCTTAAACAGCTCATTCGGAATTCATTCTGTAATTTCAGACAACATTCTTGCACCTATTTTCCCCTTAACCTCTCCCGGAATCACCATTTGCTGGGAAGTAACTGATAAATTAAACTTAAAGACGGCTATCTATAAGGGTTGCCCAATTGATTTTGATAAGAATTCATACAACCTCAAATGGAACCTCAATCATTTGCAGGGATTGCTCTGGGTAACCGAAAGCCAATTTTTGTGGACTTCCGGTATTCAGGGGAAAAGCAATGTTTTAAAAGCAGGAGTTTTCTTTCATCAGCATTGTCCGGAAAGCGAAGTAGTAAACATTGAAACCGGGAATAAACTGACTTACGATTATGGTTTTTATCTGGTTGGCGAACATCAGATTTCAGCCAATGAAGATAATGACCGGGGATTAAGAGTTTTTTACCAGCTGGGTGTTAGTCCGAGAAATGATAATTTCGGATACACAGGCACCGGATGTTCATATAAAGATTTGCTTTCGAAGCAAGGAACGGATATTCTGGGACTCGCAGTAGCCCGGGGTTTGCTGACTAAAGAAAGCGGCAGGGATGAAGCGACTTTCGAGCTGACGTATAAAGCGCAACTTACCGATCAGATTTATTTACAACCCGACCTGCAATATGTTGTGCATCCGGGAGGAACTGATATGCAACTCAAAAATGCTTCGGTTGGATTGCTGCGCTTAGGTTTTGAATTTTAACAACAGAATCATGATTTTATCGGATACAGAATTGAAAATTAAAAGCGTTCGATTGGCCGACCTGCCGACCGGAAGCAGAGGTGTGATTGTTCATGTGTTGGGGCAGGGCGCTTTCAGAAAACGTATTTCGGAAATGGGCTTTGTAAAAGGGCAACAGGTAAAAGTGATCAAAAATGCACCGATGAAAGATCCGGTTGAATACGAAATAATGGGATATAAAGTATCGTTGCGCCGCAGTGAGGCCGACCTTATTGAAGTTATTTCCCCTTCGGCAGCCAAACAAATGACAGCTATAAAATTTGAAGGAACAATTGACGAACACACGCTTAAAGCTTCAGGAGAAGAAAAGGGAAAAATTATTACGGTTGCCTTGGTAGGAAATCCAAACTGTGGGAAAACTACCTTGTTTAATTATGCTTCGGGATCGAAAGAGCGGGTGGGAAACTACGCAGGAGTGACTATCGACGCCAAAGAAGCCCACTTTAAGCAGAGCTCATACACTTTTCAGATTTCAGATTTACCCGGAACTTATTCAATCACCGAATATTCGCCAGAAGAATTGTATGTTAGGAACCACATTGCTGAAAACCGGCCGGATGTGGTTGTGAATGTAGTGGATGCATCGAACCTGGAGCGCAACCTTTTTCTCACAACCCAGCTCATTGACATGAACATCAAAGTGGTGATTGCCCTGAACATGTACGACGAGCTTGAGCTGAAATCGGCCAAATTTGATTACAAACGTTTGGGTGAGATGATGGGAATTCCGATTGTGCCAACAGTTGCTTCCAGGGGGAAAGGACTGAAAACATTGTTTGACCGCATTATTGAGGTATATGAAGAGCGCGACCCGATTGTGCGGCACATCCACATCAATTACGGAGACGAAATTGAAAAATCGATCAGGAACATTCAGCAGGAACTGAAAAAGGATGCTAAGATAAAACACAAATATTCGACACGTTTTTTGGCCATTAAATTACTTGAAGATGATAACCATACGCTGAATTTATTAAAAAACAGTGCGGGGTTCGATGTTGTAAAACTGACTTCAGACAAAGAAACCAGAAGACTTGTAAAGCTGTTCTCCGATCAGTCGGAAACCTTGATTGCCGATGCAAAATATGGATTTATAGCCGGTGCGTTAAAAGAAACCTACAAAAGCGGACCACAGGTACGCCGAGATCAAAGCCGCGAGATAGACAAAGTATTAACTCACAGAATATGGGGATTTCCGGTTTTTATCTTTTTCATCTGGCTGACTTTTCAGGCTACATTTACGCTGGGCGCTTACCCTATGGAATGGCTCGATACCGTAATTGGCTGGCTTGGTGACACATTGGGAAACATGATGCCCGTTGGAGCGCTTCGGGACCTGCTTATTGATGGAATAATCGGCGGAGTTGGCGGAGTGATTGTTTTTCTTCCCAACATCCTCATTTTGTTCTTTTTCATTTCGCTGATGGAAGATTCAGGCTACATGGCCCGCACAGCTTTCATCATGGACAAACTGATGCACAAAATGGGGCTTCATGGGAAATCATTCATTCCGCTCATCATGGGCTTTGGCTGCAATGTGCCGGCCATAATGGCCACACGCACACTCGACAATCGCAGCGACCGGCTGCTCACCATGCTCATCATTCCATTTATGTCGTGCAGCGCTCGTTTGCCCGTCTATGTCCTCCTGATTTCAGCTTTTTTTGTTAGTTATCAGGGAGCCATTTTATTCCTGATTTACGTAATCGGAATTCTGCTTGCGGTGCTGATGGGTCTGTTTTTCAAGAAAACCTTGTTCGCAAAAAAGGAAGTTCCGTTTGTGATGGAGCTTCCGCCATACCGCATGCCAACCTTGCGTAATACAACCATTCACATGTGGCACAAAGGATCGCAATACCTCAACAAAATGGGAACGGTCATTCTGTTTGCATCTATCCTGATTTGGGCGATGGGTTATTATCCGCGAAATGTGGAATTTTCGAAAGATTTCGAGGGCCGACAGGCGCAAATTGAAGCAAACACTTCGCTGATGCATGAACAGAAGACAGAACAAACGGAACAGTTGCAATTGGCTAAAGAAGAAGAGCGTCAGGAAAAATCGTATATCGGAAAAATCGGACATTTTATTGAACCGGTTATCCGTCCACTCGGTTTTGACTGGAAAATCGGGATGAGCATCATTACAGGTATGGCCGCCAAAGAAATCGTGGTTAGTTCTATGGGCGTCCTATACCGTTCCAGTCTGAATGCTGATGAAAATTCCCAGTCGCTGAAGGGCAAACTTCAGGAACAAACATTTACCAGTGGACCTAAAGTGGGGCAAAAAGTATTTTCGCCATTGGTGGCTTTTAGCCTGATGGTTTTTGTGCTGATTTATTTTCCATGTGTGGCGGTAGTGGCAGCTATAAAAAAGGAAGCTAACTGGAAATGGGCAATTTTTACTTCGGTCTATACCACTGCCATTGCCTGGGTTGCTGCTTTTGGCATTTTTCAAATCGGTAGTTTAATAATCTGAAAATTCCCAATTATGATTCAAAATATTATTGCATTGATGATTGTTGGAGCAGTGGTAATAAAGGTCGTTTATTCACTTTACAAATCAATCACAACTAAAGATAAAAGCATCTGCGGTGGTTGTGCAAGTTGTGACCTGAAAAATGACCTGAAAAAGAAAGGTAAATTAATGCCACACTCAGAAAATCCGGCACATTCAAAATTTCAGTATTCTGCCGATAGCCTGAAGTATTCGGCAAAATGATAGATTTATTATTTTCCCCGACAGATTTTCCCGACATGGATGGATCTGGTTGAAGGAAGTCAAGCACTATTGCCATCAGAGATCTTCACTTATGGAACAAAAGTACTTGACCTTTTAAGAAATATTAAAATTAAAACTTAACCCAAATCGAAGCGATCAAGGTTCATTACTTTATTCCAGGCTGCAACGAAATCCGCAACGAATTTTTCCTGTGCATCTGCGCTTCCGTAAACTTCAGCAAGGGCTCTGAGTTCAGAATTTGAACCAAAAACAAGATCTGCACGGGTTCCGGTCCATTTTAATTTACCGGTTTTGCGATCACGTCCATCAAATGTTTCCATGCTTTCTGAATTAGGCATCCAGGCCGTACTCATATCGAGCAGGTTGACAAAAAAATCGTTGGTAAGAACTTCGGGACGTTTGGTGAAAACACCATAATTAGAGTTGTCAAAGTTTGTGTTCAACACACGCATGCCTCCCACCAGAACTGTCATTTCAGGAGCAGTTAATGTGAGTAATTGCGCTTTATCTACCAATAATTCTTCTGACGATATGGTGTATTTCGTTTTTAAATAGTTGCGGAAACCATCGGCTGCCGACTCCAGAAATACGAAAGAATCCACATCGGTCTGCTCTTGCGAAGCATCCATACGTCCCGGAGTGAAAGGAACGGTTACTGCATTACCCGCATCTTTCGCAGCTTTTTCAACACCGGCACAACCTGCCAATACAATAAGGTCTGCAAGTGATACCTTTTTCCCATCCGATTGGGCGCTGTTAAATTCTTTTTGGATCCCTTCCAGCGTTTCCAATACTTTTGTAAGTTGAGCAGGATTGTTAACAGCCCAGTTTTTTTGAGGTTCAAGACGAATGCGGGCACCGTTGGCGCCACCACGCTTGTCTGATCCACGGAAAGTTGAGGCAGAAGCCCAAGCGGCAGAAACCAGCTGATGTATTGTTAGCCCTGAACTTAGCACTTTGGCTTTTAATGCTGTAATATCTTTCTCATCAACCAATACATGATGCACGGATGGAATCGGATCTTGCCAGATCAGTTCTTCTTTGGGGACTTCAGCGCCTAAATATCGTGCAACTGGCCCCATGTCGCGGTGAGTAAGCTTAAACCATGCACGGGCAAAGGCATCTGCAAATTCGAGAGGATATTCATAGTAACGTCTTGAAATTTTTTCATAAGCGGGATCAAAGCGCAGGGAAAGGTCTGTTGTTAGCATCGTTGGCGCATGTTTTTTAAAGGCATCATGGGCATCAGGAACAACCTCGTCTGCATTTTTTGCTACCCACTGATGAGCGCCGGCCGGGCTTTTTGATAATTCCCATTCGTAGTTGAACAGATTTTCGAAGTAGTAATAGCTCCATTTGGTGGGAGTCTGTGTCCAGGTCACTTCCAACCCGCTGGAGATGGTGTCGCCTCCCTTACCTGAGCCAAAGGTGCTTTTCCAGCCCAGGCCTTGCTCTTCAATGCCGGCCGCTTCGGGTACAGCACCAACATGAGCGGCATCTCCGGCACCGTGTGTTTTGCCAAAAGTGTGCCCACCGGCAATAAGCGCTACGGTTTCTTCATCATTCATGGCCATACGGGCAAAGGTTTCGCGGATATCTTTGGCTGCAGCAATGGGATCAGGTACACCGTTTGGACCTTCCGGATTAACATAGATAAGTCCCATTTGTACGGCTGCAAGCGGATTGTCGAGGTCGCGTTCACCGGAGTAACGTTTATCACCTTCCAACCACTTGGTTTCAGAGCCCCAGTAAACGTCCTCTTCGGGTTCCCAAACATCTTCACGCCCACCGGCAAATCCAAAGGTCTTGAATCCCATGGATTCCAAAGCTACATTGCCGGTAAGAATCATAAGGTCAGCCCATGATATTTTTCGACCAAACCTTTGCTTGATTGGCCAAAGCAGACGTCGTGCTTTATCGAGGTTGACATTGTCAGGCCAGCTGTTAAGCGGGGCAAAGCGTTGTTGTCCGCCTCCGGCACCTCCACGGCCGTCGCCTGTGCGGTATGTACCTGCACTGTGCCATGCCATACGGATGAAGAATGGCCCATAGTGACCAAAGTCAGCCGGCCACCAGTCTTGTGAGTCGGTCATTAGCTTGTGAAGGTCTTTTTTTATAGCCTTCAAATCGAGGCTCTTGAACTCTTCAGCATAGTTAAAATCTTCACCCATGGGGTTTGATAATGAAGAGTGTTGACGGAGTGTATTTAGTTTTAATTGATTTGGCCACCAGTCTTGGATTTTTGTCCCACTGGTTCCAACATTGTGTTTCCCGGTTGCTCCTGTTACAGGGCATTTGCTGTCATTGTCTGAGTTATTTTCCATGCTTAATACTTATTAGTTTATAAATGATCATTTAATTTAAAAAGACTAATAACGCCTCCCTTTAATTGTTATCATTTGAATTTGCCAATTATTTGAAGCTTGATGTCACCAATTTCAAAATCAGGGATGGCATGTTTTCTAAAATATTCAGAAAGGAGTTCATTGATTTCCTCGTTGAGTTGTTTTTTAATGAGAACAATTCTCTTAAAAGAAGATATAGATTTGAGATACAGATTTTTAAAAAACAAATCAATCCTGATTTTTGTTTTCGACATTTCAATCTTCATTTTAAAACATGCAAAATGAAGATTGAAATCTCAAACAAGCCAGATTCATTTTTTGGAAATTCAGAATTCAGAAATAGCTTTAAATTGAAAGCAATAAGTGGAGAATATGTCTTTTATACTAAAAGTAAGTTCTCTTCCTATCTGTTTGCGCTTTGTTTACAATTAATTAACATGCAGAAAAAGAGGAGAATAAATATAATAAATGCTGAAAAACATTAAACTTTCAATATGTAAGCAATTGAGGTGGTTTTCATAGTAAAAAGAAAGTTATGGGTATATTCATTTCATTTTAACACTTAAACCAAGGTTTTATCTTCTGAATTTTATTTCGCTTTTTTTCATCGTTTTGAAAGCTGATATTTTAGGGGGTTCGGTGAATGAAAAGGCTGTTAGATTTGCACTGTTCAATTAAAGAAAATCAGATTTAAACAATTAAAAAGAAATAAAATGAAAAAGAGAAATTTGTTTGTTTATGCGATGTTGGTAGTTTTTGCGATGATTTCTATCAATGTTTTGGCCGGAAACGAAGAATCTTTTAATTCGAATTATAAGATCTCCCCCGATCTGAATTTTAGTCCGAATTCCGACTTCCAAAAAAGTTGGGAAATTGCTTATGGTGAATCTAAAACTACTGTTCATGTTTTTTTGAAGGAAACAAAAAAAGGACAGGAATATGTGGTTCGTACCAAGTACTTCGAAGTGAAATATGTGAATGATTCACACGGTTTTGGTGTTAAAATGGTGAATGGTTCGGAAAGCACAGTGAGCGAAAGCTTGAATACTGCGGTTTTGAACCAGGCCCGGCTAAACAACCAGAAATGTATTAGCAGCGAAGCTATTGGCAGCGAAAAAGTTTTGGAAATGATTGCAAGCTATCTTCCCGACTTAATCAATGAACAGTACAACAGCATCCTCAATTAATTTGATATTTTAAATATCAGTGAGCCGCTTCAAGCAATTGAAGCGGCTTTTTTTTATTGGTTTAACCTATCACATCTTTCAAATAAATTATCTTTACCCGACAAGAGATTTTTTATTTCGATTTTTGCATGAAGAAGGTTTTAATTATCACTTATTACTGGCCGCCATCGGGTGGTGCCGGCGTTCAGCGGTGGCTGAAATTTGCCAAATATTTACCTGAATTTGGTTGGCAGCCGGTTATTCTGACCGTCGATCCGAAATATGCAAGCTTTCCGCAGCGCGACAATAGTTTAGCAGATGAAATAGATCCCAGTTGCCTGGTTTTTACAACCAAAAGCTTCGAACTGTATAATTTCTACAAATTGATCTCCGGAAAGAAGGAAGTTCCTTACGGCGGTTTTGCAAATGAATCGAAAGAAGGTTTATTTCAAAAACTATCCAAATTTTTGAGGGGCAATTTTATGCTGCCCGATCCACGCAAAGGATGGAACAAATATGCGCTGAAAAAGGCCGCAGAACTGATCAGACAGTTCAATATCGAAACGGTGGTAACAACCAGTCCACCGCATTCGACCCAACTTATCGGACTCAAACTGAAACAAGAATTCAACATTAAATGGATTGCCGACCTTCGTGATCCATGGACGGATATTTATTACTACAATCAGTTCATGCACACTGCTTTGGCTCGTAAAATCGACATTCGGTATGAACGGAATGTGGTTGAAAATGCGGATCTCCTGATTACAGTGAGCGAAGATGTGAAACGTATTTTTGCCGAAAAATCGAAATTGCCGATTGCAGCCAAAACGGTTGTCATTCCGAACGGGTTCGATGAAGATGACTTCAGGATAAAGGAGGTGCCGTTTGAACCTAAAAAAATCATTACCTATTCCGGAACCATTTCTGAAGCTTACGATGTGGATTGCCTGCTTGAAGCGCTTTCCAGGCTGGACGAATCAATAAAACAGCAAATATTGATACGGTTTGTAGGTAAAGTGCCTCCGGCGGTTGAACAAAAATTCAGGAAAACCGAATTGGAAATCGAATTGGTTGGCTATGTTGACCACCCGAAATCAATCGAATATTTGTTTCGATCTGACTTGCTTTTACTGGTTATCCCTAAAGTGAAAAATAACAAGGGCATACTGACAGGTAAATTTTTTGAATACCTTGCTTCACAAAAACCGATACTGGCAATTGGCCCAACAGATGGCGACCTTGCAAAGATCATTCAGGAAACAAATTGCGGGAACCTTTTTGATTATTCTGATCTGGAAGGAATGTTTCAGTTTATTCAGGATAGTCTGAATCGTCCGGAAATGAGGGAAAAAGGTGAAATTTCAGTCCAATATTCGCGGAAACAGTTAACCGGAAGGATTGCCGGATTGTTATAGGCTTTAAAATTTGAAAGCATGGGTAAAATTATCATTATAAACAGGCAACTTGCTGATTCAGAAATAGAAGACGTTAAATTATTGATAGACGATGGTGCAAAGGTTTTTGCTTTGTCAGCAGGCTATTCATCGGATTTTGCACAACAGATCATTTTGTCTTCTGAAGAGAAACGCTTGCTGAATTATCAGACAATGGCTGAAGTGCTTCAGTTTGGTGACTTGCCGGTTGGCGATCAAACGGTGGCCGATCTCTTTCGGATTGACAACGCGAGTGTTTGGCACTATCATAAATTCAGAATATATTTTGCGGTGCGCAACCAAATGTATTTCCTGAAACCACTTCAACAAAAATTCAACTCTTTTACAGATCATATCTGGTATGTGACTCCTGATGTAAATCCATTGAAAAGATTATTTCATGAAGTTGAATTCCGTTTTCCGGAGGAAGCGCCTAAAAACACCTTCAATTTCAGGATACTGATCAATTATCTATTTATGCTGAAATATCGATTTCTGGTCTATTTGTTTTCATCAAAAAAAAAACCGGAATACCTGCTTTATCTGACTGAAAAGTATTCGACAGTGCTCGATAAGAAAACTTTAAAACCCGCTTCAGGCCATCATATTCTCGAATATCTGATTTCTGAACTGGACGATCGTTTTGCTTTGCTGACGGAAGTTTTGATGCCTAAAAAGAAAGGTAAATCCGACTATTCATTTTCGAAAAGGCAATACAATACTTCATGGAATCACCATCCCAAGATTTTTCTTGAAGGGATTATGATTTCAGGGTTACTGAAAAAAGGAGTTCGGAAATCTACCGGTTCAGCAAAAATAACACTTAAGGCGGGCTATTCAAAAGTTCGGAAAGAGGAGCTTTCTGCGGTTCAGAAACTTATTCTCGAAGTATTTCAATCGCTCCATTCTTCTTCCGGATTCTTTTTGTTCCGCTACTTTGCTGCCCGGAAATATTTTGCCGGTTCAGGAATAAAAGCCGTGATTGCCGGCGATGAAAACAGTCCGCTTACCAAGTCGATTTTGGATGCCGCTAAATTCTGCGGGCTAAAAATTATCGGGTTACAGCACGGAACCATGCACGATTTGCATCCGGCTTATCTTTATACACCGAATGATCGTAAAAATCATGTGATGCCCAATCTGACGCTGACATGGGGGAAATACTGGGAAGAATTTCTGGTTGAAAAAGGCAATTACCCGAAAGATTCGGTGGTTTCGGTCGGGCAAATCCGCACCGACATCATTCCTGTTTTGATGAAAGCGGAAAAGCTGAAAAAGGCTAATCCTACCCAACGAATCCTTTTTGCCTCGCAGCCACAGCGTGATCCTGAATTGAGGTTACAGGCAGCATTGGACGTATTCAAGGCTGCCCGAAAGCTACCGAACACACAATTGATCGTTAAGTTACATCCGCGTGAGTTTGATGATTCAGGCTATTATTCGGCTATTGCTGCTCAGGCCGGTTGTACTAACTATACAATTGATAAAACTTCCGATTTGTATCAGCTGATAGTTTCCTGCGATGTATTGATCACTTGTTTCTCAACAGTTGGGACCGAGACGGTTTATTTTTACAAACCATTGATCATTCTGGATCACCTGAAGCAGGATATTCAGGGATATGTAGCTGAAGGAGTGGCTTTTCACGCTACAGATGCCGACAGTTTAACGAGTATGCTTTCCGGAATATTTCGTGGAAACCTGAAAGTTGACAGGACTAAATACGATTTATTTATTCAGAAATATGTTTTTCGGATTGATGGAAAAGTGGCAGAGAGGTGCATTGAGGCGATTACTTCTGTAACGTAGCTTTCAGGTATTTTTGAATGGCTGTATCGAGCAGGTTTTCTTTTTGAAGAATTAACTCGACAAATTCGCGGAAAGCTCCATCACCGCCCCTTTTGGTCAACCTGATTTTGGCATATTTTTCCATGTAGGTAGGAGCATTGGCCGGAACGGCGCTGAATCCAACAGCTTTCAGCAACATGGCATCGTTTAAGTCATCGCCAATGTAGGCGACTTCCTGAAGTGAAATATGTAACTCTGCGCACAGTTTTTCGGCTGTTTCCAGTTTGTTTTTAACTCCGAT
>JBBRXN010000046.1:0-41010 GCA_038248385.1 Bacteroidales bacterium
GGAATGTTTAAAGGTTTTCCAATTGGTATTGGTGTGAACCCAATCATTAATTCTACGGTAATAGGGTAACCATAAATCATCAAACTGTTCGGGTGCGCAAAAGGTTGAATTCTGTGTTCCAAAATCGGTTCCGCAAATGAATACAGCATCAACATTATCGCCTATTACCTTGTACAATCGACTAAAATTTTCAATTGCTATTTCAGACTGACGATCGAAAATAGTCTGAACATATTCCGGTCTCATCAGAATACTCATATACCATTCAGTGATGTCTCGAATTCCCTTTGGTTCCTTTAATTTGATACCCGGTATATGGGCAATGTCTCCAAGAGCCGTTCCTCCCAAACCTGCCACAACCGCTTTACCTGTGGCACGTGCCTTTTCAGTAGTTTCTTTCCAGTAAATCAGATCACTTTCCGAAATCAATCCATATTCTTCCAGATTGTCTTTGGGATCCAGATTTTCTTCTACGATGGGTTTTTGCCGAATAATCGCATCGAAAAAATAACTGCTTTTGGGCATTCGACCTGATGGAGAAGCCGAAATATCTCCCTCCGGATACATTAACACATCTCCTTTCTCGTCGTATGTTGTATTAAAACCTTCAGGAACAAGAACCGTTTGCCCCCAGGGAGTCAAATATTCTTTCAAGGGTTCGTGGTTGTAAAATCCGAAAGAGCTTTTCCGGCCCTTTGCTCCAATAGCGTCAACACCCATTATTCCCATGAGTTCACGATCAACTTCGCCAAGCATCTGGTAGGGGTCGGTTACTCGAACAGGCTTTGCTTCCAATCCATAGTATTTTCTAAGATTTTCTATCGTACTGACGTGAATGCCGGTTACCGAAGTTGATCCAAAATCAACTACCAACCGATCTGGCTGTTTGTGATTAACGGTTAAATCAAATCGTTCTTTAGATGTCATCATTTATATTCCTGTGGTTTTTTTGAGGTAATCTCTGCTCATTTTCATCGTCTCTTTTAATGGACGGGTCGGAATAAAATCATTTTCAAATGCAAGTTCAATGATTATATCTCCTTTAAAGTCAATGCTCCTGATTGTTTGTCCAATTTTTTTGAAGTCAACATCACCTTCACCCAAAGCCTCAGGCCATTTGCCATTCGCGAGTTGATCGCGCAGGTGCATAAAACAAATCTGCTTCTTGTACTTTTTTAGAAATTCTATTGGGTCAAGCCCTGCTCTTAGAAGCCAGTTCAAATCGGGACCGAGTTTTACATCTGGAATTCTTTTCAATGTCCCGCCCAGGTCGTGCATATTATTGGCTACTTCAGGAATGTGATTATGGAGATTCAGAACGACTCCTTTACTGTTCCCGAGTGAAATCAAACTTTTTAAAAGTTCGGCCTGACTATCCAATTCAACTTCAGTTTTTAAACGACCGTGAGGTTCGCCAACAGTTGCGCCAAATGTTCTTCCTCCGACCGATGCTAAATTGGTCATTATCAAGTCACAATCTTCATAGATTTCGGAATGTTTGGTTCTATCCCACATTTGAGCTGTAAACGATGTTCCAATTAAACCTATTTTATATTTTTCTTTCAATTCGGCAATCTGTTTGGTGTAAACCGTGCTTCTGAGGGGATGTTCCATTGTTTCAATACCATCGAACCCGGCATAAGCCATATCTGAAAATATTTGTTCCAAAATTGGTGAAACATCATATTTGGGTTGCTTACTGGCATAAACCCAAACATGAGCGCCAACTTTTAACGTAGGATTGGATTTCTCAATCGTGAATAATCCGGCAGTCAAAGTCTTTGCAAGAATAGTTGCCGCTACTGCAAGTGATGTATTTCGAAAAAATTCTCTTCTTTCCATATTTGATTTTTATTATTGGATTAAGGCATTGCCGGTAAACTCCATCCTTCACGGTAAGTATGTTTAATATACCCACTGGCAGCTTCGAGTGCATTAAATTTTGCAAATTGCGTATTGAAATGCGGATGGCCATCAATGACTTTAAACTCATCTGCAGTCACAATTTTCAATTCTTCATTTGCCGAAATATTGGTGAATTTCATGTTTTCAGCATCCCATTTCAGTGTTTTATTCAGGTTTTGCAAACGAATTCCAAGTACCCCAAGAAGAACCATTTCATTGAATGGGCCGGAATATCCAAAATGAGAAGTTCCTTCAATCCGGTTTTCAGCAGATTCTTTACAGGCTCTGATCCAGTCTTGTTCATGAGGGCCATCGACATATCCAACTGCACCAGGAACCCGGCGCAGATAAGGCGTTACCTGTGGAATCCGACCCGAAAGCAGACGTGCATTAAAACCGCCACAGCCTGTAATCAAAGTATCTTTCGAACCGATAAAAATACATCCGCCAAGTCCGTCAGCCATCAGGTTTTCCCCTTCAGGCAAAAGATCCGGACGGCGGGGAAGAATTCCACCGTCATACCAAAAAACTTTAACTGAAGGCATTTCCTGATTTTTTACTTTTGCCCGGGCAGGAAAGTTAAATTCAACGGTTTCAGACTGAGGAGCGCTTTCGGTATTGACTTGTGTTGAACTTCCGGAAACCTTATCGGGGTAACCTAATTTCAGTGCCTGATATACCGGATCTAATACATGGCAAGCCATGTCGCCAAATGCCCCGGTACCAAAATCCCACCATCCGCGCCAATTCCAGGGAGTATAAATTTCATGGAACGGTCGCATAGGAGCCGAGCCAATAAACAGATCCCAGTTTAAAGTATCCGGCGGGCTCATCTTTTCAACAGGACGCTGCAATCCTTGCGGCCAGATTGGACGATCGGTCCAGGCATGTACTTCTTTTACTTCTCCAATTTCGCCGTTCCAAATCCATTCACAAACCTGACGGACGCCATCTCCGGAATTTCCCTGATTCCCCATTTGCGTGGCAACTTTGTGTTTGGCTGCCAATTTGGTAAGCAATCTCGACTCATAAACGGAGTGTGTCAGCGGTTTCTGGCAATACACGTGTTTTCCCATGATCAAGGCATTGGCCGCAACAATGGCGTGCGAATGGTCCGCAGTGGCAACCATTACACCATCAATCGATTTGCCCATTTCGTCGAACATTTTCCGCCAGTCCCAGTAGCGTTTGGCTTTCGGGAATTCATTGAAGCATTTTTCTGCATATTTCCAATCCACATCGCAAAGACCAATAATATTTTCGGTATTCATCCCCACTAAATTTGGATGACCCTTGCCACCAACACCAATTCCTACAATATTAAGTTTATCACTCGGAGCTTTGTAACCCATTCCGCTTACTGTGAAACTGGGAACAATTGTGACTCCTGCTGTTACAGCAGTTGCATTTTTTAAAAACTCACGTCTGGAATTACTATTTTTATTCATGATATTATGATTTAATTGGTTAAAGTTCTTTTAATTTTATGTTCCGGTAAAACACCTTGGTACCGTGGTTTTGAAGAGAAATGTGCCCTTCATCGTATTTTCCGTAGTCAGGAAAACTGGCCCATTTACCACTGTCTCGAAGTTTTTTCCATTCATCCGAATATTTATCGTATTCAACAACCATTTCTCCATTTATGATTTGTGTCACATGGGCTCCGTTCACCACCAGGAAGGCCTGGTTCCATTCACCAACAGGTTTGCAAGGCAGTGTTTTAGGTGGATACATGGCATAATTGGCTCCACAGATTTGCCAGTTCTCCAGCTTGTCGGGCCAATTATCCTGATCTATAATCTGAAATTCAGGTCCGGTTTCATAAGGAAATTTGTATTTGGGATCTTCTGAAATCTGAAAAATTATTCCACTGTTGGCACCTGTAGTCAGTTTGAATTCAACACTTAAGGCAAAATTTTTATACATTTTGTCTGTGATTATATCCTGGCTTTCAGCCTTGCCTTCAGTAGTCATGGTAAGCGCCTGATCTTCGATAGTCCAGCAATCTGGTATTCCCTGCATGTTAAACCCATGCCATCCGGTTGTATTTAAACCGTCGAAGAGTAAATTCCATCCTTGATTTTTCTCCGATTCTGCCAGTGTATTCGGGTTTGCTGAACGATCGATTTCTGAATAAAGACTGATCGGATCTTTTTGTGGTGTTTGACTGCATGATGCCATTATCATCACGACTACCACGAGGATAATTTTACTTGTTTGAATTTTCATTTTTGTCAGTTTTAGGTTTAACATTTTCATTAATCAGGTGAAGTATAGACAATTCAATTTTGTAAGTTGAATTTTCACTTTCAAAATTCGTTGATATTAATGATTAATACTGATACTATTTTATTGAGTTTTACAAATTTTTTACTCTAATTTGCTACAAAATTGTATTACAATGAAACTAATCGTAGAACGACTAAATAAAGATGCAAAATCCTCATTTGTACTCCAGAAGGATGTGTATTCGCATTATCCAACTCCCTGGCATTACCATCCGGAGTACGAATTGGTGCTTGTTTTAAAAAGTTCAGGAGAAAAAATTATAGGAGATCACATGAGTAGTTTTTCGGATGGTGACCTTGCTTTTCTTGGACCGAATCTGCCACATGTGTATCACAATAATCAGGTTTACTACGAGGAAGGTTCAACTCTGACGGCTGAGGCCATTGTTATTCATTTCAATATCGATTTCCTTGGAAATAACTTTTTCAATCTACCTGAAATGGGATCGATTGCGGAATTTTTTAAAGAATCTGTTATGGGCTTTTCAATTCTCGGAAGCACACGGAAAATGGTTGCTCAAAAAATGAATGACATGTTGGAAATGTCAGGCCCGGAAAGGATAATCACACTTTTGTCTTTACTAAACCAGCTTGCTATTACAGATGAAAAGTTAAAACTGGCCAGTCCGGGTTTTATACAAAACTTTAAAGCTTCCGGATCTGAGCAAATTACAGAAGTGTGCGATTATATCATGAAAAACTTTGCTTCCGATTTAACCCTTAATCAGGTTGCTGAAATTGCAAATATGTCGCCCAATGCATTTTGCAAATTTTTTAAACAGCGAACCAGAAAAACTTTCATCAATTTTTTGAATGAAGTTCGTGTTGGCTATGCCTGCAAACTTTTGAGTGCGGAACAATACAACATTTCGGAGATTTGTTATATGAGCGGGTTTTATAATTTGTCAAATTTTAACCGGCAATTCATTCGGATTGTAAACAAAACCCCTCAACAATACAAAAAAGATATTTTGCGAACAGCAGGAAAAAGTTGAGCGTTCAGCCTTAAAATCTAACTCATCAAAGTTAGCGACTCCGTAATGAAGTAATTTTCCGAATCATTTTTGGTACTGAAGTATTTACTTTTATTCCAGCCAGCACTTGCATAATAGCTAAATGGAGCATTCCTTTTTTTGATCACCTTCAACATCCGGGTAATGAATATTGACAAAACAGCCCGGTAAATCTCCACGTGAAGTGGATTATTAGCAGACACAGGATTTTTGATTTCAGCCAGATTTGAATTACAAACCTGATCTTTATTCCGAATTTAAAATCGACAAGTTAAAGACAGAAGAAGTTTTAAAATTTTAACCCATTTTTTCGACTATCCGGCCAATAGGTTAAAAGATTGCCTGAATTGGGTGCTTTATATTGCAATTTGATACAATAACAAGCTTTTTTAACGAAATCTTTTGATTCTAATAAGTATTTAATCTTTCCTATTTACACCGAATAAGCTATTTTTACCGCCATTATTAATCAAGAATATATATTTATGAGTTTCCATAATAACCCGCACACTTTTCATATCCCTGTTATGGGCCTGGGATATTCTATCGATTCACCGATTAAAGTAGCTCATTATGGCATTTCCTCAGTTATTTCTTTGGTCGATGACATTTCGATGGAAAAAATGAGGGAGTTTTACTGCAAAAAATTCAATCTTCCTTTTCAGCCTATTCCACCAAAAACGGAAGATCACCGTGCCAAACGAATTACTGCTTACCTGAATACTGTTCAGGAAATTGTAAAGCAGAAGTTTGAAAATGTTAAAAATTCCATTTCACATACCGAAGAGGAGCTGGATAAATACATTAAAATGCTGCCCGACATGTCTGAAATGAAGCTGAAATTCAATCAGATGATCAATACCGGTCAAATGAAGCAGAAGCTTTCGGATTGGCTGAACGAAAACCTGGTGGCAGGTGAAATTGACGTAAACATTATGTCGAAACTTGACCGCGACGCTTTTGACGGATCGGAGAAGTTACCTTCTATTTACAGTGATGCTCAATCTGCCCTTCGTGGTTTTGCGCTGAGCGATTTATCTTCTGCATTGGTGCTTTCGGCCGGAATGAATCCGCGTTTGTACAGTTACCTCGAAGAGTTCGAAGATTTTTATCCGAATGCAGAAATGGAACTGAAGAAAAAAGTGATCCTGAAAGTTAGTGATTACCGTTCTGCTATCATTCAGGGACGTTTTTTGGCGAAAAAGGGAATCTGGGTTTCTGAATACCGTGTTGAATCTGGTCTAAACTGCGGAGGTCATGCTTTTGCAACCGACGGATTTTTGCTGGGGCCTGTTCTGGAAGAGTTCAGGAACAGCAAAGAGCAATTGATTGAAGCCGTTCACGACATCTATGTGAAGGCACTTGCTGAAAAGGGGAAACCTGTTCCGGAGAAACCATTATTAGTCAAGATTACCGCACAAGGAGGTGTAGGTTCCAATACCGAACATCAGTTTTTACTTGAATATTACAATCTGGATTCAATCGGTTGGGGCACGCCGTTTTTACTGGTTCCCGAAGCAACTTCAGTGGATGAAGAAACGCTGGAAGTATTGTGCAAAGCCAAAGAAGAAGACCTGTATATGAGCGATGTTTCTCCGTTGGGCGTTATTTTCAACAATGTTCGAGGCAATGGCATGGACCTGAAAAAGGAAGCTCAAAACAAAGCCGGGAAATATGGTTTCCCTTGCCTGAAAAAATACCTGGCACTGAATCCTGTTCCTTTGGCACAAAGTATCTGCACTGCTTCCAAAGAATATCAGCGTGATAAGATTAAAGAACTGAAGGAGTTGAACCTGAATGAAATGGAGTTTGAAAAACAGCTTGGTAAAATTACCGATAAAGCCTGTTTGTGCAACGGACTGACTGCATCGACACTAATGGCCAACGGTTTGGATACCAAAATTGAAGGTACTGCGGTCAGTATTTGTCCCGGACCAAATCTGGCCTATTTTTCAAGCCTTTATTCGCTAAAAAGGATGGTTGATCATATTTATGGACGCACCAATGTGATGGAGCGTACCGACAGGCCCAACTTATTCGTGAAAGAAATCGGAATGTACATCGAATATCTTGGAGGCAAGATTGAGGAAACAGTGAAACCTATTTCGGACAAGCAAAAAAAATACTTCAATACTTTTCAGGAAAATATGGAAAAGGGAGTTGAATACTATAAAGAACTTTTTCAGAAGTATAAAACCCTGCTCGACGATTCGACTTCAAAAAATGACCTGATGCAGGATCTGGAAAATATGAAGTTGGAACTATTAAAGCTAAAAACCAAGTTGCTGTAAGGAAGAAGGTTAAAATTTAACGTTCCAAATTTCAAATTTAAAAGCTGAAATTTGGAACGTTTTATTTTATTGACTTTCTGTGATATTCGTATTTTTATTAAAAAATGTTTAGTTATAACTAAACCGAAATGATTACTTTTGCCTTACAAGAAATAATAGAGATAAAAGGTAGGCTAAAAATCTTTAAGCTACTCGTTGACGGTGAATGTGAATATGATGAGTTTGAAAAGGAAATAGAAACCGAAGGCAATTTAAAATCAGAATTAAGAACCATTATAACAAGGTTGTATGAAATGGCTGATTTGAAATCCTTACCAGAACAAAAGTTCAGGGATATAACACCGAAAAATGGAAACAACAAGGAGTATGAAATTAAGACACATCACTTACGTGTTTATTTGTTTCATGAGAAAAACACTGGGCGCGTAATTGTGTGTGGTGGTAAAAAAGGAACACAACAGGCTGATATAAAACATTTCAGGAAAATTAAAAGTGAATATTTTAATCAGAAACCATGATTACCAGAGAAGAATTAATTAATACTGAAGAATTTTGGTTAGAGACCATTCAAAATGAAGTATTTCGTCAGGTTGACGCGTACCTAAAGGAACATAAACTAACCCAAACACAGTTTGCCGAACAACTTGGAGTTTCAAAGGGTTATGTATCGCAGGTGATGAAAGGTGAGTTTAACTATACGCTTAAAAAGTTGATTGAGATTTCGCTGGCAATTGGTAAAGTGCCGCTATTGGAATTCAAACCGTTGGCAGAAATCGCCAAGGCGGCCAAGAAAGAAGTTGCTTCAGCGCAAAATGCTACCCTAAACCAAGTAGCAGAACCAGACGAACACTACAAATGATTTTATGTTATTATAAGCCTAAAATGCATGCCTACCTCAGACTAAGGTTGAATTTTTGCTCATTATTTTCCCAGCACCTTCATCAACACAGCATTTTCTATTTCCAGTTGGCTGATGCGTTGTTGTGATGCAATTTCTGTGGTGTATTTGGGCGGATCATTCACGTCAAGCTGATCGGCCAATACCCTCAGGAAATTAAACCCAAGTATTTCTGAAATGTCTTTGAGCCTGCCCAGCTTAATCTGATCTGAGTGAAACATTTTGGTCAACGTAGTTTGATGAACACCCATCTTGCTGGCCAAAGTATTCATTGTGCACTCTTTTTCTTTCAATTTCGACTTGATTAAGCGTATTGCTTCCTTTTCAATGTTCTCCATAAGTAAGTATATTTTGATTTGATCTGTAAATATCAGACTTTTTTGAATAGAAAGATTGATTTATAGTCCCGAATTGATTAAAAAATATGATTATATTTCATTTTATAATGAAGAAATAGTACTTTAAAATGATGCTATATTATTTTATATGACGTAATATCTATTTTAGATGACGTAATATTTATTTTATATGATGTGACGTTAATTTACATTGAAGCGACGTTAATTTAGATTGATGAAATATCATTTTACTATGATAAAATGATAGCTTGCATTGATAAAACGTAAGTTTACATTGAATCATTGTTGATTGTAACTACTGCAATATCACTTTTAAATGTTGAGTAAACAATTGTAGGATAAGAAATGGGAATTGAATTTATAGCAAGATCATTTTGTGCAGTTCTATAAGAGCATAAAATTCTTCATTTTGGACGATTATCTGCAACATATATCATAACTTTGGGAAAGAAACTCGAAGATTGATGAATGAAGAAAAGTCAAACTCCGATATTTTACTTTTTAGTAAGAAGAATCATGTCCGACAACAATCCAAATTTCCACAATCGCCGTTCTATCCGGTTAAAAGGATACGATTATTCGCAGGCCGGATTGTATTTCATTACAATGTGCCTACAAAATCGTGAATGTTTGTTTGGCGAAATCGTTGATTCGTCCGTTTGGGCAAACGTTGGGGCGGGCGTTGGGGCGGGTCTGCGTGCCCGCCCTGTTTCTACCCCAAAGGGCGACCACGTTGAAATTTCAAAGGGCGACCACGCAGGGTCGCCCCAACGACGTCAAATGATATTGAACGATGCCGGGAAAATGATTGAAAAATGGTACGCTGAATTGGAAAACAAATATCCGAATATCCGGTGCCACGAAATGGTGGTTATGCCCAATCATTTTCATTGCATCATCGAAATTACGGGCATGGATTCCGTGTCGGGTGTAATTACGGAAATGGATTCCATTCAGGGCGCCCACGTAGGGGCGCCCCTACGTGGGCGCCCTGATGATCCAACCAAATGCGACCCTGATGATCCAACCAAATGCGACCCTGATGATCCAACCAAATGCGACCCTGATGATCCAACCAAAAATATTCCGATTGGGCAAATCAAATATGGCCCCGACAACAAAAAATACGATCCAGTTATTGGTGATATTGTCGGTTGGTTAAAAACCATGACGACCAATGAATATATCCATGGTGTAAAAAAACTCGGTTGGCAACGGTTTGATGGCAAATTGTGGCAACGCGATTATTGGGAACACATTATTCGCGATGAGGACGAGTATATCAGAATATCGAATTACATTATCAATAATCCCGAGAAATGGAATGAGGATCAATTGAATCCATATATGTAAAATTAATTTATTCTTCCTCAAACGAAATCAGCGCCTGCCGGTTTTTTCCATCCATAACAATGTTGAGATCGTTGGAGAAGCATACATGCCGGATGTATTTTCCTTCGTCAACCACGGGCATCTTTTTCAGAAAATCAATATTGATGATTGCATCCTGCAAATTATGAGGGATGGTAAAATAACCGACGTTCATGGATGTTACATTGTGAAAAAAATGTGAGCCGAGTGAACCATCGAGCGGAAATTCATCGAGCCCCATTTCAACAATGATGCGGGCTTTAGAGATGTTTGCCCAAAGTACCGGAATGCCGGTAAACGGATCGCGTGATCCCCAACGACCTGGCCCAATCAGGATGTATTCCTTATTCAGGAAATCCATTTTTTGGTTAAACTGGTTGATTTCGGCAGCTATTTCGCGGGTATTCATCTTGTCAAAACGTTCAGGATCTACAAAAATAACATCTCTGATTCCGGTGACGAATCCATTTCCCATTCCGCGTTTGGCAAACATCAATGTTTTTTCAGGAACGATGTTTCCAATGTTCACAATCAGTTGTTCGTCTTTCCTGATCAATGGTTTTATTTGAAGCAGATAGAAAGTAGGATGTTGGTTATGGCCTTTTTCCAGATCCACTGCATACTCAATTTCGACAGGTGAACCCATTGCTTCGCGGAATAATTTCAACAATAATGATAAGGTATCCGCAAGTGGTATGTGTTTGTATTTTAAAATGTTGGCAAAATCAATTACCCGCAAACCAGGTCTATCAACTCCTGGCATCAGACAATCATTTTCGTAATCATACACCGAAGCGCAATGTTGCAGCACGCCGTCCTTTTCAGCAAACGAGATTTTCATTTTCCTTATTGCTGCACTCTCGCCACCATTTTCAAGATCAAACTGGGTGTGATCCATATCGATGGCATAAAATTCCTTTTGGGAGTCGCGCACCAGGTCGTGGATACCAGCGGTATTAATTTCAGGATATTTGGGGCAAAAACGGTAAGCGCTTTCACCTCCAACCACATACATTCCCAAACCTATGGCCGAAACCGCAAATCCATCTTCGGGTTCCATGTACGAAACCGGGTAAAAATTGTACGACTGTGCTACTCCGCTGATGGATGGATAATAATGATCGTTGTATTGTCTTCCAACAACTTCCTGAATGATTACTGCCATTTTTTCCTCTTCGATCTTGTATTTTACGGCATCAAAATACGACATGGCCGATTCGGTAAAAATACTGGCATAAACCAGTTTAATGGCTGTTTGGAGTTGCTGAAAACGAACCTCCAAATCCGGGTGATTATTGGGTATAAGGTAAGTTGCATAAACTCCTGAAAATGGCTGGGTGAGCGAATCTTCAAACAATCCGGATGATCTGATAGCCAAAGGTTTTCCCATTTTTTCGAGGTATTGATGGAGCCTTTCCTGGAGCTCTTCGCTGAACTGAGATTCGATAAAAATGCTTTTGATACGTTCGTAGTCGTTGGTCGAATAAATTTCCTCGTACAAATCGTTTGTCTCAAGAAATTTATCAAAATCTGATGCACCCAATACAGCAGTTGCCGGAATGCGGATATTCATTTCAGGAATAATTTTGGCAAAATCGATGTTCTCGATAAAATTGCACATAAAAGCCATTCCACGGCCTTTGCCGCCTAAGGAACCACTTCCGAGCCGCATCACAAATCGTTTTCCGGTAACAAGAGTCGGATCGAAATCGATGATGCTTCCACGAAGTTTCTGGATTCGGACTTTTTCGAATACATCCAGGCAAAACTTCCGCAAATCGTCCGAATTTTTAAAATCTTCGAAGCGGTACGGAAGCAATTGCTCGGCAATGTTTATTTCGCCACGTGCCATCAGCCAGGTGGAGAATGAGTTGCGTTTACCATGATAGGCCAGGGCAGTTTCAGGAACAATCCGGAACATTTCCTGAAATTCGGCCATGTTTCGGGCAATCATAATCGGGTTGCCTTCGGTATCTTTAAATACAAAATTGCCGAATCCCAGCCTTTTGTAAATGTAATTATGAATGTCGAGTGATAAACTTTCGGAGTTTTTGTTAATGAAATCAGCACCAACTTCGCGGGCACGCTGTGCATTGTTCACGTCGTGACTTTGCAAAAGAATCGGAATCGGAAACCGAAGCGTAGAACTTACATATTTGAGCAAATTAACTCCGGCCTCTTCATCATCAACGCCGTTTCTTTGAAATTTTACATCAGAAATAACACTCAGCAAAAAATCCTTGTATTTGTTAATAATAGCAATGGCTTCCTCGTAAGTGCTCACCAGAATTACTTTTGGCCGTACCCTTAATTTCATGATTTTATGGAGTTCGTCGGCTGATTTATCTTCCACCAGGTTCTGGGTTTGAGTCATGATGTTGGTATATAACATCGGCAAATACCGCGAATAGTATTGTATCGAATCTTCAACCAACAAAATAACCCTGACATTTCCGTTTTTGGTATCTTCTTCCACATTTTTTTTGTCTTCGATGTATTTGATCATGGCAAGGAATACATTCGAATTCCCGTTCCAGACAAATACCCGGTCGATTGATTCAATTTTTTCGGAACTGGTTTGAAAATAGCGCAGATCGCCATTGTTGTTAACCAGCAATAAAATCGGAAGTGCGGGTTTCAGTTTGTAGATGGCATTTGCAGCACGTACCGGTATATTTTTATCAACACCAACCATGATGATTACCAATTCAAAATCCTTGGTTTTTACCATCCGCAAAGCATCATCTTCAGTATTTACACTTGTGAACCTCGGATAAGTGTATAAATTGAGCTGAAGAAATTCACCGAAAATTTTATCGGTGAACTGACCTTCGCGAACGATGGAATAACTATCGTAAAGTGTTGCCAGCAAGAGTATTTCCTTTACTTTGGTCGGCATCAGCTCCTGAAAAATGTCGCGGTCGCTTTTGTTTCGTTTGTATATGGAAGAGAGCGAAATAGAATCAATGGATTTCATGTGTTGACTTATTGGTTACGTATTAACTGAACTATTATCAATTCCGGAAAATTATAAAAAATATGTCTGAAACATAGCGAAGTCAGTATGTTTTCAGTCATCAGATCAAAGTTGATATACATTTCTCATTAATAAATTTTACTTTTAGCCGTGAAAATAATTAAACCAGATGAAGACTATCCTTATTTCCGTATTCTTATTTCTTTCAGTTACAGGATTTGCACAAAAGAAACAATCGTTGTTCAATGGTAAAAACCTAAAAGGCTGGACAATATTTGTAAGTGATCCCGCTATTCATCCTGAAAAATTTTTCTATGTGAAGGACGGTGTAATTGAAACCATTGGTGTGCCTGCCGGATATCTTCGGACCAAAAAGAAATATTCAGATTATCGGTTGCACGTTGAATGGTGTTATCCTGAGAAACCTACCAACAGTGGAATTCTTTTGCATGCCAACGGTCCTGATAAAATCTGGATTTCGCATTATCAGGCACAGTTGAAACATGGAGATGCCGGCGATTTTATTGTGCATGGGGTTGGTGAGAAAGCAACGATCAGAGACAGTGTTTATACTTCGACCGAATCTGTAAAACCGGTTGTTCCCAAATTACATCCGTCGAACGAAAAACCGGGCGGTGAGTGGAACAGCTTCGATATTACCTGCAAAGGCAATACCATTGAAGTAAAAGTTAACGGAATGCTTCAAAACAGTGCAACTCATTGTTCATTAACCAAAGGAGGAATTGGGTTACAGGCCGAAGGATCAAAAATTCAGTTCCGGAATTTATGGATTGAAAAGAGAAAATGAACAGACAATGCTGAATGGTCTTATTGTTTGTTGGTTGTAAAAGTTGTTATGTTGTCTGTTAAAGTGAAAGGCTTTGGAGCAGCGAAATATTGATAGCCGAATGAACAAATGTTAAATCATCGTCCGCAAATTACCACTGATCGAAACATAAACCATTTTTGGGACAGAATGGAAATCGTCTTATCCTTTTCATTTACAAATCCGCAAATATTTCATGAAGTTATTCAGGCATAAAAAAAGGAACTAACTGTTTATCAGTTAATTCCTTTTCGTTTAGTATCCCGGCTGGGATTCGAACCCAGGACCTACGGCTTAGAAGGCCGTTGCTCTATCCAGCTGAGCTACCGAGACATCCTTTTTAGGCGGTGCAAAGATATAAAAAATTAGATCAGTTCAATTTTATTCTCTTTACAAATGGCTTTCATTTCATCGGGCCATATACTCGATTGTATCTCACCAATATGCGCCTTCCGTAGAAAATACATACACAAACGCGATTGACCGATACCGCCGCCAACAGAAAGCGGAAGTTCATCGTTCAGCAAACGTTTGTGCCAGTATAAATTTTTACGGTCTTCGGTCCCGGTGAGCGCAAGTTGTTTTAAAAGTGCTGCTTTGTCAACACGGATACCCATTGAAGATAATTCCAGAGAAGTTTCCATCACAGGATTCCAAACCAGAATGTCGCCGTTTAATCCTTTAAATTTGCCGATTGTAGGTGTTGTCCAGTCATCGTAATCAGGAGCGCGACCGTCATGTTTTTCGCCACCCGGCATCACTCCGCCAATGCCAATAATAAACACAGCGCCATACTTTTTGGCAGCTTCGTGTTCGCGTTCTTTCGGAATTAAAACCGGATACTGCTCTTCAAGCTCTTCAGCATGAACGAAGGTAATTTCTTCAGGAAGGATTGGCATAATCTGAGGAAAATTCTCGGAAATTATAAACTCTGTGCGCAAAAAAGTCGAATAAATTTTCCGGACAATCTTTTTCAGGAATTCAAGGTTGCGCTCGTCATTTGAAATTACCCGCTCCCAGTCCCATTGGTCAACGTAAAGTGAGTGAATATTGGTCAGTTCTTCGTCGGGACGGATGGCGTTCATGTCGGTATATAATCCATAACCGGGATCAATTTTCAGGTCGGCCAAAGTCATTCGCTTCCATTTGGCAAGCGATTGAACCACTTCGGCAGTCAAATCGCCCAATTCCTTTACCGGAAAGCTAACAGGGCGTTCAATTCCGTTTAAATCGTCGTTGATTCCGGTGCCTTTCATCACAAACAAAGGTGCAGTAACGCGGCGTAAACGCAACTCGGATGCAAGGTCCTGCTGGAAGCTGTCTTTTACAAGTTTGATGGCCTTTTCAGTCTGATTAACATCAAGTAAAGGCTGATAATTTTCGGGGATAAATAGTTTCATTATTACTTCTTTTAATTTATATAGTTTCAATCCAAATTATCAAATAAATTAATTTTCGTCACAAAAATAGCAACTGATTGATCATTTCGAAGTACTTTCAATCATTTTCATTAATATTTTGCACTTTTTTACGACTTTTTGTTAGAATGTGACATATTCCACTTTTGCCGGAAACCCATTCCTTAAAACGAATTCTGATTGCAAAGAATTTCTATTTTTACTCAAAATTCAGTTTGAAAAGTCTGCTGCAAAATACACTTCAGTTATACCTGATCAAGGTTGCCAAATGGTTTAATTTGGTGATGCCCATTGTTGTGCTTTTTTATCAGGAAAATGGCCTGACGATGTCGCAAATCTTTCTGCTGAAATCAATATATTCCATCGCGATGGTGGTTACCGAATTGCCTTCGGGTTATCTGGCCGATGTTTGGGGCTGTCGTCGGACGCTTCTGTTTGGAGCAGTGCTTGGAACCATCGGCATTATTATTTACAGCATTTCGTCCGATTTTGCCAGTTTTGCTATGGCTGAAGTGATTCTCGGAATTGGGTTCAGTTTCGTTTCAGGAGCCGACTCGGCCTTGCTGTATGATTCGCTGAAGGCTGAAAACCGGGAGAATGAATACATAAAATTTGAAGGCAGGATTACTTCCGCAGGTAATTTTGCGGAAGCGCTCGCCGGTGTAGCCGGAGGTTTACTGGCAACCATCAGTTTTCGGACTCCATATTATTTCCAGATTTTTATCGCCGCCATTGCCATTCCTGCCGCATTTTTCCTGAAGGAGCCAAAACATGTTCAGGAAAGAGTTCAATTAAAAATGAAGGAGATCCTTTCAATCGTAAAATTGACCTACCAACAGCCCGAAATGAGAAGCGCCATCCTGGTTTCGTCAATTACGGGAGCGGCAACGCTAACCTACGCGTGGTTTGTGCAACCCTATTTCAAAGAGGCCGGAGTGCCGGTTGCGGTTTTCGGCATTTTATGGACCATGCTCAACCTTTCAACCGGCGTATTTTCCATATTTTCGTACCGGATAGAACGAAGATTAGGAAGGAAAAACACCTTGTTACTTATCGTGATTCTTCTATCAGCCGGTTTTATCCTGACTTCAGTAGCAATAAGTTTGGCGGGGATTGCCATCCTTTTTGGCTTTTACGTGGTTCGCGGTTTGGCCACTCCTGTACTGAAAGATTACATCAACCAATATACCGACTCAAAAGTGAGGGCAACCATCCTGTCGGTCCGCAATTTCGAAATACGGATCATTTTTGCCGCTGTTGGTCCGGTTTTGGGTTATCTTACAGATGCTTTCAGTTTGCAGACAGCGCTTTTGGTTGCCGGAATCAGTTATTTCATTGCTGCAACGCTGAGCATTTTGCCGCTCATCAGGAAATAATCCCGGACACGACTTACAGATTTTCAAAACATTAATAGTTGGGTGAATAATCCATCAGCAAATTGTTTAAGGTTTTGTGATCTTTCTGTGACATTCGGTGTTTACTTTTGACAGTTAAGAAATCATAACTATGGACAGAGCATTAATCATTGAGGATGATCAGGATATCGCCAACCTGATTTCGATTCACCTTTCAGATATGGAATTTGAAGTTGACAAAGCCTTCGACGGAAAGGACGGACTTTTGAAAGCATTAAATAATCCATACAAAATCATTGTTCTTGATATCAGGCTTCCAGGGCTGGATGGGTTTGAAATATGCAAAAAGTTACGTCTGGGAAAAATTCAGACCCCAATTTTGATTGTCACCTCCAAATCGGAAGAAATTGATAAAATAATCGGGTTGGAATTCGGAGCCGACGATTACATTACCAAACCATTCAGCATCCGCGAATTAATGGCCAGGGTAAAAGCCATTCTTCGCAGGTCCGAAATAGCCAAACTGGCGGGTCCGTCTGAAGAAAACCGCGAAATCAGAACAGAGGGAATGTATATAAACATTTCCCTGCGTATTGTTGAAGTGCACGAAAAACGCATTGAACTTTCGCCAAAAGAATTTGATTTGCTTGTACTTTTTGCCTCCAACCCCGGAAGGACATACACACGGGTGCAACTGCTCGAAAAGGTTTGGGGCTATCAATTTGAAGGGTACGAACATACTGTGAATTCGCATATTAACCGCCTGCGTACAAAAATAGAAAGTAATCTGAACGTTCCCGAATTTATTCTTACCACCTGGGGCGTTGGCTATAAATTCAGGGCCGAATAAAAACTCGCGTAAAACAAATCATCATGGAACGGAAGACATTATTATTCAGTCATTTATATTGGAAAATATCGGCTATTTTTATCCTGATCCTGGTTCTTTTTGGAGGAATCAGTTTGTACGTTTCGGTACGTTCCGCAATTCAATATTCTGTTGAAGTGAACCAGAGACTGAACTGGGATCTGGCGCGCAATACGGTTGATTTGATCAAACCGAAGTTTCAGAACGGAACAGTGAACAAAGAAGCAATTGCCGATATTATGCATTCAATGATGGTGATTAATCCAAGTCTTGAAGTTTATCTGCTCGATCCGGAGGGAAAGATATTAAGCTATGTTGCTCCTGAAAAGGTTGTAAAACTTCAAAGAGTCTCACTTTCACCCATTCAAAACTTCTTTACCGACACCCGGCATAACCTGATTTTTGGCGATGATCCGCGCAATCCGGGCGAGAAGAAGACTTTTTCGGCAGCGAAAGTCGTTGACAACAACAATTTGACAGGTTACATCTATATCATTTTGGCTAGTCAGGAATACGTTTCAGCTGCCCAAATGGTCATAGGAAGCTATATTCTTGGACTTTCCATCCGTTCGGTCATCATTATTTTATTGGTTTCCGCCTTTGTCGGATTATTCTTCATTTGGTTCATCACAAAAAAACTAAATGTAATTGTATTGGGAATCCGGGAGTTTCAATCAGGAAATTTCAATGCCCGGATTCAGGTAAAAAACAATGACGAACTGGATCAGATTGGTTTGGTATTCAATGAAATGGCAGGCACCATATCGAATAACATAAGGGAACTGGAAGAAACGGACGAATTCAGAAAAGAACTGATCAGCAATGTTTCGCACGATCTTCGGACTCCTGTTGCTTCCATTCAGGGATATGCCGAAACACTAATCCTGAAAAAAGATCATATTGCTCCTGAAGAACAACTCAAATACCTTGAAATCATTTATTCAAGCTGCGAACGGCTTAAAAAAATGGTGAGCGACTTGTTCGATTTATCTAAATTACAAACCAACCAGATCAAATTGAATCCGGAAAGATTCTCAATTGCTGAACTAATTTCGGATATTGCCAACAAATACCGGATTATTTCCCAAAAGAAAGGAATCAGCATCAATGCTTTTATCCCAAAAGAAAATACCTTGGTTGAAGCCGATATCCTGTTAATTGACCGTGTTTTGCAAAACCTGATTGACAATTCCATTCGCTTTTGCCGGGAAGGTGATTATATCAACATTGAAATTCACTCGGTAAGTGAAGGAAAGGTTGAAATAAAAATCGCTGATTCAGGAGAAGGAATTCATCCCGATGAACTGCCGTATATTTTCGAGCGCTATTACAAAGGCAAAAAGTACAGCGAAAGTACCGGTTTGGGCCTGGCAATAGTTAAAAAGATCATCGACCTCCACCATTCCGATATTCAGGTTTTCAGCCTGCCCGGAAAAGGAACCACTTTTACCTTTCAGCTTCCTGTAATTTCCGTCGCATAAAAAGATGATACAAACGTGAATTTGCTGTGATACTTCTGTGATACTGTTACCCTTACTTTGCCGGTATAAACTTTAAAAACAGTTCGCTATGAAGACAAAATTATTTGCCCTGATTTTAGTTATCGCAGGATTCACAAGTGCCTGCACGAAAGACGAAGTAATGTCTCCAATGCCTTTAAATCCTGACACAGCAGGAGACGTTTCAGTTGACAGATTCGGCAGCACATTTGCACATTTGTTTCAGCGTAACGCCAGTAACGGTTTCCCTGCAGCCAATCAGTCCGTCGATTTTGATGCTATTCCTGCTTTCAGTACAATGGGATTTGGACCAAACGGTGAAAAATCGATTTACTATAATTTCGATGTATTGAGCACCACACCGGCTCCTATCTATGTATTTTTTCGCAAGGGCGAAACCATGCCGGTTCAAGGCCAGTTAAATGTAATTAATGTAGTGCCTGGTGATGTCGGATACAACGATTTCTGGTTGGTACAAAAAGTAACAGTTCCGGCTGACTATGTTGCTAACACAGTCACAAGCTATGATGAAATTATGCAAAAGGGTTATGGCACCACTTCCACCACTAAAATTGTAAATTGTCCGGTAGTGCCAAAAGGATCGGTTGCACGCAAACGTTACCTGGCCTCCGAAAGTGCTGAACTTACCCGTGGCTGGTATAAAGACAAAGTAGCCTATTATTTCAATTTTCTGGAAAAAGAACTGATGACCGTCAATGGAAAAGTTCCAACTTCAGACATTTATGTGGCTTTTAATGTCAATCCTGACATGACCGGTGGAGGACCTGCTTCAGGTTTCAAAACTGAAAACAATATGGCAACCGGGCAAACGCATAATGTTCCTGAAACTCTGCCTAAAGATGCTGCCTACTCACCTTTGTGGGATGTTCAGATCTATAATAACTCCGCTTTCGGAACCGTTAACAACCTGGCAACTGCAAAATCAGCTCCAATTATGGCCATGGATGCTGCCATTGTAAACTGTCCGATAGTCTGGGTAAAACCATAATTTGAAAAACTTATGCTGAATCGAAGAGGCTGTCGCTGACTTACATTAAACTTTTGAGGCAGCCTCTTGTTAATATACATTCTGACTTTTAAACATTCAATCATTTTATAATGAGGACTTTTCTTTTATCAATTGCAATTATTTTTTCGGGACTTCAAGGTTGTACACAAAAGGCACCGAAAAAGGTTAACATGGAAAACAAAGCTCAAAACATGAAACTCAATCAGCTTACTCCGGAAGAAGCAGCCGTGATTCTGAACAAACAGACTGAGCGGCCATTTACAGGAAAGTACAATAACTTTTCAGAAAAAGGAACTTACGTTTGCAAGCAATGTAATGCTCCATTGTACAGTTCGTCTGATAAATTTAACTCGGAATGCGGCTGGCCCAGCTTTGACGATGAAATTTCCGGAGCAGTTAAACGAATCCCCGACGGCATGCGAACTGAAATCGTTTGTGCCAATTGCGGGGCTCATCTTGGGCATGTGTTTACCGGTGAAAGTTTCACTGCTAAAAATGTACGGCATTGTGTCAATTCGATTTCACTGAATTTTATTCCGGCAGGTTCATTAAAAGAAGTTGCTGATACCGCCATTTTTGCAGGAGGTTGCTTTTGGGGTGTGGAATATTACATGCACAAGGCGCCGGGAGTTATCTCAACCGAAGTTGGTTATACCGGCGGACACGGTCCGAAACCTACCTATAAGGAAGTTTGCAGTCATAAAACCGGTTATGCCGAAGCAGTAAGAATCATTTTTGATCCGAAGAAAACAAACTTTGAAAATGTGGCCAAACTATTTTTCGAAATTCACGATCCGACGGAGATAAACCGACAGGGACCTGATATTGGCGATCAATACCGTTCAGCCATATTTTACCAGAATATAGACCAGAAAAAGACGGCAGAACAGCTGATTGATCTGTTGAAAATAAAAGGGTTTCAGGTGACTACTCAATTAGTGCCTGCCACTAAATTCTGGAAAGCAGAGGAATATCATCAGCAATATTATACCAAGGAAAGCGGAACGCCATACTGCCATCGGTATGTGAAAAGATTCTAAAGCAACAATTATCTTTTTGCTTTTGGAGATGCTGTTCTTTTAGACCGTGTTTTAGTTACAATTGCTTTTATTTTTGGCTGTTGCTTCCGGATTCGGACATAAATGTGTTTGATGTGGGTCTTTTCAACCTCACGCTCATCCACTTCAAAAAAGTTATCCAATGATTTAATTAATGGAGTCAATTTCGTAAATCCATAGTTTCTTGGATCAAAATCAGGTTTCTTTTTGTTGATTAATGCACCTAATCCGGCCAGCGAGGCCCAACCATCGTCATCTGCAGTATCCTCGACCGACGATTTCAGCAACTGAATAAAGTCGTTGTCTATTTTATCAATACCCGGATTCGTTGTCATTGACGCCGTTGAGGCTAATGCTGTTAACGGTTTTGGAATTCCCTTTAAACCAATAATTTCGATATAAATAAATTTGTCGCAGGCCACAATAAATGGGTTGGGCGTTTTCTTTTCGCCGATCCCAACAACGATCATTCCCGATTCGCGTAAACGGATGGCCAGCCGCGTAAAATCACTATCACTCGAAACCAGACAAAAACCATCAACTTTGTCACTGTGCAAAATATCCATTGCATCAATTATCATTGCCGAATCAGTGGCATTTTTACCTGTAGTGTAACTATATTGCTGAACAGGTGTAATCGCATGTTGGAGTAAAGCTGGTTTCCATCCTGAAACTGTTGGTTTTGTCCAGTCTCCGTAAATCCGCTTGATGGCCGGAACACCAAATTTGGCAATTTCATCAAGCATTCCTTTGATATTAGAATAGGGAATATTATCCGCATCAATCAGTACCGCAAATTTCAGATCTGTTTTTTCTCGCATGATGTTTGGACTTCTTATTTAAACAGCTTTTTCAGTTCGTCGCCAATCTTTTTTACCGAACCTTTGATTTGTTCCACCGAAGCTTTCTTCACTTCCTGCTCGATTTGTGCACGGGCTTTGCTTAAATCGAGAGAAACTTGCGGATTGGTTAGTGAACCTTTCAGAATCACCGAAGCATCGATCATTTTAATATTTTCCGACCCCGGCAGTATTCCGAGACCTTTGTTCAAGTCTGATCCCAGATCCTCGCGGTTCACCAAAAAGTCCATGGTCAGGTTGATTTCGCGCGCAGCTGTCAAACTTCCATAAATGGTAGTTTGCTGATCAGCTATGACTGTTTTAAAAGGGTTCAACTTTAACTCACCATTATCGAACTGAAATTTTGCCGTGAAATCATTGATTTTCACATTCTTAAGTTTCTCCTTTTTAATGATTCCACGAATCTGGTCAAAAATAGGCGAATCAATAATCATCAAACCCAGTGTATTAAAGATCCCAGTCCCATTCAAACTGGTGGGCACAAGGTTCATCTTTTCGTTCATTATACCTGAAAGGCCAAATTGCGAGGAGAATTTTCCCTGACTACGAGAGGCAATTGGCAGGTACCGCTGAAAGGTGGTCAGTGATTGATAAGCCGATGGCAAGTCCAGGTTTTCCAGGTTCAGCTTGAAGTCGAATAATGGTTTGTTTTGAGGATTACTTGTATATGAACCGTTTAAGGCCACTTTTCCCTGCAACATATCCATAGTGAGGTTGGTAAGCTCCAATCGCCTGTCTTTAATCCTGATCAGTCCGTTGACATTATTGAGCGCCATTTGATCGTAAACAGCCTTTTGAATCACAGACTGGAAGCTTAAATCGAGCTTATCGGGCACCTGAAACGCAACTACCGAATCAGCCGGGGCTACCGGAGATGCTTTCGCTGCTGAAGTCTGATCAGCAGGTTTTGTGGCCGGTTTTGATGCCGGTTTCATAATGTTTGATAATTCAGTAAAATTGATGAAGGCAGATTTCAGGTTGAAATTTCCCTTTAAAACATCATTTTTGAAAATATAGGCCAGATAATTGCTTACATCGCCCCGAACAGAAAAATCACTCTGCCCTATTTTTCCGTTAAACTGATCGATCGTAATCTGTTGGGTATTGGCTTTTATTTGTCCCTGGCTAATTTCAACCGGTTTTGTCAACTGATTGCTTTCAATCCTGAAATTCTGAATAGTCGCTTCCCCGTTGGATTTAAATTTTTCATATTCCTTTTTTTCGATGGACGACATACGGCCTGCAATCTGCATTTTAGCCTTCATTATACCAGTAATATCAAGGCTATCAATCGGAATGGCCTGCTTCAGCGAAGTAAAATCAATGGTTCCTGCGAAAGATGCGTCTATGTTTGGATCGGTAGTCAGTTCACTCAGCTTCATACTCAGGTCAACCGGATTATTTTTGATGGATGCATGTGCTTTTTCGATATTCACTTTAAGCAGGTTCATATCGCCTTCAGGTTTGGTAATCTGCGCCAAAACCTGAATATCCTGAACACTTTCAGGAAGCTCCTGGTATTTGAAACTGGCATTTGTCACAGCCAGCAACACGTCGATGGCCGGATAAATTTCTTTGTAAAACAATCCTTTCACCGATCCTTTAAACTCTGCTGCCCCCGTCATGGTTGCCTTTTCAAGATATTTCTGATAATCGGCAGGCACCAAAGCCAGTATTGTGGCAAAATCGCTTTTTTCGCTTTTGAAAGCCAGATCAAAAAGCATACTGTCATTGGGCATTGAAAACGATCCATTAACTTCAAGTGGCAGATTATTAACCATCAATTTACCCCGATCGAAGATAAAATCCATCTTTTCGTAATCAACTTTCAACAAGGTTTCTGCTTTCAGTTTTGTTTTCGAAATGTATTGTACTGAATCATATTCAAAAATAAACTCATCAACATCACCTTTCATATCAAAGGTTGTAAGCGTTCCGGCCACATCACCGGTTGAGCTCAGGTTCGAGTTTTTTACCCGCAATTTCATGGGCATCACCTTGTCGTCGTAAAACAGGTTCAGGTTATTTACCTGAATATCGTTCAGCTTCATTTTAAAAGCTTTTTCAGTACCCGAAACTTCTCCTGAAGTTGCTACAGTGGTTACGGGGGCTTTAGTAATATCCCAGTTTACCGCTCCTGAAGGGTTGACCACCAGGTTTATTCTTGGATTGTCAATTGTCAGATATTTCAATTCCAGGTCTTCGCCCCTGATCATTTCCATCAGCGAAATCTTGGTAGCAACGGAACTTGCCGAAAGGATGGTATCATTCGAAAACTCGTTGATGCCAATAACAGTCAAGCCTTGAATTTCCATTTTCACCTTTGGAAACTCTGAAAAAACAGACAATTTAAATCCGGCGAAATCAACTTTTGCATTGACCTGACTATTGATGGTCGTTTTAACTTTCGCCAGTAACTTGTCTTTGTACAGAAACGGCAAAACTGCCAATGTTCCAATGATCAAAACTATGATTCCGATAATGATGAGTAATTTCTTCATTTTGATGCTGTATTATCTTGTAAAATGAGTGTACGTAAAAGATTTAACGCTGTTTGGGTAGTGCGTATTATATTTCGTTCGCGGTTATGCCTGAAAATAAATTTTTCGCTTTTTATTCCTGAAGGTCCGGCTACCGCGATCCAGACTGTTCCAACCGGTTTTTCGGCTGTTCCTCCTTCCGGACCGGCAATTCCGGTAGTTGAAATACTGTAATCGGCATTAAATGCTTTTTGGGCTCCCACAGCCATTGCTTCTGCCACCTGTTGACTGACTGCACCAAAAGATTCAATCAATTCGGCCGAAACATCCAGCAACCTGGTTTTTATCTCGTTGGAATAGGCCACCACTCCACCTTTGAAATAGGCTGAACTTCCGGAGTTTGAAGTGATAAAATGGGCTATATTCCCGCCGGTACAACTTTCGGCAACGGCCATTGTTTTAGACGAATTAACCAGTATCCTGCCAATTATCAGCGCCATATTTTCTTCGTCAAAACCAAAAATATTTTCAGGAATGATGGCAATCAACTCTTTAACCTGTTTGTCGATTTCGGCTTCAAGCATTGCCTGATCCGTTCCATAGGCGCTCAATCGAAGCCGAACCATCAGTGCGCCTGGAAGATAGGCCAACTTTATAAAAACGGGCAAAGCACTCTCCCACTCCTCTATTTTTTCGGCCAGCATCGATTCCGGCAATCCGATTGTCAAGACAGTTTTATGCAAGATTGACTGCATAATTCCAAGCTTGATCAGCCGTGGAAAAACTTCTTCAGTCATAATGGCTTCCATTTCAAATGGGACACCGGGCATCGAGACAAATATGGTTCCGTTGCGCTCGAACCACATTCCTGAAGCAGTTCCGGCGGAATTGTGCAAAATGGTACAACTTGCCGGAAGCAGCGCCTGATCCCTGTTCAATTGATTGATTTTTACATTTCGGGATGATAAAAGCGCCTGAACATGTTCAAAAACTTCAGGGAAGTAAACCAATTCAGTCCCGAAAAATTCGCACAGGCATTTTTTGGTAATATCGTCTTTGGTTGGGCCAAGGCCTCCGGTAATCAGCACCAAATCAGCATTTTTTTCGGCATCAGCAAATGATTTCAGGATATGATTGTGGTCATCGTGAACCGAAGTCACCTGATATACTTCAATACCATGCATATTGAGCTGTTGCCCCATCCATGCAGAGTTGGTATCAACAATCTGCCCGATTAATATTTCGTCGCCAATGGTAATTATTTCTGTTTTCATTCAAAAGATTTTCAAGTTTCACGTTCAAAGTTCCAAGTTCGTTCCGAATATTTTGGTTATTGGATATTGGTTATTCTAATTCATTTTGATTTTTAATGCTTCCAATCTTTGTAAAAGAGTAGGGTGAGAATAGTGAAAAAATACATAAACCGGGTGTGGACGAAGGTTGCTAAGATTTTTTACCGATAATTTCTTCAATGCCGATGCCAGTTCATTGGTGTCAAAGTGTTTCGCAGCAAACGCATCAGCCTGGTATTCATTCTTTCTGGAGAAGATATTCATTGCCAGCCCGGTAATCATCGAAATGGGCGAATACAAAACGCTAAAAGCGATCAGCCCGATATGAAAACTGGGCTCTGCAACCCCCAAAGCCGCTGATAATATCGAATTTCCAACAAACAATGAAAAAATAAACAACACGATACCGGTTTGGAGAATTCCAAGCAGCAAACTCCAGATTACATGATGCTTTTTATAATGCCCGATTTCGTGCGATAGAACTGCAACCAGTTCATTGGTTGTCAGGTCGTTGATAAGTGTATCGTACAATACGATCCGCTTTTTGGCGCCCAATCCGGTAAAATAAGCATTTGCTTTGGTCGAACGCTTGGAGCCGTCGATCACATAAATGTTGTCGAGTTTAAAACCGACTTTGTCCGAAAATTTTTCGATGGCCGATTTCAGTTCACCGTCAGGGAGCGGAGTTTGTTTATTGAATAAAGGAACAATCAGGTTGGAATAAAACAGCACCATAAAAACAGAGAAGACACTGATTACAAGCCAGGCATATATCCAGAAATTGTTGGTTGTGAGTTGATAAATGTAGATAATCAAGGCCAGCAATCCTCCGCCAATGGTTGCTCCAAGTAACCATCCTTTTAATTTATCGAAAACAAAAGTCTTGGGAGTAGTTTTGTTAAAACCGAATTTCTCTTCTATAACGAAGGTATCATAAACAGAAAAAGGAGTTGTCAATACATCAGAAGCAAACATCAAAATACCAAAGAAAATCAGTGCAGTAAGGATTGAGTTTACTGATACCGCAAGAGCCAGACTGTTTACAAATGCAAAACCAGAAAGCAAAAACATCAGCAGCAATAAAACAAAACTGAACGAAGAGCTGATCATCGAAAATCGAAAATTCACTTTCTCATAAGCCTGTTGCTGACGGTATTTTTCTTCATCATAAATACCTTTTACTTCCTCCGGAAGGCGGTCACTCCATTGGGTCGAATTCAGGAACTCCAAAATACGTTCAAAAACAAAATCGGCCACAACAAGGCCAATGATAATATAAAACAGAGTTTGCGACATGCTTTGTAATTTACTTCAAAGTTAACAAAAAGCCTCCCGCTTTCACCAGAAGAACATTTCAGGTGAAGAAAATGAGAATTTTAACAAATCAGATTGAAATATAATCCTCAGGCCTGTTAACATTATAAAATAAACGGGGAAATTGTTTGATCAGGTTGTTGCAATCAACATAGCGGGTATTCAGTCTCGACAGCAGTCTCATGAGTTTATAATCGCCATTGCTGATCATCTCATCAATGATTGGCAGAATTTGCTTGTTGTATAAGCCGATCAGAGGTTCCACTCCGCCTTTATGTTCCGGAATAATACAATCATATTGACCAATTTGAGAGATCAGGTATTGAATGAACTCTTCATTAATAAATGGAACATCGACACTGACAAGCAGGTTCCATTCAACAGATGAATGCTTTAATGATGAGATTACGCCTGAAATCGGACCACAACCTGCGTATAAATCAGGAATCATTTCAGCATTGAACCCGGCATAATCATTCTTTTGACCGCTGATAGCAATTGTGGCACAAAATGGTCTGATCAACCGGATCATTCTTTTCAGTAAAGGTTCATCCTGAACCAATAGGAGCGCCTTGTCAGTTCCCATGCGGTTGCTTTTTCCGCCGGCAAGAATAAATCCGGAGATATCAGGTTTTATATCCATCAGGTTATTGGAAACCCAAATCTATATGCGAATAGTAACCGATGCGTTTCGCGGCAAAGCCCTAAGAATAGCTTTCGCTTCATTTTCAGGAATACTGATCAGAATTTCAGGAGTATAAACCGGTTTCTTAAATTTTATAATGTTTTGAAAAGAGTTCATGATGTTACTTAAATCTCGCTTAAACTCGAACCCTTTTCCCAATTTGTATTTTGACTTAGCTGCCGAAATAGAATCAATTCCCTGAATATTTAATTCAAAATCACGGTCAAGTTTTACCGTCCAGAATACATTTTCTTGCGGGAGTGTATCTTTTTTAGTAACAGCAGCTTCTGCCTCTTCAGCAGATTTTGGAGCCTGTATAACTTTAAATGGATTTTTTTCGATTGAAGATTCAAATTTCTGAATAGTCAACGGACTTCCAAACATGGTGAAATATACATTTCCATCCATTCGTTTAAAGAAACCGGAAGTTGAATAGCCTTGGATTTTTGATGACATAACAACTACCCCTTTTAATTCAAGTTGTATGATCTGCTGTTCCAGATCAATAGATAAGCCAATTGAATCGCTTGCAGCCATTTTCACACGCGATTCAACCCATGCTTTCTGCTTCATAAGTTCAATCAGAGAAGGACTTACAGGAGCAATCCCTTCAACCTGAGTTTGTGCTAATTTCATACGATCACGAACAGCACCCACTGATAAAAACGTGTAAACAGAAGTAAATGCAAGCAGAACTAGACAAAAAATGATTACAAAAATCTTAATGCCGGTATATTTTTTTTCTTTTACAAAAAGACTATCAAAGCCTTTATCCGAATTATCTTTCATTTCTAATAAATATAAACTTTAGAACCAACTTGCATTGTCTTGTAAACTACTTCCAAATCTTCGTCACCCAGACGAACGCAGCCATGAGTTACATTTAATCCCATAAATCGTTTATAAATCGTGCCATGTATCATATAACCATCACCAATTTCAAGCTTATATGCACCCAAAGTACCTGCTTCAAATCGGGAAGGATCTCCGGGAGGCGGAATGGGAAGTCCATCCTCAATAAATGCCCAGTTCGGTTTTGCCCAAACCGGATTAGGTTGTTTGCGCAAAACTTTCCTTACACCAAAAGGAGTATGAAAAACATATTCTTTTTGGTTGTCACCCAGAACAAGTCTTTCATTTTTCCCGGTAGAACACATACCGTCGCGGATTAATTGCTTCCCTTTATAAAGAAAAAAATGATTATCGGATGTATTGATAATTATATATGCATCCGTAGGTGTAAATTTATCAAGCTTTGTTTGGAGCTTTTCAATCTCCTTTTCAAGTTTTTCCTTTTGATTTTCAACTCCGTCTGCCTCCGTTTGTGTTTGTTTTAATGAAGGCAAAACCATGGTTGATTCCTGAAAGGCAGGAATTGCAAAAAGTATCATCGAAGTAAAAAACACAATCCCGACAACCAAAATTGCAAGATAAATTAAAATAGTACGAATCATAGCCTTAGAATTAAATTACAGCTGTTATCTCATTTACTTATACAATAATATCAATAGTACAAACTATTTTTTTTTGAAAAAGGTTTCATTTTTTTTTAAAAATCAAGCCCCTTTGAAACTACTGAAAGAGACTCTATTGATCCAACAATTGTGACCCTAGTACCGGAACTGACCATTCGGTACAAATCATCAATATCTCTATCTCTTAATCCGATACAACCAATTGTCCAATCAAATCCTCGCCCTCCGTTTCCGTGAATTTCAATCAAATTACCAATTCCGGCATTGCCTGAAATCAGTCCCTTTCTCTTTTTGGCCGCAAACCTGATTTTATCTTCAGCATTTGGATAATCAAGAAGTAATGCTTTGTGATAAATCGTACTTCCTCTTTCCTTTTTACTTAATATGCGATAGTTGCCTTCGGGAGTAGCCCTATCACCTGTACGTTCTTTGTGAGCCATCCAATTGGGGCCGAATTCGGCATCATAACTACGGATTGCCTTTCCTGATTGGTAAACATACAATATATGCGCAACTTTATCAACCAAAATGACTTTGTTTCCTCCTCGAGATGCTGATATTGCATCATTTGCCTGGTTTTTCCATTTGGGGTAATCTTCAAAATAGTCGCGTAACATCTTGCCGGCAGCTACATTAGCATGATTCACGTAAATTTCAGCTTTCTTAAATAAAATTTCAGCATCTTTTAATTTACCACTTTCATGTGCAATTTTTGATTCGCTTAAAAACATTTTTGATTTATTATGCGCATCAAAAACTGATTTTTGCAATGGTAAGTCTTTAAAAAGCTTGTTGTACAATTCTATTTTTTTTTCCATGCTAACAAATGCAGCCTGAACATCTTTACTTAAATTAGCCGACTTTTTAATCGATTCTTCTTTGGCTTCCTCGGCTTTCTTTTTCGAACGTAAAGCAAAATTAATAGTACCGGAATAATCGCGAAACAGAATAAACCGTGTATTTTCTCTTGACCATGTTAACATGGCTGAATCATACATTTGTACTGATTCCTTATACAATTTCTCGGAATAGATATTGGCTTCGGCTTCTTTTGCAATTGTAAGTGCTTCGCGGGCAAGCCTTAAATCATTGGTTGGCAACACTTTTTGAGAAACAATTATTGCTGAAATACTAATTGCAACAAGTAAAACTGACAGTATTATAATTATTGCCCACTTAACTATCTTCCGCGTCTTTAAATCCATCTCATCAGTATTAAAAAAATACCCGGGGGGAAAGCCCCGGGTATTGTAAACGATTAACTCCTAAGAGTTATTACTTTGTTACTTCTTTTTTGCAATTGCAGCTTCCAATTCAGCTTTAACAGAAGTAGCTTTTTCTTTAGCAGCTTTGATCTTATCGTTAGAACCGATCAAATCACCGTTAGCCAATAGAGCTTCAACTTCAGTTACAGTTGTTTCAGCTACAGCGTTGTCGTTAGAAATAGCTTCCAAAGCAGCTTTGCCTTCTTTACCTCTTGGAGCTTTTGCAATTAAAGCTTTGTTTTCTTCAACCAAGCCTTTAACTTCAACAATCATAGCTTCAACTTCAGATTTCAATTCAACTTTACGAGCTTCAGATTTAGCTTTAGTGTCAACAGCCATCTGGCTAACAACAGCTAATTGTTCTTTAGCTTTTGAATAGTTAGGAAACCATTTTGCTTTGGCAACTTCAACTTTTTCGTTAGCTGATTTCATTGAATCAACCAAAGCGGCATAAGCTTCAGGTACATACAAATCTGCACCAGCATCTTTAGTTTCCTGAACAGCAGCAGTAGCTGAATCAATTTCAGTTTGAGGAACTTTAGCACATGAGCTAAATAACACTGCGATACCCATTGCTGCAATAGCAATAATTAATTTACTTTTCATACTCAATTTTAATTTAAATTTTGGTTTTCTCTAAATTTATTAACTTTGCAATATAACTAAAACTTCTACTATTTTCTATTTTTACATCGAAAATTACAAAAATTTCAGTCAAATTTACCATTGTGACGACGGTTTCAATAGAAGTAACACATCTTTAAATTATTTTTTTCATTTTTTTTTCAATTCTCGTTTCCAATATATTTTAAATGGCAGTAAAAACTAAATATCAACATAAATCTGATGAAGAGATTATTCATTTAATAATGAATTCAGGTAATCAGGAATTATTCGAATTGCTTTATTCACGCTATTTTAAAAAAGTAAAAGACAAATGTTTCAGCTTTTTAAAAGACAGTAAACAGGCGGAAGAATTTGCCAATGACATTTTAACCAAAGCTTATGAGAAGATTCACGGATTTAAAGGGAACTCCTCCTTTTCTTCTTGGCTTTATTCAATTACCTATAATTATTGCATCGACTACTTAAGGGTCAAGAAAAAACTTCATTATCCAAACTGGAACAGTAGCAATGAGATTCCTGAAATCATTGATGAATCGGAAACTGATTTTGAAGAAGCCAACTATGAAAACTTACTTATTATTCTTGAATTGATCCATCCGGAAGAAAAAGTTTTGTTATTAATGAAATATCAGGACAATTTATCCATAAAACATATTGCAAAAACCCTTCGGGTTAGTGAAGATGCTGTAAAAATGAGACTAAAGAGAGCCCGGACCCGGGTGATTTATATGTATCAGCAAAAATTCAGTGTGAATAATTAAATTGAAGATGAAAGCGTTACTATTTGAAACATTGAACGTCTATAAATAGAAAACGATTGGTTTTGTTTTGATTCCCTGTTCTGAAATATAATGTTCAACTAACCAACCATAAACCGACAATAATTTTCATGTCTTATGAAAAACATTTTAAGCAAAATTTTCCACTTTTCAAGTGTGACTTTACCTCAGACAGTAATTGATTCCTTTTCTATCAAGTTTGGTGAATCATTGAATGTTGAATGGCTCCAGACAGACGATTTTTACGAAGCAATTTTCTATCTTGAAGAAATTGAACACATTGCCAGATTTGACTCAACCGGAAAAATTATCAATCAGAAAAAAAACCTTCCAATTCATTCTACCCCCCAGCATATAAAAGATAAAGCAGCAGTACACGGCGAACTAATGAATGTAATTGAAATATGCGAAACCGAAATTGTTGGTTACGAATTAATCGTTCGCGACGATGCACTTATTCGTTTTTCACTTTTACTTAATGAAAAAGGCGGACTGATACATAAATGTAAACTTTAGAAAAATACAAGAGGAAAAATACCCAAATACTCCGGCAGTATTGACTTATCCTAACATTCAACATCTCAAATACATACACAAAAAAAAGCAATACGATCAAGGATTCGAAGATGTTTTTCAGCTAAATATTATTCAATAAAGTGGTTAAAATCGCCAGATGTCTATTGCACAAGTAAAAATATTAATACTATATTTGCAACCTCAAAACGAAAAATGGTGGTTGTAGCTCAGCTGGTTAGAGCACTGGATTGTGGTTCCAGGGGTCGTGGGTTCAAATCCCATCATCCACCCATAAAATAGCCCAACTATTTGTAAAATAAATAGTTGGGCTTATTTTTTATATTCAAATGATGAAGGATTTGTACATTCTAAAATCCAATTCGCACAAAAAAAGAAATCCAAAACAAAAGTGAGAAGAAATAATGAAGCTCTCCAACACAAGTAGACGAGGTATCAGATATTAATTTTTTTTTCGCCCCAAGTGGCGGAGTATAAAACTTATTTATCCCGATACGCTGCGCTATCGGGATTCGTTCAACTCCCAATTTTTAATGCGTTTCACCTAAGTATCAGGTAATGCAGAAAGCCAACCAAGCAAGTCAAACAAATATGCGACAAGCTCAAATATGCTTAAACAGAACCAAACAAACAGGTGATAGAAATTATCACCAACAAAATGACATGGATAGCGAACACCATTAGCGAGCTTTAGAGGAACCTATGGCAGATTGAAATATTTTTCAGGTAAATAATTCAACTCCTGCATATCAAATCGTTTATTGGAACTTGTGAAAATGCAGTAATGGTCCAAATTTGGACAGCCATGATTACTATACTAATCTTAAAAGTACTTAAACAAATAGTTAAAGTCTGGCCACTCTCAAATCAGGAACCCAGCTGGGATTCGAATAATTCCTGTATCAAGATGATTATCAATGCATATTTATGCACTTAAATGGATAGGTCTCGATAGAGTCCCTCTTTGAATTTCAAATTTTTATTGGTTAAATATTGAAAAATACTTCCACATTCATCAGTAAAATATCTGAAAAATTCAGGAACCCACTATGTGCCTAAATTTTTTGAACGCTTTGTTTTCTCATCTTAATCGGTAAGCTATGGCTGAATATTGTTACCACTCACCGTATAAATTCAAATTCATGAAACTTATCGAAAATATGAAAATGAATATTTATCGAGATATGAATGGGCTATTTCAACCTGATAACTTTTGTACGGTTTCAAAAAATCAGCATCCGGTTATAGCCCTTTTCCCTTCCGAATAAAGTTTCGCCTAAGGTCACCTCGCATTGTTATCCGACTGGCATGGAAGCGAAAACCGGGTTTCAGCCAATTATTTCAATCATGGTTTCCAGCACTTTTCCTTCGGTCAGTGCAACCAAACCAGTTTTGGTCCGGGTGCCACCAATATCAGTGCATACTGCAAGTTTTTTCATTATGCCTTCTACTTTAAAATTTACAGGAATCTATAAACATTATAAAAAGTAGAAATTACGATTTTGTACTCATGGCCTTTTGTTTTTCCAAAGCTTAAAGTCGTCCCAGTAAACCTGCAGGTTTTTGCCTTGCGATTTCATTAAGCAGCAAGCTTAGCTAAATTCATTAAAAAGTTAAGGCATTCCATATAATTGAATTCAAGGTATAAAATTCTCCCACACCACCTTTACCAACTGCGGTTGAGGGACAAACAAAAACTTGTCATGTTTTTCTTCAAATTGCCGGTAAATTGATTTTTCGGGTGTAATTCCTAGCCGGCTGTATATTTCCGGACTTTTTATCACCAACTCACTTTCCGCATAATTCGGGTTTTTCTGCCATTTAATTTCTCCTGAAGTAGCAATAACCGGAAACCAGGCCAATCCTTTGTGAGCCCTAACCCCTTCGTATTCAAAACCATATTCGCGGTCGCACCAGGCACCAAAAGTGAGTGGCTGATCCGCATCGGCGCTAATGGTGGCATGTGCCCAGTATGGAGGAACAATCACCACATCGCCCGGATTGGCAACCACTGCAAAACAGCGACCGGGATTGTCTCCGGCAGTTTCCTGCATATAAATAATGGCTTTACCACTCCATATTTCGTACACTTCGGGGGTTGACCAGCCCGAAAGCGGCGAAATTTTGTGAACATGTCCCTGGCTTCTAACAGGTTCATCGCCTAAATGACCGGCGGCATAAGTCACCGCACCATACAACAAGTGATGTTGCTTTAGTAGGTGGAGGTGCTCTGTTTTACCCACATCCATCGCGATAGAATAAACCGGATCAGGCCCGACACATTGCGGATCGCGCAGACTTTTCCGAATAGAATCGAGTGTTCGATTCTCAACTTCGGGACCAAATACTTTTGGTCCATAATTAAAACCCATCGGTTGGGAGGTTGGTTGTATATCAAAACCGGGATTAAATTTTATCATTATTTTCGTTTAATTTTAAAACCTCACATATCCTTTTAATGTTCCACATTTCTTCCCTTCGCCTGCTCCATAAGAGCGAATGGTATAAGCCCCAACTTTGGCCGGAACAATAAATACTTCGGCATAATGGACCACAAATGGATCAAAGGCTTGGGTTGGACTTTCAACAATCACTTCATCACCTTCAACCAGGCAAATCACGTGAACTCCACCATTTGTATGGTGTTCGGTCGTTTTGGTGAACCAGTGCCGGCGTGTTTCAATGAATTCGCGCTCATGAAGACCGGTGCGTTCTTCCACCCAACCATCGCCTTCACCAACTTTCTCTATGCGGTTCACCAGGTTTTGACGGGTCCATTCGGTGGTGCAATCCCATTGAATATTTTTTTTGCCGTGCTCAATATTGATCGGACGTGGTTTTCCGTCCATTCCCAAACGGCCCCAATCCCATAATTTGAAGGTAAAAATGTAGGGAGTGGCACTGATTTCGAGCACCATGCTGCTTTTTCCTGAACAGTGAATGGTTCCGGCTGGGATCAGAACATGATCGTGTTTTTTCATTGGCCAGGTTTGTACGTGTTTTTCGGCATCGAATGGTTTCCCTCCTGCCTTCGCTTCTTCAAGGTCAGCCATCATCACTTCAGGATTAATGCCTTCTTTCAGACCGAGATAAACAATGGCGTCATCTTCCACCTCCAACATGTAATAACTTTCGTCCTGTGTATAATGCAGTCCAAATTTCTCCTGAATGTATTTGGTCAACGGATGAACCTGCAAGCTCAAATGACCACCTTCCATGGTATCGAGGTAGTCGAAACGAATCGGGAATTCATCCCCGAAACGCCCGTGAACCGATTCGCCCATCAGTTCACGTGGATGACGGAACACCAGGTTGATCGACGGAATCTCAATCACATCTTCGCCGAACTTCAGCAACAGGCTATTTTCTTCCGGAACGCAGTTGAAACACCATGCATAATTTGGAACCGATTCATCCAGATTGCAAACTTCTTTCATCCACTGTCCGCCCCATGGCCCCGGATCAAAAAAAGGCACCACGCTAAAAGGACGATTGGCGGTTAGTTCAAGTCCTTCTAAAATAGCTTTTCCTTCAACCAATTTGGGCTGACTAATTTTGTTGGTATCGAGCAGAAAATCCCATTTGTCAAATAGTGTCTTTTTCAGGCGGTCGCAAACGCGCCAATCCACAAAATAACCTTGTTTATAAAGGAGCATCCAGTCGGTAGTCACACGGTTTTTTACCCCTAAATTATCCACTAAATGCTGGCGCATCCGCAACTGAATTTCCCAACGGGCCATGTCGGCGTAAATTAAAGCCTCCCCCCAACCCCCTCCGAAAGAGGGGGCTTTGGGACACAGCAAACTCGCGCCGCATCCATAAATTACAATTGTTCCTTCTTCTGTTGAAGCAATTTCTTCCTGAATGGCTTTTACTTTTTCGGGATCGAAAAAAGCTTCCATCGTCAATCGGGTCAGGAAGCCAAAAATACGGTCGTTGGTCACATCCGGAAAAACGAGCTTTTTGATTTCATCTTCGGGAAGCATATATTCAGAAGCCTGAATAAAACGGTTAAATTTCAATCCCGATTTCAGGTTTGATAAAAGTTCTTCGTGAATTACACCTTGATAGGTTTCGATCACAACCAGTTTTTTCGTTCCCGAAAGGGCTGAAATTACCTTATTGAGCCTTTCGCAAATGGCTTCCCAGCCATTATCAACTTTGTAAGCCACATTTTTCACATCCACAACCGGGAGGTTTGTAAATTTCGAGGGTTTATTTAAGTACCTTTTATTCATTGTTGTTTTTTTAACCACATTGACACATAGAAATATATCTATTGTGTCCTATGTGACTATTTGGTTTTTAATTAATCATATATTTATCGAAGATCGAACCAGATAATCGGCGCCAAATAATGCAGCCGAATCCGGGAATTTGGCTTCAACCAGTTTTACCTTTCCCCATGGAGTCCATGCCAACTGGTTCACTTTTTCCTGAAGTGCAGGCAGAATGATGGAAGAACTTTTCATGATTCCACCACTCAGGATAATCATTTCCGGATCGAAGGCATGAATCAAAGTGATGATTCCGGCAGCCCATGCGGAAAGACAATGATCCAGTACTTCTTTGGCAACCCGATCGTTGTTTCCGGCATGTTGAAATAATGCTTTGAAATCCAGTACCTTTTCATTTTTCATGGCGCTTTCACCAAACTTCGGATGCTCTTTCAACAACGAAGGCAAACGCCAGGTAGATGCTTCAGCTTCCACACAACCAATATTTCCGCAGGTACAGGTTGTTCCTTTGTGATTCACAACAAAGTGCCCACCGAGGTTTCCTGCCTGAAAATGCTTCCCGATCAGCAATTCGCCACCAATCAAAACCGCCGAACCAATTCCGGTGCCCAGGGTAACCGCTACCAGTTCGGTACAACCCTGCCCTGCCCCATGTTGCCATTCGCCCAACAAAGCCATTCGCGCATCGTTTAGGACAAACAATGGCCAGTTCCATTTTTCACGGGCCCAGCCAACCAAATCGGTGTCCGGGCCATCGTCGTACTTTTGGTTGGTCGATAAAATCCGGTTTTCTACGGAATCAACTAAACCGGCAAACGAAAAACCAATGCCCAGAACAGCTTTGTTCTGAAGTTGATTTGACAACAGTAGTTGATCGATCACCTTCTCAAGTTCAGGAAGTTGTGATTTTAATCCTGAAATCGATTGGGCAACCACTTCTTTTCGGTCAATAAGTTGACCTTCGTTCAACAGGCCGATTTTGATGAAGGTTCCTCCGAGGTCGATGGCAATGGTAAAATTCATAGTTCCAAGTTTAAAGTTTCAGGTTCCAGGTTTCGGTCGCGATTTTTCTTGCTTTGGATATTGAAAATTGGATATCTGTTATTGGATATTTTCATTTTGCAAACTGTTTCTCCAATTCTTCCAACGTTTTCCCCTTTGTTTCAGGAACATATTTCAGCACGTAAAGCAAATTGGCCAGGCAAATCAGTGCAAAAATCAAGAAAGTAAGCCCTCCGCTCAATTTTTCGAGCATGATTGGGAAAGCGATGGTTACAAGCGTGCAGGCGATCCAAAGTGAAACAATGGCAATCGACATTCCTTTGCTGCGCAGTCGGTTGGGGAATAATTCAGCAGCTACGACCCAGAGCGCCGGACCTAATGAGGCCGCAAAAAAAGCGATGTATCCGAGGATAAATACCAGTACCAAAACTCCGGAAGTTTGATTGGTGAAATACAAAGCTGATAATCCGGCCAGCATCAGCATCATGCCGCTTGAACCGATGACAATTAAGAGTTTACGTCCAAGACGATCGATCAATACCATAGCGACCAATGTAAAAATCAGATTTGTACCGCCAATCAAAATAGTTTGAAACAGAGCCGAATCGTTCGATTGGCCAACATTGGCAAATATTTTAGGTGCATAATACATGATGGTATTGATTCCGGTAATTTGCTGAAAAACAGCAAGTATAATCCCTATAAACAAAAGCGGTTTTATTTTGGGCGCCAGCAAATCGCTGAATGTTGATTCTTCCTGATTTTTCAGGGTTTCCTCGATTTCTATTAATTCGGCAGAGGCAAATTCCTTTCCGGAAGTTTTGACCAATACATCGAGTGCATCGTTATTTCGGCCACGGGCAACTAACCAGCGTGGACTTTCGGGAACCAGAAACAAGCTGAAGAATAACAATACAGCAGGAGCCGCCATTACCAATAACATCCATCGCCAATTGTTCTCGCCAGTGCCAACCAACAAATAATTGCTGAAAAAAGCCACCAAAATACCGATCACAATAGCCAATTGGTTTAATGAAACCAATGTTCCGCGGTATTTGGCAGGTGCAAGTTCTGCAATGTACATTGGCGAAAGAATGGACGCTACTCCAACTGCAAGTCCGCCCAGAATGCGTGCAACAAGAAAGAAGACCAGAGAATGAGCCGATGCGCTTCCGACAGCCGAAATAAAAAACAGCAGTGCTGCAACCATCAGCACTTTTTTACGGCCATAGTGGTCGCCCGCCTTTCCGGCCATGAAAACTCCGGCGATGCAACCAAACAGCAAACTGCTCACTGTCCATCCCAATCCGGCTTCTGATAAACCGAAATAAGGTTGAATAAAATTGATGGTTCCGGAAATAACAGCTGTGTCGAAACCAAAAAGCAGTCCGCCTAAGGCAGCGACTACTGATATTAATATGACGTATCCTTTCATAGTAAAATTTATAGCCCCCTCCAAGCCTCCCCCGAAAGGGGAGGCTTAAAAAAGGAGAATTAAACATTTTCTTATTTTCTCATTATTTGTTCATTTTTCAATATCAAGTTATGATTTAATTTATGAATATCCTTATAAATACCTAAATGGACGAAAATTGCGTTGATATCCTTTGCCGTTGACTTCAGTCAACGGATAGATGAATGAAGAACACTCCGGGCTTTAGCCCAAAATTACTGTTGCTAAAGCCATTGGCTTCGATGATCATTCTGTCCGTCAGCTAAAGCAGACGGCAAAGGATACGCTAGGTACTAAATCGGATATTCATATTTAATTTAAACCAGCTTAGGTAAACCATTCATTTCCACCAATCGCGCTGAAAAACCATTTTCTGCAATTTCATCATAATCGTGGCCAGCATCCGATGGCCAGCAAGCGCCAACAATGAGATTTTCGTTGCCGGTATTCGCCAGCCGATGAGCAATTTCGCCGCCAATGTAATGCAGACTTCCGGGGTAAACTTCTTCTCCCCAGGTCTTGCGGTTTCGATCCATCAGAATCAACATTCCTTTTCCCTGAACTCCCCAGTAAAATTCGGCGCGGTCAGACTGCAAATGAAAATGGCCTTTGGTCATGAAATATTCGCTGCCCACTTTTCCTGGATAAATTGTTGATGTGCCAAAGAATAAGCCGCCGGGAGTTCCATCAGCAACAGGGAACCAAGCCTGAACGGTGTAAACTTTGGTTTCAGTATTCAGCTCTTTTAGAGCTCCCTGATCCAGAAAAATTCCGGCTACGTCTTTCAATAATCTTACCTGATTGATAATTGGCTCACCCATCATGGAATAATCGTTCAGGCCAAGTTCAACCGGCGATTTTAAGATTTGTAAATGATTCATTGAATGCTTGTATTTAAATCATAATAAGAATAATTGGTTAGTTTTCCAACCCGAATATATCGGCGACTGATTACAGGCGAACCGTTTTCAGGAGTAAATTCAGCCACAAGCAAATAACCGCCTGCTTTCTCAGGCAAATTAATGCTCACCGGAATATCTGTGCGTAAAAACGATTGCAATTTTACCTTGGTGCTTTGTTCCGAAACCGACTTTCCGGAGCCGTCAATCAACTTTAATTTTACTGATCCTGAAACAGTTGTCGCATAATTATTGATTCCCGTCAGATTGAAAAGCAGGTTGGATCCCGGCTGGTGCGGCTCCACCATTTTAATGTAGCGCTCATCGGTCAGGTTAATAAATGTGGCTGCCGGGGCAAATGCATGTTGAAGCCAATCGAGTGTTGGCGTGGGTTTCAGGTCTTTTATGTTTCCGGCAAACCAGTCGCCCGTGTAGCCGTAATTGTTGGCCAGATAGCAGAATGCCAGCACTCCGGCAATCGAGGGCTCGCTGCGAAGCCACTCGGTTTCGAGCTGCATCCAATAGGCTTGCAAATCCCGGTTTTGCTTTGGTGTTGAATTTTTGCCTAAGTAATATTCAAAGGTATTGACGGTTAACTTGCTTGGCATTCCATTGCGCCAAAGCCAAATCCATCCATATTCGTTCACTAATTGAGCCGAACCCGACTCCTGAATGCTGCGAAGAATTCCAGGTTCAAAATCGAGGTTCCCAAGCGGATATTGTTGTTGGGTTGAGCCAGGCTGCAAACTGCTGATACGTCCCTGGTAAGGATGCGGCTCATCCATTTCATCCTGAACCATCTGATCGCCAGTCATGTACCCGGCATCCCAGATTCGGGTTGGATCAAGCTTTTTCAAATCAGGGATCAATACGTTTCCAATATAATCGTCCCAGTTTTCGTTAATGGCGTCCCATATTGCAATGCTCGGGTGGCTTCCGTCATTCCACACC
>JBBRXN010000047.1:0-39690 GCA_038248385.1 Bacteroidales bacterium
AAGAATGTTATTGCATTAAGACCTCAGTGGAATGAGATTCGCGTTGCCGAGGAAGGTGCCCTTTTATCTGAAAAAGATAGAAAAGAAATCAAACCAATGGAACGGATCAAAATGATCATGACCCGTGGTCAGGACGATGACGAAACTTTCTACAAACTTCTGGGCACAAAAGAGTACCGCAAATCATTGGATCATCAGTTCAAAAATGAAAAGTCGAATTTCAAGATTGCCATTGTTGTTGATATGTGGCTCACTGGTTTTGATGTTCCTTTTTTGGATACCATGTACATTGATAAACCGATACAGCAGCACAACTTAATTCAAACCATTTCGAGAGTTAACCGAAAAATTGAAGGCAAAAACAAGGGATTGGTGGTTGATTATATCGGCATTAAAAAGCAAATGAATCTGGCGCTGGCCAAATACAATAAAGGTGATAAAGATAATTTTGAAGACATTGCCGAATCCATTATTATCGTCCGGAATCATTTGGACTTACTGGCCAAGATATTTCACAAATTCGATAGTACAAAGTATTTCCAAGGCACAAATATCCAGCAGTTAAACACATTAAATATGGCTGCCGAGTTTGCCCAAAAGACCAAGGAAATTGAAACCCGTTTTATGGGTTTGGTCAAACGCCTGAAAGCTGCATACGATATTTGTGCTGGAAGCGAACAATTGACCCCGTACGAAAAAGAATTTATACATTTTTATCTGGCTGTTCGGTCCATCATATTCAAACTCACCAAAGGCAATGCTCCTGATGTAGCCCAAATGAATGCCCGTGTTCGCGAGATGATTAAAGATGCACTGGAAAGTGATGGTGTTCAGGAAATTTTCAAATTGGGGGATGAAAACGAGACTGAGCAAGATCTTTTTGATGAAGATTATCTGGCAAAAATTAATAAAATAAAATTGCCGAATACAAAGATTAAACTGTTGCAACAGCTTTTAGCCAAGGTCATTTCCGAAATGAAGAAAGTCAATAAATTAAAAGGGATTGACTTTACCAAAAAGATGCAAGCTTTGGTTGAACGTTACAATCAGCGCGACGAAAACGACATTTTAAGAAGCGAAGTTTATGAAGAAATGGCCGAACAACTTACCAATTTGATTTGGGAAGTTCATCAGGAATTTTCTGCCGGTGATTTACTTGGAATTGATTTTGAGGAGAAAGCATTTTACGATATTCTGAAAGAATTATGCGTGAAGTATGACTTCAATTATCCGGAAGACAAATTGATAGAATTGGCAAAAGCTGTAAAGGATTTGGTTGACGGACAAGCAAAATTCCCGGATTGGAACAAACGTGACGATATAAAATCAGCCTTAAAAGTAGGTTTGATATTGCTTTTAGACGAATTTGGTTATCCTCCGGTTGAACGTGACGAAGTGTATGTTGAAATTTTTGAACAAGCAGAAAATTTCAAGAAAAACCAAGAAAAGTAATTTTTAAAATAAACAGAGTGGGTACCACTCTCACTCAATTTTTCCCCGAATTTATTTACGCATCCCGGAATAGTCAAGGGTTTTAGGCTTTTCGGGATGTGCTTTTCTGATGCAACGCTTCGCGCTCGGTCAAAAACCTGCCGCCCTTCAATCCCGAGTCCTCGGGACTCAGGGAACGGCAGGTTTTATGACATTCGCCCATTGACAAATTGCCTTCAGGATAGCGATCTAATGCAACTCAGAAATCCGCAAACCAGAGAAAACCCATTCTCAACGGCAACGTATAAAATATTGTTTCACAATACCTTACTGTTGTCAAGATTTTTAGGCTGTTCGCTATCAACCCGAACTCAATCAAAAATCGCCAACATGTTAATGAACTATTGAATTTCGGCACTATGGCCGCTTAAATATCTTTATCTTTTGAACGAACTATTGATATAACTAAGTACAACAAATGATTAAATGTTGTATTTCAATTTCTATATTACCTCTAAATCCTCTAAAGGGGACTTCCTTCATCTACCAATTTATCAGATGCATGCAGCAAAAGCCCCTATCCATAGGGGTTTGGGGTGTAAAAACACGACAATAATTTGTACTCAATACTTAATTAAAATTTCTTATAGTTATACGCTTGCAGAATCATTTTATTACATATTAGGGTGCCCCAAAATATCAATCAAGAAGTTTAATAATATCGGCACGTGAGAGTTTAAGAAACTCATCACTTCCTTTTTTCGCTCTTAGCGTTTAAAATGTTTCTGCAGCACGCGCCAGCTTTTTATTAACCTTATAAATTTTTAAAAAAATGCTTGACTAACTAATCAAATCAGAACACGAACTCGATTCAAATGAACTGGCTAAACCAGAAGTATTATTAGTAAAAGTTAATGAAATGACTTTTTATAAATTATTAATTGATGAACTATTATTCAAAATTTTTGAATTGTATTCATCAAATCAGGATAAATTGTCAGAGAGAGAAAATGTAGATTTATTGAATTTTAAAAAATGTCATTCAATATTATTTGATGAGAATATTTTTACCTGACTTATAGAAACCTTAGGTTAATAAAAACGCCGGTGAAGATCAAAGGATTTTCACCGGCGTTTTTATTGTCAGTGAAATTTTATTGAAAATGTAAAATAAATTTCTAAAAATATGTTTTGTGTTTATTTTTGTGTATCAAATAAAAAAGAGTCACAGTTTTTAACGTCTGTAACTCTTTGATTTTAAGGTCGGCTCGCTGGGATTCGAACCCAGGGCCCGCTGATTAAGAGTCAGCTGCTCTACCAACTGAGCTACGAGCCGATTCGGCGACAAAAGTAACAGTTTGTTTGGCATATTCAAATATTAGAGCTGAGTATTTACCAAAGAAGTTAGAAGTGTCTAAATTTAAGTGATTTACCATTTATACATTTGCCAATTATCATACCCGATCCGTAATTTTAATAGTAAATCGTCAATTCTCAAATGGTCAATTATCCATTTCACTTCCGGCAGTTTTAATTACCTTTGTTAGCAAACACAACAACCAACATGGAACTTCTGAATTATATACCTGAAGGATTCATCAAATTTTTTTTGGTGCTGGTCTTTTCGCTTTTGATCGGATTGGAGCAAAGACGCCACCACATTGGAGAGAATGAAGATCTCCTGTTTGGAACCGACCGTACTTTTACTTTTATTGGCTTACTGGCTTATGTATTATTCATTGCCGATCCGGTTAACTACATTCCATTCCTCTTTGGATTTGCGCTAATTGGCCTCCTATTGGGTATTCAGTATTTTCATAAAATCAATCAATCCAGGAAATACGGCTTAACCAGTACCATTCTGGCCCTTCTGACTTATTGCATCCCCATCATGGTTTTCACTCAACCCATTTGGTTAATGCTATCATTTATTGTCGCACTTTTGATAATCACCGAACTGAAAAGTGATTTTATAAACTTGTCAAAAAAAGCTTCACAAGAGGAATATATCACCCTTGCAAAATTTATTACCCTTGCCGGAATTATTCTTCCACTGCTTCCTGAAAACAATATTTCTGAGCAAATTCCGGTTTCACCTTACCATTTGTGGCTGGCTATCGTCGTAGTTTCGGGCATATCCTATTGCAGCTATTTAGTCAAAAAATTCATTTTCCCTGATTCAGGCATCCTGATTACCGGCCTGCTTGGAGGTTTGTACAGCAGTACTGCTACCACTGTTATCCTGTCGCGTCAACAAAAACAAGGCCTTGCCGGACCACAAACAGTTGCAGCCATTATGATTGCCAATGGAATGATGTATTTACGCATCCTTTTTTTGGCATTCCTTTTTAATCGTCAGGTTGCTCAACAGATGGCCATTCCTTTTATTATTATGTTCCTGATTGCTATTGCACTTTCGAAATTCGTTGCTGGGAAAAATCAGAATATACCTCCCGATAAAACTCCTGAAAGCGATTTGGAAACGAATAAAAATCCACTGGAATTCAAAACAGCAGCTATTTTTGGATTATTATTCGTGATTTTTGCCCTTTTAACCGATTTTGTCCTAAAAAAGTATGGCAATTCAGGGATTACCGGAATGGCCTACGTTGTTGGAGTAACCGATATCGATCCGTTTTTACTGAACCTGCTTCAGCAGAAATCAGGAATTGGGCAGATGACCATCGTTCTGGCCATAATAAATGCCACCAACAGTAATAATCTGCTAAAAATGATTTATTCAGTTACATTAAGTAGCAAAAGCATCCGTAAAAGTTTAATTTTGAATTTTACAATATTGATAGTCTCAGGATTACTACTGTCAATAATCTTTTACTTACTTTAGCATTTGAAATTTAACAAACAGAATTACTCATTTTATAAATCGCAACAATGAAAAAAATATCATACACAAGAATTTTTCCCTTCATCCTGATTTTTGGAATACTATTTTCAGGCTGCCGAAAAGAGGAAGTTCCGGTAGTCATTCCACAAGCCGACGAGATCAATTCATTCATCTGGAATGGATTACACGATTACTATTTATGGAACAGTCAGGTTACAGAATTATCGGAACCCAAATATGACAAACCCGACAGTTTAAATGCCTTCCTTAATAAATTCACTGACCATCAAAAGCTCTTTACCAGCTTATTGTACAAATACAAAGAGGTTGACAAATGGTCGTTTTTGGTCGATAACTCAAAAACAATCGATGATTGGATTGCAGGCATTTCGGAAACCATGGGATACGATCTTATGCTCGGAAGAATTGGAACCTCAGATGACCTCTTCGGATTTGTAAGGTATGTTTATAAAGATTCTCCTGCCGAAAAAGCCGGTGTAAAACGCGGCGACGTTTTCCTGAAGGTGAACGATCAGCAGCTTACTGTTTCCAATTATCAGACTTTATTGTTCGCAACTTTAAACTATAAACTTGGATTTGCAACCATAGCCAACAATACCATTTCGCCCAGTTCCAGAACGGTAACCATGACTGCCATTACGATGCAGGAAAATCCAATCAACAAGGACACCATATTTGTTTTCAACAATCAAAAAATAGGATATCTGGTTTACAATGGATTCAATTCCGATTATGACCTCCAGTTAAACAATGTTATTAAAAAATTCAAGGATGCCAATATCAACCAGATGGTACTGGACTTGCGTTACAATGGAGGAGGTTCTGTACAGAGTAGCATCTACCTAGCCAGTATGCTTTACGGCACCGATGCTTCAAAAGTGTTTGCAAAAGCGCAATACAACGCAGGTTTGCAATCCTATTTTGTCGATAAATACGGCGCTGCAACGCTCAACGATAATTTTGTCACAACCATCGAAGCAACTGACAAAAATCCGGCAACACCCATCACCACCCTCAACCTTCAGAAAATCTACATCATTGCATCCGATAATTCTGCCTCTGCCAGTGAACTACTGATAAATGGATTGAGACCTCACATGAAAGTCACCGTTGTTGGCACAGATACCAACGGTAAATATACAGGCTCAATGACCGTCAAAGATTGGGACGAGCAGGGAAATGTCAATCCGAAACACAGCTGGGCCATGCAGCCTATTGTTGTAAAATATGCCAATTCACTGGGTGTTTCTGACTATATAAACGGGTTAACTCCTGACATCAAGGCTGAAGAAGATTTTGCCGCTCTTTTACCTTTCGGAGATCCGAATGAAGATTTACTGAAAGTTGTTTTGGCTGATATAAAAGGGATTCCTGTTACCAGCATGGTATTGAAATCGGCTAAAATGGGAATGGTAAAAGTGGCTGACAGCCATGATTTCAAACCTTTTGCCAACGAAATGTTCATCAATCCTAAAAAATTCAGAAAGTAAAAATCTAAATACCCGTGCTATTTCAACATAGCTAAATGGTGCAATGACCTTAAAAATTGTCGTAACATTTGTTTTACTTCTCCTTTTCAGTGCCTGCTTTTCTCAGGTTACTGGAATTACTTCCTCCAATCTGCCTTTAGTTGTGATCAACACCAACGGAAAAACCATACTTGATGCCTCTAAAATTCAGGCAACCATGAAAATCATTTACAATGGTGCCGGAAAATTAAACAAAACGACTGATCCGGGGAATATATACAACGGTAACATTGGAATTGAAATTCGTGGCGCCTATTCTGCCTCACTGCCACAGAAGCCTTACGGTTTCGAAACCCGCGATCAGAGCTGGAACAACCTGAATGTCTCCTTGTTGGGAATGCCCGAAGAAAACGACTGGATTTTGCTGGCCAACTACAACGATAAAACATTTATGCGAAATACACTTGCTTTCGAATTATTCCGAAAGATGGGACATTATGCTCCACGTGCCCGAATGGTTGAAGTGATCGTAAATAATATCTACCAGGGAGTTTATATTCTTACCGAAAAAATAAAGCAGGACAAAGGTCGGGTTGATATTTCAAAATTGGCCACCAAGGACATTTCAGGCGATGATGTAACCGGTGGTTACTTTTTCAAAGACAAAAACAGCAATGGAGGGAAAATAAATGCTTGACCGGTTTGGGATTTCGACTGGGCATGGAAGAATATCCTGGATTGTGCTGCTTTTCAGGCAACTGATGGTTCGGGATGGAGCTACAAAATAAACGATTGCCCAAATATCAATCCCAACTCCAACGGATGGACCGTCAGATTGCTTCAGTATCCTGATTTTGCCAATGCGTTGAATAAACGTCATTTTGAGCTTCGGAATTCATTCCTGAGCTCGTATTTTTCCAAATCCTGCTACAGACGTAGTTTATGTGGAAGCTTCATCCGAAATAAATGATATCAGGGTTTTTAGCAACAGCGGGCAAAGTATGCTGCATCAATCAGGGCTATCAGCCTTTTCAAGCAAACTGGATGTTTCCGGTGTTGCTCCGGGAGTTTATCTGGTACGGCTAAAAATGGAAGGTAAATCTGCGGAAAGTTCCAAACTTGTAGTTCGATAACTACCTATTAACTATTTTTTATCTTTCTGCTGCAATTAATATTAAATTAGTTTTTACTAAATTTATCGCACTCAACCACAAAACTAACGACCATGAAAAAACTTCTGTCCCTCATTCCATTACTTTTTGTCATTTTATCACTTCAGGCACAGCAACTTCCCTTCCGATTCGAAGAATTAACAGCACCTGATTACATCAAGGCAGTTGAAAAATCATCAAAAACCTGCATCCTGCCCATCGGCGTTTTCGAAAAGCATGGGCCGCATCTGCCACTTGGCACCGACCTTTATACTGCGCGTGAATTTGCCTTGCGCGCAGCCGAAAAAGAATATACAGTTGTATTTCCCTGGTATTATTTCAGCCAGATCAACGAAGCCAAACACCAGCCCGGAACCATTGCTTACAGCCCGGAACTGATATGGAAAATCCTTCAGGAAACTTTAGACGAACTGGCGCGTAACGGGTTCGAAAAAATAATTATTGTGAATGGCCATGGCGGCAACAACGCTTTTTTGGATTTCTTCGGAATGGCTCAATTATCAGAACGCCGGACATATAGTTTGTACTGGTTTCGTCCAACCGACGATCCTGAAGTTGCAAAAAAAATGGAGGAAATGACCCAGCACGACCCATACAATCAACATGCAGGAAACGAAGAATCGTCAGTTATAAAAGCCATTGTTCCTGAAATTGTTCATCTCGAACGTGCAGGACAGCAATCAGGAATTGATCAGGATCGGTTAAAAAACCTGCCTTATGTGTATTCCGGAATCTGGTGGTATGCCAAATTTCCAAACCACTACGGAGGTGATGGAACAAAAGCCAACGCCAAAGCAGGTGAACTTCTAATTAATTCAACTGTCAGCCAATTAGTGAAAATGATTCAGGCAGTTAAGAAAGATGAAGTGATTCCAGCACTGCAAAAACAGTTCTTTGATGAATCGGAAAATCCGCTGAAAACCAAACAATAGCAGTCTGAATATCAACTAATTTTTCGAAACCATTTCTGAAATAAAATGCCGATAAAAGGAACTAAATTTTCTGTTCCTTTTATCGGTCCTACAAAACTGTAGGTCCATAAAACGAAGAAAAATCCCCATGCAATAATATAATATTCAGGAATAAAACCTGTAATGAAAAAACAGAGGTAGATTCCGAGTAACTGGCGCAGATAAAAACTGGTCAGCGAATCTCTTTTAATGCTGTTTAGTACCAGCGCAATCAGCCAACCGACTGGGGTTAAATGGGTCAACATTGATTTCATTTTCGGATTCATGGTGAGGTCCGGTTACTTTAGATTTTTAGGCACAATTTACAAAAAGAAAAGAGCAACACCGATAACTGTAATAACGGCCCCGATAATTTCCTTCCAGTTCACCTTTTCATGAAAGATAAGGATGGCCGGGGGAATAATCAAAACCGGTACAATAGACATAATGGTAGCGGCAATGCCTGCTTTTGTATGCTGAATGGCCAGGAGTGAAAAGGAAACTCCCAGAAACGGGCCAAACAATGATCCCAATGCAATCCGTTTCATGGCTGGTTTGTGATGCAGTGCTTTCCAAACTTTCCCGTATCGTTTGGCAAACAGTAAAATGATTGCAAAACCAATCATTCCGGTTATTACACGAATGTGCGAAGCAGCAAAGGCATCGTATTCGCCCATTCCCTTTTTACTGAGAACCAATCCGACTCCCTGCCCCACTGCCCCGCCAAATGCGAGCAATATCCCGGTTAAGCTGTAATTGGTTGTTATTTTTCGTCTTTTGGTAGAGTCCAGATCCTTCTTTTCCCGTTTCAGAATTACAATCGAAATCCCGGTAAGCGTAACAATCATTCCTACCCAGTTCATAGGGCTAAGCACCTCGCCCAAAATCATCCAGCTAACGAATGCCGTAATTGGAGGCGTCAGGGCCATAATGAGCATAGAAATTCGGGCGCCAATCACCACAAAAGCCTGAAATAGCAGCAAATCGCCCATTACAAAACCAACTAATCCGGAAAGCGCCAGCCACATCCAACTTTCGGTACTGGCATCCAGCGGTAAAAACATACCTCTCCTGAAATAATTAACTACTCCATAAATAAAAAAGGCTACCACCAAACGAATCAGATTGACAGAAAGCGAACCTACCTTTTTGCCGGCTGACTCAAATGACATGCTGGTAACCGTCCAGAAAACAGCCGTCATCAAAGCGGCAATCTCACCAAAATACATCACCATTTTTTTTCGTTTTATGAAGGCGTGAAGATATATAAAGAAGTTCGGAGTGCCTAAAATGAACTAAAGTGCCTAAAGTTAAAAACTGCATCATTTGGAGCGAAAGTTACTTTAGGCACTTCGAACTTTAGGCACTTTAGGCACTTCTTCCTATTCCATATCACTTAACTGAAGATCGAGCGCTTTTACTGAAATTTGAATTTCACGGATAGATAGCGCAAGTGAAAAGATCAGCAAAATCAAAGCAACAGCAAATGTAAATTCAGCCAACACTGAAAAATGAACATAAATTAAAAACATACAAATGACACAAAGTAAAAGGCTGGAAATTCCTAGTATCTGCATGGTCCGTGTCAATCGCAGGCGTTTCCGCAAATTCTGAATTTGTCCGAGAAGTAATACATTGGGATTTTCCTTGAAGGTTGCATGAAGGGTTCGAACCACTGAGGCATACGCCAAAAACCGGTTGGTGTAAGCAAGTAAAATCAGCGATACGGCCGAAAACAGCAGAGCTGGTGTGGTAAGAGTTAATTGTTCCATAAAAAAGTGACTAAAGTATTTAAAGTGCCTAAAATGCCTAAAGTTTAAAAGTGCATTGGTGTCAAGTTTCTGAAAGTACTTTAGGCACTCCGAACTTTAGGCGGTCCGAACTTTTTATTTCAGTAATCCGGCAATTGTTTCACGAAGGTTTGCTTCGCGAAGGTTGCGGCCAATGATTTTTCCGGTTTTGTCAACGAGCAGGTTGGCCGGGATAGAGTTCACCGAATAGAGCGCAGCGGCTTCGTTTTTCCAACCTTTCAAATCCGAAACATGCGGCCATGTTAGCTGATCGTCGGAAATGGCTTTTTCCCATTTCCCTTTATCAGCATCAAGCGAAACGCCAAACACACCAAAACCCTGGCCTTTATATTTATTAAATGTAGCCACAACATTGGGATTTTCGCGACGGCATGGACCACACCATGACGCCCAGAAATCAATTAGCGTATATTCATTCTTTGAATATACATCGCTAAGCTTTAGAGGATTACCATTTGCATCGTTCAAAGTAAAATCAGGAGCTGTTTGTCCGATGGCCACAGTTTTAAGTTTGGCAACACGTTCTTTCAGGGTTACAACAATTGGCACCGAATCAAGTTTTGCATCCATCGCCGATAAGAAACCATCCAGCACATCGGCTTCCATGTCGTAATAAACTCTGCTTAAAAGATAAGGTGAAATATATGAAGCAGGATTTGTTTTGATAAAGTCTTTTTGCAAATCATCAATAGAGCTAAAAATATTTTCAGCCAAGGCCATCAAACTGTCAGCCTTTGTTTTTGAACCAGCTTTTTCAGCCTCTTTCGACTGTCCGAAAAGTTCCATTCCCTGTTTGTCGAGTTCTTCCATTTTATTTTGAACAGCCTGGTATTCATCATGGACAACCGATCCTTCAACTTTTGCTGAAGCAAGTGAATCAACGACACCGTTAATTGAAATAACAGAATTCTCAATAAAGAATGGCAGTTTGTCTTTTCTTTTACTAACACTTAAATACCAAACATCAGGATTTTTAGCCACCCCTTTAAACTGACATTCCCCATTTTCTATTACCGCTGAATCAAGCATTACCCATTCACCTTTTACGCGTTGACTCAAATATGCAGTTCCTTCAGCAGAAGCCAATTTTACGTTCACCTGATAAGACGGAGATTTGGCACAGGCAAAAAAGCCAAATAGTAAAGCAATCAGTATTACATTCTTCATAGTTGCATTTTTAATAATTACTGTTTATTGAATTGTTTACAAAATAAAAGAATTTTGTCAGATATTACCTGCTTTGAAACAAAAAAACCGGGATAAAGCCCGGTTCTTCTGTTTCAATAAAATAGGAGAAAATTTATTCTGAAACCTAAATATTTATTTAGCAACATAACCTTCAAGGTGGACACTGCCAACCGATCGGCCTGAAGGATCAGCATTGTTTTTAAAACTGGCATCCCATTCCAGTGCAATCGGTGTACTACAGGCAATTGAGGGAACTGAAGGCACACAACTTGCTGCTGAATCAGACGGGAAATGTTCAGTAAAAATAGAGCGATAGTAATATTCCTCTTTCGAAGGAGGTGTATTGATCGGGAACCGGAATTTAGCAGTGTTCATTTGTTCGTCGGTTACCTTTTCGGCTACCATTGCTTTCAATGAATCGATCCAGTTGTAGCCAACACCATCCGAGAATTGCTCCTTTTGTCGCCAAACCACACTTTCTGGTAAATAATCTTCGAATGCTTTGCGAACAATCCATTTTTCCATCCGGCCATTTTTTGCCATTTTTTCTTCAGGATTGATTCGCATGGCCACATCGAGAAATTCTTTGTCGAGGAAGGGCACACGACCTTCAACACCCCAGGCAGCCAGTGATTTATTGGCACGTAAACAATCATATAAATGGAGCTTGCCCAATTTGCGGACCGTTTCTTCATGGAATGCTTGTGCATTAGGCGCTTTGTGAAAATACAGATAGCCTCCAAATATTTCGTCGGCGCCTTCGCCCGAAAGCACCATCTTGACGCCCATTGATTTAATTACACGGGCCAGCAAATACATTGGAGTCGAAGCCCGGATTGTTGTGACATCATAAGTTTCGAGGTGATAGATAACATCACGCAATGCATCCATTCCATCCTGAACCGTAAAATGTATTTCATGATGAACAGTTCCAATATGATCGGCAACTTTTTTAGCTGCAATTAAATCTGGCGAACCAACCAACCCTACCGCAAATGAATGAAGATTTGGCCAGTAGGCTTCTTCTGAATCCTGAGATTCGATACGATAAGCTGCATATTTTTTGGCAATAGCCGAAATAACCGACGAATCAAGCCCTCCGGAAAGTAGAACACCGTAAGGAACGTCAGACATCAACTGCCGATGGACTGCATCTTCGAGCGCTTTACGCAAAACATCAATATCAAAACCATTGTCTTTCACCGCATCGAACGATGCCCACTCTCGCTCATACCAGGTTTTCACTTCTTCATCAGGGCTGTAAAGATATTTCCCCGGCAAAAATTCTTCTATCTTGCTGCAAATGCCTTCCAGAGATTTCAGTTCGGAAGCCACGTAAAAATTACCTGATTTATCCCATCCCTGGTACAAAGGAATAATTCCAATGTGGTCGCGGGCAACCAAATAGACATCCTTTTCCTGATCATATAAAGCAAATGCAAAAATTCCATTCAAATCTTCCAGAAAATCAATTCCTTTTTCGCGATATAACGCCAAAATAACTTCACAGTCAGAATGTGTCATAAAATCATACGAACCCTCAAGTCTTTTTCTGATTTCCAAATGATTGTAAATCTCGCCGTTGACAGCCAATACCAATTTTCGATCTTTGCTGTACAAAGGCTGACCACCTGATTCGGGATCAACAACCGACAATCGTTCGTGCGACAAAATAGCTTTATCACACGAAAAAACACCCGACCAGTCTGGCCCGCGGTGACGAATTTTCTTAGACATCTTTAAAACCTGGGGGCGCAAATCTTTCGATGGCACCTTCAAATCAAATACTCCAACAAATCCACACATATAATTAGCTTTTAAGTATTAACTTTTTATATCAATATTGTGCCCAAAAATAGTCTTTTTGATTCATTTTTTAAACTTTAACTGTCTTTTTTCTTGTATTTTCGATATAATGAAGCATATATGATATTATAAACAAAATAATAAGAAATACAAATATGCAACATTTCTACTCCCATCCCCATTCATTTCAACCCATTATTTCAAAAGAGAACAATTTCGCAAAGACCACCCCTACATTCGCACAAGTTATGGCTTGATTTTTTGTATAATTTTCCTTTCACTGTCATTTGCGGAATTTTCTACAGAAAGGCAGCAATAAACAAAAAGGCAGCCAAAAAAGACTGCCTGAATTAATTCTATGTGAAATTATTTCTAAACGTTAAACCTAAAATGCATGATATCGCCATCTTGTACCACATAATCCTTGCCTTCGATTCCTATTTTGCCGACTTCGCGACAAGCAGCTTCAGACCTTAAACGGATATAATCGTTGTATTTAATCACTTCAGCCCTGATAAAACCCTTTTCAAAATCTGAATGGATGATTCCGGCAGCCTGCGGCGCTTTAATCCCGCGGATGTATGTCCAGGCGCGACTTTCATCGGCCCCGGTTGTAAAATACGTTTCGAGGTTCAGTAACCGGTATGCTGCATGAATCATTTTATTTACGCCCGGCTCTGTCAAACCAAGTTCTTCCAGAAACATTTGTTTTTCTTCATACGATTCCAATTCGGCAATGTCTGATTCGGTAGCTGCTGCAATAACCAATATTTCTGCATTTTCATCTTTTACCGCTTCCCTAACCATTTCAACGTAATGATTCCCGTCCTTGGCAGAAGCTTCATCGACATTGCATACATATAAAACAGGTTTATTGGTCAGCAAATAGAAATCGTAAGTCAGCTTTTTTTCTTCAGGAGTAAGCTCAACAGTTCGTGCCGATTTCCCCTGAATCAAAGCATCACGGTAGCGCTGGCTGATTTCTACTATCTTTTTGGCATTTTTATCAAGACCATGTTTGGCCACCTTTTCCCATTTGGATATCCGTGCTTCAACGGTTTCCAGGTCTTTCAACTGTAACTCGATGTCAATTATTTCCTTGTCGCGAATCGGATTGACCGATCCATCCACATGGATGATGTTATCGTTATCAAAACATCTGATTAAATGGATAATTGCATCGGTCTCACGAATATTGGCAAGAAACTGATTTCCCAAACCTTCGCCCTTGCTGGCACCTTTTACCAAACCGGCAATGTCAACAATTTCAATGGTGGTTGGAATGACTTTCTTCGGATTATCAATCTTTTGAAGTTCGATTAACCGTTCGTCGGGAACAGTAATTACCCCGATATTGGGTTCGATGGTACAAAACGGAAAGTTCGCCGATTGCGCTTTGGCATTCGACAAACAATTAAATAATGTTGACTTTCCAACATTCGGAAGCCCTACAATTCCACACTTTAAAGCCATGCGTTTCTATCTTTTTTTATTTTCGGTGCAAAGATAATCGATTCGGGCAACTATAAACTAATTATAAGTTTATACTTATTACTTTTGCATACAAAGCCTGTTCATCATGATATTAAATTCAGTTTCTGTTGATTGTGTTATTTTTGGATTCGACAAATCCGGGTTGCGCGTTTTGCTCAATCAAATTGACAAAGATGCCCTCAAACGTTCACTTCCCGAACAAGTTAGTTCCGATCAGATTAAAAAGCTCTACGAACAACATCCGGTATTGACCAGCGACCTCTATTGGAGCCTGTTTGGCAGCCATGTTCCTGAAGACAGGGATCTGGATGAATTTGCCAAAGACCTGCTTTTTCAGGCGACCGGACTGAAAAATGTTTTTCTGCAGCAAATTCACACTTTTGGTTCGCTCCAACGTGTGCCCTATACGCGCGTAATCACAATCGGTTATTATGCGTTGATTAATCCTGATTATTACCTTCTGAAACAATCGAGCCTGGCCAAATCGCTTCAATGGTTTAACTTGAACGAATTGCCACCACTTTGTTTCGATCACGATGAAATTATCAGTCAGGCACTTATTAAATTACGTCAGGAAGTAATGTACCATCCGGTTGGCTTCCATCTTTTGCCTGAAAAATTTACACTTACCGAAATTCAGTCGCTTTACGAAGTAATTCTGAATAAAAAGATGGATACCCGAAACTTCAGAAAAAAACTGGCAAAAATGGAATTGCTCAAAGATTCCGGAGAAAAACAGAAAAATGTAGCCCATCGTGCCGCCAAATTGTATCAGTTCGACATTCAGGTTTACCAAAAACTAAAAAGAGAAGGCCTCAATTTCAGGATTGAATAAATAAGCAATTAAACCTTTCCTCCACTTCACTGTCAGATCACCAACAATTGTTTCAAGTATGACCGATGACCAGCAAATATTGGATAGCCTTAAAGATCCTTCGACGAGGGAACTTGCTTTCAGGCATCTGATTTCCAAATATAAGGAGCGGCTGTATTGGCATATCCGTAAAATTGTACTGAACCATGATGATGCCGACGATGTTTTGCAAAACTCCATGATTAAAATCTGGAACGGGATTGACTCATTCAGGGCCGAATCGAGCCTCTTTACCTGGTTATACCGAATCGCGACCAACGAATCAATTACGTTTTTGAACCAACGCAAACGCAGGTTGATGCCGGGATTGAGCGATGTAAACGAATATTTGATAGAAAATCTGGAAAGCGATACCTATTTCGACGGCGACGAATGGCAATTATTGTTACAAAAAGCCATTGCCACTCTGCCTGACAAACAACGGCTGGTATTTAATATGAAATATTTTGATGAAATAAAATACGAGGACATGTCTCTGATTCTTGAAACATCTGTCGGCGCATTAAAAGCTTCGTATCATCATGCAGTGAAGAAAGTTGAGGAATACGTAAAGACCCACGAACCGGGCATCGGTACATGAATTATAAATTCGAACAAATACTGTTGTCCCAGCGGCTTGTAAGATCCCAAGACATAAAAAAGGGTTCCGGATTAAACTATTTTTGATTAACGACGTCAAAGTCCTATAAATAACTATCATGTACGAAGAAGAAAATATAGAACCAGAATTCCTGAAACGGCCAAAAAAGAATCCTTTCAGAACCCCCGATCACTATTTCGATTCGATCGAAGACAGGGTAATGGGTGCAATTAAATATGAGGCAAAAAAGAAGACAATTTCAAAATCAGGTAAAATATTCCAGATTCTGAAGCCTGTTTTAGGCCTTGCCGCAAGCTTTGCGCTTGTTTATGTACTTGCTTATTACCCGTTCAAATATTTTACTCCAGCGAACATGGCGAAATCAGAATTAACTGACACCACGAGGAATGATTCGTTGCATAACTATGCATTTAATATTTCATTTATTGACGAAAATAATTTAGTCAACTCAATTTTTGCTGCTGAAACAGCCGATTCTATCAAAGTGAATTCAGACGAATTGCTTGCTTACCTTTCTTCGGATATGAACGAACTTGATATTTATTCTGAAATTCAAAATTAACTTAATATGAAAAAGCTAAATACAATTATCATTTTGATGATCTTCTGTTTCACCGGACTGAAGGCCCAGGAAAGAAGAGGCGGAAATCCTGAAATGTTTGAAAAAATAAAGGCCGAAAAAATATCTTTTTTCACCAGTAAGCTTGACCTCACACCTGCTGAGGCACAAAAATTCTGGCCGGTTTACAACGAATTTGAAAAGAAAAGATTTGATATTCAGCGGCAGATACACCAATTTGAACACATGTCGGATGAAGAGTTTGCAAAATTATCAGATTCTGAAATCGAAAAACTGACCAACAATTACGTTGGATCATTCGAGAAAGAAGCACTGTTACTGAAAGAATACAACAAGCAATTTCAGAAAATACTACAAAAGAAAAAGGTACTGATGATGTACCGAACCGAAAATGAATTCAGGTCGCATCTGATCAGGGAATACAGAAGGGGTCGGGAAGAGAAGAAAGAATAAGAAAAAAGCCGGGTAATCCGGCTTTTTTATTTACAAAACATACTTCCCTTTCTCCAAAAACTCAATAGTTCTATTGATCCCGACATACATCAGGGTATCTTCTTTCACAAATGAAACTACTTTACGGTAGTCGCCCAGAAAACTTTCAAGATAAACAGAAGACTTTGCCGGCCTGCGGAATTCCATTGCCTGTGCAGCATTGTACAATTCGATGGCTAAAATACTGTAAATATTCGTTGCAACTTTCAGCGCTTTGGTGGCTGCATTTCCACCCATACTCACATGGTCTTCCTGCTCATTCGATGAAGGAATGGAATCTACTGAAGCCGGCGTACTCAACTGTTTATTCTGACTGACAATAGATGCTGCAGCATATTGCGGAATCATAAATCCGGAATTCAATCCCGGGTTGGCTACCAAAAACTCCGGAAGCTGATGATCACCTGAAATCAAGCGGTAGGTACGCCGTTCAGAGATACTGCCGATTTCGGACAAAGCGATGGCCAGAAAATCCAACGACAAAGCCAATGGTTCGCCATGAAAATTTCCGCCTGAAATAATCAGATCATCATCCGGAAAAACCGTCGGATTATCAGTTACTGAATTGATTTCAGTTTCGACCACACCAGCCACATAATTCACCGCATCTTTTACTGCTCCGTGAACCTGCGGAATACATCGAAACGAATAGGGATCCTGCACGTGTGACTTTTTTCTACTGATCAATTCACTTCCTTCGAGTAAGTTTCTGAAATTGGCAGCTGTTTTTATCTGACCCTGATGTGGCCTGATTTCCTGAACCTGAGCCATAAATGGTTCGATCAATCCATCAAAACTATCGAGTGACAAAGCGCCGATGATATCAGCATAATCGAGCAAACGAAATGATTTCAACAAGGTAAAAACTGCATGGGCGCTCATAAACTGAGTCCCGTTCAGCAATGCCAATCCTTCTTTTGCCTGAAGTCGCAGAGGCTCCCACCCCATTTCCTTTAATACTTCCGATGCTGATTTTTTTATTCCGTGGTGATAAACTTCTCCCAATCCGAGTAAAGGCAGAAAAAGCTTTGCCAGTGGAGCCAAATCACCGCTTGCTCCCAACGAACCTTGTTCGCAAACAATTGATAGAATATCGTTATTGTATAAATCCAGAATTCGTTGAACCGTGATCATCTGAACTGCTGAATTACCTTTGGCCAAGGCGTGGGCTTTGAGCAAAAGCATCAATCGCACAACATCCGGCGGGATTTCGGGGCCTATATTGCAGGCGTGCGAAATAACCAGGTTTTCCTGCAATTTGCTTAAATCTACTTTTGATACTTCAATATTGCACAGCGCTCCAAAACCGGTATTTATTCCGTATAATGGCCCGTCATGTTCGCTCATTTTCCTATCGAGATATGCCTTGCTCTTTTCAATCAGCACAACTGATTCAACTGAAAGCACCAGCATTTTCCGGCGTTCCAGAATCTGCTCAATGATTGGATAAGTCAATCTTTCAGGTGATATATAATGAATTTCTCTTTCCATGAATTTTGGATTTAATGATTGGGAAATATCCAATATTCAATAACCAATATCGAATATCGAACAAAAAATAAGAAATTAGAAATTGAACCAAATCCAGCGAACCATTTCCTCCTGAAATTTGAAACTTGGAATTTGGAATTGATATTAGAAAGCAGATTTCAGGGACAACGGATGTCGCCCCCAATGGTTTTTGATAAACGGTATTCTTTTCGAAGAAGAGTCATTTTCCTAATTTTTCAGAAAATAACTCAAAAGGATTCTATTCTGAAAGGATATTTATCAGTTCCTGTGTATCGACCAGCTGCTGATCGCCGGAAAGCATGTTTTTCAGGTTGATTTTGCCCTGAGCCAGCTCATTTTCACCAACGATGGCTACAAATGGTATTTTTTTGTTGTTTGCCCAAGTCATCTGTTTGGCCATTTTGCTTTTATCGGGAAAGATTTCAGCATTGATGCCGGCTTTACGAACAGCAGCCAAAACCGGCAGACAGAAAGCTTCTTCGGCTGGACCAAAATTCACGAACATCAATTTGGTCGAATCGGCTGTAGCAGCCGGAAACAGCTCCAACTGTGTGAGCACATCGTAAATGCGATCGGCTCCGAATGAAATTCCGACACCTGAAACTCCGGGCATACCAAAGTTTCCGGTCAAATCGTCGTAACGACCCCCTCCGCAGATACTGCCCATTGCAGCATCCTTTGCTTTTACCTCGAAAATAGCGCCGGTATAATAATTCAGGCCACGGGCAAGTGTCAAATCCAGTTCAACTTCAGTAGTTAAATTGAAAGGTTCCAGATAGGCAAACAAGGTGCGCATTTCAGCAATTCCTTTTGCACCGGATTCCGACTGACCGATAGCCAATTCAAGTTGCAAAAGCTTTTCAGCAACAGAGCCCGACAAATGCAGAATTGGCTGAAGTTTATCAACTGCTGCCTGAGGAATACCTTTTTCCAACAACTCAGCATTTACCTTTTCGAGACCGATTTTATCGAGTTTGTCAATAGCAATAGTAATATCAACAATCCGGTCTTTTTCGCCAATCACTTCGGCAATTCCGACGAGTATTTTCCGGTTATTGATTTTAACAACGGTATTGATTTTCAATTTTGTAAAAACCGCATCTACAATCTGCACCAGTTCCATTTCGTTTATCAACGAATCGCTGCCAACAATGTCAACGTCGCACTGATAAAACTCGCGGTAACGGCCTTTCTGCGGGCGATCGGCACGCCAAACGGGCTGAATCTGATATCGTTTAAATGGAAATGAAATGTCGTTTCGGTATTGAACCACATATCTGGCAAAAGGAACTGTAAGATCATAGCGCAAACCTTTTTCTGAAATTTTGTTGGTTAAGCGGATGCTATTTCGTTCAAGCAATTCAGCATCAGTCAAGCTTCCCGAAAAATCACCAGAATTCAATATTTTAAATAACAGTTTATCACCTTCTTCACCATATTTGCCCATCAAAGTAGATAGGTTTTCCATCGCCGGAGTTTCGATGGGTTGAAATCCGTACAAGCGGAAAATACTTTTGATCGTGTCGAAAATATAGTTCCGGTTGGTCATCTCAGCCGGTGAAAAATCGCGTGTTCCTTTTGGGATCGAAGGTTTCTGTGCCATTTTGATTTATTTCTGAAGGCGCAAAATTAAGGAAATTCAGGATAAACCGACATTTGGGGCAGCATTTATCGGTGATAATATCGATCAGTCAATTTCCGGAGGTATTCGTCGCAACCGGGCTCTCCTTCTTTCGGCGCCCAACTCGCGAAATTTTTATCCGAAATCTGAACATAAGGCCCATCCTTCACTTCATAAACAACAGTTCCTGTTTCAAGCCAAAAAACCGAATGCCATACTCCCTGCGGAACTTCAACTGCATGGTTTCCTTTGAGCGGATCAAGAAGAACAAAGTCAACCGGATTTCCTGAATCGTTAAAAAATACCACAACCAGGCTTCCGCGCAATGCAATAAAAACTTCGCGCTTGATAGGGTTTTCATGTTTGTGCGGCTGAATATAGGTTCCCGGCTCAAAAGCGTTCAGCATCCGGTTGATTGGATCGGCCAGATCATCATGAAAATTGAAATTTAGCCGTTTGCGAGGTGAATGAATTGCCTTTTGGCTCAATTCGGAAAGAGATTTTTGGGAAACTATTTTCAGCATAAATAATTGATTTTATAAACCCGGAAATGAATAGCAAACCTTCCGGCAAATATGCAAAAGAAACAACAACACCTGCCAAAAAGGTAAGTGTTGTTGTTCGCATATTAGTTTATTTTACTTCTTCAACTGAAAATCAGGATGACCGCATTGCCACATTGCAAATGCAAACTGGTCGGCAAAGTTGGCAAATGTCACATTCTTGTCTTCAGTGAAGTGACCATCATCATAGTTCACTTTCATTAAAACCGGTTTCCCGGAAGTGGAAGCATTTTGAAGTGCTGCAGCGAACTTTCCTGGCTGCCATGCAATAACACGAGGATCATTCCAACCAGCCACACAAATTACAGCAGGGTATTTGGTTCCCTTCACAACATGCTGCATTCCATCCATTACGTACAAAGCCTTGCACTCAACGCTATCTTTAACTGTACCAAATTCAGGAATATTCACAGGTCCGTTGGCACCAAACTCAAGCCTCATTGCATTGGCGCATCCAACATTGCAAATGGCAGCAGCAAACAGATCAGGTCGCTCGGTAATGGCACGGCTGATCAGGATACCACCTGCACTTGTTCCGGTACCTGCAAGTTTTGATGTTGATGTATAACCTTTTGCGATAAGATACTCCCCGCAGCTTATAAAGTCTTTCCATGTGTTTGGCTTCGTGGTTTTATAACCGGCCCGATACCACTCCTCACCCTTTTCACTGCCTCCCCGAACATGAGGAACTGCAATTACAACACCTTTTACGGCCAATGCATTTTCGAGTTTGGAGAAATATGGAGTTGAACTTGAACCATAAGCTCCATAGGCATCCATCAGGCAGACATTTGATCCATCCAGTTTTATCCCTTTCCTGTAAATTATAGAAAGTGGAACCATTACTCCATCATGACCTTTTACTTCAACTTCTTCTACCATCAAATCTTTAAATGCAGCAGGGTAAACCGGCGGTTTATTGAAGCTTCCCGGAGTCAGAACATCAGTTGATGCATCAAAATCATATTCAGTGTAGGGTTTATTCCATGAAGTTATTCCAAGATTACATTGGTTGGTTTTTGTATTCATACAACTAATTCCAACTGTGCCTGAATAAGGAAGCTTTACATCTTGGGTAACTTTGGTTTTGAAGTTGTACTTTGACAAATGGTTGTTAATGCCATCACTTGAGACAATCAACAGATAATCTTTACAATAAATGAAATATTCAATGGTCTGGTCTTTCTTTTCAGGAGCGATGGTTACTGCATTTGTCCAGTCAGGTTGTTTTAGTTTGGTTGCAATTACCTTATAGTTTTTAGCGTTGTTATACGTGATAGCATAAATGTCATCACCAATAATAGCCTCACTTCGAACCAATTTGTCAGAAGCTTTGCTTAATACCTTCCAACCAATTTTTTTTGAATTGAGTTCTCCAACCGGAGCATAATACTGTGTCAATTCAGGCTGAACACTACCAACACCCGAAAAGATATAATTCCTGGAGTCTTCAGATAAGAATACATAAGGATATACTGACGGATCAATCTTCAATTCAGGATAACTTTCATTACTGAAATAATCAACATCAATGGTTGCTTTATTGCCCAGTATATGTAATTTAGTTTTTGAATTTAGCCGCGATGTCGGATCTTTGTTATCTGCTGATTTTATCCAGATATATAACAAGGCTTTGTTATCAAATGTCCAACAGTTAATGCCTGCTGATGGATAGATAGAATCGTTGAGAAAAACTCTTTTATCAACATCCATTACTTTTATGGTAGAAACTTCGGCACCCTGTGCAGTATAACCAATAGCAATTTTTTTTCCGTCATAACTGGGAACCGCAGCATCTATGCTAAGAGTTTTGCCTTTGATATAATTCAGAGGATCAAAAAGAAGTAATTCTTTCCCATTAATACCCTGCCGATAAAATAACTTTCCAACATTCTCACCTGGCATGGTTTTACGATAAAATATTCGACCATTTTCGTAACTAATTGAGCCAATCCGTGGTGGTTGAGCTTTGTCCAGTTGTTTCCATTCGGCAATTAATTCATCTCTTCCATTTAATTTATTGAGAATAGAATTGGTATAGTCCGCTTGTTGTTTGAACCATGTTTCTACCTCCGGTTGTTCAATAGATTCCAGCCACCTGTATGGATCTTTATAATTGACTCCAAAATAAGTGTCGCTACTGTCAACTGTCTTAGTCAGCGGATATTTATACTGGCCGTAGGAGGAAAAAAAGAAATTGATTACTACACAAAAGGTGATAATTTTTTCCATTTTCAATAGTTTTAAAAGGTTGCTTAAAATGTTTGACTGTCAACAATAAAGCAGTCAACACATTGAAAGTGCATTTTGTTTATTCTAGTAAATAAATATTAAAATAGCCCATAAATTATTTTACAAAATATAGTATTAAAGCTTAATTTGCCATACAATGAATACAATAAAAAAGTCCGAAGAACTTTATAGAACCTCGGACTTGAATTATCGGACTTTATTTAGTTTAATCTTTTACCAGCTTTTTATATTTGATACGGTGCGGACCGACATCACCCATTCGTTTTTTGCGATTCTCTTCATAATCAGTAAAGCCACCTTCAAAATAAACAACCTTCGAATCGCCTTCAAAAGCCAGAATGTGTGTTGCAATACGGTCGAGAAACCATCTATCGTGCGAAATCACTACAGCACAACCTGCAAAATTGTCAAGACCTTCTTCGAGCGCCCGTAAAGTATTGATGTCAATATCGTTGGTTGGTTCATCAAGCAGGAGCACATTTCCTTCTTCCTTCAGCGCTAATGCAAGGTGCAGCCTGTTCTTTTCTCCTCCTGAAAGGTAGCCGCATTTCTTTTCCTGATCGCTTCCGCCAAAATTAAATCTTGAAACGTAAGCACGGGCATTCAATTGCTTCCCTCCAATCGAGATCAAATCTGTACCGCCGGTGATTACCTGGAATACTGTTTTCTCGGGATCAATTGCTTTGTGAGTTTGATCGACGTAGGATATTTTCACTGTTTCACCCACATCGAAAATTCCTTTATCGGGTTGTTCCAATTCCATGATCATCCGGAAAAGTGTCGTTTTACCGGCACCATTGGGCCCAATTACTCCGACAATGCCATTTGGAGGCAACACAAAATTGAGGTCTTCGAATAACAAGCGATCACCGTAACCTTTGGCAACACCTTCAGCAGAAATAACCCGTTCACCCAAGCGGGGACCGTTCGGGATAAATATTTCGAGCTTTTCTTCCTTCGATTTCACATCTTCATTTACCAACCGATCGTAGGCTCCTAAACGGGCTTTCGATTTAGCCTGACGGGCTTTGGGCGACATCCGTATCCAATCGAGCTCACGTTCAAGGGTTTTGCGCCTTTTGGAAACTTGTTTCTCCTCCTGCTCCATCCGCTTGGTCTTCTGTTCAAGCCACGAAGAATAATTACCTTTCCAGGGAATTCCTTCACCACGATCGAGTTCCAAAATCCATCCGGCTACATGATCAAGGAAATACCGGTCATGAGTAATACAAATGACAGTTCCCTTGTATTGCTGAAGATGTAATTCGAGCCATTGAATAGATTCAGCATCCAAATGGTTGGTTGGCTCATCGAGCAGCAAAACATCCGGTTCTTTTAGGAGCAATCTGCACAGCGCCACCCGGCGACGTTCTCCTCCTGAAAGTTCTCCAACCAACTGGTCATCAGGCGGACATTGCAAAGCATCCATAGCACGTTCGAGTTTGGCATCGAGATTCCAGGCATCCAAATGATCAATTTTATCCTGAAGGACAGCTTGATCAGCGATCATTTTATCCATCAAATCAGGATTTTCGTACACGTCAGGATCACTAAATTTCAGGTTGATGTCTTCATAAGCTTTCAGAACATCCACTATTTCCTGAACGCCTTCCTGAACGATCTCTTTAACTGTTTTGGATTCGTCCAGCTGAGGGTCTTGTTCGAGGTAATCTACAGTGTATCCCGGAGAAAAAACCACTTCACCCTGGTAAGAACTTTCCAGTCCGGCAATGATTTTAAGTAAAGTAGATTTCCCGGATCCGTTTAATCCGATGATGCCAATTTTGGCGCCAAGGAAAAACGAGAGTGAAATGTCTTTTAATACTTGTTTTTGTGGTGGATAGGTTTTGTTAACCCGGTACATTGAAAAAATAATCTTCTTATCGTCTGCCATATTTGTTCATTTATTTGTTTTTAAAGTCAAAACAGTCTGTTCAGTTATCTAAAGGCGCTTTTGAGTTATCAAAAATAGTGCTTTTTCATTATCAATTACCGTATTTTTAATCAAAACCAAATCTCACTTAAATAACTACCGTGAAATTATTAGTAGTAGATGATAATCCTATCAATCAGAAATTTTTATTCTATTCCCTGAAAAAAACTTTTGAGATAGAGCTTGCCAATAATGGACTGGAAGCGGTCAACATATTAGATGGGAAAAGTTTCGATGTAGTATTAATGGATCTGATGATGCCGATAATGGATGGGGCTGAAGCCACCGTTCGTATCAGAGAGTCGGACAATTATCACAACAAACATATTCCAATTATTTTTGTGACAACCAACGATTTTGAGGCTGAACGAATCAGGTGTATGAAAAGCGGTGCTGATGATTATCTGATCAAACCTATTAACATCGATAACCTACTGACGACCATTGATTTTCATCTAAAACAGAAACAGGAGTTTTTATAAATCGCAGTTGGCCTGTTTTATGAAACAAGCCAATTTCAACTTATACTGTATTGAATCCTGGTTACAGGAAATAAAAAAGGCTGATAAATTATCAGCCTTTTTTTTATTCTATATAGAATATTCTCTATTCTTCAGTTGAAACTTCAGGTGCAGCTTCTTCGGCAGGTTTACTGCTTGCTTTTGGTACAACTGTTTTAGCAGGTGCAGCTACTGTGGCAGCTTTTTTCTTGCCTCCACGACGTGAGCGACCTGGTTTTACTTTACCTTCTTTAGCAGCCAACATGCTTTCGTTAAAGTCAACCAATTCGATGAAACACATTTCTGCATTGTCACCAAGACGGTTGCCTGTTTTAAGAATGCGTGTATATCCGCCCGGACGATCGCCCACTTTTTCAGCTACATCTCTAAATAAAACTGCAACAGCGGTTTTGCTTTGAAGATATTCAAATACTGTCCTTCGTGAATGAGTCGAATCATCTTTAGCTTTGGTGATAAGTGGCTCAACATATACCCTTAAGGCTTTCGCTTTCGCCAAAGTCGTTGTAATACGTTTATGAAAAATCAATGAATTAGCCATATTGGCCAACATAGCTTTTCTGTGTGAGCTAGTTCTACCTAAATGGTTGAATTTTTTACTATGTCTCATTTTTACTTATTCCTTATCAAGTTTATATTTACTGATATCCATCCCGAAAGTCAGACTCAAGCTCACCAACAAATCATCAAGTTCTGTAAGTGATTTTTTACCGAAATTACGGAATTTGAGCAAATCATTCCGGTTATATGTAACCAGTTCGCCCAATGTTTCAACATCTGCTGCTTTGAGGCAATTCAATGCACGAACAGAAAGATCCATGTCAACCAATTTGGTTTTAAGTAATTGGCGCATGTGCAATACTTCTTCATCAAACTCTTCATTTGCAAATTTTTCATCCGAATCAATTGTAATCTTTTCGTCAGAAAATAACATGAAGTGATAAATCAGAATTTTTGCAGCTTCTTTCAATGCATCTTTAGGATGAATTGAACCATCGGTTGTGATTTCAAAAACCAGCTTTTCATAGTCAGTCTTTTGCTCAACGCGATAATTTTCGATTGCATATTTCACATTTTTGATAGGTGTGAAAATTGAATCAATCGGAATAACTCCAAACTCAGCGTCGATTACTTTATTTTCATTGCTTGGTACATATCCGCGACCTTTGTTGATGGTAAGTTCCATCTGCAATTTCACTTCAGGTTCCATCCGGCAAATAACTAATTCTGGATTTAGAACACGGAAGCCGGTCATGAATTTATTGATATCGCCAGCGGTAAATACATCCTGTCCGGAAAAAGAGATGGTAACCTTTTCGCTGTCAAAATCTTCGACTTCACGTTTGAACCTGATTTGCTTCATGTTAAGGATGATTTCGGTAACATCTTCCATCACACCTTTAATTGTAGCAAATTCATGATCAACCTTGTCGATTTTGACAGTGGTGATTGCATAACCTTCCAAAGAGGATAACAGAATTCTTCGTAAGGCATTACCGATTGTAATACCATAGCCTGGTTCCAATGGACGGAATTCAAATTTTCCGTACTTATCATCGGTTTCAACCATTATAACTTTGTCGGGTTTCTGGAACGCTAATATTGCCATAATACTGAGTAATTGATTATTTAGAATACAACTCTACGATAAGTTGTTCTTTGATGTTTTCAGGAATATCTGCTCTGTCAGGACGGTTTAAAAATTTACCGACCAAGGTAGTATTATCCCATTCCAACCATGCAAATTTATTATAACGACGTGAATTCAATGAAGCAGTAATCGCTTCAAGTGATTTTGATTTTTCACGAACGCCAACTAGATCACCAGGACGTAAATGATACGAAGGAATATTAACAACCTCACCATTTACCACTATGTGTTTATGAGATACCAACTGGCGTGCTCCAGCCCGTGTTGGCGCAATGCCCAAACGGAATACAACATTATCCAAACGGCCTTCAAGCAATTGTAAAAGGACTTCTCCGGTTACACCTTTTGATGCTGATGCTTTTTTAAACAAATTCGAAAATTGTTTTTCCAAAACACCATACATGTATTTAGCTTTTTGCTTTTCTTTTAATTGAGTACCGTATTCCGATTTTTTACGTCGGCGGCTAGCTAAGCCGTGAACACCCGGTGGAAAATTTTTCTTTTCAAGCACTTTATCAGGTCCGAAAATTGGTTCACCAAATTTTCGGGCAATTCTGGATTTTGGTCCAATATATCTTGCCATTACTGTCTTAATTAATTTGATTAAACACGTCTTCTTTTTGCAGGACGACATCCATTGTGTGGAAGCGGAGTAACGTCAACAATTTCACTTACCTGAATGCCAACAGTACTCATAGCGCGAATAGCAGATTCGCGACCATTACCCGGACCCTTTACATATACTTTTACTTTCCTGAGTCCAAGATCATAAGCGGTCTTTGAACATTCTTCAGAAGCTACCTGAGCGGCATACGGAGTGTTCTTTTTAGAACCTCTGAAACCTTTTTTTCCGGCTGACGACCACGAAATTACTTCACCATTACCATTGGTCAACGACACAATGATGTTATTGAATGAAGAATGAATGTGCGCCTGCCCGATTGCTTCAACGATAACAACTCGTTTTTTTGTAGAACCAGTCTTTTTTGCCATAATTCAATTATCAATTATTTAGTGGCCTTTTTCTTATTAGCAACAGTTTTTCTCTTTCCTTTACGTGTACGTGCATTATTTTTAGTGCTCTGTCCACGAAGAGGTAAGCCTACACGATGACGGATTCCGCGATAGCAGCCGATATCCATTAATCGTTTAATATTCATTTGAGTTTCAGAACGTAATTCGCCTTCTACCTTAATGTTTCCACTGATTGCTGCACGAATAGCAGCCAAATGTTCATCCGTCCAATCCTGAACTTTGATGTTTTTGTCAACGCCGGCTTTTTCGAGGAGCGTTACAGAAAGATTGCGACCAACGCCATAAATATAGGTTAAGGCAATCTCTCCTCTTTTATTGTTAGGGATGTCAACACCACTTATACGAGCCATAAAATAAATTTTTACAAAGTTAATTAATTATCCCTGACGTTGTTTGTACTTTGGATTTTTTTTGTTAATCACATACAAACGGCCTTTTCTGCGTACAATTTTGCAGTCGGCGCTACGTTTTTTAATGGATGCTCTTACTTTCATTATTTTGATTTTTTAGTTTTTGTATCTAAAAGTAATTCTTCCTTTGGTCAGGTCGTATGGTGACATTTCCACCTTCACTTTATCACCCGGTAAGATTTTGATATAATGCATCCTCATCTTTCCCGAGATATGTGCAGTAATGGTATGCCCATTTTCCAATTCAACCCTGAACATTGCATTTGATAATGATTCAATGATTGTTCCGTCTTGTTGTATAGAAGACTGTTTTGCCATAAATATAGAATATTTACTTCAGTATTAATTATTTAATTTAACAAGTAAAGAACTTTCATCAATTCAGGACATAAATGCCCAAATAGTTATTAGTATGCTCCACCAGTTCCTGTACGTCCTTTTATCCGGCCTGATTTCATCAAACCATCATAGTGACGCATTAAAAGGTGACTCTCTATTTGCTGTAAAGTATCGAGTACAACACCAACAAGGATCAACAGCGAAGTTCCGCCAAAGAAATAGGCGAACTGAGTGTTAATACCAGCCATCATCGCAAATGCAGGCAGAATGGTAACAATTCCGAGAAAAACTGATCCCGGTAAAGTGATTCTGGACATGATGGTATCAAGAAATTCAACAGTTTTCTTTCCGGGCTTAACACCTGGAATAAAACCACCGTTTTTCTTCATATCTTCAGCCATCTGCATTGGATTAACAGTAATTGCAGTGTAAAAATACGTGAATAAAATTACAAGTGTAAATTGAGTAAGATTATACCAAAACCCTGTATGATCTGAAAATGCAGCTGCAAATCCACTCAAACTATCTGATTTGGCAAATCCGGCAAGACTAATAGGAATAAACATGATTGCCTGCGCAAAAATGATTGGCATTACTCCTGCGGCATTAACTTTCAAAGGTATGTACTGACGAACACCACCATATTGTTTGTTGCCTACAATGCGTTTTGCGTATTGTACAGGAATTTTGCGGGTTCCCTGAACCAGCAGAATTGCACCCATAAATACCACAGTAAGGACTACAAACTCAAGTAAGAACATTACCATACCACCACCCTGTTGTTCGATGCGTGAAATAAATTCAGCAACAATCGAGTGTGGAAGACGGGCAATAATTCCGATCATGATGATCAGCGAAATACCATTTCCGATTCCCTTATCAGTGATACGTTCACCAAGCCACATCACGAACATCGAACCAGCAGTTAAAATAATGGTCGATGTGATAGTGAACATGGCTCCGGTAATTGCAAAAGCACTTTCGGGTAACTGGTAATGAAGGTTTGTTAAATATGCAGGTGCCTGGAAGATCAGGATGACAACAGTCAGATAACGCGTTAACTGATTGATTTTGCGCCGTCCTGATTCACCTTCTTTTTGCAATCGCTGGAAATAAGGTACCGCAATACCCATTAACTGAATTACAATTGAAGCCGAAATATAAGGCATGATCCCTAAAGCAAAGATAGATGCTTTTGAAAATGCTCCCCCTGAGAACATATCCAGCAATCCGAGCAACCCCTCAGATGTTTGGTCTTTAAGTTGGCCCAACTGTGCCGGGTCAACTCCGGGTAAAGAAACGTACGAACCTAAACGATAAATTAAAAGCAAAAACAAAGTAATCCCCAACCGGGACCGCAAGTCTTCAATCTTATAAATATTCTTTAGGGTTTCAATAAACTTTTTCATCAGTTTTAGAGTATTTCGGTGGTTCCTTCTAATTTCTCGATGGTCTCTTTAGCTCTTTTTGAAAAGGCGTGGGCTTTAACTTCCAATTTAAGGTTCAATACTCCATCACCCAAAATCTTTATTTTATCCCTTTTTGATGCCATTCCGGCTTCAACCAAAACATTGGTATCAATAGAGGTTAAATTTAATGATTCAGCCAACTCCTGGATAACATCCAGATTGATTGCCTTAAACTCTTTTCTGTTGATATTTTTAAAGCCAGATTTTGGCACAACCCGCTGTAAAGGCATCTGACCACCTTCGAAACCACGACGGGTTTTATACCCTGATCTTGATTTAGCACCTTTGTGACCTCTTGTAGAGGTGCCGCCATGACCTGAGCCCTGGCCGCGTCCAATTCGCTTATCGCTGTGGGTTGAACCTTCAGCAGGTTTAAGATTACTTAAATCCATAATTATAGTTCTTAATAAGTTTAAACTTCTTCAACAATCAAGAGATGCTGCAATTTATTGATCATCCCGAGAATTTGCGGAGTTACTTCGTGTTCAACCGAACGATTAAGTTTCTTGATTCCCAAAGCGATCAATGTCGCTTTTTGTCTTTTGGGAGAACCAATAGCACTTCTAACCTGTGTGATTTTTATCTTTGCCATAACTCCTTATCCATTATATACTTTATCCAAAGTGATTCCCCTATGATCGGCAACGGTATGAGCATCGCGTAATTCAAGAAGAGCAGCCATTGTTGCTTTTACCAGGTTGTGTGGATTTGACGATCCCTTTGATTTCGCAAGGATGTTGTGAATTCCAACACTTTCCAGTACAGCGCGCATAGCTCCTCCGGCGACAACTCCTGTTCCGGTAGTAGCCGGTTTTATGAATACACGGGCGCCTCCAAATTTAGCCACCTGTTCGTGAGGAATAGTTCCTTTGTGAATCGGAACTTTTACCAGGTTTTTCTTAGCTGCATCAACACCTTTTGAAATTGCTGTGGTTACTTCGCTGGCTTTACCAAGGCCCCAGCCTACGATACCGTCTTCGTTACCCACTACAACTATGGCCGAGAAACTAAATGTTCTACCCCCTTTGGTTACTTTCGTAACACGGTTAATAGCTACCAATCGATCTTTCAGTTCCAGATCACTGGTTTTTACTTTTCTGATATCTCCTGACATAACTATTAAAATTTAAGGCCACCCTCACGGGCAGCTTCAGCTAATTGTTTAACTCTTCCGTGATACAAATAACCATTCCGATCGAATACGACAGCAGTGATACCGGCAGCAATTGCTTTTTCGGCAACTGCCTTTCCTACTTTTACAGCCATTTCGGTTTTGGTACCCTCGGTACCTACGAAATCTTTATTAAGTGAAGATACTGCCAAGACTGTTGTTCCTGTTAAATCATTAACCAACTGAGCATAAATTTGCTTGTTGCTTCTGAAAACATTTAAACGTGGTCTTTCTGCAGTTCCGGAAACAATTTTCCGGATCCTTTTCTTAATTCTATATCTTCTTTCTTGCTTCGTTAAAGCCATGGTTTTTAAATTTTATTATTTAGCTCCAGCTGATTTACCGGCTTTGCGCCTAATAACTTCACCAACAAACTTAACACCTTTTCCTTTGTAAGGCTCAGGTTTTCTGAAGGATCTGATTTTGGCCGCAATGTGACCGATCAATTGTTTATCACAACTTTTCAAAGTTACAATCGGGTTGCTACGTTTATCACTTTTTGCCTCTACCTGCACTTCCGAAGGAAGCATCATATAGGTATGATGTGAATAACCTAAAACCAAATCGAGTACCTGTCCATCATGTTCAGCACGATAACCAACACCTACCAGCTCGAGTTTTATTTCGTAGCCTTTTGATACACCAACCACCATGTTATTAACAAGTGACCGATACAGACCATGAATAGCCCGGTGTTTTTTCTCATCTGAAGGACGGATTGCCGTTAAAATATTACCTTCCAATTCGAAAGTAATATCGGGATCAACCTGTTGTGTCAGTTCGCCCAGCGGACCTTTTACTGTAACCAGATTTGTATCGCTTACAGTAAATTTTACTCCTGCCGGAATTTCTATGGGAAGTTTACCTATCCTTGACATTATTGTTCCTCCTAGATTAATAAACGTAACATAAAACCTCACCGCCAACACCTAATTCCCGAGCTTCTTTGTCGGTGATCACGCCTTTGGAGGTCGAAATTACTGCTATTCCCAATCCATTAAGAACTCGTGGAATACTGTCGGTATGACAATATTTCCTCAAACCAGGTTTACTGATTCGTCTGATTGTCTTAATCGCGGGAATATGCGATTCTGGATGATATTTCAAAGCAATTTTAATGTTGCCCTGAAAGTTGATTTCGTCTTCAAACTTATAGTTGAGGATATATCCTTTATCTTTCAAAATTTTGGTAATTTCTTTCTTGATATTGGATGCAGGGATATCGACAACACGATGTTTTGCCTTTTGGGCATTTCTTATTCGTGTCAGATAATCTGCTATTGGATCTGTAATTTTGCTCATTACTTCTTAATTATAAATTACCAACTTGCTTTTTTAACACCCGGAATTAAACCAGAAGAAGCCATTTCTCTGAAATTGATCCTGCTGATACCGAATTGACGCATATACCCTTTCGGGCGCCCAGTTAATTTGCATCTGTTATGCATACGAACACGGGCAGAGTTCTTGGGTAATTTCTGAAGACCTGCAGAATCACCTTCAGCCTTAAGTTTGGCTCTTTTCTCGGCATATTTTTCAACAAGTTTTGCTCTCTTTACTTCCCGAGCTTTCATTGATTCCTTAGCCATATCTTAAATCTTTTTAGCATTTTTAAAAGGTAAACCTAACTCTTTCAGTAAAGCGTAGCCTTCTTCGTCTGAATAGGCTGAAGTCACGAAAGTAATATTCATTCCGTTGATCTTGGTAACTTTGTCCATTACAATTTCAGGAAAAATGATTTGTTCAGGAATTCCGAGGGTGTAATTTCCCTGGCCATCCATTTTACTTTCAATTCCTTTGAAATCGCGGATACGGGGAAGAGATACACTGACCAGACGGTCCAGGAATTCATACATGCGATCTCTGCGAAGCGTAACACGAACGCCGATCGGCATTTTTTTCCTTAACTTGAAATTAGAGATGTCTCTTTTAGATTTGGTTTGGACTGCCTTTTGACCTGCGATAGTAGTAATCTCGTCTGTTGCGACTTCGATTAACTTTTTATCTGCGATAGCAGCTCCAACTCCCTGATTGATGACAATTTTCTCTAACCTTGGTGCCTGCATTACGTTTTTGTAGGAAAAATCCTTCACTAACGCAGGAATCACTTCGTCCAAGTATTTTTTCTTAAGTGTTGGTACGTAAGCCATTACTTAATCTCCTCTCCTGATTTTTTTGAATATCGAACTAATTTACCCTTATCATTCAGCTTCCTTCCAATACGAGTAGGTTTTCCTGTTTTAGGATCCTTAATCATAAGGTTTGAAATATGAATTGGTGCTTCTTTTTCAATAATACCTCCCTGAGGATGCGCTGCATTGGGCTTGGTGTGTTTTTTAACCATATTCACACCTTCCACTATAGCTTTCCCGGTAGCTCTTATTACTTCGAGCACTTTGCCTTCCCGACCTTTGTAATTGCCGGTAGTTACAAATACAGTGTCGCTTTTTTTAATGTGTAATTTTGTCTGCATTGTTCTGATTTTATACATTAAAGTACTTCAGGAGCAAGTGAAATTATCTTCATGTTTTTATCACGAAGTTCTCTTGCTACGGGCCCAAATATACGAGTTCCGCGCATTTCACCAGTATTGTTCAGTAAAACTACTGCGTTATCGTCAAATCGGATATATGTTCCATCCTGACGGCGAACTTCTTTAGTAGTACGAACAATAATTGCTTTCGACACGGCACCTTTTTTCATTTCACTTCCCGCTATAGCACTTTTAACTGTAACTACAATGGTATCGCCTAATGTGGCATAGCGCTTTCTTGTTCCGCCTAATACGCGGATACAGAGCACTTCCTTTGCCCCACTATTATCGGCAACGCTACATCTTGATTCTTGTTGTATCATGATTACTTAGCTCTTTCTAAAATTTCAACTAATCTCCAACATTTCTGTTTACTGATTGGTCGTGTTTCCATGATCTTCACAGTATCGCCGATGTTGCAGCTGTTCTTTTCATCGTGGGCGTAAAACTTGGAGGTTTTGTTGACGAATTTTCCATAAATAGGATGTTTTTCTTTGCGCTTTTCGGCTACAACGATGGTACATTCCATTTTGTTACTCACAACAACTCCAACGCGCTCCTTCCTTAGATTTCTTGATTCCATTTCTAACTCTGTTTTGCGTTAATTTCCCTCTGACGTAGAATGGTTTTTAAACGTGCAATATTTCTTCTGACACCCACGATGACCTGTGGATTATCAAGTGGTGAAATTGCATGGTTCATTTTCATCCGTAACAAGGTATCCTGATCTGTCTGGATTCTTTCCACAACTTCCGCGTTGGATAATTCTTTAATTTCTGATGTCTTCATTATTCAGCGGTTTCAGGTTCAACATAATCACGTCTTACAATAAACTTAGTAGTAACCGGTAGTTTTTGTGCAGCTAAACGAAGTGCTTCCTTAGCAACCTCATAGGGAACTCCATCTGCTTCAATCAATATTCTACCTGGTGTTATCGGAGCAACAAATGCTTCCGGGGCACCTTTACCTTTACCCATACGTACTTCAGCGGGTTTTTTAGTAATCGGCTTGTCGGGGAAAACTCGTATCCAAATTTGACCCTGACGTTGCATGTGACGGGTTACCGCAACCCTGGCAGCCTCTATCTGGCGCCCGGTAAGCCACGTTTCTTCCAACGATTTAATACCGTAAGTTCCAAATGCGAGCTGATTGCCTCTTCCGGCCAAGCCCTTCATTTTTCCCTTCTGTACTCTTCTGTATTTTGTCTTTTTCGGTTGTAACATTATTCTCTACTTCTGAAAGGGTGACAACTTATTTTCTTTTTTTCTTAAATCCGTTTCCTTTTGGACCACCAACAACCGGACGACCAGGTTTCTGGCCAAGGTTTGGTGAAAGGTCACGCTTTCCATAAATCTCGCCTTTACAGATCCAAACTTTGACACCGAGCAAGCCGGTTTTGGTAAGGGCTTCTGCAAGCGCATAATCTATATCAGCTCTCAGAGTATGCAAAGGAGTACGGCCATCTTTGTACATTTCAGAACGTGCCATTTCGGCTCCGTTCAAACGACCTGATACCTGAATCTTGATTCCCTGTGCTCCCATTCTCATGGTTGAAGCGATGGCCATTTTGGTTGCACGTCGGTAGGCAATTTTACCTTCAATCTGTCGTGCAATGTTGATAGCCACAATCTGGGCATCCAGTTCCGGACGTTTAATTTCAAAAATATTGATCTGAACTTCCTTGTTGGTGATCTTTTTCAACTCTTCTTTCAGCTTATCAACTTCCTGACCACCTTTGCCAATAATAATACCGGGTCTCGAGGTGTGAACAGTGATGGTTATAAGTTTAAGTGTACGTTCAATGATAATCTTGGAGATACTTGCTTTTGCCAGACGGGCATTCAGGTACTCCCTGATCTTGAAGTCTTCCACGAGCTTATCACCATAGTTGTTTCCACCGAACCAATTGGAATCCCATCCTTTGATGATCCCTAAACGATTAGCGATTGGATTAACTTTTTGTCCCATGTATTATTATTTATTCAGTTTCTTTAACTATGGTTAAACTATCAAGACTTACAGTCACATGATTTGATCTTTTTTTGATCCTGTGTGCCCGTCCCTGTGGTGCAGGGCGCAGTCTTTTAAGTATTCTTCCTGAATCAACAGAAATGTTTTTTACATACAGATTGCTTTCTTCCAAGCGAGTTCCTTCGTTTTTTGCCTGCCAGTTTGCAATGGCTGACATGACAAGTTTTTCAACTCTGCGCGAAGCTTCTTTTGAAGAAAACTTAAGTACATCAAGAGCTCTGTTTACTTCCATTCCACGTACCATATCGGTTACAAGCCTCATTTTTCGCGGTGAAGTAGGACAATTCTTCAAAACAGCGAAATACTGCTGTTTCTTAGTTTCCTTTAGTTCGTTTGCACTATTTCTTTTTCTAGCACCCATCGTGAATTCTTTTAATAGTTATTGAGAATCTCATGCCTTATTTTCTCCCTTTGGCATGTCCCCTGAATGTTCTTGTAGGTGCAAATTCACCAAATTTATGGCCTACCATATTTTCAGTTACATAAACCGGAATGAATTTATTCCCGTTGTGAACTGCAATGGTATGCCCTACAAAGTCAGGAGAAATTACTGATGCTCTGGCCCAAGTCTTGATTACAGACTTTTTGTTAGCTTCATTCAAAACCAAAACTTTACGTTCGAGTTTGAAATCGATAAAAGGCCCTTTCTTTAATGAACGACTCATATTGTTCTCCTTTTAATTATTTCTTCCGTTTTTCTACAATATACCTGTTGGAAGCTTTCTTCTTCGAACGAGTCTTGAAGCCTTTAGCTAACAAGCCTTTGCGCGAACGTGGATGTCCACCTGAAGAACGACCTTCTCCACCACCCATGGGGTGATCGACTGGATTCATAGCTACACCTCTTACACGAGGTCTGCTACCTAACCATCTCGAACGACCAGCTTTCCCTGATCTTTCAAGGTTGTGCTCACCATTTCCAACGATTCCTACTGTAGCACGACAAGTTACGAGAACCATTCTGGATTCGCCCGAAGGCAATTTCACGATAGCGTACTTTCCTTCTCTTGAAGTTAACTGAGCGTACGTTCCGGCACTACGAGCCATCACACCTCCCTGACTGGGATGAAGCTCAATGTTGTGAACCAATGTTCCAAGAGGTATTTCAGATAGTGGTAATGTATTCCCTATTTCAGGTGCCACACCGGTTCCGGTCTCGACTTTCTGGCCAACTTTTAATCCGTTGGATGCCAGCATATACCTTTTGTCACCGTCGGGATAAACCAACAGTGCAATTCGAGCGGTACGGTTTGGATCATACTGAATAGATTCAACAACAGCGGCAATGCCATCTTTATCTCTTTTAAAGTCGATAAGACGGTATTTGCGTTTGTGCCCACCACCTATATACCTCATTGTCATGCGTCCCTGGCTGTTACGACCGCCAGATCTCGTCATAGGCTTCAACAATGATTTTTCAGGTGTAGATGCAGTAATGGACTCAAAGGTCCCGGCGATTTTGTGCCTTTGACCCGGAGTAACTGGATTTAATTTTCTTACTGCCATTTTTCTAATTAAATATTACTATAAAAATCAATAGATTCTCCTTTGGCTATTGTAATAATAGCTTTTTTGCTCATTCCGGTGCTACCCGAAATTACGCCTGCTTTGGTAAAGCGTGATTTTCTTTTACCACCGTGAATCAGTGTATTTACTGATACCACCGAAACCTTGTAAAGACTTTCAATGGCTTTCCTGATCTGCAATTTATTCGCGCTCCGATTGACAATAAAACCATAACGGTTCAGGCTTTCTGCCTGAGCTGTAATCTTTTCGGTAACGATCGGTTTAATTAAAATTTCCATTTTCCAGCCTTTTATATCTTAAAGAATTCTTCAATTTTACTTATTGAACTTTCCAGAACGACTACTTTTTTTGCATTCAAAATTTGATAAGTATTTAATTCTGAAGCAGTTATAACAGAAACGCACTGTAAATTTCTGGAGGACAAATATATGTTTTTATTTTCTTCCGGTAATACGAAAAGAGACTTTTTATCAGTAATATTCAGATTATTACTGATTTGTACCATTTCGCGTGTTTTTGGTGTTTCAAAATTGAAATCTTCAATTACCACAATTGCTTCTTCCAAAGCTTTATAAGTTAATGCTGATTTACGTGCAAGAGATTTTACCTTCTTGTTCAGTTTGAAATCATAGCTTCTCGGACGTGGACCAAAAACGCGGCCTCCACCACGGAAGACAGGAGATTTAATACTACCTGCTCTGGCGGTACCGGTTCCTTTTTGTTTTTTGATCTTTCTGGTACTTCCGGAAACATCAGCACGTTCTTTTGAACTGTGTGTTCCTTGTCTTTTATTGGCCAAGATTTGTTTGACATCCAGATAAATGGCGTGGTCATTGGGCTCAATACCGAAAATCTGCTCATCTAATGTAACAGTTCTTCCGGTTTCCTGTCCTGCTTTATTTATTACTTTTATTTCCATTACTGATAAATAATTACGTATGAACCTTTGCATCCAGGAATTGATCCTTTAACTATCAATAAGTCTGACTCCGGAATTATTTTCAGAACTTTCAGGTTCTGAATCGTTACGTTGTCATTGCCATCGCGTCCAGCCATGCGCATTCCGGGGAAAACACGTGACGGATAAGAAGATGCACCAACAGAACCCGGGGCTCTGAGACGGTTGTGCTGACCATGTGTGGCATCGCCAACACCTGCGAATCCGTGACGTTTTACAACGCCCTGAAATCCTTTACCTTTGGTTACTCCCTGAACATCCACCCAACCTTCTGCATTGATTGAATCAACCTTAACGATGTCGCCAAGTTTAAATTCACCTTCAAGTTCTTTGAACTCGATCAGTCTTCGTTTTGGTTCAGTTGCGGCCTTTTTGAAATGGCCCAACTCACATTTGTTGGTATGCTTTTCCTTTTTATCATCATACCCTAACTGAACAGCCGTGTAGCCATCAGTTTCTACCGATTTCACTTGTGTAACTACACAAGGTCCGGCTTGGATCACAGTGCATGGGATGTTTTTCCCCTCAACACTGAATACGGAAGTCATTCCGATTTTTTTACCGATTAATCCTGCCATTTTTTCTTTTTTTACAGGTTATCAAACTTTGATTTCTACTTCGACGCCACTTGGTAATTCAAGCTTCATTAAGGCATCAATTGTTTTTGCTGTTGAACTGTAAATGTCGATCAAACGTTTGTAAGAAGACAGCTCGAATTGTTCCCTTGATTTTTTGTTTACAAAGGTTGAGCGTAATACAGTAAAAATACGTTTGTGAGTAGGAAGTGGAATTGGTCCGCTTACTACTGCACCAGTAGTCTTAACTGTCTTTACGATCTTTTCGGCCGACTTGTCCACCAAGTTGTGATCATACGATTTCAGCTTAATTCTGATCTTTTGACTCATAATGAGAAATAATAATACAGTTTATAATTATAATAAGTCTGTTCTTCCTTTAAGATCCTCAAGAACTTTGATTGCCAATAATTTTGGCAATTCAACGTATTTCGCGAATTCCATGGACGAGGTAGCACGACCCGATGATAAAGTCCGGAGCACTGTAACATAGCCGAAAAGTTCGGAAAGTGGGACCAATGCTTTAATCACACGGGCGCCAGCTTTTTCTTCCATACCTTCGATATGGCCTCGGCGACGGTTTAAGTCACCGATAATATCACCCATATATTCTTCTGGAGTAACAATTTCAATTTTCATTATTGGTTCTAATAATGTTGGTTCAGCTTTTTTACAAGCTGCGAACATACCTACAACCATAAGGAACGATAAACATAACACTAAAATTTTCATTGACTTTTTCATAAGACACACTTCCTCCTTTTATTAGCGCATTAACCTTATTAGGTTAAAAACGCGCTTTTACTGACTACCAATTAAAATGACTGTTTTCACAATCACGAGATAAGTATAGCTAT
>JBBRXN010000048.1:0-39474 GCA_038248385.1 Bacteroidales bacterium
CCGGCAACCAATTTGCTGAATGAATGGCCTGCCGAAGGCCCCAAAATGCTATGGTCGTTCGAAGGGCTTGGAACAGGGCAGGGAAGCGTGGCGGTTACACACGACAAAGTATTTGTGACCGGAATTCCTGATACACTTACTTCTGAAGGTTTTCTTTTTGCTTTCGATACCAAGGGGAAGTTGCTATGGAAGAAAAACTATGGCAAAGACTGGACAGGCATTTTTCCCGGAGCACGTTCGACACCAACAGTTGTTGACGATCTCATTTACGTGGAAAGTGGGAGTGGAAGCGTGTATTGCCTGAATGCCAAAAACGGCGAAACGGTGTGGAGTGTCGATTTTTTCAAGGATTTGCAGGCCGACTCGGTACAGTTTGGTTTCTCGGAATCTCTGCTGATTGATGGCGATAAATTGTATTGTACGCCCGGCGGAAAAACAAATAACATGGTTGCGCTGAACCGCTTTACCGGAAAGAAAATCTGGTCGAGCCCGGCTTACGGCGAAAAGGCAACTTATAGTTCGCCGATTGTTTTCAATCACAATGGCCATCGGTTACTGGCGAACCTTACTTCCAATTCCATTATTGGGCTGGATGCCGAAAATGGTGAAATGTACTGGCGGATTAACCAGTTCCAGGATAATAAAATACATGCCAATACACCTGTTTATTTCGATGGAAAACTGTTGGTTTCAAGTGCATCGCGAAAAGACAGCTCGGGGCTGGTTTGCCTGCAACTTTCGCCCGATGGTAAACAGGCCGAAATTGCCTGGCGCAACAAGGAATTTATTAACCTGATGGGTGGTTTTATCCTGAAAGAAGGTTACTTCTATGGTTCGGCGCACATTCAACCCAAATGGTTTTGTATTGATGTGAAAACCGGCCTGACCAAATATATTGCCAAAGATTTAGGTGGTGGCCCAGTGATTTATGCCGACGGACATTTTTACTGTTATGCCGAAAAAGATGGTGAAATGGCGCTGGTTGAAGGTACACCCGAACAATTCCGTATCATTAGCAAGTTTAAAGTTCCGCTCGGAACCGCACAACATTGGGCGCATCCGGTAATTGCCGATGGCAAGCTGTATGTAAGGCACAACGAGGCTCTGATGGTTTATGAAATCAAGAGGTAATCGGCCTGCCTCTTCAACCAAATAAAACGATCATCGTTCAAGGATGATCGTTTTATTTTAATTGGTCCTTATAAACAAAAATGAATATAAGCAGATGGATCATTATCCATTGGTAAAACAATTCTTGTTTTGGATTAGAAATATCACTCAGCCAGCTAATTAGAGGATTCTTCTTCCCTGGATAACTCTTAGTATTATAGCGATAATTGCAATTACCAACAGAATATGAATGATGCCTCCGCCACTGTATCCAGCTCCAAGGAATCCGATGAGCCATAATATAATCAATATTACCGCAACAACATAAAGTAAATTTCCCATGATTTTAAGTTTTAAATGATTAAAGAATTTAGATGTCAAATATGTATAGATGAAATATTTATGATATAAAGATTATCAACTTTTAACCGAAAAATATTACACATTTTTGGAAATTAGTTACATGATTCACACATTTGGAAATGCAACTTGTTTATTCTGTTTGAACGAACCGGGCTAAAAAAAAGCGTGACCGGTAAGGCCACGCTTGTAAAAACTATAAATTGACCCGTTAACTAAAACATGTAACCAAGAGAAAGGCCGAAGCCTGTATTCTTGAAAGAAGTTTTATCGTTCGGAAATTTCGTATTGTCAGCATTAATTTTTGCCATACCCAATTGTGTATTCAATTGCAAAGAAACGCCGTTCGACAATTCGTACCCGAAGAACAGGTTCCCACCATAGTCGAGGCGTTTGATATACTGTCCATAATGTAAGCCATTATCGTACTCATTGGCGAACACGATGTTTTCTTCGTACGAAGTATTTCCGATGGCATATTTAGCTTTTCCGCCAAGACCATAAGCTATGTATGGTCCAAAACCCAATAAGAAATGACCATTACCAAGAACTGGTTTATAAAGCATGTTCAATGGCAATTCGATGTACGAAAGGTTATATTGAAGAGTTCCCAGTCCCAGAAGTGCCTTGCTGTCCTTTGCACCTTTAGTGGTGTACAGTAAACCTGACTGGAAAAAGAATTCAGGAGCAACAGGGATTTGTACTACAACACCCGCATTAAAACCAGGTATCATTTTGAGTTCGAGCTTATCGCCGTTCATGTCTTTCCCATTAATGTTCTGAAAATTAGCTCCTCCACGCAGACCAAAAGAAATGCCTTCGGTTTGGGAAAAAGCTGAAAATCCAAACATGATAAGAATTGCTATAAGAAATAGATTTTTGTTTTTCATTTAAAATTGAATTAAGTGTATAAAATTGATTTGTATGAATAATTATTGAAAGAGGGTAGGGACGAACCAAACCCTTTTCTCAATGTTTATTTTGATTCTGCTTTCATTTTTTCATTTGCTGTAATGGCAAATTCAACGCGACGGTTCTTGGCAAGTCCATCGGCTGTTTCGTTGGAGTATTTTGGTTGTGATTCACCAAATCCGATGGTTGTAAGCCGACTTGAAGAAATATTCTGGCTAACCAGGTAATTCGAAACCGCCTTGGCTCTTCTTTCAGACAATTTCTGGTTGTATGCTTCTGAACCTTTGCTGTCGGTATGCCCGTGAATGGCAATATCAGTATCGGGATATTTGGTAAGTATGGTAACTAATTTTCCGAGGTTTTCCTTAGCTTCAGCGGTAAGTGCATAATTGTCGAACCCGAAAAGTATGTTGCTTTCGAATTCAATCACAATACCTTCGCCTACACGGTCAACTTTCACACCGGGAACTTCGTTTTTAATTTCTTCGGCTTGTTTGTCCATTTTGCGACCAATCACGGCGCCTGTTACTCCACCGACTGCAGCGCCAATCACGGCACCCATTGCGGTGTTTCCTGAAATACGTCCAATAACGGCACCTGCAGCTCCACCAGCAACGGTTCCGATGCCTGCTCCTTTTTGAGTCTTGTTAAGTGATGCACAACTCGAAAATAAAAGAGTTGAAGCCAAAACTGCCGGTAAAATAAATTTTGATATTTTCATAATTAATTGTTTTTAAATTTGATACTATAATTGTTGTTTTTTTACTGAATACTGAAATACAAAAAGCATTTGCTTTTGCCTAATATTAAAAGGACTATTCTGCTGCAAGATCTTCAAGTTCTTCTGCTTTATTACGCAGATTTACAGCTTCCTTTTTCATCTTTTTTCTAAGATCTTTTATGTCTGTTGCTTCGTTGATAGAAATACTTTCTGTTTTGCATTTATCAGGACAAGCAAACAACATTCGGAGAGCAACTCCGAAAAGAGTTCCAATCAGGACCCCTCCGATTACTTTACCTATGCCAATTGAATTTTTCATCCGTATATATTTAAGATTTACAAATAGTTTTAACCTCTGATAACCCGCAGAATAATTGCGATAATTGCAATTACAAGAAGAACATGGATTATACTGCCAGCACTGTAGGCAAAAAACCCTGCGGCCCAGATAATAATCAGGATTACCGCGATAACATAAAGTAGATTTCCCATTTTGTTTTTTTGTTTTTAAGTTTCTAAATTTGATACTGCAAAGATGAATATCTCCATAATGAGGAGTGTTACACAATTCTGAAAATAAGTTACATCAATCACACATTTGATATTTTAGTTGCTCTTTTAACATGAAAACGGATTAGTGACATGTCAGCTTACCAAAAAAAACATCGTTCAATTTAATGAACGATGCCTGTTTATGAGTAGATTACAGATCTGAAATGAGTTTGTGCAACTCATCTTTTGATTTGCCAAGCTTGATTTGAAGTTTGCCAAGCATTTCATCTTTCTTGCCTTCAGCAAACAATAAATCATCATCGGTTAAGGCTGCAAATTTCTGTTTGAGCTTGCCTTTTTGTTCATCCCAATTCCCTTTTAATTCTGTTGTGTTCATCTGTTCGATTTTAAAATGTTAATGACCTTAATGACCTTTATTCCCTTTATTTCCTTTATTACCCTTACTTCCTTTATCACCCTCATTCCCTTTGTGATTTTCATTTCTACCGCCCTTGTCCGACGAATGTTGCATACTTTTACCGCCTTGATTTACCATCCTGCCATTTTTCGAATTCCCCGGATGACTATTTCCCCTTGCATATTTAGGATCTTTGCTTTCCCGGATATTTCCCTGCTTTGAATGTACATTTTTATACTTTTTGTAATGACCGTAATAATAATCATGCCTTAGGTAAGGGGTTGGTTCATTAATGACCACTTTGTAAGTACGGTATAAATTTACATTCTGGTACCGGGAAGGTAAATTGGGAGCAAATACCCAATTCGGGCCGTTCAGGTAAACAAATTGTGCCTTAGGTGCATTGTAATAGACATCATATTCAGGAAGGTAATAATACTCTACATAGTCGTAAGCAACCGGTCCCCAAAGAGGTTGTGAATTAATATTTATGCTGATACCAACCTGTGCTTTTGCGACTGAAAGGCTGATAAAGAATAGTGCCGAAACAATCATGAATAATCTGAACTTGTTCATGCTATTTGAATTTAATTTGTAAATAGATTATTACTGTACAAAGGTGAATATCCTGTAACTGGGAAACGTTACACATTTCTGCAAATAGCTTACATAATTCACACATTTTTAACTATGGAAAATGATTTTCGTGTATGATGAAAATGATAGCAAACAGGAGTTTTTTCTTTATTCTTCCAGCTCAGCTTCAAAAATCTCACTTTCAATGTCTGATTTGCTGATCCAGTATTCGGAAGTTACTACCTTAAATTTGTTGTTGCCCAGCTTTTCCAATTCCCACAGAATGTCATTGGCTTCCGGAAACGCTTTGTTTTCCTCCAATTGTTCGGTGAATAATCTTTTAATTAGATTGTTGTCCGTCAATCCGTTGACCAATATTCTCAAAAACAATTCTTTGTTGGTAAGATCAGCGTTTTCGTCGTCTGAACTCACTTCACATTCGATGATAGTTGCTGATGCATTTGGAAATTTCCCGTTATATGCTTTGTACAAAAACTGGTTGATTTTAAACAAATCGGCATGTAACGAAATTTCCGGATATTCTTCGCAAACCTTGTCGAGCAACATATCGTTTGATAATTGCTGGATTTGTCCATCGTTTAACTGCTCACTTAATTTGTAAGTTAATAAAAGAGCTGCTGCCTCAGCCGGTTCAAAATCTGTAACCGCCATTTTTAAATATTCCAGCAGGTTTTCCTTTTTAATGCTCTTGGTATCAGGAAAATCAAATATTTCCAATAAATTGCTGTAATCCTGGTTTGTCCAGTAATTGGGTAACTCATCTACTGTGCTGATATTGTTAATCTGAATTTTAAATTTTGTCATGGTTGAATTTTAAATGTTTAAAAATTTCAATGTTATCTGTCATTATGCCGGATTCTCTTGTTTCACGGCATTCACAGTTGGTGGAATAACTCCAAAGTAATAATCCGAATAGGCTTTTGTAAATTCAGCTCCAAAGAATACGATCATTGATGAGTAGGAAGTCCATAACAAAATGAGTATAATGGAACCTGCTGCACCATAACCCGATGCGGGATCGGCTTTTCCAAAGTACAATCCAAGGGCTGATTTTCCCAATACAAATAGTAAGGAAGTGACAAATGCGCCAATCCAAACCGATTGCCATTTGATCTTTGCATCAGGTAATATTTTAAACATCATTGCAAATAGTATCGTGATAATAACCAGTGACAAAACGGCATTGAAAACCTGAAAAATAACCAGTAATGATTCGGACCAGAATTGCTGTATCCACGTGGCAAAGGCTGCAAGTAATGAAGATAATACCAGGGAGATCAACAGCAAAAAGGCGATTGAAATGATCAATCCAAAAGAGAAAAGTCTTGTTTTAACAAAGATCCAAACACCTGATTTATTGGTAGTAGCCTCAACTTCCCAAATATTATTAAATGATTTTTGCAGTTGTGCGAATACTGCGGTGGCTCCAAAAAGGATGGTCGCGATACCAATCATGGCGGCCCAGAACGAATCTTTACTTTTCATGGCCATTATTACCATTCCCTGCACCATATCAGCAGTATCTTTCCCCAAGGCCTTGGCTATCTGATTTTGCAGGTGACCACTTACTGCATCGGCGCCAAAGAAATAACCGGCAAGTGCTATCATAAGAACCAATAATCCGGGCAATGAAAATATAGCATAATAGGCAATGATAGCTCCTTCCCGAAAAGGATCGCGATCAAACCATTTGTTAAAGGTGGTCTTCAATAAAGTACCTACTTTATTGAACCTTGTGCTTTTAGGGATTCCTTTGGTTTTCATTGGAGTCGAACCGATTAAATGCTAAACTGTTTTTCGTTTCTTAAAATTCTGACAATAATAAATAATAGTGCACAAACCATTGCCAGGTGCATAACTGCACCTATACTGAAAATAAATAAACCAATAGCCCAGATGATTGTCAGAATTACTGAAGAGACAATTAGTAGCGTATTCATGATATTTTTTTTGAATAATTCAGTATCGAACTATTACTTACAAAGATGATGATCCTTGAACTGGAAGTTGTTACATACTTCTGAAAATAGATTACATAAATCACATGTTTCCATTGGAAAATGGGTACATGTCATTTATCTTGCTTCTTGTCTTCCGGTTTACCGAATATTTTTTGTATAAAGGTTTTCTTTTCCTTCTTTTCTTTTGGGTTTTTCAGGATGCTCGATTTAATCCCTGATAGGATAGATTTAAAGCAGTATGAAAAAAGAAATTTCTCGGGATTTCGTTCAAAATCAATGGTTCCAATTCGAACATCTTCACCCGGAAGCGGGTTTGAGTTCAATACTTTTTTATTGGCGATGATTGAAATGATCCGTTCTTTTATGGACGTGGTATCGTCGGTTCTTTTATTTTTAACAGCAAGGTCCAATCCGTCATAGAGCATTGTCAACTGGCCGGTTGCTTTGTTATTGTTTGCCGTAAAGCTGAAATTCAATTTCTCCAATTTTCCGGAAGTTGCGAATAGAAAGGCATTTTTCTCCAGCATTGGGTTGAATTCTTTGACTTCCATGCCCGAAAGGCTACCATTCGCTGTAAAGGTATTCTGGTTGTCGAACAGTTTTGCTTTCAATACAATATTCAATTTGCCTTTTCCCATTACCAGAGCCTCAGCTTTCATTTCAACTGAAGCATCTTTCGTTTTATAAATAGTGTCGTTTGTGATGTTGTAAATTCTGGCATTCAAATCATCGAAGCTGATTTTTCCGGGCTCATTTGCTTTTTCGGCATGTTCGGTGTAGGTAATATTTCCGCTTTTCAAACCTATTGAATCAATGCGGAGAACGCCGGAATAGTTGTAAATCAGTTCCTGAAATGAAGGTTTTTTCTTATGATTGTCATCTTTTCGCTTGTCACGGAAAACAGTTAGTTCCATTTTCCCAATTTCGATGTAGGAACTTGCCAATTTCCCGGATTTGAAATAATCTTCCGCAGCAAAATCGTATAAACAAACATTGCTGAACTCAGTTTCAACCCGATCAGTTTCTAATTTACGCCGTGCCGTAAAATCATAGTCTTTGTAATTTGGTTGAATCGTAAGGCTGTTCAGCGATAATCGGTTTAAACTGTCAGAATAGTTAATTCCACCGGCTTTATAAGTGTACATGCTGTCGGCTGAAACCGAAAGGAGTTCTTGTGCTTCGAAATCAAATTGCCTGAAGTTGCCTTGCATGGTATCTGATTTTTCGATACGGATATCAAATACTTTCAAAATACCTTCCCGAATTGAAAAAGCTTTTGAAGTTGCAGAATCTTCCAGCGCAACATTGATTTTATCAACCAGCACTTTCCCAATCCTGATATTCAAACGGGAAATGGCTGGTGGTTTTGTTTTTTCCGGAAATGGGATTTTCCCTTTTAGCGTATAATTCGAAATACTGATTTCATCAATGTCAAAATCCTTTCTGAAAAGCGCCTTCGCAAATTTGATGCCCTTGAATTTTACTGACTCTATTTCTCCGTTTAAGGTATTGTTTTCTCCATATTTCTGCATCGAGGCGATGGTAATTCCATTTAGTTCTATTCCTGAAGGTATAAAAGAAAGATGAACCTTGTCAATTTCAACGTTGTAATCCTTGTACTTTTCATTCAATGCCGTCTGTACTTTTTTTCGGACCCATGGTTCAACAGCCACAATGGTCAGAATTTTTATCAGTACTACAAGGACAAAAATGCCGAGTAATATTTTTAAGATGATTTTCCCTTTCATGATAACCAATAAGCTTCTGATTCTTTAAGGCTTTTTTTTCTCTTCTTTCAGCTTGTTTGCATCTTCCGTTGCTTTGGCTTTCTCTCTTGCCTTCTTTTTAAAGAACCCTCTTAAAAGGAAATTGCTTTTGGCTGCTTCCATATTCTGATCCAGGCCTTTGCTGCTCTGTTTCAGGTTTATAATCGTCTTGTTAATGTTTTCTGCAATGGTTGTATCCTGAATCAGCCTTCCGAGTGTTCCTTCCCCCTGATTAATATTAACCATTATTTCTGCCAGCTGATTTGTTATAATCTCGGCATTCTCTGCAGTCACACTTATACTTTTCATAATAGCATCCGTTTCGACAGGTTCAATTGACCAAAGTGATTGCCCGTCTCTTACCATTGGTGAATTGGCGCTACCTTGAGTAATGTTTAAAACCCGGTCGCCAATAATCCCTTCTGAGCCAATCGAGGCCTGACAATCTTCTTTAATAAATTTCTGAACAGATTTTTGAATGATCATTTCAACCTGGACCGTGGAATCATTAATTATTTTAATATTGTCAACTGTTCCGACATTGATCCCTGAAAAACGGATATTGTTCCCAACCTGCATCCCGCTAATATTATAAAAGTCGGTTGTAAGCCTAAACACAGGATTGAATAAATTCTTCTGTCTTCCGATCAGGAATATGGCAAATAAGAAGATTATAAATCCGCCGGCAACAAACAGTCCCAATCGCACTTTGAATTTTGATGATTGTGTATCCATGGTTATAATTTTAAATTTTTATTAGTATGTAAATTATTTGTTTTTTAGTAACCTAAATTGAATGATTTATTTAAAGAAAGACCTGATTAACGGGTCTGTCGATTTGTCGAACTCCTCAATCGTTCCTTCTGTATAAACTTCTCCGTCCTTCAGCATGATAATCCGGTTGGCAGTGGCACGTGCACATTCAATGTCGTGTGTGATGATGATGGAAGAAGTCTTGTATTTTTCCTGAACAACGTTGATCAGCGCGCTTATTTCATCAGACGTTACAGGATCAAGTCCGGTAGTAGGTTCATCGTAGAGCATAATCAACGGATCGACCACAATGGTTCGTGCCAGACTGATTCGTTTGCGCATTCCGCCTGATAATTCCGAAGGCATTTTATTCAAGGCATCGGCTAGTCCTACATTTTCGAGCACCTCAAGTACTTTATCGCTTATTTCTTTTTCTGTCATGCCTTTTTTAATTCTCCTCAGCGGAAACTCCAGATTTTCTTTTACGGTCATTGAATCATACAATGCGCCACTCTGAAAAAGAAACCCAATTTTCTTTCTTAATTCACTTAATTCAGTCCCTTTCAATGAACCCACTTCAGTGCCAAGTACGTCAATTGTTCCGCCATCAGGATCAAGTAAACGGACAATGCATTTAATCAGTACCGATTTGCCTGTCCCTGATTTACCAAGTACTACCAGATTTTCGCCTTTGTAAAGGTTCATGGAAACATCTTTCAATACTTCCAGGTTTCCAAATCCTTTTTTCAGGTTCTTAATTTCAATGATTGGGTCAGAAGGTTTTGTACCGCCGGATAAATTTACCGAACTATCATTTTGTGGATTTTTCATAGCAGCATATCTGTTATCTGTACAGCAATCATGTCAACAACAATAACCAGAAGGGAGGCTATTACAACCGCAGAATTGGCAGCTTTGCCCACACTTTCGGTACCTCTTCCGGCATTGTACCCTTTATAGGTACCAACAACGCCTATTACAGCTCCAAAGAAGAATGTTTTAATGAGTGCAGGAAAGAAATCCATGAAATCGATTGACCCGAAGGCCTGGAAAAAATACAAAATAATATTTACATCACCTTTCATATTTATACCAATCCAACTTCCAAACATCCCGAATGCATCAGCGAATAATACAAGGATGGGCAACATCAGAGTCGCGGCAATTACCCTTGTTACAACGAGGTATTTCATCGGATTGGTTGCCGATACCTCCATGGCATCAATCTGTTCAGTTACTTTCATCGAACCCAATTCGGCTCCCATTCCTGAACCGATTTTCCCGGCACAGATCAAAGCGGTGATAATCGGTCCTATTTCACGAATAATAGATATTGCCACCATCCCCGGAAGCATGGTTTCAGCCCCGAATTTTGCCAGGGCAGGGCGCGACTGAATTGTAAAAACGACACCCATAATGGCGCCTGTAATGGCAATCAGCGGCAATGATTTATTGCCAATTTCATAACACTGACGCAAAAATTCTTTGAATTCGAAATCGCGTGAAAAGGTTTCCTTGAATATTCGCTTAACGAACAAGGCCGCATTGCCAATGTCCGAAAGAAAACTATTCGCTTTTTCAGTTTCCTTTATGGTTTTTTCGCTGAGCTTGATGGATTGCCCGGTCGCGAAACTTTTTACTTTAGGTAGAGGATTGTTTAATTTTTTCATTCTTTCTTTGTTTTAATATTCTTTAAAACTTTAGTTAATAGTCTCATTTGCTTATTTCTAACCGATTTTCAATTTGTTGTTCAGGTCTCTTTGACTGGTTTTTTCGGAATCATTTTAGCTGGAATAATCGCTTTGAGGTTAAATAATTCTATGGTCGGCATGGTGTCGCCCAATAAAAATCCCAATGATTTTAATGGTTCGGTATGGTCGAAAATAACTTTGATGATGGCCGTAAGCGGAATAGATAAGAACATACCGGGAAGGCCCCACAAAGCTCCAAATACAAGCACTGCCAGAATCGAAATAAGTGCATTGATTTTTACTTTTGATGCTACAATAAATGGGATGATATAGTGATTGTCAATCATTTGGATTACCCAATAAATAGCCAGTACGTAAAACGCGAACCATGGTGACGTTTTGGTCGCCAATGCAATGATCATAGGTAATGAAACTGAAACTATTCCTCCAATGTAAGGAATTACGTTGACTAATGCACCAATAATACCGATAAGGATAGCGTATTGAATTCCAAGTACCAAAAGACTAACGGAATTCAGCGTTGCCATTATAACAAATTCTATGGCCAAGCCTGTCAGATAGCGTTGAATGACCGTTTTAATCTGTGAAATGATCTGGCTCACCTCATTGCGGTTATTTGCTCCAAAAACCCTGCGAAAAAATTCAATTAAAAGAGGATGGTAAAACAACAACATGAAAATATACACTGGTATGATGAACAATACTACCAATCCATTTCCAACATTGACAAGGGTTTGTCCAATCGTGGAGCTGCTGTTACTGATCAGTTCACTTTCTGATTTTGTAATCCAGGCATTGATCTTTTCAGGGCTAATATCGAAATAGCCTGAAGCCAGATTGATGGTTTGATTGAATATTTCGGTAAATTTCTCAATCATTTTGGGCCATGATTCGCTAAATCCCATTGCCTGGGAAAATATGAAGACGCCCAAAGTGGCAATTACTAAGATGGTAAGTATTAATGTTATAAAAATAGCCAGGATCCTGTTTATCTTCTTATCCACAAAAAAATTGACAACAGGGTGGAGGACAATTGAAATTATAACTGCGAAAACGAAAGGGACAATAATTCCTTGACCAATGTAAAGCATTGATATAAGGGCATACAGTCCAATAAAAAACAGTGAAGCCTTTGCAAAAAATGGAAGTTTAACTGAATCCATGCTTTAAATTTGTTTTTTTAACTAAAGAACTGCTTCTACGACAATAATTTGGTCATTTATCACCTTCTTGAAATCTATAATTTTCAACTCCTTTTTAAGTTCTTTTCGGCTAACTCATTGATTGAATTGCATATTTCATCAAGTTCCAGCAAATAGCTCACTATAAACGATTCCCATTTTGCCATCGTCTCTTCTATGTATTCATATATTTTAATTTTCAGCATTGCGTTCTGCTGATTAAGCTTGAAGAGTATCTTCATAAAATTTGAATATGATTCATTTCTTTCTTCTTCCATGCTCGTTTTGATGAAAGCGATTTTCTGGTCATTTTCTCTAAGTCTGGATTTAATCTCTTTTCTGATTCGATATATACTAACCAAATCCAAGCGAGTGTATTGCTGATTATGCATTTTTCCCTCCATCTCATTTTTATCTTTCTGGTCAGGCAAACTACTGTCGGTATCCATCCATAGCAGGAAATTCAATTTCAGAATTTGTGGTTTCATTTTAGAATTATTATTGCTGGTTAAGTTCTTGATCTGTTTGTCTATGCAATCGTTTCCCGATTCCTGAAATTATATTCAATAATTTGTTGTTGATGAAATAGGTTGAAAATTTTTCAACTATCAATGCGGATAAAATGCTTTTAAAACTGCTGTTCTTGCCTAAAATCCGATCGATGATTAAGTTGGCTCCCAAATTCAGCCCAATTTTTGTCAGGTCAAATTTCACTTCACTGCTTTCTGCCAGTTCGTGCAGATATTTTTTTGTTAGGATGACAGGATTAAGGGAATATCCAATTTCCCTGATGGAATATTCGAGTTGCTCCTCCTGCCTGAATTTTTCCTGTTTCAGGTGCATGATACGCATTAGGAGTTCTGTATGGCTGGAGATTTCTGTATTTTCCATTTCTGTACCTTTTTTAGAATGCTATCACTATTGTTTTTTACTGAATACTTTCCGGATTATTTTGTTCCGGAGAGGGCGTTCAACCACTTTTTTCCGAATGATCAGGAGGAGGAGTCCAAGCATAAAATAAAATCCGGCAACGATGGCAAAGCCGGAATTGTTGTCGCCCATGCGGGCTGACAAATAAAAACCAGCCCAAAGACTTATGAAGATTACAAATAAGAATACTACCAGTCCGACTAAAAAGTCACTGATCAAATCTGACAGTATCACTGTTATGCGTTCAACTGCCTTGAGTTTGATTAATTCGTAATTTGTGGCGAAATAACTCTTCAGATTCTCAATAATTTCTTCTATTTTCCCAACATCTGACATATCGGTATGCTTTAACTGTTGTTTAATTCGTCGTATTCGATTGTAAAAGCTTGCCTGACAAAGCGTGTGTCTTGGCAGACAAGCGGTCAACCGAAGGGCTTAACTGTCTTTCGGCAAATAAACTTATCGGATGGCCGTTGCTTTTATTTCAAATGCATTATGGCATTTTATAATTTTTCCTGTTTCATTTTGTTTGCCATATTCTTGATCTTCTCTTCAGCCAGACCTTCCAACTCTTCTGCTTTTTTGCGTAAAGCATTTGCTTCTTTCTTCATTTTGTCCTTGAGGTCTTTTGCTCCTGAAGCAATTTTATTTCGTGTTTTACTTCCGCTTTGTGGTGCAAATAAGAGTCCGATTGTTGCTCCTAAAAGGGTTCCAACCAGAATTCCTCCAATTACTTTTCCTGCTGTTTTTAAATTTTTCATTTTCTTTGTTTTAATTGTTTGAAATGATAATTAATTGATTTTTAATTGTTAATAAAGGTTCTTAAAACCTGTATCCTATAGTAGCCTGATACCAGACATTTTTATAACGTGGAGTTGTTGATGTTCCGTCTCCGTTATTTTCTTTAAAGTCCCATCCGGCTCTTGCACCAATTACCAGATTGTTAACGTTGACATCAAAACCACCGGTAAAACACATCGTGTTTTTGCGGATATTGTCATTCTTGAATTCATCCGTTTGTTCAATGGATGCGGCTGAATTTTCGAATACATCCTTCTGTTTTAGCAGATACGAATACTGAGGGCCAGCCAACAGGGTTAGAAAACCGATTGGTTTTAACGCAATTAAAAGTGGCACATCAATATAATCAGTAGTGCGTGTCATCGAATAGTTGCTGCCTAATAAAGTTCCTGTTGCCTTAAACCCTTTTTGAGAAAATAATATTTCAGGTTGAATGCCTAAATATTTTCCAATCGGAACTGCAACGAAGACACCAGTTGCCAAACCAAATTTGGCATCTGCATTAAATTGCTCGGCCTTACTGTCATAAACGTTCGATAAATTAGCGCCTACTTTGACTCCAAATGTAAGTTTCTCACGTAAATCAGTCTTGTCTTCCTGGGCATTACCAACGTTAACCATGAAGGAAACGACGGCAAACATTAAAATAACTCTTTTCATGTATTTTTCTTAAATGAGTATTGATTAATTGTTTAGCAAAGGTGAGCACAATCGGCCTTTTAGCCGTTACACAATTCTGAAAATAAGTTACATAATTCACACATTTGATTTTTTCGGATGTTTTCTTGGCTTGAATGATATACTATGAGAAAGGATCGACCCGATTTCCAGTTTTATTACAAAAAGAAAGACCGTCTAAAAGTCATCCTGAAATTGTTTCAGAATTACTTTTAAGACGGTCTATTATATTCCGGTCATCCCGGCATTTTCCCGGTCATCCCGGTATTAAAATCAATATCGTTGATTTATTCTTATTTATTCGGAATAATGTCAATGATTACTGTTCTGTTATAGAAACGTTGTTCCGGAAGTTTATTCGCAAATGGTGAAACTGATTCATCTTCACCAAATCCCAATACTTCATACTGAACATTCTTGTTACCTAATTTTGTAACAGCGCTTTCAAGAATTACCTTAACATCATTTGCTCTGGCCAACGACAGTTTTTTGTTATTGTCTTCTCCGCCAATAATGTCGGTGTATCCATGAATGATCACTTTTCCACCTTCAGGAATTTTTGGTGCAACAACATCGGTAAGGTACTTTCTGTAAATGGCGATCGATTTCGAATCATTGAATTCATAAAGAACGCTGAATCTTAATCCTTCTTCACTTACAATCGGAGTCCAGAGTACCATGTGTACTTTATTTTCCTTTTTTACAACTTTGCCGCTCTTGGTCTGGCCTATCATTGTTACTGTATAGTCGCCAACCGGACGATCACCTAAAATGGTTTTTCCGGGGATACTTACTTCTTCCTGGGTATAAGGTCCAAATTTTTGAACTTTTCCCTGTTCATCAGCAATTTCCAGCGACCATGATGAGAATGCTTCTTTTGCTCCCTTCACATTGAAAGTTACATAGCTGTCAACAGGTGCTTCCTGAATCGTAGTGAATTCAACCGGTTTCAGTGGTGCATTCGATCCGCTCTGGAATTCCATCAATAATGCGGGTGATTTGCTCTCGACTGAAACTCTGCGGTCGCCTTCGCGAAGCATAACAAGGTCAAGTTCGCCACCTGGTTTTTCAGAAGGAATTTTCGGTTTCACACGGCCTTCAACACTGATTCTTTTAGTGTCAATTCCCCATACATCAACCAGGTAGGTTTTAACCGACTCGGCCATTAGCTTTCCATCTTTCGCACCTTGCATGGACGATCCGACCAGTACAATTTTTGAATCAGGACTCTTTACCATACGGTCGCCAAGGATATTCAAAACATTGTAATAGACTTTCATCTCGCGTTTTGGTCGATCTGACTGAACCAAAGAGGTAAGAACTTCATCCTGATCTTCTTTGAAGTCTTTTACCTGATCTTTGCGTAATAATACATAACGGCTTGGAATTTCTGTCGATCCTAAATCGAAGAATACGTAGTTACGCAATGGGAATGTTTCTCTTATCCTGCGTTCAGCATGAATGTTGGTAGGAGAAGTTACATTAAACGTAACTTCAGGTTCAACTACTACAATTGGAACTTCAGCAATTGGTTCAGGAGTTATTTCTTCAACAACAGCCGGTTTCTTTGCTTTTCCGAATTTTAAAGCTAAACCTACACGAACTGTCTGAATGGTCCAGTCTTCGATCTTACGTGGATAATCTCCAAAACTTGGACGATAGGCAACAAATGGCGAAAGATTTACCTGTGTCAGGTTGCTTTTCGAGCTAAGCGGAATATCGTAACCGGCTCCAATTTGTGCCCCGATTTTCCATTTTCTCATTTCACTGAAATCACCAGATTTGTCAGTTTGTTGTTCTTGCGTATAAGTGAATGATTTTTTGAAATTATCAGCGAAAACGGCTCCTGCAAATACATAAAATCCGTTCGAGAAGGGTGCAATACGCAAACTTGGTTCCAAAGTCAGGTCTATTACCTTCGCATCCAGATCAGCAGGACAGTTACAAGGTGCTATCACCTGGTCAAATTTGCCACTGCGATCATCATACGCAAGGTTAAACATTAATCCGAATACGGGATTTGGACGGTATTCGAAAAATGCAGAGCCATATGGGGCAACTCCTGATCCTTTGTGAAATGCAGCTGGTGCAAATACAGTGGAATTGAGTGTTTGAGTTGTACCATTATAGTTATTGAAGTTTGCCGCACCTGATACACCAAACCAAAGCTTTGGCTGAGGTCTTGTTAAGGGTGTTTCCTGTGCATTTGATGCTGTGGCGATACCCACCAATATCAAAAAAGGAATAATTAATTTTCGTATCATAATTATATTTTGTATAAAATTTGTTTTGTGCTTCATCAGAATATATTTTTTAAAGGTTAATTAAAACCCACATGAATGAAATCAGTTTCATTCGTAATTGCAAACATGCGGGTTTCCTATATATTCTTTCAAATTAACCTTATGGTTTAACAACTGTGCTTGCGTTCAATGTAACAGCAGTCTGAGCCAATAACCTACCGGTAACCTTTGATCCCGTATTGAGGGAAATAAGGGTTTTACTCAGGATAGTTCCATATAATACGGATTCAGTACCAAGAACTGCCTGACCGGCCACGACCCATGTTATATTTTTGGCTTGTGCGCCACCAATCAAATTAACTTTTGCTTTTGACATTAATGTAAGATCCTGTGCAATTTGGAATACCCAGGTATCATTTGCACCACCGGATAAAGTAACACTGGCGTCCGGGTCAATTTTAACTCCGGTACTCCATTTGTATAAACCAGGAGCCAAAGTCAGGCCGCTAATATTTCCAGCTCCCTGTTCCAAAACCGGTGCAGGGGTTACCAGATTATTGGCTGTGGTGTATGCAGTTTCCATATCTAAAACAGCTACGGTCAATTTACTTGGCGTTGGTGGAGCATAATCAGAAGCATACACTTTTCCGGTTACATGTGTTGCAATCGTAGTGTGCGACGACTCTCCATTGGTATCCATGATCAAGCCAAATCCGGTTATTGCAGATGCTGCCGCAGGACTTACGCCAATATCGCCTTGAACTGAAGTAATTCCAGTTGATGAAATTCCTGATTTTGTCAATATTGAAAAATCACCGGCAGTTCCAAGGTTAATTGGTGCAGGACCAACAGGAGGTATCACATCAGCTTTGAAGTTGGCAACGAATGTTCTGTTTCCGAGTATGTTAAATGTATAATTAGCATTTGACGAAACGATGTTTGCTCCTTCAGTCCAGTTCGTAAATGTAAATCCTGAATTTGGTGTAGCAGTAATGGTTACTGAAGCACCTGAATTAAATGAACCTTCTCCGTCGGTATTTCCTCCTAACAGTGGAATGGATGATAATAAAACATTAAATTGTCCAACAACTACAGGAGTAAAGTTAGCCACCAATGTTCTGTTAGCGCTAATATTAAATGTATAGTTGGCATTCGATGAAACAATATTTGCTCCTTCTTTCCAGTTCGTAAATGTATATCCCAAAGCTGGTGTTGCTTTTACAGTAACTGAAGCTCCTGAATTAAATGAACCAGCACCGATCGTTGTTCCACCTAAAAGTGGAAAAGATGATAATGAAACATTGAATTGACCTACCACTACCGGTGTAAAGTTGGCTACCAATGTTCTGTTGCCAATTATATTAAAGGTATAGGTGGTATTCGACGAAACAATGTTTGCTCCTTCGGTCCAGTTCGTAAATGTATATCCGGTAGCAGGTGTTGCTGTTACAGTTACCGAAGCTCCTGAATTAAATGAACCAGCACCGATCGTTGTACCACCTATTATTGGAAGCGATGATAACGCTACTGTGTACTGTACAATATTTGCAGTGAAGTTTGCCACGAATGTTTTGTTACTGTTGATGGTAAATTGGTAATTTGCATTCGTTGATACAATGATTCCGGCTTCTGTCCAGTTGGTAAATGTATATCCAGTATTCGCTGTCGCTCCTATTGTTACTGAAGCGCCTGAATTATATGGACCTGCTCCCGTGGTCGTTCCTCCTAATACTGGAAGCGACGATAGCGCAACGGTGTATTGTATGGCTGTAAAATTCGCGGTGATATTTTTATCCGAATTCATGATAACAGTCAATGGATTTGTGGTGCCTGTTGCATCTCCGCTCCATGATGTAAATGTATATCCTGTTGCTGGCGTTGCAGTAAGCTGAACTGTAGTTCCATGACTAAACGTTGTTTGATTCGGAACCTTTACAACAGTTCCTCCAAGGGTTGGTAGTGTTGTAATGTTTAATGAATACATATTAATACTAAAATTAGCTACCAATATTCTGCTTGCAGTTAGCGGGAATGTATATTCCTTCAACGCTGAAACAGCTACGCCGGCTTCAGTCCAGTTGGTAAAGGTATATCCAATGCTTGGAGTTGCTGTTACAGTTACCGAAGCGCCCGAATTAAATGTTCCTGCTCCGGTTGTCGTTCCGCCTGCCACTGGAATAGAAGATAACGCTACTGAATATTGTGCAGTAAAGTTGGCTACCAATGTTCTGTTCCCTTTTATCACAAAGGTGTAATTCGCATCCGGAGATACAATATTTGCTCCTTCGGTCCAGTTGGCAAATACATAACCGACACTCGGTACCGCCTTTGCAGTAACAGAAGCGTCAACATTGTATGCCCCGCCACCGGTTACCGTTCCGCCCAATAATGGATTTGGCGACAAGGTTACTTGTGGCTGTGTTGTAAAACTCCATACATAATCTTCCTGAAGCGCATTATTCTGTGGATCCTTTACCCCTTTTTGCATTGTTGCAGTATAAAGGGTGAAGGGAGCAAGCGGACTTGCAGGAGTGAAAGTAAAAGTAGCTGTTTGACCACTTGCCGGAGTAACCGTTCCTGAAACAGCAATTGTTCCTTGTTTCAACAGAAAGGTGGTCGTGTTGATCGTTGATGCATTCATATTCTCATTGAATGTAGCCGTAATTTTTTTGCTTATAACTACATTTATTGCATTCTTGGCCGGATCAGTGGAAATCACTTCAGGACAAATGCCCTTGGTTTCACCTTTAAATTCATCCGGTTTACATTGCCACATAAAAACGGTCAGCAGCAGCATCATCATCATCCGGGTTGTATTGAATAACCCGGAATTCCTCATCCGTTTAAGCAATTGCGGATTGTTTTCTTTAGTAAAAATAAATTTGTTTCTCATGTTTGTAAGTTCTTTAAATGTTACCGACAAAGATTCAAACATCCTAAATATTTGTTGTTACACATTTAAATATAAAACTTACATAATTCACAGGTTTTCTTTTGGGCAATTCAAGTGGGACAAAATAGGGAAAGTGGAGAGGAGGGTAATTTTTAAATAATATGCTGTTTACCTGTTAATTGTTTGATTTTTTTCAGCAAATCTTCACTTATAATTGGTTTACTCACGAAATCATCGAATCCATCATTTAAAACCATGTCTTTGGTTTCTGAAAATGCATCAGCTGAAAATGCAACAATTGGCGTTTCCCAATTTTTATTTTCTCTCCCCATCTTTTTAATGAGTGACACAGTTTCAATGCCATCCATATCGGGCATGTGCAAGTCCATCAGAATCAAATCGTACTTTATTTCGGATGTCAAAAGGAGGGCTTCTTTCCCGGAATTGGCGATATCAACTATCAAATCAACGGTTTGAAGGATTTTGACTGCAACAAATTGGTTGATCTTGTTGTCTTCAACCAATAAAATCTTCTTTCCCTTTAATTCGGTATTTTCAGCAATAAATTCAACTTTTTTATGTTTAATCCCGATTTCAAAAGGCAGGTTAAAATGAATGCTCGTTCCTTTGTTTTCGGCACTTTCAATCCAAATTTCTCCATTCTGAAGTTCGACCAGTTTTTTGGTGATCGACAAACCAAGTCCTGTTCCTCCAAATTGACGGGTAGTTGTTGTGTTCGATTGGTTAAAGCTTTGAAACAAAAGTGGAATTTTATCCTTCTGTATTCCTATTCCGGAATCAGATACTTCGAATTGTATCAGAAGATTGTTCCCGATTTGGGAAATCAGAGTTAATTCAATCTTTATAAATCCCTGGTTTGTAAATTTCAATGCATTGCTCAAAAGATTGGTCAAAATCTGATTCAACTTAACCGAATCACCTTTGATAAATTCCGGAATAGCCGGATCAATAATTTCAAGATATTGAATGTTATTAAGTTCTGCTTTAAATGAAAAGGATGAGTTCAGCTCGGACAGAAGTTCCCTGATATTGAAATTGTTTTTTTTAAACGATATTTTACCGGCCTCAATTCTGGAATAGTCAAGAATGTCATCAATAATAGCCAGTAACAAGTTGGCTGAATAAACAATTGATTTCAACATTTCCTCATTTCCTGATTGCTGGTTTTTTGACAGCAGCAGGTTTGATAGGCCGATAATTGCATTTAAAGGCGTATGGATTTCGTGACTCATGTTCGCAAGAAATTCCGTCTTTGCTTTGGTTGCTTTTTCAGCTATTTCTTTGAAAATGATTAATTCCTGCCGGCATTGTTCAATCTCGCTGATTTGTTCATCAATGATTTTTTTTAGCTCTTTCCCGTCTTGAATTTCGGTTGCCAATAATTGTTTTAATATTTCAACTTTATTGCCTGACATTTGATTTCAAATTGTTGGTAAATAAAAATGGATCTGTATTAATTCACTTTTTATCTTCCCCTCCTATTTTCAAATCTTCTCCAAAGTGCTTGCAATCTTAAGTTTTACTGCCGAAAACTCTTTTTAATATGCTTGTAACGCGTGCATTGACATTAATACGGATATCTTTTTCGCGTTCTTCAATTTTAAGGAACAATCCGTTTAATGCCTGCTGTAACAGGTAATCTTCGAGTTTAACATCAACAGTTTTAAAACCTGCCATTTTCCCAACTGTTGAGCCGGCTAATTTGTTCCAGTTGCTGGTCAATTCATTCCACGATTGTTGGGTTGAAATTCCGGCGACAAGGTTTTTATTCAACGATTCGCGGACTTTAGGGCGGTAAAGTTCAGTGAGTTGTTGCGATGTTTTTTGTTTGAAATAGCTGGTTGCAGCATTGTCAGGTCCACGCAAAATTTGAAGTCCGTCAGCAAAAGTCATTTCTCGCACACTGTTAACAAAAATCGGTTTTGCCCCTTTTGCGGCATCTTCGGCTGCCCGGTTAATGCGTAAAATTACATCGTCAACTAATTTTGCACCGCCCGGAATTTTATTAAGATTGTCAATAATTGTTTTTGCTTCAGGTGGAAGTAATATTTTAACTGCCTGGTCTCTCAAATATCCGTCAACTGCTGATAATCGCTTTACTGAACTGTCGGCGCCCACCAGAAGCGCTTCTTTGAGTCCGGCAATAATTTCAGCATTTGTAAGCGGCAAATTCTGATTTGCTGCCGATTGTGCAATTTGGGTAAGCTCGGCACACGAACTCACGATGAACAAGGAGATGATGAGAGCTATGGTTTTTAGTTTTTGCATGGTATATTATTAATTACAGGTTAACCAAACGGTTTTTCCGGATTTGATTCAATGTGTAAGGTCCAGTCTGTCATATTTTTTTGTTTCTAAATTAGCATTAATTTGATTTACCAGCAACTAATAGTTTTCTTTTCTTTTAACTGAACCAAACAATCCATCCAACAAGTCTTTCCGGTTTAAACGGGTTAGTTCACTTTTTATTTCCTGATGATATTCGCGCTGATACCAGAAAAAGTACTTGCGTTGAGCTAATTTTTCTTTCTGACTTTTAGCGGTAAATACCTTTTCCATGGTGTAGGGATGATAACCGGTGTAATAAATTACGGTAGCCAAAGTCATCGGGGTAGGCGTAAAATCCTGAATCTGCTCCAATTTGAAGTCAAGATTTTTTGTTTCGACAGCCAGATTAGCCATATCGACATTTTCGCAACCGGGATGGCTCGATATAAAATAAGGAATTAGCTGCTGATTGAGGCCTTCTTCTTTGTTGATCTCCTGAAATACCTTGTTCAACTTGTGAAATAACTTGAATGAAGGCTTCCGCATCAGGTCAAGAACCTGGTCTGATGTATGTTCAGGAGCAACTTTTAGCCTTCCGGAGACATGGTGTTTGATTACTTCGCGCAAATATTCCATATTGTTTTTATTCACCTTTGTATCGCTGGTTTCCTTCAGGATCATATCGTAACGGATACCGCTGCCAATAAAGGCCTTTTTCACATCAGGATGCTCACGTACTTTTTTGTACAAATCCAACATCGGTTTGTGGTCGATATTCAGGTTTTTACAAACATCAGGATAAACACACGAAGGACGTTTGCATTTGTTGCAAATTTCCTGGTGAATGCCTTTCATTTTGTACATGTTGGCCGACGGTCCGCCCAAATCGGATATATAACCTTTAAAATCAGGCATTAAAACCAACTTATCAACTTCTTTCAGGATCGATTCTTCTGACCGGCTGGCAATAAATTTTCCCTGATGGGCCGAAATGGTGCAAAAAGTACAGCCACCAAAACAACCGCGGTGAATGTTCACCGAATGGCGGATCATATTGTAGGCCGGTATTTCTTCCTTGTTTTTATAGCGGGGGTGGGGAAGTCGTGTGAACGGCAAATCGTAGAAACGATCGATCTCCTTTTCTTCAAGCGGTGGCCATGGCGGGTTCACAATTACCTGCTGATCGCCGATATCCTGAGTGATAACATTCGCTTCCACTTTATTTGATTCCTCTTCGATGTGCATGAAGTTTTTGGCATACTTCTTTTTATCTTCGAGGCATTCTTCAAAGGAATACAATGCAATACTGCTCCAGTTTTTATTGCTGACATAGTTTTCGTGCTTCGGAACCAAAAAAGCTGTTTGCGGAATATTGGTCAGTTTTTTCGGATCAACACCCTTTTGAATGAGCCGGGTGTATTCCAGAATTGATTTTTCGCCCATCCCGTAAAAAAGCATGTCGGCTCGTGAATCCACTAAAATGGAAGGTTTCAGCTTATCGCTCCAGTAATCGTAATGGGTAACTCGGCGCAACGACGCTTCAATGCCTCCAATCACCAGAGGAACATCAGGAAATAAGTCTTTAAGAATATTGCAATAAACAGTTGCGGCATAATCCGGACGCGCACCCGCTTTTCCACCAGGTGTATAAGCATCGTTTGAGCGTTTCCTTTTATTTGCGGTGTAATGGTTCACCATCGAATCCATATTTCCGGCAGTAACCGCGAAATACAAATTGGGTTTGCCTAATTTTTTGAAATCGCGCAAATCATCCTGCCAATTGGGTTGAGGTACAATGGCCACTCTCAAACCTTCTGCTTCCAGTATCCTGCCTATGACAGCCGCTCCAAACGAGGGATGATCAATATATGCGTCTCCGGTAAAAAAAATGATGTCCACACTGTCCCAACCGCGCGCTTCAACCTCTTTTTTTGTGGTCGGTAACCACTTGTTGATATCGTATTTTTGATAAAGAATATTCAATTTTTAAAATTTTAGATGCGAATTAACCTATTCCTTTGACAAATGACCAATTAAAATGTTCATTTTTAAGAATTCTTTTTTGAAATGTTGCTTTTTCCAACTTTACGATTCTTAAAAACTAACAATGGAACTATTCAAACCAAAAGATATCCTGAAGGCCAATCCTAAACTTAGTTTTCTCGGAGGCGAACATTTCGCCCGGTTTTTAATGCTTTTGCTGCGATTTGATAAATTGAACCGTGTTTACAATAAGATCGGCGAAAAGAAAGGGCTATCATTTGTTGATGAGTTGCTTAAAATCCTGAAAATAAATTATGTTTTTGATAGTGAGGTATTACTGAAACGAATTCCAAAATCAGGTTCTTGTATCCTTATTTCAAATCAGCCATTTGGAGGTTTGGAAGCCATCTTGCTAATTAAGATTCTTAGTCAGGTACGCACGGATATCAAGATAGTTTCGAATCAATTATTGCAAAAAATAGATCCGATCAGCGATTTTTTTCTTGAAGACAATCCTTTCCCAAAAAAACCGAACAAAAGGGCCAGTGCAAACGGTCAGGAAAAAGCTTCGGAACATCTCGGAATTGGTGGAATTCTTTGTTTATTCCCGGCAGGCGATGTTTCTCAATTTGATGATTTTATGGTTCTTTCAGACAAACAATGGCAATTTACTGTCATGAAATTCATTAAACAACAGAAAGTTCCGGTTATACCAGTTCATTTTCAAGGAAACAACAGCAGGCTGTTTTACTTATTGGCAAGTATCAATTCTTCATTGAGCCAGATGAAACTTCCAACCGAAATTCTGCACAAGCAAAAGAAACCGGTTAAAATCAGGTTTGGACGAAGTGTTCCGGTTTCGGAACAGGATAAATTTCCGGATATCTACCAATATGGCCGATTTTTACGGGCAAAAACATATTGTTTAAGTTCTAAGATTGAAGTGAAAAAATTCTTCAACTATTCGCTTCACCGTCAGCAAAAAATTGAACCAATTGCTGAGTCGATTCCTCATGAAATAATAAAACAGGAACTTCGTGATTTGACTTCAGAGTATTTGTTATTTAAGCTGAAACAGTACACGATTTATTGCGCCCCTTCGAAAAAGATTCCCAATATTCTGCTTGAAATTGGCCGTCTTCGCGAAATTACTTTCCGTCAGGTAGGCGAAGGTACCAATCGAAGTATCGATCTGGACGAGTTTGATCTGTATTACAATCAGATGTTCATCTGGGACAATGAAACCGAAATGATCGTTGGCGCTTATCGCATTGGGAAAGGGGCCGAAATACTACACAAATATGGTGTTCGGGGTTTTTACATCCAAAGTTTATTTAAAATAAAGGACGACCTTCTTGATATGTTAAGGCAAACCATGGAATTGGGGCGATCATTTATTGTGAAGGAATACCAGCGAAAGCCCATGCCCTTGTTCCTGCTTTGGAAAGGGATCTTGTTTTTTACATTGAAAAATCCGGAATACCGATACCTGATGGGACCTGTGAGTATCAGCGACGATTACTCGACCACGTCAAAAGAAATGATTATCAAGTTTATCATGGCGCATCATTTCGATTGGAAGCTTGCCCGAAGCATTACCCCGCGCAATTCTTACAAGTTTAAAACCGTCGATCAGAATCTCAATGTTTTAATGGAAACCATGGATGCCGATATTAATTCGCTCGATAAGTTTATTGGTGATGTGGATGAGGTCAATTCAGGGTTACCGGTTCTCCTGAAAAAGTATATTAAATTGAATGCTAAAATTATCGGTTTTAATGTCGATCCGAAGTTCAATAACTGTCTGGATGGATTGATTGCGCTTGATTTGTATGATATTCCTCAAAATACAGTCGAATCACTGTCGAAAGAAGCCAATGATGGTTCAATCCTTCAACACTTTAATAAAAATCTGGAAAAAATGGAAAGGATGAAAGAGTAAAAAATCTAAAGGTTGCGAGTCATTCGTGGTCATTGGTAATCATTGAGTCATTTGTAGTAAAATCACCAGACGGAAAGTGCAGACGCAACAAATATTTTGATTGTAATCAGCTTTCAATATAAAAAGGCTTTTTTCTTTCCGTCCGAAAACAGGTTAATTCTCTTATGGACGATTTCCTGCGGACGGGTTTCGCGTTTTCCATTGTCATGTTACTAAGGTTAAATGTCAGAAAATAAGGTTTTTATAGTCTTGATTTTTAAAACCTTATTTTCACTTGGAAACCTTAGTAGCCAAGGCGAACCAAGAAAACCCAACCTTATTATATCATTTTGTAATTTCATATTTTGAATTTTTATGCACAAGGGAATTTTGTTGTAACCCGATTATAAATAATCTTCAAATCTCTGATCTCTATCTGTTAAGTGTTTAAAAAACAGGATGATTCTAAACAAATTCTGTTTTTCTTGGTTTATTTAAGTATCGAAAGCACTTGAAAAGTCAAGTTTATTCGCTGTACAACTATCTTTTAATGAAAAATTTAAACCAACTATTAATGAGAAAATCAGCCCTTTGGATGATCACATTGGCTTTTTTGGGAGCCTGTCAGTCGAATTCAGAAAAGAAATTACTTTCGGATAATGACAATGCCGGATTGACGCTTCCTGATGGTTTCTCGGCTCTTATTTATGCCGATAGTTTAGGACATGCCAGACATCTGGATGTCAATTCAAATGGCGATGTTTACGTTTCGCTCAGTAATATTAAAAATGGAGGAGGAATTGTGTGCCTTCGCGATGAAAATAAAGACGGAAGGGCTGATGTCATCAGATATCACGGCATTTATGATGGCACTGGTATAAAAATTCACAATGGCTACGTTTATTTTGGAGCCGATACCTTGATTGTTCGTTATCAATTAAAGGAAGGAGAATTGGTTCCGGCTGAAACTCCGGAGATTATTGCCGGCGGCTTTTCAGTACAAAATCAACACGCAACAAAACCTTTTACATTCGATCAGGAAGGCAATATTTATGTTACAGTTGGCGCTCCTTCGAATGCATGTCAGCAACAAGACCGCACCAAGGGCTCTCCTGGGATGGATCCTTGTCCGATTCTTGAGTTGCATGGCGGAATATGGCGGTTTAAAGCAGATGTTCTGAATCAGGATCAGGCCAAAGATGGTTATCGTTATGCAACCGGAATCAGAAACGCAGTGGCAATTACCTGGAACAATACTGAAAATAAATTGTACGCCCTTCAACATGGGCGTGATCAGTTGTCACAGTTTTTTCCTGAATATTATACCGATGAGCAAAGCTCAGAACTTCCGGCTGAAGAATTTTTATTGGTTCAGGACGGATCAAATTTTGGATGGCCATATTGCTATTTCGATCCGGCACAGAATAAAAAAGTGCTTGCTCCTGAATACGGCGGCGATGGCTTAAAAGTCGGACGATGCTCGGATTCCGACGATCCCATCATGGCATTTCCTGCCCACACAGCTCCAAACGATGTGTTATTTTATACTGGAAATATGTTTCCTGAAAAATATAAAAACGGTGCTTTTATAGCCTTTCATGGTTCATGGAACCGCGCCCCGCAAGCTCAGGATGGATATTATGTGGTATTTGTTCCGTTTAAAGGGTCTATTCCTTCCGGGAAATGGGAAATTTTTGCCAGCGGGTTTTCAGGAGTTGACGTGGTGAAAAGTCCGCGAGATGCTCAACATCGTCCTTGTGGTTTGGCCCAGACTCCTGATGGTTCACTCTATGTTTCGGATGATGCAAAAGGACGTATTTATCGGATTTTGTACAATGGAAAATAATTTATCAGTAAAATAGTACTATATTGAGCTTTCAAACCTAATTTGAATTCAATGAAGCGAATAGTTAATCAGTTAATATTTAGCGTTTTCTTAAGCGTAGTGTTCATTTCGTGCCAAAACAATACTGAAAAAAAGAAGCTGGAATCTGTCAGTTCCGAACAATTGGCGAAAGAAATCACAAACAATCTACCTGTTCAAACGGCTGAAATAGTGCATCCGGGAAAAGCTGTTTATACAAAATATTGTTTGGCGTGTCATCAATCAGATGGATCAGGCGTTCCGGGAATGCATCCACCATTGGGACCGGGAACCTGGATCGAAAAAGATCCTAAGGAACTGGTAGCCATTATGATGAAGGGACTTAGCGGAAAGATAGAAGTCAATGGTGAAATTTATAAAAGCTTTATGCCATCTCATGCCCAGTTGACCAATGAGGAAATGGCTGATGTGCTCACCTATGTTAGGTCAAGTTTTGGAAATAATTTAGGTCCGGTTGATGCGGAGTTGGTAAAAAAGGTAAGAAGCGGGAAATAAAGATAATTTTCAATACCCCGCTGCCTGTCCGTCTTTTCGCGATTCGGAAGCGCCGTAATAAACCTTGTTCTTATCATCCCACTTGATTGCCTGATAACCGCCATAAATTCCGTTGGTATATTGAATCTGGTGGCCTTTGCCAAGCAGATTGCGTATTGTCTCATAAGGCAGGCCGCTTTCCAGGTAAACGATTCCTCCGTCGGTCATCTTTTCACCGGTTGGTTCGCTCGATCCTTCGTGACAAATTCGGGGCGCATCGCCTGCTTCCTGAAGGTTCATCCCGAAATCAATCAGATTGACCACCATCTGAACATGTCCTTGTGGTTGCATCGAACCACCCATCAACCCGAAGCTGATAAATGGCTTTCCATCTTTGGTGATAAAAGCAGGAATGATGGTATGAAACGGCCGTTTGTGCGGTTCGTATTTGTTTGCGTGTGTAGAGTCAATTATGAACATTTCGCCCCTGTCCTGCAAAACAAATCCAAGCTTTCCGGGTGTCATTCCCGAACCCATTCCACGGTAATTGCTTTGAATCAGTGAAACCATATTCCCATCCTTGTCAGCCGTTGTCAGGTAAATGGTATTTCCCTGTTCAAGGTTGCCTGCCGGAACACTCTTTGCCGCTTTTGACGAGTCGAAAAGCTTTAAACGCTCTTTTGCATATTCTTTTGAAATCAGCTTATTGATCGGTACCTGGTTAAAATCCGGATCAGCATAGTATTTGGCTCGGTCTTCAAAAGCCAGTTTCTTTGTTTCAATAAAAGAATGGATGTATTCTGCACTTCCGAAACCCATGGAGGCAATATCGAATTTTTCAAGCATATTCAGTATTTGCAGAACAGCTGTTCCTTGTCCGTTTGGCGGTAATTCCCAAATATCGTAACCACGATAATTGGTTGATATGGGTTCCACCCATTCCGAATGATGATCAGCAAGGTCGCGCATACTTAAAAAACCACCTTGTTCTTCCATGTAATCAACTATTTTCTGTGCAATTTCACCTTTGTAGAAAGCATCACGGCCTCCCTCTGCAATTTTTTCAAGTGTCGCAGCCAGATAAGGATTCCGGAAGATTTCACCTTTGGCAGGAGCTTTTCCGTTGGGCATGTAAATTTCTTTGAATCCGGGATATTTCTGCAAACTTTTAGAATTTAAATTCCAGTAATAGGCAATTACTTCAGAAACCGGAAATCCTTCACGGGCATAGCTGATCGCAGGTTTCAACAGATCAGTAACTGGTAATTTTCCGAATTTTTTGTGCAATTCGAACCACCCGTCCACGCATCCGGGAACTGAAACCGGTAGTGGGCCCAAAGCCGGTATTCTTGTGATCCCGTTTTTTTTGAAATATTCGTAACTCAGATCATAAGGCGACCTTCCGCTGGCATTCAACCCATATAGTTTTTGTGTTTTGGCATCCCAGATAATAGCAAACAAATCACCTCCGATTCCATTGGAGACGGGTTCAACAAGACCTAAAACAGCATTGGCTGCAATGGCAGCGTCAACAGCATTTCCACCGGCTTTCAATATGTCGAGGGCAACTTGTGTAGCAAGAGGCTGACTGGTACAAGCCATGCCATGCTGTGCAATTACTTCGGAACGGGTGGCAAAAGTTTTGCCGGTGATGCGGTCCTGTGAAAAAACAGGAGAAAGTACAAACAGTAAAACGATGAATAACAGGGATATTTTCATATTCAGATGATTTAATAGGAGCGGAAAGTTACAAAATTCGTGTTGATGTTGATAAGTTAATTGTAATTCAGGAAGATAAATTTTGAGTTAAGCAGTTCCTTCTATTAAATTTGATTCAAAATAAAGGGATGAATATAATAGTCTGAACTTTGATTAAACGGATTGAGCAGATTACTCAGATTTTGAAAATCTGCAAGAATCGAAGTCCTGACATTTAATGTTAAAGCGGGTTACCCGGATTTTTAGAATCTGTTAAATCGGGTTAATCTGCTAAAATCAAGGTTCTGACATCTTTATTAAGACAAAATAAAATGGAAAATAATTACCAGATTTCAAAAAAGATTGAATCTCTTATGGAAGGGCTCACATATAATGAGCTTATTTTACTAAACAGGCTCACTTCTGAACGTATCCAGCTGATGCATAAAGCAGGAACGCTGGTGGCCATGTCGCAATTTCGAATAGGCGACAAGGTTTCATGGTACTCGAAAGATGGAGTAACATACAGCGGTGAAATTGTCCGCATCAATCACAAAACCGCTTCAATTAAAGTATCGGAAAATGGATACTGGAATGTTTCGCCCCAATTGCTGCAAAAGAGGGATGATAATTGAAAATAAAAAACTTTAAACAACTGTATGAGCCCATTTTTAAAGCAAGTCGCTAACTATTTGTATCAGAATCATCGTTCCGAATTGAGCGATTTTTGCCTTGTATTTCCGGGTAGGAGAGCAGGTGTATTTTTTACGGCCTACCTGAATGAAATGGTGGAAACATCGATGCTTTCTCCTGAAATTATAACCATCAACGAATTGATTTCATCAGTATCTGGCTTGCAGCAGGCCGATCAGGTAGCGCTGGTACTGAAACTTCAGGAAGTTTACAGTCAGGTAACCGGCCATCAGGAGCCATTGGACGAGTTTTTCTTTTGGGGCGAAATCCTTTTATCCGACTTTGATGATATCGACAAATACCTGTTGAACGCAGATGATTTGTTCCGGAATATTTCTGATTTGAAAGATCTTGAAAATCAATTCGAATACCTTACTGCCGAGCAGAAAAAAGCCATCGAGGAGTTTTGGGGCAATCTGGAAAAAGTACCGAATTCGTTGAACAAGGAAAAATTCATCGGTATCTGGGTACAGTTGGCTTCCATTTATCATCAGCTCCGGAAAGTTCTCAAGGAAAACAAGATCGCCTTTTCAGGAATGATTTATCGCGAAGTGGCTGAAAGTTTGAAGGAGCTATTACCAGTTGAACTGAGAGCCAAAAAGTATGTTTTTATTGGGTTTAATGCGCTGAATGATTGTGAAAAAGCTATTTTCAAAAAGTTGGACAACTTGCAGAAAGCCCTGTTTTTTTGGGATTATGACGAATTTTACCTGAATGACAATGAAAATGAGGCCGGCCGGTTCCTTCGGACGAATAGGATCAGTTTCCCGGCACCAAAGAATTTTGTTCCGGAAAAATCACCCATTCCGCAAAACCGGAAAATCACATTGATCTCTGTTCCCGGAAATATTACCCAGGCCCAGGCAATCAACATGCCGCAGGTACTGAAAAGTTTCCAAATTAACCCGCACTTCGATAACACAGCCTTCGTCCTGGCTGACGAAAACCTTTTAATTCCGGTTATTTCGGCAGTTGGAAAGAGTTTCACCGATATTAATATAACGATGGGCTATCCGTTTGTGAACACGCCGGTTTACGGATTTATTTCACAGTTGATTAACCTTCAGAAGAACGTTCGGAAATCTGGTAAATCGCCGGTTTTTTATTATAAACCGGTATTGGCTATTTTGAACCATCAGTTTGTTGTGAACGCTGAAATAAAAACCTTTGTAACCGGAATTTATAAAAGAAACAAAATTTATCTGGAAACCGGCGAACTGAATTTCAATCCGTTTTTAAAGAAAATATTTGTTCGGCCTGAAAGCTGGCTGAATATTCTCGATTATTTTCTGGATGTATTAAAAGAGCTTGCGCTGAAATTCGACAGCTCCGGAAACGATTTGGTACAGATGGAATCGGAGTATCTATTTCAGGCTTATCTGACAGTTCAGCAACTGAAAGATACGCTGGAAGGCTTGAATGTGCCAGACTTTCCGGTCAAAATATTATATCGCCTGCTCGATCAGAGTTTGCGGCGAATTTCCATCCCATTTGAAGGTGAACCACTCACCGGCCTTCAAATCATGGGATTGCTCGAAACCCGCTGCCTCGATTTTGAAAATCTGGTTATATTTTCGGCAAACGAAGGTTTTTTACCTCGGATCGCAGCCGGACATTCGTTTGTTCCTTACCATCTGCGGAAAGGATTTGGAATGCCAACTTATGAAGACCGCGATGCGATGTATGCCTATTATTTTTATCGCCTGATTCAACGATCTGAAAAAACAGTGCTTGTTTACAATTCAATCACCGAAGGAGTTGCTTCGTCGGAGAGGAGTCGCTTTTTGTACCAGCTTTTATACGATTCGGAATTTGAGATTGAAGAGCTGAACCTGAGTTTCAATTTCAAAGGTACTACCAACGAACCCATCAGGATTGAAGCAAGCGAATTGCACATTCAAAAATTGATTTCGACCTATTCGGAGCGAAAGCTGAGTCCGAGCGCTATCAATACCTGGCTCGATTGCAAACTGAAGTTTTACTTTAAATACATCGCCGGAATCAAGGAAAAAGAGGAGTTGAAAGAGGAAATTGATGCGGTTTTGTTTGGAAACCTGTTTCATTATGCGATCGAACTTTTATACAAACCCTTTGAGAATAAAACCGTTGATGCTGCGTCACTTCGATTGATCAAAAATGATCGGAATAAGATTGACGGGATTGTACACCAGGCAATTGCGGTGAAATATTACCAGATGAAACCCGAGGAAATTTCGCGGCTTCAATTGGGCGGACAGAGTATTCTGATTGCTTCCCATATCCGTGATTACATTTACCAGTTGCTCGAAAACGATATCTGTTTTGCGCCTTTTCAAATTGTGGGTCTGGAAAAAGAATATTCGGCGGATTATCAGGTTGTTTCAGATGAAAGGTCTTTTCAGATCAGAATTGGCGGAATCATCGACCGCATGGATCAAACAGAGGAAGGATTGCGGATTATCGACTATAAAACGGGCAGGAACATGAAACTTGATTTCAAAGAATGGCCACAATTGGTCGATCGAAGCTATTCTGATCGCCGGAAAGAAATATTCCAAACCTTAATATATTCAGATATTGTAAAACGGTCAGGTATTCAAACTGCCATTTTCCCGGTTATTTATAAACTGGACGATTTATTTGACGAAGAATTTATTCCCAATGTAATTTTTCAGGGTGAAAAAATTGCCTTTCTTGAAGTGGCTGATGAATTCGGCACAGTCTTTTCAAATTTATTATCCGAAATTTTCAGCGTAACAAACATTTATGATCAAACCAAAGACCTGCAAAAATGCGGCTATTGTCCGTATAACAAGATTTGCAGACGGTAAGCAGTGGTCAGTCGCAGAAATCAGTAAAAGGCGGGGTCTCCTGCTTGGAACCTGGAATTTGGAATCTGGAACTATTTTAGTCATTTTTCAGCAGATCCGGCCTCAGCTGTTTTGTTCGTTCGTAGGATTGCTGTTCCTGCCATTCGTTTATTTTTTTCTCATTTCCTGAGAGTAATATTTCCGGAACTTTCCATCCATTGTATTCAGCTGGCCTGGTGTAAATCGGCGGGCTTAATAAATTGTCCTGAAAAGAATCTGTTAGAGCTGAAGTTTCGTCTGATAAAACTCCTGGAATCAGACGAACTATACAATCAACAATCACTGCAGCAGCCAATTCTCCGCCCGACAGGACATAGTCACCAATTGATATTTCCATTGTAATCAGGTGTTCGCGAATGCGTTGGTCGATCCCTTTGTAGTGCCCGCAAAGGATAATGATGTTATTCAGGAGTGATAGTTTATTGGCTGTTTTTTGGGAAAGCAGGATTCCGTCAGGACTTGTGTAAATCACTTCATCATAATCTCTTTGCAACTTCAAAAAATTGATCGCACTTTCAATGGGTTGAATGGTCATTACCATTCCGGCGCCTCCGCTAAACGCATAATCATCTGTTTTTCGGTGCTTATCTTCCGAAAAATCGCGGATGTTGTGTACAAAAATTTCAACCAATCCTTTGTCCTGACCTCTTTTTATAATTGAATACAAGAATGAACTATCAAGTAATTCAGGAACAACGGTAAGAATATCGATACGCATAACACTATTTTTTTGCAAAAGTAACATCCTGCTCTCAATGTTTTCCAGTTCAACTAAATTTTAAATTAAAAATACCAGTGAAATCCGATCCTTTTATTATTAATCCTGCTGTTTTGAACTTTTATTGATGAAAATCTTTGAGTATTAGCTTGTAATATCTATTTTCGTAGGCTGAAACGAAACAAATTTATTGGGGAAGTTCCCCACTAACGCTCAACTGAGCAATTAATCAAGAGCAATGTTTTCGTTTGAAATATGACCTAATTCTCTGTTAATTACATTGTAATTTAAAAATTTGTTATGGAACCTAAAGATCTAAAAAACTCAGAAGTTGAGTTAAGTGGTGCACTTGTTGAACCAGAAACTATTAATGATCAGGATGTTGCTGAAGTGGATGAAGAGCAGAATGACTTGACTGAAGTAGATGAAACTGAAGTAGCTGAAACTGAAGAAGCTGTTGAAGAAACAGTGACTGAACCCGAAACAGAAACCGTTGAGCCGGTTGTTGAATTAGATGTTACAGGGGTAGAAGAATCAATAGTAGTTGAGGAACAGGCTGAAATCGCTGAAGTTGAAATCGCAGTTGAAGAAGCAGTGGTTGAACCTGTTGAGCTTGTTGTTGAAGAAGATGTTGTTGAAGTTGATGAACCAGTAGTTAATCTGGTTGCGGAAACTGTTGAAGAGCCAATGGCTGAAACTTTAGATGAAGAATTAGTTGCTAAGGCAGAAGAATCAGAAGTTGAGGAAACGGTTACCAATGTGACTGAAGAATTACCAGAAGAATCATTGACCGAAGTTGTTGAAGAAGTTACAGCGATTACAGAAACAGACTTACAGGATGATGAAATTGCGGATGAAAGTAGCCCGGAAGTTAAAGAAGGCGATTATGCTGATTTGAACGAAGTCGAACTCGTTGATTCACTTCGTAAATTGCTTGAAAGTGATGACTTTGATCGTATCAAAGACGATGTCGATGCTATAAAAATCCATTTCTTCCGTCTTTACCGGGCGAATATTGAAGTTCAGAAGGCCACATTTGTTGAAGCAGGCGGCGATCTGGCCGAATTTAAAGCTGAACCAGATCCCAACGAATTAGATCTTAGGAACCTGTTAAAACAATATCAGGATTTAAGACTCGATCGCAACAAAAAGATTGACGAATTGAAAGATGAAAATCTCAGGGAAAAATATGAAATTATTGAAGAGATCAAAGCTCTGATTAATAATAAGGAATCCATTAACAGAACTTTCCACGAATTTCGTGAATTACAGAACCGCTGGAGAGAAATTGGCCTGGTTCCTCAGGCAAAATTGAAAGATCTTTGGGAAACTTACCATCACCACGTTGAAAATTTTTATGATTTCATCAAGATTAACAAAGAACTGCGTGATCTGGACCTGAAGAAAAATCTTGAAATAAAGATGGAGATTTGCGAAAAAACGGAAGAGCTTTTAGTCGAGCCATCCATTATTAAAGCATTCAACATTCTGCAAAAATACCACGAACAATGGCGCGAGGTGGGACCGGTTCCACGTGATAAGAAGGATGAACTTTGGGAACGTTTCAAAGCTGCTACTTCCATTATCAATAAAAATCATCAGGATTATTTTGAAGGACGAAAATCGGATCAGAAAAAGAACCTGGATGCCAAGATTGCATTGTGTGAAAAAGTGGAAGAAATTGCTAATGCGGCAATAGAATCTCATCGCGATTGGGACGAAAGATCGAGAGAACTGATTGAATTACAGAAAGTTTGGAGAACAATCGGTTTTGCTCCGAAAAAAGATAACAACAAAATTTACGAACGTTTCAGAATCGCTTCTGATACATTCTTTGATCATAAACGCGAGTTCTACAATCAGAATAAGGAAGAACAGACAAATAGCCTTCAGTTTAAAACTGATTTGTGTGTTCAGGCTGAGGCATTGAAAGATAGTACTGACTGGAAAAAAACTGCGGATGAATTTATCAATATCCAGAAAGCATGGAAAGAAATCGGGCCTGTTCCGCGTAAATATTCAGATATAATCTGGAAACGTTTTAGGGCAGCCTGCGATTATTTCTTCGAAAATAAATCAAAACATTTTTCGTCAATTGACGGTGAACAAGCTGATAATCTCAAAAGGAAAAAAGAACTTCTGGGAGAAGTGAGAAATTTCGCTTTGTCGGGTGACGACAATGCGGATCTGGATAAATTAAAAGAATTCCAACGCAGTTTTACCGAAATTGGCCATGTTCCGTTTAAAGACAAAGATGCCATCCAAAATGAATTCCGTGATGTGATTAACCATCATTTCGATTCATTGCGAATTGACGAAAAGCGTCGCAATCTGATGAAATTCAAGAACAAAGTTGCAGGAAACACTTCTTCAGGAAAAGGCCAGAACAAAAACCGCTTTGAACGTGAAAAATACATGACCAAGCTGAAACAGATGGAATCTGATTTGGCCTTGCTCGATAATAACATCGGTTTCTTTGCCAATACCAAGAATGCTGAAGTATTGATTGGCGACGTAAATCTGAAAATTACCAGTACGAAGGAAAAGATCGAATTCCTTAAAGAAAAAATCCGGATCATGGATTCAATGGAAGACGATGAATAGTTTCATAAAAAAACCCGCTTTATTTCAGCGGGTTTTTAGTTGTTGGAAAATCATTAAATAGTATAACATTTTTTAGCGGTATGGTTAATTCATTAACTTTGCACGCTTTTAAGAACAATTAAATTTCACAATCTTGTCAGCAACCAGGTACATATTTGTAACAGGAGGCGTTACTTCTTCCCTTGGAAAAGGAATATTAGCTGCTTCACTTGCTAAATTGCTTCAGTCCAGAGGTTATTCAGTGACAATTCAGAAATTGGACCCATATATTAATGTGGATCCCGGAACCTTAAATCCTTATGAACACGGTGAATGTTTTGTAACCGACGATGGAGCCGAAACAGATCTGGATCTTGGTCATTACGAACGTTTTCTGAATGTTCCTACTTCACAGGCCAATAATGTGACCACCGGCAGTATTTATCAGTCGGTCATCAACAAAGAACGAAGGGGCGATTATCTTGGGAAAACAGTTCAGATTATTCCTCATATTACCGATGAGATCAAACGGAAAATAAAAATTCTGGGTTCGAAGGGGAAATACGATATCGTTGTTACCGAAATCGGTGGAACTGTGGGCGATATAGAATCGCTTCCTTACATTGAAGCTGTTCGCCAGCTGAAATGGGAATTGGGTCAAAATGCACTTGTTATTCATTTAACGCTGGTTCCGTTTTTGGCTGCTACCGGCGAATTGAAAACCAAGCCGACTCAACATTCAGTAAAACAATTGCTCGAAAATGGGGTACAACCTGATGTGCTTGTTTTACGCACCGAACATGAGTTGGGAATGGATTTGCGAAAAAAGGTAGCTCTTTTCTGTAATGTGGCAATTGATGCTGTTATTCAGTCGATTGACGTTTCAACCATTTACGAAGTTCCGAACAAAATGCGTGAGCAACGGTTGGATGAGATCGTTTTACACAAAATGGGACTTCCGTTGAAGGATGAACCAAAATTAGAAGAATGGAATGATTTCCTTAATAAACTGAAAAAACCAACTTCAGAAATTGAAATTGGTTTGATCGGAAAATATGTTGAATTGCAGGATGCTTACAAATCAATTGTGGAAGCATTGATACATGCAGGTGCTATGAATTTATGCAAGGTGAAAATACGTTGGATTCATTCAGAAAAAATTACACCTGAAAATGTTGAAAAGAAACTCGAAGGGCTAAAAGGAATCATTGTCGCTCCTGGATTCGGACATCGCGGTATTGAAGGAAAAATTATTGCAACGCAATATGTCAGGGAACACAACATTCCTTTCTTTGGGATTTGTTTGGGAATGCAAATAGCAGTGATAGAATTTGCCCGCAATGTTCTTGGTTTGTCATCAGCCGATTCGACTGAAATGAATGAACAGACCGATTGCCCGGTGATCGACCTGATGGAAGAACAAAAGGGGGTTACCGAAAAAGGCGGAACGATGCGGCTGGGCGCCTATAAATGTCATGTCATCGATAAAAATACCAATATTTACAGGGCATACAATAAATTGGAGGTCAAAGAAAGACATCGCCACCGTTATGAATTTAATGACCATTATCTGAAAGATTTTGAAGCCGCCGGAATGAGAGCAGTTGGGCTGAATCCGGATACCAATCTGGTTGAAGTTATTGAAATACCCTCACACAAATGGTTTGTTGGAGTTCAGTTTCATCCGGAATACAGCAGTACAGTTTTAAAACCACATCCGTTGTTTGTTGCTTTTATAAAAGCAGCACTCGGAAAATAATTTATTTTTTATATGGATAGAAATACGGTTATAGGTGTAGCCCTCATTTTTACGATTCTGATAGGGTTCAGCTATTTTAACAGACCTTCAGAAAAACAACTGGCAGCAGAAAAACGTAAGCGCGATTCTCTTGAATTGGTGAATGTTGAAAATCAAAAAATCGTTCCTGCTGCGAAACTTGATTCAATCAAGGCTTCCTTAGTAGAACCAACGCAGAGCGATAGTCTGAATTCGGATCAGGATAATGTAAGAAAAGAAAAATTTGGTGTATTTGCAGCATCAGCAGTAGGACAGGAAAAGTTCTATGTAATTGAAAATAACCTGATGAAGGTGACCTTTTCAAACAAAGGTGGTCGTATTTATTCGGTCGAACTGAAAAATTACAAAACCTACGATCAAAGACCATTGATCTTATTTGAAGGTGATAAGAGTAGATTCGGAATGAATTTCTTTGCTCAGAACCGCAGCATTGAAACCGAATCGTTTTATTTCGTGCCTTCCGACTCTGTTAATGATAAAATAGTAACTGGTCCGGAAGTAAAAAAAGGTAAAGAAGGAAATGAAAAGTTTAATTTAACCAGCAAAGGTGACTCAACAAGTTTTTCGATGAAGCTATTTGCCGGTGACGGTAAATACCTCGAATATAAATATAAGATTAGCTATAATTCCTTTCTTGTTGGTTTTGAGGTGAATACCAGTGGATTAGGTAATATTATTACCACCAATTCAAATTACCTGAATTTCAACTGGAACATAGATGTTCCGCGTCAGGAAAGGAAATCCAGCTATGGCGAAGACAATTACACCACCATCTATTATAAATATATGGATGATGCCGTGGATAAAATTTCGACAGGAAAATCCGGTGCGGAAAGTCTTCGTACCAAAACAAAATGGTTCAGTTTTAAACAGTTGTTCTTCTCGTCAGCTTTAATCGCCGATGAATCGTTCCCTACGGTTGATATTAAGACTACTTTAACGAAAGACGATCCGCGTTATCTTGGTAATTTCAATGCTGACGTTGCCCTTCCTTATGAAGGAAAGGATTCAGAAAGCATTAAAATGAAGTTCTATTTTGGACCCAACCATTACAA